>JBCLES010000001.1:0-151720 GCA_038913135.1 Anaerolineae bacterium
CGCTGGCCCAGACCTGTTCAGTCCGGTCGATGTCCAGATCCCGCAGCAGATAAGGGTAGATCCGATGTCCTGGCGCTGGTCTTGAGGTTTTCGGACGAGGACAGATTGCCCGCAACCCCATCTGACGCATCAGTCGCTCGACGCGCTTGTGGTTGACGCAACGCCCCTGCCTCCACAGCCAGGCGGTCATCTTCGGCGAGCCGTAGAACGGCGTTCGCGTGTACTGCTCGTCGATCAGACGCATCAGCACCAGATTCTCCGTCGATTCGCCAGCCGGCCGGAAGTAGTAGCGCGACCGGCTCAGCCCGATCAGCTCGCATTGGCGCGACACCGCAATCGACGGGTGCTCGGGTTCGATCCATCGTCTCCCCTCCTCAACCGACGAGACCCGAACCTTTTTTCAACCAGTCGAGCTCGACTTTCAACTGGCCGATCTGCTGGTAGAGATGATCGCGCAAGGCGGTGTCATCGACGGCCTCTCTGCGACGTCGTCCATCCTCGAACGCCGCCGAGAGATGGTCGACCGCCTCGCCCTTCCAAGTGCTGACTTGATTCGGATGGACTTGGTAATGTTGGGCGATCTCGGCTAGGGTCCGCTGACCCTTGATCGCCTCCAGGGCGACCTTGGCTTTGAACGCGGCGGTGAAGGCTCGACGCTTGCCAGACATGGCACTCTCCCTCTAGATTGCGGCGATTCTACACCTTATTGACCTGTCCAGTTTTTGGGGGAGGCTTAGTGTGGTGAACTCGGTAGCGGTCTGTGCGCCGCTAGGCGGGGGTGCGACAGTATGAAGTTAGATACCTTGAGAGGACCAGTCACTCGAGAACGCAGTACCCGGGGGATTTGCAAGGCGTAATCGCAGGCCATATGCGTGTTACGACGAATTCGAGCAGCGATACCGAGCCATTCCCTCGCTCACGCGGGCAGCGATTCGGTTCGGCAACAGGCCGGACGGGACCGGACAGCAAACGGATTGCGTACTTGCGAGCGTATCCTGTCGAGGCGACGAAGTCGTCCAGGATTACGGAGTGCTTCTGACGATCCGCATGAAGGAGGCAGCACAGCGACAGCCCGCACAGCGATTGCCCATAAGCCCGGCCGGTGGATATACTCTTCGCAGTGACTAGAAATCCTGGCTGGATGACGGCTTTGACGGCGCTCTTCGCGCTTGCCTTCGCGTCACTTCTGCTCCTCAAGGGCGGCGATTCCGCCGGTTTCGGGTCGAACGCGATCGCCCAGACGGGCGGCGGATGCCTTGCGCGCACAAATGCGATCGCGCACCCCCAGCGAGTCATCCTAGGCGACACGACGCGCGTGACGATGACGGTCCACGCTCTGTGTGAAGATGTCGACCTGCCGATCCACGCCGTCCTCGCCGCCGACAACAACGTTTCGCTCGGCGGTCCCCGAATGGGCGATCTCCGACGCGCGGTCGAAGCCTTTGTCGGCGAGATCGACTTCAGCGTCTCAAAGGTCGGCCTTCTGGCTTACTTCAGCCACGTCGACATGCTTGTGGAGCTGACCGATGACCCATCCCAGATCGTAGCTGCGACCGGCAGCTTCTTTCCGCGTGCCGGCACCAACATGCTCCTAGCGCTTCGAGGCGCGGAAGACATGCTCGACCGGGCCGCCGCCAGACGCGGCAGCGAAGACGGCCCCTATTCCGAAGTCGTCATAATCATGGCCGGCAGCGATCACGAAGGCGACCCGGATGAAGTGCTCGAGATAGCCCAGCGCTTGAAGGATCGCGGCGTCTTGATCGTGTCGGTCGCGCTCTTCGGCGACGCGGACTTCGCCTTCCTCGAAGCGCTGGCCACCTCGCCGGAGCACTTCTATGTCGAGGGTACGAGCCTACTCTATCCAGACGTTTTGCGCGAAGTCGCGGGCAACATCTCGACCGTGCATCTGCGATCAGGCTTTGTGAACGACGAGCTTCCGGCCGGCGATGTCGAGCTTGTCTGGGGTTCCGATATACCGCCTGCCCGAATCCGCGACGGCGCGCTCACGTGGCGTTACGATGTTTGGCCAACCAATGGTGTCACGATCACATTCGAGCTAGAGCCGCTGCGCCTAGGGTTGATGCCGACAAGCGTAAACTCTCAGGTCGAACTCCTTTTCGATCGCGGAGCGCCGCAAATTGTCCCGTTCCCGATCCCGGACATCGAAGTTGTGCCTCCGCCGACCGAGACCGGAACACCGACCGACACCCCGCCCCCGACCTCAACTCCGAAGCCGACGGTCGCCCTCTCGCCGGCCTATCTCCCGTTGGCCATCAACTCCTGGTGCAAGCCCGATCTGCGCGGCGCCGATTTTGTGCTCGCCATCGACACATCGACGAGCATGCTCCAGCGAGCCGGCGACGGTGCGCCGCACCTCATGGGAGCGACGCTTGCCGCGAGCCGGTTCGTCGATGCGCTCAACCTCGGAGCCGATCGCGCTTCCATCATCACATTCGGTGGTACGGCCCGCAGAATTCAGGATCTGACTCCCTCTCTGGCGGCCCTACAGAGTGCATTAGCGTCGCTGTTTCGATACACCAGTACCGGCAGTCGGATCGACCTTGGTCTGCTCATGGGGCTCGAGACTTTGAGGGCAGGCGGAACCGCCGCCTATCCGGGACCGATTCCGTCCGAGTACGCCACTCTGGATCGTCCGCGTTCGATCATCCTGTTGACTGACGGCCGGGCCGAACGAGGGCCCGCGATCGCCGCTGCGAACGAAGCCCGTGACAGCGGTGTCACCGTCTACACTATCGGCGTCGGCGATTCGCTCGATTCGGATCTCCTTCGGGATGTCGCCGGTGATCCGACTCGCTACTTCGAGACTCGCGACGGCGCACGACTCGAATCGATCTATCTGGCCCTCGCGACGGAACGCGGATGTCGTTGAATGAACGCGAACGCAGGCCATTAGGTGTTGCAAGGTCGGGCCGTTTGCGGTACAAGTGGGGCGTTCTCACCCGGCCCTTGCCGCAGATTCAGCCGAGTACCGGGTGACTTCATGCTATGTCGGATGCGCCGACTTACGGCACGCTGAGGGAGAATCTACGCCATGTCCTACCCCGCCATCTTCAAACGGGCTTTCGCTCCCGCCGCTGTATGCGCAATCCTCGCGCTCGTCGCGATGTCGCCAACGCCGGTATCCGCAGCTCGAATAGCCCAAGGGGCGCCGACACCAGAGCCAATAGGTGACGGACCGACACCTTGCGACATGGAAGGCGAGCACCTTGTTTCCACGCGTGTCGTGGAGGAAGGCGGCACGATTGACGTCGAGGCCAGCTACTCGTTTGATTGTTCGAACGAGGAGACGCGCAAGGTCGACATGATGTTCGTGGTAGAGGACACGGGCTTTCTCCGCGCCGCAGCCGGGGGCAGGGAGCCCTTGAACAACTTGAAGGATGCCTTGACGCGGCTTGCCCTGAACCTCGATCCGCACAATGGCACCCGTTTCGGCCTCACTCGTTATGCGGAGGACCCATTCACAATCGTCGCCATCTCGAGCGGTGTCGAAGGCGTCGACGAGTTGAACCGCCAGATTCAGCGGATTCGCGGCGACCTTGGCGGTGCGTCGGGGGCGGCCAAAGCGATCCGCGCGGCGAGCGGGCAGCTCAACGCGGTAGCGCGTGAAGACAAGACGGTCCCTTCGCTAATGATCGTCGTAGACGCGGGCGCTCCGCCTGTGGGAGATGCTGCGCTCGAGGTCGAGAACTGGATCACGAGTTGCAGGGCCGCAAGGGCTGAGGGTGTGACCGTAGTGACCATCGCCCTCTTCGAATCCTACGGCCGAATGCGGGACTGCGCCTCGCGCGGCTGGTATTTCCGCTCCGCGAGCGAGGAGGGCGCCGATCTTCCGGCGATCTTCGAGGGCCTCGGAGATAGAATTTTCAATAACAAACAAGTCGATAATATCGACTACAACGACTTCCTACAGAGCGCTTTCTACAAGTATCAGGACTTCAGCGGTGATCCGCGCGAACCGGATAACGTGATTTTCGGTTCCGATATCACTTGGAGCGAGGCGATCGGCGCTGGTCAGCGCGGTTCGTTCCGCTATCGCTACAAGATCGATACGCGTGAGGGCTCGGGCGGCTTCAGGTCACCGATAACAATCGACCCCGGCCCTCAGATCGCGATGTTCTTCGGCGACGGCGCAATAGAAACCATCCTTCTGGAGAATCAGGAGATCTGCATTTTTAGGACCGGCAATCGTGAGCGCGATTGCGGTGACTTCGAGCTAGGCTTGACCGCAACTCCCGTGGCGGCGACCGCGACAGCAGCGGCGTTGCTGACGCCGGTGGCGACGGAGACGCCGGATGGCCCTCCGCCGATGGAAACTCCCGTTACGCCGGAGCCTAGCGACACGCCGGATGGTCCTGCTACTTCCGAAACACCGGACGTCCCGGATCCCACCGACACATCTGAACCGGTCGAGACCCCGGAAGGCGTTTGGATGATCTACATGCCGCTCGTCATGAAGAACCAGACGCTCTCCGATTGATCCGATCGGCCCGCGCGTCTGTAATACAGCTGTAACTGTACGTTGCGGCCGCGGGCCAGCCGGTTTCGGAGTGCCGGGAACGGCAAGCGTTCTTCCGTTCGATCCGCACGGTGGCTGAACTCCTAGCTGACCGTGAGCGCCGGGCGTCGGACGGACACATTGGAGTGAATCGAATGGATCTAAAGTACATTCTCTATTTTCGCCAAAACAACCGAACGCTTGCCTCGCCTTCGTGGCGTGTTTCATGGCGAGCTTTATCAACGTTGCTCGTCGCTTCCGCCCTCGTATTCTTGAACAGTGAAGCGACGGTGGCGCAGGACGAGCCACCGCCCGTCGCACCGCCCGGGTGCCATCCACTTTCGGACCGGACTGTGGCGCCATCCGAAGTTTGGGCGGGCGGCTCCGTCGACGTCGATATTATGTTTGATCCAGCGTGCCGTCCGTTCGACGAGATCGGGATCGACGTGATGTTTGTCGTCGATCGCTCGATTACGATGGGCACGGAAGATTACTTCGAGCCAACGCGCGCTGCGCTCGGCGACTTTGTGCTCGCGATGAACATGGAGACGTCGTCAGCTGGGCTTGTGACGTTCGCGCGAAATGATTCGATCTCGCGCAACCTTACGAGCGATCGCGACGATTTGATCCGCGCTATCAACGGCATTCGACTCACCGAAGAGGATGACACACGCGGTTTGCTTGGAGCACTTCGTACCGCGACCGAGAAGCTGACGAGCGGTACCTTGGGCAACGAGAAGGTTGTCATGATTGTCGTCGCCGGCTCGGAGTCATCCCAGCCTTTAGTAAACATGCCGACAGTCACTCAAGCCGCGCGCAATGCAGGCGTTCGATTCGTCTTCCTGATGTTCCCGGACGCTCGCTTCACACATTTCGTCGAGTCGGCGAGTTTGTGTCACGCCGGCTGTCCGAGCTGGCGTGGTCCTCGCGCCGGAGATCCCGTCTTAATCAAGTGGGCGTGGGGCGTGGAGGCAGATGGGCCGAACGGCATCGAACCGGTAATGGATATCCTGATCGAAAAGCTTCTGCGCGAGATCTCGGTCACCAGTATCGAATTCTGGGAGTCGTTCGAAGACAATGTGGTGTTCGACGAAAGCTCGGCGTCGCCGCCCGCGTCGCGCGTCGATTTTGGCGCCGATGCTTTCTGGACGTATTCGGATGTTCCGCCGGGCGGGCGACGGATAACATACAAGGCTCAAATGCTCCGCGAGGGAGCGACCTATCCGGTGACCCGTCGGACGGAAGTAACCGTTGGGTACAGCGACGGATTCAGGACGACGTACACATTGCCGAACCCGGAAGTGAAGGTTCTGGAAGGTGTTCCACCTAGCCCGACGCCTACGGAAACGGGGGCGCCTGACACCCCGACGCCAACGCTTGACGTGCCGACGGCGACTCCAACGACGACGACGGCGACGGCCACGCCGATCACTGGTCCCGACAGGTGGATCTATATGCCCATCACTTATCGACAAGGCGGCTAGTACTGCGCCCAGGCACAGATTGCGGGTTGATGGTGTCGAAGCGCCGCTCAGGCGCCGAGATAAGAACGAAGGCCCCGATAGTAGAAATCGGGGCCCTCGCATTTCTGGCGGAGGGGGTGGGATTCGAACCCACGAGAGGTTTGCACCCCTACGCGTTTTCGAGACGCGCGCACTAGGCCGGACTATGCGACCCCTCCACGGGGCGGCGGATTATAGGTTCGCTAGGTGGCTCGGACAAGTGGTTTTGCCAAGCATCAGCCAGCTCTCAGAATCGCTCTCGCTCGCGCCTTAGCGTTTCAGCGTCGAACGGATTGCGGCCCGCATCGAGCGCGTCGCGCCACGTCGACCACGGCAGATTTAGCCGATCAGTATTCACGCCGGCCTCCGACCACGAGTCGAAAGCGCGGTGCATCGCATCGCGGGCGGCGTCGATGCCGCCGGAGCTGGAGCCGGAGCCGGAGTCGGCGAGGGCGAGGGCAACGGCGTGGCGCGCATTTCCGATCGCGCGATGGCGTTGATCGCTCGCGCTGCTGACGGCAACTTCGCATGAGTCGAGGACGTCTGCAGCGGCGTCGAACAACGCGCCGTACCAACACCGATCCGAGTGCGCGTCCCAAGAATCCGGCAGCGCGGCGACGGCGGCCTCAAGCGTCTTCCGCATGGCGTCGCCGCGGTTCTGTCGTCGCTGCGCGGTTGCTAGGAGCGCGTAATAGGCCGCCTTATCGTTCGGACGCTGGGAAACTAGATCGGCTGCGACTTTCTCTGCCGTGGAATCGAAGCCACCGACCAGAAGTCCGACCCCGACATAGTACTTACCGGCAGGGGAACGCATCGCAATTGCAAGCGAAGCCGCTAGACCGCACACCCCGAGGAGTATTGTCGCGATTCCGAAGATAAGCGCGCGGCGAACGTAGCCGCCGCGTGGCCTAGCACCTCGATTCACGACCTGCACGAAGGCGAACCCAGGTCCGTCACTCGCCGGCGCCAACCCATGGAAGAAGGACAACCAACGGAGTGTCGACTGGGGCAGTCGGCGTCGGCTCGTCCGGCGGCGTGGTCGCGGTGGCTGTCGGTCCTGATCGCGTCGGAAGCGGTGTCGGTGAAGGGAGCGAAGGGTCGAGTTCGAACAGCACGATGTTGCCCTGCGCGAGCGTCAGCTGATCGCCTTCGAGAACCGCTCCGCCGCGATCGAGCGCGGCGGTGGGCCGTGTAAGCGCGACGACGCCCAGCGTTCCCTGATTCTGTCCGCCCCGCACGACCGCCGAACCGACGAAGCCGGCCCGGCCTGCGTCGCCGATTCGGCCCGCGATAGTCGAAAGATCAAGGAACCCGGCAGGGCCAGTTCCCAGTTGGACGGCCACGTCGCCGACGACGAGTCTGCCTGTAAGGTCGTAAATATCGACCCGCGCCTGGCGCTCGGCCATTGGATTTTGGTTCAAGACCTGGATCGCGAGCACGGTCGAGCGCCGCTCCGGCCCGACGTTCACCATCACACCCGGCACCAGAGTGATACCACGGGCGAAGCCGCGTGCGATCGGACGATCGCCCTCTGTGAGACGGCCCGCGATGCCGACTATTGACGGATAGGTTAGTCCTGAATATGCGGCTGTCCCTGCTGGAGACTCGATCTCGAGTTGCGCTGCTATCGGCGGGGCGGTATCTATACCATAGCCGGTGCTCTCGACCCTGAGGGACAACAACGGCGGTCCGGCGGCATCGCCTCTGCCTGTGGTCGGTGGGATAACTCCGGCAAGAGCATTGATGTCATATGCGCGCGTCGACCCCGGGCAGAGCGGTTCGGCGTCGCTGTACGGGATTCTGAGCGAACCGTTCCCATCCCACATCAGGAGGTCGATCTGCGCGGTGGCCGTCGGATGCTGGTTGGACACCCAAAGGGTCGTCTTTGAATCCGCTAGCGGCCCGACTGCCAGCGGGAAGGCGATCTGACCCGACGAAGCACCGCCCGTAAGCACTTGGGCCGATGCGTTCTTCCATCCGCTCGAATCGAGCTGATCCGCGGAGGCGATGACTTCGCCACGGCCCGAGAGCGCGAGTCCGTGCGCGGGTCCCGTGCCGCGAGTCAGCCAGCCGCTTGAGAACGGAGGTAACTCCGACATGTCGACTGTCGGTCCGACGCATGCGTCGCCCATGCTTTCCGGACCTAAAAGGCTTCGGATCTGTGCGCAGTCGCTGCTCGCGTTGACAACGCTTACCCTGACGGCGCTGTTCAAGTGCGCCGCAACCGGTGAATATGAAAAAGGATCCCGTTGCCTGAGCTGCGCATCCAATCCGCTCGACGCAATGCCGGCGATCGCGGCGCGATCGCTTCCGCTCTGCAGATCGGCCGCGACGGCGATTCGTTGGCCCAACGCGCCGTGCCAAGTGCCAGCCTCCCATTCGGCCAACGTGCTACTCCCATCGGCAAGCGCGCTCAGCCCACCGCAGTCAGGGCCGGCGTTCGCGTCGAGGCTGTACACGATCAGCGAGCCGCTGGCCATTCCGCTTAGATCTATCTCGGCGGTTGCGTTGATTGCGATATCGCCTATGCAGCGGACCTCTGCAATTCTGTCCGGCCCACGGCCGCACAGCCCCGGACCTGGCGCTATTGGGGAAAGCGCATCGGGTGAAGCCAGTCTAACCACTACGACGCTCGTCGGTTCGAAGCCGTAGTTGGTGATCCTCAGCGTACCCGTGGCACTTCGAACCCCTTGGGGCGCGATCGCGGGCACGACATAACGGCGACCGTGGCGTGCAATGCTGTTCGCCGCATCGATCGGTGGACGCTGAGCTGAGGCAGGTGAAATGTCGTTCAGGAGGCCGAAAGCGAAGCCGGCGGCAGCGGCCGCAAAGACGAAGAAGGTGAGGCGACGCATGTTGACCCTCCCGATGAATTGAGCGGACGGACTCGGATTGGGAACCGGCGGCTGTGAGCCGTACGGCAACCTCATGGTAGAACGTGGATGGGACGCATCTTGTTCGATATGTTGTGTGACGCCTTCAAAATGGACAATAGTCCGCGATGCGTCAGAAGCGGATCGAAACTGTCGATAACAGGACACCGCGCGGCTATCGCCGGCGCAAGCGGAGGTTCCCCAGTAGCGACGACGGGAGACGGCCCCAACTCATCGTGAATTCTCGCGACCAACCCCTCGATCATGCCGATCGCCCCGCCGAGGATGCCAGTCCGCACGGCGTCTGCCGTAGAACCGGCTATCGCCGGCGGCTCCAATTCGGTCGAAAGATCGATCGGCCCGAGACGAGCGGCGCGATCGACGAGCGCGCTCAATGCAACCTCTGGGCCGGGCGCGATAATCGCGCCCAGATACTCACCCGTCGACCCCACGACATCGAATGTAAGCGCCGTGGCCATATCGATGATAATCACGGGGTTGCCATATTGCTCGATCGCGGCGACGGCGTTCGCGATACGATCCGGTCCGAGTTCGCGTGGATCTTCGGTGCGGATGTCTAGCCCGGTGCGCACGCCGGGCCGTACTACGAGGGGGTCCACTTCGAAGAGTGTGCGCGCTGCCGTCGCTACGATTGAGTCCAGACCAGGGACCACGCAGGCGATCGCGCACCGTGTTACCGACGCCGGAGCCTGATCGATCATCGCCGCCATAAGCACGACCAGTTCGTCCGCCGTCCGGTTCGGATCGGTGCCGAGTGCATGTGTGCCAAGCGGACCCTCATTGCCCCAAACAACGATTCCCGTCCTTCGATTGCTGATATCGATCGTTACTGCAACATCGTCGTTCACGGACGGGTTTCGATGGAAGTCATCTCTCGATCACTGGGCTGACCTTAGGGAGTACGATTCCGATCTGGTGATTGTACTTTCCTTTGCGATCCTTGTATGACGTGATGCATTCGCTCGATCCTTTGAGGAAAAGGACCTGACCGATGCCCTCGTTGGCGTAGATCTTTGCGGGCAAAGGGGTCGTGTTCGAAATCTCGAGCGTCGCGTGGCCTTCCCATCCGGGCTCGAAGGGCGTCACGTTCAGGATGATGCCGCAGCGGGCATAAGTGCTCTTGCCCACGCAGACGGTGATGATGTCACGCGGGATTCGGAAATACTCGACGGTTCTGGCGAGTGCGAATGAATTTGGTGGAATGATGCAGAAGTCGTCGGTAAGGATGTCGACGAAGGAGTTGTCGTCGAAAGCCTTTGGGTCGACCATGGTGTAGTTGACGTTGGAGAACACCTTGAATTCGTTGGCAACACGGAAGTCATAGCCGTAGCTGGACAGGCCGTACGAGACAACGCCTTCGCTCACCTGCTCTTGAAAGAAGGGTTCGAGCATACCTTCTTTCTCGACGCGCTCGATGATGTCGCGATCGCTCAAGACCATTCTAGACGCCATTCTCCCTTTCGTTCCACCGCCCCGAGACGGCCCCTAGAACGACGCAGCCCCGGGCGGCAAGTGAATCCCGGCCCGGGGCACAATCAAACTTTCGATTTCGCCCAATCGTGAGTCGACGTCACTCCGCCGCGGTGATCTGTTCGCGGTTCGGGTGGGTTTCCAACACGCTGACCTGCTTCCGACCGCGCGGGCGTGCCTGGAATTTCACGAAACCGTCCATGGTGGCGAAGATCGTGAAATCTCGGCCCAAGCCAACGTTGTCACCAGGATGGATGCGAGTCCCACACTGACGGACGATGATGTTGCCCGAGCGAACGTACTCCCCGTCATAGCGCTTCACGCCACGATATTGGGGCCCTGAATCGCGATTGTTGCGTGTACTGCCGCCACCTTTCTTGTGTGCCATGACCGATCCCCTAGCTGCGTTCAGTCCGTCGTAATATTGTCGATCCGAACGCGCGTATAGTTTTGGCGATGCCCTCGTGTGATCTTGTAGCGGCGCTTCGGCTTGTACTTCTGGACAATCACCTTCTGGCCCCTAGATTCGCCGAGCACTGTTCCTTTGACCATCGCGCCGGCGACATGCGGCCGCCCTACACTTGCAGAATCGCCGCCCAAGAACAGGACCTCTTCGAAATCTACCGAGTCGCCGCTTTCCACGGCGAGCCGCTCGACCTCGATAATCTTGCCCTTCTCGGCGCGATACTGATGCCCACCGGATTGAAAGATCGCGTACATCTTACCGCCTCTCACGGCCCGGCCGAGTATATGCTGCCGGGTTAACTTTCGTTCGATAATCGACGTACGATGATAAGGGCCTGTGGCGATCAGGTCAAGCCCTCCAATGCTCCGCCCAGCTACCCGACATATTCAGGGTGGCGAGGTACTAAGGGGCCCACTGTTGGTGAGTCTTACTACCTGACGGCCCCTAAACGCCGGTCTCAGGGATTCCACTGGGTGCGACACGGAGCCGCCGCGATGCAGTGGCCATTTCGAGTAGCCCGTCCCGTAGGGTGACCCGCGGCCGCCAATCGAGGACCTCTGCGGCGGCAGAAATGTCTGCGCACATCCGAGCGACCCCACCGCTCTGCTCCGGTGACTCGATGACCTTGGCCCGACGACCCGTAGCCCGCTCCACTTCCGTCAGCAGCTCGGCGATCGAGGTCTCGACGCCGCTGCCTATGTTGAGCGTTCGGCCGGAAATGCCGCCCAAAGTGCCGGCACGCACCATGGCTCGGACGACGTCGTCGACGTGGACGAAGTCTCGTGTTTGCGAGCCCGTCGGCTCACCATGCAAGACCACGCTTTCGCCGCTCAAAACACAGCGAATCATGTGCGGGATCACGGGCGGATGTGACGGCGGTAGCGTTCCTGAGGAACCGTATGCATTGAAGATCCGTAAACATATGGTCTCGAGCCGGTACAAGTCACCTATCGCGCGGACGTAGTGCTCGGCGGCGAGTTTGCTTACGGCATAAGGATTGGCGGGTCGAGGCACCGCGGATTCAGGGATTGGGTGGGCCTCCTGCTCGCCGTAAACTGTGCCCGACGATGAGAAGATGATCCGCCTGACGCCCGCGTCACGGGCAGCGGCCATCACGGCGACCGTTCCGCCCGTGTTTACGGCGTTGTACTCGACCGGGAACAACACGGACTCTTGAACGCTCACCCGAGCTGCCAGGTGATAAACGACGTCGACTCCCGCCAGGAGGGACCACAAGCGCGGTACGTCGCGCACATCTCCGCGGCGCAAGGTGACGTCAGGGCTAAGAGCGTCAGGGTCGCCGGCGGACAGATCATCCAGCACGTGAACGGAGTGCCCTTCGGCCGCCAGCCGGTTGGCAAGCGGCACACCGAGCGTCCCAGCGCCACCCGTGATCAGGACGCGCAAGGCACCCCCCCGCGTTCTTCGATCACGCCGCGCAGGCCCGCATTCAGGTCGATCTGAGCCCGCCAACCCAGCACTGATTCGATCTTGGTGATGTCAGGCACCCGGCGCCGAGTGTCTTCGAATCCGACTCCGAAAGCCACTTCGTACGGCACATGCTCGATTGTCGACGAGGAGCCGGTCATAGAGATGATCCGCAGCGCCAAGTCTTCGACCGAATGCTCGAAGCGACTGCCGACGTTGAAGACTTGGCCTTCGGCCGCGGGCTCCGTTGCAGCGAGTATTGTGGCTTCGACGGCTTCCGATACGTGCGTGAAGGCTCGACTTTGCCGGCCATCGCCGTGCACCGTTAGGGGTTCACCTTCGACAGCCTGACTGACGAAACGAGCGATGACGCTTCCGTAGCCCAAGGGATCCATACGTGGCCCAAAGATGTTGAAATAGCGGACGATGCTCATCTGCAACCCGTGCTCGCGCAGCGCGAACGCCAAGTGTTCGTCGAGCGCTTTAGAGGTGCTGTACGACCACCGGTGTGACCAAGTGGGCCCAAGTACTCTGGGCCCATCCTCCCGAAATGGCAGATCCTCGCTCATGCCGTAGATCTCGGACGTGCTGGCGAGCATGACCCGCGCGCCTTGTTTCGCGGCTGCCTCCACGACAATTTCCGTACCGCGCACGTTGGTCCGAAGCGTCCGCAGCGGATTGTCGACGACATGCTTGACCCCGACCGCCGCCGCGAGGTGATAGACGGTGTCCGCGCCTTCCATTGCTTGTTCGACGGCAGCAGGGTCGAGGATAGTACCCGCGACGACGGTGAGCCCAGATTGTTCGACTTGGTGGGCGATGTTGGCCTTTCGCCCCGTACTGAAGTCGTCGAAAACGGTCACCTGCACGCCGTCTTCCAGCAGCCGATCGACCAAATGGCTCCCTATGAAGCCGGCGCCGCCAGTGACGAGGTTTTTCATTCCGTATCTCCGGGCCGGACCATTCGCACGTTCGAGGGTCGATTCTACATCACGAGTCGCGCCCGCCGAAGCCCTCAGCCGCGTTGTCCGAGCCGGCTCCAAGTACCTCTGAGTAGACCGTCTCGATTCCGTGCAACATCGATGTGACGGAGAAGGTCTCAACCGCACGCTTTCGCGCCGCCACTCCCATCGCTGCTGAATTGTCAGGTTCGTTCCTGAGCTTACGGATCGCGTCCGCAAGGCGTCGCGGGTCGCACGCTGGCACGACGAGACCCGTCGTGCCGTGAACATTGACCCACGACGTTCCCGTTCCGAGTTCAGTGCTAATGACGGGGAGGCCGGCCGCCATCGCCTCAGCCATCGCGATCCCGAATGACTCGCTACTGGCCGACGAAGGGAATACATAAGCGTCTGCGCTGTGAAGGACGCCGGGTAGCGACTCTTCACTGACGTCGCCAAGCCAACGGATGCGACTGCTCACGCCTTGCGCTTGGGCTTCGGCTCTCAAGCGGGGGCCCATCGGGCCTGTGCCGACCGCCAAGAGGACCACATCTGGAAGTTCGACGAGCGCGCTGATAAGGACATCGAGGCCCTTGTAATAGCGGAGCCGTCCGACGAATGCGATGACATACTTGCCGGACATGAACGGATCATCCGATTGGCTCCGCGATGCTTCCGCAAGCCGCTCTGCAGTCGGAGCGAAGCGCTTGACGTCGACGCCGTACGGGATGACGCGCACCCGCTCCGCATGTTGTGCGAGCAGCCGCGAGTTAGCTGCTAGCACGGGGCTGCCGACGATTATCCGGTCCGCACGAGCCACGACGAGCCTCTGTAACGGTGACCAAAGGCGGCCCAAAACCCGCTGGCGCACAATGTCGGCGTGGTGGCTCAGCACCATGGGGCGGCGGCCGAAGGCGAGCCAAGCGACTTCGCCTGGCGGGAAGGGCGAGTGCAAGTGAGTGATGTCCGGCCTGGTCCGCCGGATCGCTGTGACGATCCCGGCTCCGAACGGCGCGGATGCTATCGATCCGAGCCTGCCGACTCTTATCACCCGCACTCCGAACTCCGTGTACTCCTGTGTTTCGCGGCCGTCAGCGACGCAGAGGACCGTCACACAGTGGCCGCTGCCGGCTTGAGCTCGTGCGACGGCCGCAACATGGAATTCGATGCCGCCTATGGTGGGAGGATATCCCTTGTAGACGTGGAGGATACGCACGGCGGTATCAGCTTCCGTCGACGGCGTTTACGGCGTTCATGGCCGTCTGGACCCCGTCGCGAATCACGCGCTCGATCGCATCGACGGCGTCGCGGATCAATTGGTCGGCGTCAGCCTGCTCATCTTCAGAGAAGCGGCTGAGCACGTGATCGGCCGTGTCCCAGCCTTGTGCGGGGCGCCCGACACCAAGGCGAAGCCGCGGAAACTCCTGAGTACCGAGCGCACGGATAATACTTTTCATCCCATTGTGACCGCCGGCACCGCCCTCGAACCTGAGCCTAAGACGACCGACCGGGAGATCCACTTCGTCGTAGACGACGAGGATTCGATCGACCGGCACCCTGTAGAAGCCGGCTAGCGGTGCGACCGCACGCCCGGATTCGTTCATGTACGTCGTCGGGACGGCGAGGACCGCTCGATCGGAGCCGGACGTGAGCACTCCATGCCGGGAATTGTGCCTGAGGCGATCCAGAGGGACTCGATGTGCAGCAGCGAGCGCGACGACAGCATCGCGTCCCGCGTTGTGTCGGGTGCCTTCGTAGCGCGCGCCGGGATTCCCCAGCCCGACGATCAACCACTCCATGCCCGCCTCCGTGCGCGACCCGCCTAGAAGGCGTCGAACCCAGCGCCCAATCACGCTTCGGTTGGTCGTCTAGCGCTGATCCTCCACGCCACGGCCGCCAGGACTAATACGAGTGCGAAGCCCAACCCGAATGCGCGGAGCGCCGCACCTAGGCCCAACGCCTCCGCGGCGTCTTCAATCCGATCACCATCACTGGTTCCGCCCTCGGCATTTGATTCGGAGGCGACAGAGTCGGACTCCGAGTCGGTGCCCTCGGACCCGGCGCGACTCACTAAGGTCGGCTCACCCTCGGCGGAATCGTCGCCTTCGCCCGCCACTTCCTCCGAACTGCCTTCTGACGCCTGGCTGGAAGATGAATCGCTTGGCGCGGCGTCCGGCGAAGTTGGTGTGGCCGCTTCTGTCGGTTCGGGCACAGCTGTCTCAACCGGAGCCGCCGTCGTCGCGCTCGCTTCGGCTGTCGCTTTGACCGGAACCTCGCTTGGCGTGATAGGAACGGCCGAAGCAGTCGAGGCGGCCGTTTCGATCGCGGGCGGCTCGGCGGATGAGTTCTGGGAGCGAACAGCGGTCGGCAGCGGGGTCTCGCGGATGGTGGGGCGAACCGCGGCTGAAACTTCGCCCTCGTCCGCGACACTCGTCGCCACACTGGTCGCGACACTTGTGTTGCGGACCGTCAGCCGCTCCGCCGTGAAACGGCACACCTCTTGATGGGCATCGTCTACAGCAGTGAGTTTCAGGCGATAGACATCGTCCGGAACATTGCGCGTATCCCATCTGTCCAGAACGCCGTTTCGAACCGGCTGTTCGATGACCGAACTCACGGCGCTCCACACCTCTGGATTGTTCTGGGTTGCCCATTCCAGCTTATAGAAGATGAAGCTACCGATTTCGGCGCTGCCGTAAATCGTCGCTATGCCGCGCACGGTAGCGCCGGTGAATGGAGCGCGGATGACCGAACGATCGCACGACGCCACCTGGGCTGACACGACCCGCTCGTTCGCAACAGCGCTGAATAGAAGGCTGGCCGTCGCGGCCAGAACGGCGGCCTTTGTCAGAGCCGAAAGCCGAGGTGCGATCCGGCCCCATCGCAGTGCGGACATGTGCGTACTCTCAGCCGGCGCGATGTGCGCGGATGGCCTCGGAAAGCGCCGGCACCACTTCGAAGACGTCGCCGACTATCCCGAAGTCTGCAACGCCAAAGATCGGAGCTTCGGCGTCCTTGTTGATCGCGACGATCACCTTGGCGGTCTTCATGCCGGCCAGATGTTGCACGGCGCCGGAGATTCCGCACGCGATGTACAGCGACGGCGATACGGTCTTGCCCGTCTGGCCGACCTGATCTCCGTGTGGCCGCCACCCGGCGTCTACGACCGCGCGGCTGGCGCCGACTGCGGCCCCGAGCGTGTCGGCGAGCGTCTCGAGCAAGTGGAAGTGCTCCGGTCCCCCCATCCCGCGGCCGCCGCTGACTATGATGTCGGCTTCCGCGACATCCGGACGCTCGCCGGCCGAATACTCGGTGGCGACGACGCGTGCCGCTCCTTCAACCACACCGGGATCAATCGTCTCGAACGGTGGTCCTTCACCGCCGGAAGCGGCAGGATAACTGTTGGACCGGAGCGTCGCCATCATCGGCGTGGTCGAAACCCGGACACGTGCCAAGGCTTTCCCAGCATAAATCGGTCGGAGCGCTTGGAGCGCGCCGTCGACCATTGTCACTTCGACCACATCGCTTGCCAGGGCGACGCCAAGGACGGCCGCGATGCGTGGTGTAAGGTCACGGCCGCGTGAGCTCGAGCTGCCGAGGATGACCGCCGGCTTTCGCTCCTCTGCCAAGAGTGCGATAACGCGCGCCCACCCGTCGGGTGAATAGTCGCCGAGTTGCGGTCCGTCGATAACGTATGCGGCGTCGACGCCGCGAAGCGCTGGGGCCAAGTCCGAGGCACCCTTTCCGATCACAACCGCGCATACCCGACCCCCGAGTCCGCGAGCTGCCGAACTGAGCTCGTGTGAAACGCGCCTCAACTCGCCGTCGCGGGCTTCTGCAAGGATCCAGATCTCACCCATCATATGACCTTCGCTTCGGTATGTAGGAGGCGGACGAGCTCCGCGGCCGCTTCAGTGGGCGTGCCCGAAATCAACCTTCCGGCAGTCCGGACCGCCGGAGCCTCGATCGAGATGGTCTCTATTCCAGCGGCCGGCAAAGAGCTCGGATCGAGATCGAGTTCCGCTGCTCCCCAGACCGGGATCGACTTTCCTTTGACCGCCATGATGCCCTTGAGAGTGGCGTAGCGGACTTCGTTGAGGCCCTTTTGCGCGCTTAGAACGGCCGGCAGAGATGTCTCGATGACCTCTTTGCCGCCCTCGATCTCGCGCCTAAGTCGGAGTCCTCCGGCGATCTTTTCGATGCCGACGACGAAAGAAACGTGAGGCAGCCTAAGTGCCTCGGCCAAGTAGATCGGCAGCAGGCCGGCGTCGGCGTCTACGCTCTTCCAACCCGTCAAGATCAAATCGTGCGGTAGCTTGCGTACAGCGGCTGAGAGTACGGCGGACAGGGCGCGCGGTCCCAGGTTCACGAACGATTCGTCCCACACCCGCACCGCTTCATTCGCGCCAAGAGCGAGCATGCTCTTTAGCGCATCATCGGCGCGCTCCGGACCCAGAGTGACGAGGGTGACCGTACCTCCATTGGCCCCCCGAAGACGAATCGCCTCTTCGACGGCGTACTCATCATATGGGCCGACTACCCATGTCACGCCGTCAAGGTCGATCCGGCCTTCCTTCACGCGATTTTGAATCTGTGTAGCCGTGTCTGGGACCTGCTTGATCAATACGACGATATCCACAACTACCCCTCGATGATCGGACTTAGAAGGCGGGAGTCAGGCCCGCCATTTGGATGGTGCCCTTCGAAATACGGTACATCGGTGAGCCTTCGGACGAACGGCAATTATCCTGCGGACTGTGCATCAGGCAAGCCGCAGCCTAGCGCTAAGTGGCTTGCAGCGTTATGGAAAGTAGCGTACACTGACGGCGCTGACCGGGATGCCGCGCGAGCGCTGAGCGCTTGCGGAGGAGCCTTCGATGAAAGACACTATGAACGACTTTTTGCGGCACCTCGAAGTCGAACGTGGATACTCCGTCAACACGTTGAGCGCTTACCGGAGCGACTTGAACCAGTTCATCACCTACCTCGAAGGTAAGGGTAAGTCGGTCAGTTGGGCCGGTGTGGGCAAAGCGACGATCGTGGATTACATAATTTCGCTCAAGGACCGCGAATACTCCTCGGCGACGGTCGCTCGCAAGGTCGCTGCCGTCAAGAGCTTCTTTCACTTCCTACTGAGCGAGCAGATCCTGGTGGATGATCCAACCGCTACGCTCGACACGCCTCGAGTGAAGAAGCACCTTCCGCAGGCGCTCACACTGGATGAGATCGAACGCCTCCTGGACGCGCCGGCGACAGTCCAAGGCCCAAAGGGCATAAGGGACGCCGCGCTGCTCGAAACGCTTTATGCGACGGGTGTACGCGTCAGTGAACTTGTGTCGCTCAACCTTGAAGACGTCGATCTGCTGGCTTGGACGATCCGTTGCTTCGGCAAGGGCTCGAAAGAGCGGATCATGCCGCTCTACCCCCGGGCTGTGGACGCGATCGAACGCTATATCGAGTCCGCCCGGATGAGCTACCTCAAGGATCGCGACGAGCGCGCTCTATTCCTGAACCCCCGCGGTCGCCGCCTTACCCGCCAGGGGCTATGGTTGATCATCAAGCGCTACGTCGAGCTTGCGGGAATCGAGAAGGACGTCACGCCGCACACCCTCCGGCACAGCTTCGCGACCCACCTGTTGGACGGCGGCGCCAACCTGAGGGAAGTCCAGAAGCTTCTCGGTCACTCGAACGTGTCGACGACACAGATCTACACCCACGTTTCGAACGAAAGACTGCGATCGACCTACGACGGGGCGCATCCCAAGGCGTGACCCCCGAAGGGAAAATCGACGACGCGGTGCATCCAAGAGCGTGACCGCTTCAAGGAAGATTGACGACGCAGTGCGCTTGCTCCGCGAAGTAGGGGCGCCCGACGGTGGGATATCGATCGGCATAGTGGCCGGGAGCGGGCTCTCAGGCATCGCCGATCGCGTCGAATCGCGACTGGAGGTGCCTTACTCGCGGATACCGGGCTGGCCTGTCAGCACAGTCCATGGCCATGCCGGCACACTAGTATTTGGACGTCTTGCGGATGCCGATATCGGCATAGCGTGTGGTCGCGTCCACTTATATGAAGGTCGCACCCCGCGCGAACTCGCATTCGGCGTGCGCGCGCTGGCTCGCCTCGGGGCGCACACATTGATCATCACGAACGCGGCGGGCGGGCTAGACCCGCGGATGAAGCCCGGCGATTTGATGGTAATCCGCGACCACATCGCGCTGCCGGCTCTGGCCGGTTTGTCTCCGCTCGTGGGTGAGAACGACGACTCCCTTGGTCCGCGCTTCCCAAGTATGATCGGCGCGTACGATCGGGCTTTGAGCGCAGCGGGGCTCGTAGCGGCGGAGTCCGCCGGTTTCACCACGCATGAAGGGGTGTACGCGATGGTCGGAGGCCCGTCCTTCGAGACACCGGCCGAAGCTCGCTTTCTGAGAGCCGCCGGCGCCGACGCCGTAGGTATGAGCACCGCGCCGGAGGTGATCGCTGCTCGCCACATGGGGCTGAGGGTGGTCGGACTGTCGCTCATCACCAACATAGTGACGCAGGATGACCGTGCTATCCAGTCAGAGACCGACCTTCATGCGGAAGTGATCGCGCGCGGTGCGTCGGCCGTCGATCGGCTTGCAGACGTCTTAGAGAGGGTTGTTGGAGTGGCGGCTAGCGCTTGATTTCGCGGCGGTCGCTCCGGTCAAACGCGCGATAGCATTGTCGATTGCCTGATATCGCGGGCATCGCGCCGCTCGACGAGCAGCGGAAGCCCAGCGCGGATACATCGGTGGCCGAACCTGACTGATCAATCGTGGCGGTGTATTAGCTCCGCGATATCACGCCTTGCCGCGCCCGCCGGCTCTCCCCTTGCCCCTCTCCTTGACTCCAGACCCAGTTCCGGACCCAGCTCCGGCCCCAACCCCAGCGAGCGCCGCCAACGCGCCGGGCACACAACCGGCGCGCTCAGAACCTTCCGGCGGCACCGGGCTCGGGCTGCCAGGTGCTCCCGGCGTGACGACGATCGGGCTGCCGCTTGCTCCGACGAATGCGTTGAAGACGTTTCCCCGTCCGGCGCCTTGCGCCATCGGCTCTTCGTCCGCCAGTCGCGCCGCGCCCCGGGTGATGCGCGACTTCACATCCGACGGCGAGAGCCGAGGATTCGATTGAAGGAGTAACGCGGCTGCGCCCGCTGCCATCGGCGTCGCCTGGCTCGTTCCGCGCAGAGCGGTGTAGCGATCGCCGACCGCGGTGCCGAGCGAGGTGCCGTCCGCCCTCGCGGAGACGATGCCGACGCCAGGGAAGACCACGTCCGGTTTGATGAGTCCGCGCCCAGTCGGGCCGCGAGACGAGAACAACGCAACGCGATCCCATGCCAGCCCGGCTTCGGACTCTGAAGCGCCGACGGTGATGACCGATTCAGCTGCCCCGGGCGAGCCTATCGTGTGACCGGCCGGACCGAGATTGCCCGCCGCGGCGCAGATGATCACTCCTGCGTCCACGGCAGCGGAGCAAAGTGTCGACAGCGCATCCGTACCGTCGGACGGATACGGCGGGCCGCCGAGGCTGATGTTAACGATCCGCGCGCCGCGATCGATCGCCCATTCGATGCCGGCCATAACAGTGCTCGTTCGCCCGCTCCCGAAGGCATCGAGCACCCGTCCGACGATTAGCTGCGCGTCCGGGGCAATCCCGCGCCACCGCCCATCGCTCGCAGCCCCGCTGCCGGCCGCAATGCCGGCCACATGCGTGCCATGTCCGTTCGGATCCTTTGGGCTCACCGGGATGTCTTCGTCTTCCGGTCCTTCGACTAAGTCGCGATACGCAGTGATCCGTCCCTCGAAGTCGGGATGATTGGCATCGATGCCCGTGTCCAGAATGGCAATCCGCACGCCTACGCCTGTGAAGCCGGAAGTCCAGACGCGCGGCGCCTCGATGATCAGGGCCGCGTCGTCAAGCCACGTGTGAACCGGCAGGTCGGGCCAGATCATCTCCACTGCCGGATCGTCGGTCAGAGCAGCGATAAAGGCAGGCGATGCTACGCTCGCCCTTGCCGAAAGGAGACGAAACACAGTGCCGGCCGGTGCGTCCGAAAGCGCCTGGCTTTCGCCGCGAGCGACCGGTCCCTTTCTGAACTTGATGATTATCGGGATGGGAGTGGAACCGATGTCCTGAGCCGACAGATCCTTGGGCACAGTCGCCGCAAGCGAAGAGTGAAGTTTGGCGGGATTCATATCTATTGGTCCTTACTAGAGGCCCTGACATCGCCGACTGTTTCGATTGACTTGATACCAGGCAGGGCCGACAGCGCAAGAATGTCCGCGCCACGTCCGACAACCGCGACGGCCTGGATCAGATGATACCTGTATCGCACTTCGACGGTCTTGGGCAGTGACTGGATCAGGGCATCCAACCCACACGCGGCTGTGACGATCGCTTCGCTGCTCGACTCAGGGTCGTCTTTCAATTGTCGAGCGTACTTCGGGTCGATTCGAGCACTCATCTAATGCTCCACAGTGGCGGGTAGAACTGCTGCAATTGCTTCGAGTCGGCCCGCGTTCAGGTCAGCTTGCCGATCGCCATCCCCGCGGCGTAGAAGGCGGCAAACGCTTTCGACATGGAATGACTGGGGGAACATGTCCAAAGGTGCACACACGTCGAGCGCATAACCGAGCTCCGTGAAGCGGGCAATGTCGCGCGCAAGGGTAGCGGGTTCGCACGAGACATAGAGGAGTGTGTCGGGCGCCCGCTCGACGATGAGCTCGATGAGCGGCCTGGTAAGGCCCGTACGGGGAGGGTCGACGATGATGATGTCGACCGCGGCCTCGATGTAAAGGAGCCCCTCGAGCGCGTCGCCTTCAATCAGGGTCACGTGGTCGAGTCCTTCCGCGTTTCGGGTGGCCGCGCCGATCGAGGCTGCGTCGGAATCAACGACATAGACTTCTTCAGCGCGGTCACAGAGAGCGAGGCCGAGCAGACCAACTCCCCCGTAAAGGTCGACCAGCGTCCCAATTTTTTCGGGCAGCAGCTCGCCGACGATGGCGACCAACTGCTCGGCCATTTCGCTGTTCACCTGGAAGAAGGCAGTCGACGGAATCTCGAATGTGCGGCCGGCGATTCGCTCGAAATAGTGGTCTCTGCCGGCGGCGACTTCCAGCCGCCCGTTTGCGCGCAGCAGCACGACGGATGCATCGGACCCGACCTCGACGTCGTCGATCACGTCGTCGAGGTCTTCGACGAGGACCAGTTGATCACCCGTGTTCAGGCCGGCGCGAAATGACACGGCCGTGCCGTCGGGCATTTCGGACTCGAATTCTTCGAGAAGTTCAGCGACAAGCGGGTGGGCGATCGGACATGTATCCAGCTGGACTAGATCCCTGCCGCTAAGCGCCACAAGTCCGGGCCGGCCGCCGATGAGCCGAACATGGAGGGTGTTCCGATAGCCCCACGGCGAGGAAGCGCCGACAACCGGCCGAATGTCGGGCTCCGCGATCCCGCCGATCCGTATCAGAGCATCCCGCAGTATCGCGTGTTTGTAGCCCAGCTGGGCCGCGTAGTCCGCGTGCTGCCACTGACATCCGCCGCACCATTTGCGAGGCTGAGCACCGCGATCAGGCCACACTCCGAAATGCGCGCAACCGGGAACGATTCGATCGGCTGACGGATTATCAGGAAGGGCCGACAGGACACCGCGCAAGAACTGCTTCCGAGTCGCGCTGATCCGTGCTTCTACTGTCTCACCCGGTAGTCCGCCTGTGACAAAGGCCGCTCGGCCGTCGGGTGATCGGCCTATTGCCTCACCGCCATGGGCCATCCCATGTAAGCCGATACCCTCGACGATAGTCGCGCTGCGCGACGGTATTGGCGGCAGGATGACCGCCTCGTCGTCGATCACAGTGCACGGACGAACGAGTGGATCCGTTCGAGCGCGCGCTCAAGCCTGTCGCGCGACGTCGCGTAGCTGCAACGGACGAACCCCGCGCCCGACGCGCCGAAAGCATCGCCCGGGACGACAGCCACGCCGTGCTCCTGTAAAAGACGTTCGCAGAACGTCCCGGAATCCAGACCGCTGGAGCGAATATCTGGGAATGCATAGAAGGCGCCGCGGGGCTCGAAGGTCGGCAAGCCGATGGAGTTGAGACCATCCACAATGAACCGACGCCTCGAGTCATACTCCGCGACCATCGCATCGACCGCGTCGGAAGCCGCAGGGAGGGTGAGCGCGGCCAGCGCCGCGTACTGTCCGGCGGTAGGAGCCGACATGATGATGTATTGATGGATCTTGCGCAGCCCGGCGATGATCGGCGCCGGGGCGCATGCGTACCCGACACGCCAGCCGGTCATGGCGTAGTTCTTCGAGAAGCCGCCCAGCAGAACTGTCCGGTCCCGCATTCCCGGAAGCGCGGCGAAGCATGTGTGCTCGACTCCGTAAACGAGTTGGTCGTAAATCTCGTCGGAAAGGACGAACAGGTCGTGGCGCTCAGCGACGGCGGCGACGGCTTCGAGGCGCTCCCGATCCATCACCGCGCCCGTCGGATTGCTTGGATAGCCGATCAAGAGCCCGCGGGTGTTCGAGCCGATGCGTTGCTCCAGCGCATTCGGGTCCAGCTGGAACGCGTCATCTACGGTCGTCGGCACAGGTGTCGGAATGCCTCCGGCGAAGATGATCGACGCTGGATAGGCGACGAAGGAGGGCTCAGGCACGAGCACTTCGTCGCTCGGATTGACCATCGCGAGTGCGGCAAGGTGGAGTGCCTCGCTGACGCCGACCGTCACCAGAATTTCCCCTTCGGCCGAGTAACTGACCCCGTAGCGTGTTTCAATGTGGTCGGAAATCGCTTCCCGCAGCTCGAGCATGCCGCTGTTCGATGTGTAGCCAGTGTGTCCATCGTCGAGGGAGCGCCGTCCTGCCTCCAAGATTGGAGCCGGAGTTACGAAATCGGGCTCGCCTATGCCAAGCGAGATCACGTCCGGCATCGACGCCGCGATGTCGAAGAAGCGGCGGATGCCCGAAGGTGGTACTGCGTTGACGCGGACGCTGAGCCGTTCAGCAGGCGCGAGGCGGGTCCCGATGGTCATCATCTCATTCTCCGATCGTTTGCGGTCCCCATGCGTGGCACATTCTACCGCGTGAAGCTCGCAGACGCCCGTGCGGCCCGCTCCGACTGAAGAATTCGGTCAGTCTCTCTCAGAGACTCCATCGTTCCGCAGTCGAGCCAGCGCTCGAGGCGACGCGCCTCGAATCTGGCGCCCTCGTCGATCATGATCTGGAGGGCGTCCGCAAGATAGTATTCGCCGTGCGCCGGCGCCGGGTTAGTCAGAAGTGTTTCGACCGCTCGCGCGAGCCACCGGCCGTCCTTAATCCAGTACACCCCAACGATGGCTAGCGTAGAGATCGAGCGAGTGGGCTTCTCGACCAACTGCTTGACATAACCGTTTGTGTGGACAACCGCTACGCCGAAGCGGCTGGGATCAAGGACGGGCTTGACGTGCAGCACGCCGTCCGGGGCGTCCACCGAGTCGCCCAGTGCTGCCAGAGCACCGATGTCTGCATCGTGCAGAGTGTCGCAGAAAAGGATGAGAACCGGGCCGTCGAGCCGGTCACCGACCCTTGCTATCGCGCCGGCCTGACCGTCCAGCGCCGACTGGACGGCGATATGAAGTGGCCTGTCGTATCGCTCCCGATACCAAGGCTCTATCAATTCGCCGAGATGACCGACGACTAGGACGATCTCTTCGACCGAATGGGCTTCGAGCGCCATGATCGGCGCCAGTGCGTGCCCGAGCATCGTTTCGCCATCGACCTCGACGAGCGCCTTCGGGATATGATCGGTCAGTGGTCGAAGGCGGCTGCCTCTACCGGCAACCGGCAGGACGACCTTCAAGCTAGGGACGCCGAGATTGTGCTCTCAAATCAAAGGCAACCGCACTTGAAGATAACCGGATTGTAGAGCGGACTATAGGGCTTGTTCGGATTCAGAATGTCGAGATATTGCCGCAGCGGATTGAACGGACTTGCCTTAAGGTGGTGCCAGCATCGGACACCCCAACCGTTGATCGCAGCCGGATTGGCGAGCGCGGCGTCGATCACCGATCTTGGAACTCGGGTGTCAAGGCGTGGACAGCTCTTGGCGTCAGGGTCAGCTGGTGGCGAAGTCGGCGTCGGGGTGAATATCGGGATCTCTGGGGTGAAGGTCGGCGTCACGCCGCCTGGGGTGGTCGTCGGCGCGGGCAACGATGGCGTCTCGGTCGAATCGGGACCCGGATCGTCATCGCACGTCAAGTAGTTGTAATTCGCGGCGACCGATGAAGTACGCTCGTCGAAACGAGTGCGGCCGCCTGCCACAACTATCGTTTGCCACGCGCCGTTATCGACGAACTCCGCCGAAGCCGCCATGCGCTCCGTCGGGCTTCTCGTGGCACCGAGGTCGGCCCAAGTCGTGGCAATTCCCGCCGGGTCGAAAACTAGACCGCTGGTTCTGGTATTGACGTTCTCCAGCGGTGAAGTGGGAGCATTAGAGGCGCCGCCATAAACCACCAGCCACTCATTGCCCGGCCAGTAAGCCGCGCTGTGGCCGACGACAGAGGGTCCGCCGGTGCCGACGCGATTCCAAGCGAGAGCGCTGAGGTCGCCCATCGCAAGCGACCAAGTAGTCTCAAGGGTCGCCGTGCCGTTCGTCGTTCCGCCGTGAACGAGTATTCGGCCGTTACTAGGATCGTAAGCCATCGTGTGGCCATACACGGTCCGCGGACCGCCCGCGGGACCTCGCGCCGCGCTTATGTCCCCATCTTCGTCGAAGCTCAAGATCAGCGTTTCGAACGCATCGGCCGTACAGGGCGAACCGTCCAAGACTTCAGCCATGGAGCACTTCTTTACGCCGCCAGTGACCACGGCTACTTCGTTGATCGGATCGTACTCCGCTGCCGCGAACAGTCGCTCGCCGAGCGCGATCCCGCTGACGGTGACGACCCGCCATGCGTTCGTCTCGATGTCGTAGGCATAAACCGTGTTCTCACCGCCGCCGCCGGTGACGCCTGAGCCCGAAGGCGCTCCCGGATCTGTAGATCCGAATAGGACGTAGACGGTTCCCTTGGCACCTGCTTCAGTGCTGGGCCGATAGAAGGCCGAAGCTCCGAAGAGGCGGGCGGTACCGCTGCGTTTCGTGCTCGTCGAGCCAGCGCTCGGATCAGCGACACCGGCGAATTCGATGGCCTGCATGAAGCTCTGGACACCGAGGTCCTTGTTCAGCCCTCCGAAGAGGTACATGACTTGTTCATCATCGTCGAATGCCGACGCCATGTAGTACAGCGACTGCGGCAAGCGCGCGCCGCTATTCCATTCGCACGTCGGCGACTGGGCAAGTTCCGCGCTGGCGATCGGAGCGTCTACGCTGCCGTGGCCGCCCCTCGTTGAAAGGGCGATGGTGAGCGCAACGGCTAAGATCGGTAGCTGAGCAGCGGCTTGTCGAATTGGGAAAGCCATGTTCGCCTCCGTTGGAGTTGTGCTGCGCAGGCGCTGAGCGGACGTGCGCCCTCTATGACAAGAGAATACGACAGAAATGGCGAGCGAGGAAAGGCGGTGCGCTTCACGGACCGCGCCCCCGCCGGGCAGGGCGGGGGCGCGGTCTCGCGAGTGTGCGCGCTCGGTGAAGCCGAAAAGCGCGCGTCAGCTGACCTAGATCAACGGCAGCCGCACGTGTAAACGAGTCCGTTGAACACCGGGTGATAAGGCGCGCCGATGTTGCGGATGGTCAGGTAGGTCCGGAGGGTGTTCCAAGGACTCTGCGGTGCATTCGGATTGCAGCGCTCATTCCAACCCGAGATCGAGTCCGGTGATCCCAACGCAGCTGCGATCACAGAGGCCGGTACTCGTTCAGCAACGCCGGGGCACACTTCTGCGCTGGTGTCAGTGGTTGGGAGCGGTACAGGCGTCGCGGTCGGGACCGGTACGAGGGTCGCGGTCGGCGGCAGGTCCGTCGGAGTCGAGGTAGGCAGATCCGGCGTTTCGGTCGGCATTTCCGTCGGATCGGGAGTGCCCGGTTCCGCAGTCTCGGTCGGCATCTCCGTCGGGTCCGGCGTCCCCGGCCCGGAAGTCGCGGTTGGGATCGCCGTTGCCGTCATTGGCGGCGCCGTTGGAGTCTGAACCGGTGCCGCACCTTCGCAGATCAAGACGTTGTAGTTCGCTGCAACGGACGAGCCGCTTACATTGAAGCGGGTGCGCCCGCCCATGACCACAACGCCTTGCCACTCGCCGTTGTCCACGTATTCGGCGGAAGCGGCCATGCGCTCAGTCGGACTGGTCGCGGCGGCTAGGTCGCCCCATGTCTCGCCGGTCGGGTCGAACATGAGCCCGTAGGTCTTAGTACTCACGTTCTCGCGAGTTGTGGACGGAGCGTTTGATGCACCGCCGTGAACGATCAGCCACTCGTTGCCAGGCCAGTAGGCAGCGCTATGGCCGACCAGAGACGGCCCGCCAGACCCAGTCCTGTCCCAACTCAAAGTAGTGAGATCGCCCATCTCGAGCACCCATGTGTTGCTCGTTGTCGTATCTCCATTCGTCGTCCCACCGTGGACCAGCATCCGGCCCGACGTCATGTCATAGGACATGGAATGGCCATGGACAGTGCGCGGACCGCCGGACGGGCCGCGCGCGACCGAGATGTTCCCGGATTCATCGAAACTAAGAATGAGTGTCTCGAAGGCATCGGCGTCGCAGGGTGTTCCCGCAAGGATCGCGGCGATCGAGCATTGCTTGACCCCGCCTGTCACGACTGCGACGTCGTTCACCGGATCGTAGGCAGCTGCGGCGAAGAGGCGTTCGCCAAGTGCGCCGCCGCCGGTAGTCACTAAACGCCATGCATTCGTTTCGATGTCGTAAGCGAAGACGGTGTTCTCACCGGCGCCGCCCGACTCGCCGGAGCCTGTCGGCGTGCCAGGATCCTTCGATCCGAAGAGGACGTAGATCGTGCCCTTGGTTCCCGCCCTGGCTCCAGCCTCTGTGCCTGGGCGGTAGAAAGCGCTTGCGCCGAAGAGGCGGGCGGTGCCGTTGCGCTTGGTGCTGGTTTCGCCGTCACCGGGACCCGCCGCTCCGGCGAATTCGATGGCCTGCATGAAGTTCTGGACGTCGAAGTCCTTGTTCAGGCCGCCAAACGCATAGACCACGTCTTCGTTGAAGTCGTACGCGGACGCCATGTAGTAAAGCGATTGCGACATCCTGGCGCCGCTGTCCCAGGCGCAGATGGGCGCTTGGCTGAGATCGGCATCGACCACGGCCTGACTTGTCGAGTTGAAAGAGCTGGTGAGCGCAGCCACAAGGGCCAGGCCGATCAGCGTCGTACGTATGCGTTGAGTGCGGTGGGTCATAAGGGCTCTCCTTGGAATGCCGGCCATAGGGGGTGACCTGGACGCACGCCTATGGACACGCGTGGGTTACGGGTTGGTTCGAGTTGTTCCGATTTACGATCGACGCCGGCAGATCCAAGTTGTTGCCACTGCCAGCCTTCATGCAGACCGAGAGTTCTGGAGGAGGGACGACGACACCCCCGGCCGAAAGAGCCGGGGGTGTCGTTTCCCCGAAGATCTGACCGTCCGACTTACAATGTGGACGGAGCGCGACCTATCTTATGGGCAGCCGCATTTATAGACCACACCGTTGTAGAGTGGGTGATAAGGTAGGCCGGAATTGCGCAAGCTCAGATGGTGGCGCTGCGTGTTCCAGATGCTCGGCGGTAGGGACGGGTTGCACAGCTCCATCCAGCCGGAAACACTGTCCGGCGAACCGAGAGCCGCCGCGATAACCGAGGCCGGAACCTTGGTGTCGAGGTTTGGACATGCATCGGCGCCCACAACGGGCGCCACCGTCGGGGTGACCGGCGTCGGGGTCGCCGGAGTCGTGCCCGGAGGCGGTGTCGTGACTGGTGGCGGAGTAGTCGTTGCAGGTGGCGGGGTGGTCGGAACCGCGTCCTCGCAGACAAGCAGCTCTGAGTTGCGGGTCGGGTTCTGTCCCGTCCCGTCACCGCTGCCGTCAAACTTCGAGCGGCCAGTCGCCATCACCATACCGGTCAGGGTGGCTGTATTGATGAAGCCGCCGACCCCGCCCAAGCGCTCCGGCGGGTTGGACGTTGCGCCAAGGTCCATCCAGCGCGCCGTACCGCTTGCATCTCCGAGGTCAAGAGCACGCGTATTGCGAGCCGTGCTTTCCGCACCCAAGAAGAACTCGCTCGTGGCGCCGCCGTGTACGAGCATGTTGTTGTTGGCCGAATCGTATGCCGCGGTGTGGAATGCCAACGCCGGCGCAGATCCGGACGAGCTAAGAGCATTCCAGGAAGCCGTCGCCAAATCGGCGAGCGGGAGCTCCCACAGGTCCGTCACACCGCGCGAACCGGCGCGCGTGCCACCGAAGGCGATCATGCGATTGCCCGTCGAGTCATAGACCATCGTGTGGCCATAGGTCCGGTTCGGACCGCCGGCTGGTCCGGCCTCTACCTCGACACCGGTATCCGTGAACTTCATGAAGAGTGTGTCGTATGTGTCGGCGTTACCGCAGCCCGCGAGGTCGTCCACCATGGAGCAATTGCCGACGCCGCCGGTGGTCACGATCATGTCGTTGGTCGGATCGTAAGCGGCGGCATGGAAGATCCGCTCGCCAAGATCACGGCCGGACGTCGTTACGATCGAGAAGTTGCCCGTCTCGATGTCGAACATGATGGCGTCGTTCTCACCGCGTGTGACCGTCGTGTCCGTACCGATGTCCTCTGCACCGCCGATGAAGTAGATTGAACCCTTCATCGCCGCATCGGAGTTCGGAACGTACGCAGCCGCTGCGCCGTACCGCTTCTTGAGGCCTCGGCCTTCGTTCTTGACGGTGCCGTCGTCCGGCGCCGCCGCTGCCGAGTAGTCGATCGACGACATTGTGTCGTTGACGTTGCCGGCGTCGTCGACGCCGCCGAACACATAGAGTTTGTTCTCGTTCACATCGACGGCGCCGGCGCCGAAGTACGACTCGAACGACATGATGCCGGCGCGTTTCCACGAGCACGTGGGGGCCTGCGCGGTCTCGGCCACTGCCGACGGCACGGAAGCCGTGGCGATGCCGATCCCGACGCCTGCCAGCAGGCCGATTGCGAGCAACGAATTGAAGCGATGTGATGTTTGGGTCACCGGGGCTCTCCTTCCCATGGTGAATGGTGTGGGGTGTGCGAGGGACTACTCCATGATCCTTACGCAATGAGCCGGCAACGTCAACTTTAGGAAACGACTTCCCCAAGATGAAGCCACAGTCCCAGTGCGGCCCTATGGACACATCAGGGTTACACGGCACCGAGCAAGACCGGAATCATGAATCGAGTCCCGCCGAGACCATCTGCCCCCCGTCTACCACGATTGTCGTGCCTGTTGTGAAGCGGGCGCCTCCTCCCGCAAGATAGAGTACCGCGCGGGCTACGTCCTCAGGCTCACCGAAGCGGTGCTGCGGAATTAGGCGCAAGGTCTCTTCGGTTCGGTCCGCGTCCTCCGAGACCGCTCGGCTGAACCGCGTCCGTATGAAGCCGGGCGCCACCGCGTTGACCCGGATGCCATCCGCTGCGAGCTCGGCGGCTAGCACCTTCGTCAGCATGATGAGCGCCGCTTTGGAAAGGCAGTAGAGACCAACGTTCGGTTGCGGGATCAAGCCAGCGATAGAGGCCATGTTGACGATGCTGCCTCCGCCGCGCGAACGCATTGACGGCGCGCAAGCAGTAGCCATTCGCAGCGCACTCCTGAGGTTGACGTCCATGGTCTTGTCCCAAACGGCGTCGTCGGCGGTGATGAGCGGACCGTAGTGCGGGCAAGTGCCGGCATTGTTGACCAGGATGTCGATGCCACCGAATTCCTTCATCGCGGCCTCGACCAGCACCCGGGCGGACTCACTTTCGCCTGCATGGGCTGCTGTAGCGACGGCGCGGCCGCCAGCCGCATTGATCGATCGCGCCACAGCGTCGATGGACTCTTGGCGACGACCGGACAAGACGATCGCGGCCCCCTCCGCCGCGAAAGCCTCAGCGACGGCCAGTCCGATCCCTCGCGAAGCGCCGGTCACGATGGCTACTCTACCGACCAGTGCTCCCCGGAAAGGAGCTGGCGCGCTCGACGTTTCTTTCAATGGGTACTCCGTCATCTATAGGAAGTCTGATATGGCGGCACGATCATACTGCCAAGGGTCGCTACACGTCGGCCGGTTTCTGGGTGCAAGCCCTTGGTTGCCAGGCACGTCCAACCTATGATACGCGCTGCCGTGAACGTCCGCCCCTAGCGATTTGCCTTAGAACATGACGCCCCGCCCCCAGACGCGCTTGAGCGCGACTTCTAGGAGCACGCCATGCGGTTCGATCAGAAGATTGTATCGAGTGAGATAACGCCGGAACATGTCTATCGCAATCGACCAAGAGGGACCGGCGCTCTGAGCCGACGCAGACTTCTGGCCGGACTCGGGGCAGCGGCAGGCGTATCGGGACTAGGCGCCTGTGTTGGCGGTCGCGGGATCGCGGACGTTACGCCGGCGCGGCCCGACGGTACTCCGTTCATGCCGGCAGCGAAGGCGGCCGCCGACGAGCTCGGCGACCCACTCACGAGCTTTCAGGCGATTACCTCGTACAACAATTTCTACGAGTTCAGTCCGCGGAAAGAACCTGTGGCGGAACTAGCGCAGGGCTTTACGACGTCGCCGTGGCAGGTCGAGGTCGGCGGACTCGTCGCGAATCCCGGGACGTTCGACATCGATGATCTGAAAGAAGACTTCGATATCGAAGAACGGATATACCGGCTCCGTTGCGTCGAGGCATGGTCCATGGTTATCCCATGGAGCGGCTTTCCATTGGCGGCCCTCTTGGCGCTGGTCGAGCCGCTCGGCGCTGCGCGCTACGTGCGCTTCGAGTCGGTTCTACGGCCCGAAGAAATGCCCGGCCAAAACGGCGGCGGTTATACATGGCCTTACGTCGAGGGCTTGCGTCTGGACGAGGCGATGAACCCGCTTGCGATTCTGGCGATCGGCATTTACGGCGAGGACCTACTCCCACAGAGCGGCGCGCCGATCCGCCTGGTTGTCCCCTGGAAGTACGGATTCAAGAGCATCAAGTCGATCGTGAAGATCGACTTGGTCGAGGAGATGCCTACTTCGCTTTGGATGGATTCGGCACCAAGCGAGTACGGTTTTTTCGCGAACGTGAACCCTGAAGTCGACCATCCTCGATGGTCACAGGGGAGCGAGCGACGGATCGAAGGCGGCCTGAAACGCCGTCCGACGCTGATGTTCAACGGATATGCGGGGCAAGTAGCTGAGCTCTACGACAATCTAGATTTAGCTGAGTGGTTCTGAAGCGTCGCGGAGCGAAACTCCAAGCCGTCGCGATTATCGCCGCGGCGGCTCCGCTGGCTGAGCTTGGAAATCGCTTGGCCGGCGGGCTCGTTGTCGAACCGGTCGAGGCGATTACGCAACGGACCGGGCAAGCTGCGCTGTGGCTGCTGGTTGCATCCTTAGCATGCACACCGGCTTACACTTTTCTCGGCGCACGATGGGCCATACCACTAAGGCGCACGTTTGGCCTGTCCGCTTTCGCTTATGCATCGCTGCACCTGCTCAGCGTGATCGGCCTCGACTTCGGTTTCGACGTTGCCCTGATCCTCACCGACGGGCTAGCCGAGCGCCCGTTCATCCTGATCGGTCTTGCTGCGTATCTGCTGCTCGCGCCGCTGGCCGTCACATCGACGCGCGGCTGGATGCGCCGGCTTGGCAAGCGCTGGAAGCTGCTTCATCGGGCCGTTTTCGTCGCTGTCGGCCTTGTCTTCGTTCACAGTACATGGGCGGTGAAGCCTGGGATTTTCGAGACTTGGCCTTGGGCTGTCGTGATAGGTGCGCTCATGGTCGCTCGCATCCCTGTCGTCAGGCAAAATGCTTCAGAGTTAAGTCGCAACGTTACGACCCTTCGACGCCGTGTGACAGCTGATTGAGATCGGGCTCAACGTACATGGCAATAGCATGATTCGAGCATGCTGAGCCCCGACGCCGAGGCAGCGCTGGATCGCAATCGCGCCCTGTGGGACGGCTGGACTCGGTCGCGGGTATCGGCCGCCTTTGACGATCTCGCCGTGTTTCGCAGCGGCGCGAGCACACTCAGCCAGGCGGAGCTTGCGGCTATCGGTGACGTGAAGGGTCTTCGGCTGCTTCATCTACAGTGCAACTTCGGCCTGGACACTCTGTCGCTGGCGCGCGCCGGCGCAATGGTGACAGGCGCCGACTTTTCAGGTCCGGCGATCAAACTCGCGCGCGAACTCGCCGCCGAATGCGATCTCGAAGCACACTTTGTGCATAGCGATCTCTATCGGCTGCCGACCGTTCTAAAGCAACGCTTCGATATGGTTTACAGTTCGCGCGGCGTCCTCAGCTGGCTGCCCGACATCCTCAGTTGGGCCCATGTCGTTGCGCACATGCTAGAGCCGGGCGGCCGCTTTCATCTCTTCGACGCGCATCCGACCGCCCAGATGTTCGACGAGGAGCGCGAAATCTCCGACCCGCGCGTCCGCTATCCGTATTTCGGCGATCCGTCGGGCACTTATGTTCCACTCGCTGCAAGTGGGGCAGTCGAAGCGAACGGAGACGAAGCGAACGGAGACGAAGTGGAGCATGCACATCAGTGGGCACACACGCTCGGGGATGTCGTGTCCGCGCTGGCTGATTCCGGTCTCTCGATAGACAACCTCACGGAGCACGAATTCAGCTTCTGGCAGGCTTTCCCTGGCCTCTATCCCGACCCCGAAGACCCGCGCCTCTGGAGACCGGCCGTTGGGGAAGGATTCATACCGCTGACGTTTTCACTCAACGCGACTCGGCTTTGAGCTTCCGTCAGCCTATTTGCCTGTGCTGTCTTCACTTGTTCGCGCTAAGCGTTAACATGATCATGGGAGGGATTGCCGGGCAACCGAGGTTGCTTCAGCCGTGTCAAAGCTTCTGGAAGTTTAATGGACAACCTTGGATGGAAGGACAGAGAGCATCGCTCCGTGAAGTGGGTTCGAAACGATTCGTGAACCGCTACTCGTGCGCGGTGCCAACCTGAGTTGATCACCATCGACACCGATCTGTCTGTCGGACCTGGAAAGATGTATGCTGGCCGTGAAAAGTTCACTTGCCTCTGATAGCGCCGACGTGAAGAAGCAGATGCCGAGAATGAGCGGCCGCCCCGCGAGTGCCGCCAGACCCAAGGAGAGCAGCATGGTAGTCAGTGAGGCGATTCGAGGAGTTGTGGCGCGCCTTTTCCGCGTCGGATTTGTCGCGGCATGTTCCGCGGCCGTTCTGGGCTTGGCAGGTGCGCCTTTATCGTCCTACCCGGGCCCGGCGATGGCGCAGGGCGGTGTGTCTGCCTGCCCCGACGAGCCAGGCCATGCTCGTTTCGACCATGAGCTGCCGGCAGTTCCGCCTGCGCTCGACGTTGTCTTCGCGTTCGACCTCACCGGCAGTATGGGCGGCGTTGTGCGCCAGATGCAGGACAAGGCGACGAGCATCCTCGACGGCACGGTCGCGCGCTTTGGCGACGCAGAATTTTCGGTCGTCTCCTTCCGCGACTATGGATTCTCACCTTACGGCGGTACTGGAGACTTCGCGTTCCAGGTCGATCAGGTCGTGACCGACGATCATTCAGCGGTCCGAAGTGCGATCAGTCGCCTGGTCGCTACCGGAGGCGGCGACGGCCCTGAGTCATATAGCCGGGTGCTTTTCGAAGCCGCACATCCGGACAATTTGATGGGCTGGCGTGGAGGGACTCGTAAGGTCATGATCATGTTCGGCGACAACTATCCGCATGACGACGACCTCAACGAAGGAATCCTACCGCCGGAGCCCATTATGGCCGGCGGCGTGTATCGCACCGGCGTCGCGCCGCCATATCTAGATCCGGGTCGTTCGGGCGACGACGGGCACAATCTGGACACATCGGACGACATCGACCTTCAGGCAGCGCTCGATGACATGTTCGGTGCAAACGTCACCCTGATAGCCGTCATGAACTCATTCTATTTCGGCGGGGGCGCTCCAATTGACTCGGCTCCGGTAACGTATTGGAGGCAATGGGCCGAACGCACCGCGGCTGGCGGCCTTGGTGTCGGTAGTGACGATACGGCCGACCTAGCTGTGGTTATCCTCGAACTTCTCGAGACAAGCACGCGGCGTCTAAGCACACTCGAGATCAAGGCCTCGCCGCCGCGCTATGAAAGTTGGGTGGCGACCAATCCCGCAACATACAGGGATATCGAAGTGCCGCCGGAGGGCTTGGCGCTGGGTTACGACGTGATTGTTACACCTCCGGCCGGCACGCTGGCGGGTGACTATGTAATAAACCTCTCGCTCGTCGGTGACGGAGTGGAGTACGAGCGGCGGAGCATCACGGTCACCGTCGACCCAATCTGCGCGCCGACTCCGACGCCTACGCCTCCAACGCCTCCACCTTCGCCTATCTTCCTACCGCTCTCACTGCGCGAAGAGTACTCGCCGAAAGTCATCTTCTCGGATGTCGCGCTGGTCCTCGACGCCTCCTCGAGCATGACCGGCGACAAGATCGTCGCGGCGCGAGCCGCGGCTAACGCGTTCGTGGATGGCGCGAACTTGCCCAACAATCGCGTTGCCGTGATCGGCTTCAACGAAAGGGGCTGGCTGGCTCACCCGATGTCGGCTGACGCCGGTTCGCTGCGGAAGGCAATCGACGGAATCGATATTACCCCGGGCACTCGCATCGATAGGGGCCTCGAAGTCGCGCTGGCCGAGTTCGAGGCTTCGCGGCTGCCGGAAGAGCGGATGCAGGTGCTCATCCTGATGACGGACGGTATACAGGGCAGCGACGAAGATGCCCCGCAGCGGCTGGCCGCTACGGCACGCGACTTGGGAATCCGCACCTTCACCGTCGGGCTTGGCGTCGATGTCGATGGACCGTACCTCGTCAGACTTGCCGGATCGTCTTCACGGTTCTTCCGCGCGCCGTCCGCCGCCGACCTGGCGCCGGTGTTCGACAGCCTCGCCCGATTGCTGCCCTGCCCAGCGGAAAAGTTCTGGGGCAAGCGCTGCAGGAGTTGAGCGCGGGCTAGCCTTCGCAGGGATATTATATTGTCCGTCGGAGTGAAATCGGATCACGAATGCGGGGCGGCCCAACGGCCGCCCCGCCGTTCGTCCTGATTTATGTCGAGCAACGGGGCTATCGGCAGGGGATGGCGCGCGCCAGCCTTTCGTAGATTCCGACGACTTCCGCGGCCGAAGGCGCCAGGTATACGCGATCGGGTGCGCCAGTGATCTCTGTGAGAACAGACCCGGAAACGTCGGCGCCTAACCCGATCGCGTAGATAGTTACGCTGGCGTCGGCGGCGAGTCGGGCGATGAGGTACATGTCTTCTTCGCTGCCGGCTTGGGTTTGGCCATCGGTGAGCAAAACGATGATCGGATCGGCCTCGATCCGTCTCTCGGCGCCTGCGACTGTTTCAAGAGCTTCCCAAAGACCGCGATCGATGCGTGTCCCGACGGCGGTGGTCACCGAGTCGAGGGCGGCATCCAATAGATCCTTGCGCCCTGTGAGATCCTGAACCCGAGTCGCCCGATCGTCGAAAGTCACAATGGCGGCTCTGTCGCGCGGCAGCGCGAGCAATGCGACGAACGTGCGCGCAGCACTGCGCGCGGCTTCGATCTTGGCACCATTCATCGACGACGAAGTGTCGATCAAAATCGCGACGTCGACCGGTCTGGTCTTCGGGACGCACACGTCTCGTTCGACCCACGGCAAGTAGAGAGGACGAAGCACGACGGGCGGCCGCAGCGTTGCCGTAGGTGTCGGCGAAGGGTTCAGAGTCGGAGTCGCGCTCGGTAGGCCGGTCGGCGTCACCAATACCACTCTGGGCGTTGACGTCGGTTCGACGGTCGCGGAGGCGGTCGGCGTCAGCGCGACGACCTCGACTATTGGAACGGGGAAATCGGCACGACCTTCGTTGCCGAATCCGTCAACATACACCGCATTCGCTCGAACATTGGTTGGCCGAAAACCGGTGGCCAACGGCTCTAGGCGATACGTGAGCGCGGGTGGGCCTTCAGGACCGATGTCGGTGAAGGTCCAACGCAGCAGGCGCGCGGACGGCATTTCCGCCGGCGGATTGACGCTGCCGGGGACCAGTCGCATGTCATCGGGGATTTCGTCCTCGATCACGAGGCTCTTCAAGAAAGGTCGATCAGCGAGGCCGCGGCCGAGATCGCCATACAGGTCAGGGAGAGCGCTGGACTCGGCTGCGTGGGAATAGCCGTCAGGCGGTCGCACGATCGACGCAAGCAACCCACGATCTGAAGGGTGGGATGCTCTGAGATCCGGAGTCGAAGTCGGCGTCGCATCCGGTCTGATCACAGTTGGTGTCAAGGGCGTCGGGCCTGGACCCTGCTCTGGAGCGTTCAAACGCGTGCGCGCCTGATAATCGGCGGCTCCATCCTTTAGGTCACGACTTGAGGGCAGCGCGTTTCGGCTGTCGCCTAGGGCGTCTTGACGAGCAATGGAGCCCAACCCGGTCGCGATTTCGCCGGCCTGATCCAATTCGGCTGATGCAAGATCAGGGAACGTTGCCACCTCTTCATCGACGCCGAAGGCATAAACACGGGCCCCGAGCGCCCAAAGTCGGCGCGCCTCCCAAAGCGCGTGCTCTCGGTCACCGACAGGAGGAGCGTCCGGGCTGTCCGGCCCGGCGAAAATCGCAGCCTGGTCGAAAATGCTCGGCGAGAAGATCGCGACCACGGTGCCTGCGCTCGGGCGGCCCTTTGGACCGTTCAGTGCCTCGCGTCCGGCGCGCAATCCGTCGGCTATCCGGCCCTCGGCCCCACGATCCGGAGCTAAGAACGGTGGGAGGCACTCGTTGCGAAGTCCGCTGATCGCAGCCGTTAGCGCCGCCCGATCGTCCGTGAGAGGCTGTGTCAGACGCGCGCCGCCCAAGACATCGTTGAACGACACAACGGCGACGCGATCCGTGTCCAGATCAATCTCATTGAGCAGGCGTAAACCTGCGGCGCGCGCATTCGCCAGTCGCCGACCGGCCAACTGGCAACTGCCATCGAACACCAACGCGATATCGAGCGCCGCGTGTTGCCCTGGGCAATCGACCGTGGTGTCTAACGTGACTTCCGTAGTTTCGCCGAGTCGCAACGTTGTCGGCGAAGCCCGTTTGTCCACTTCGACCGTGCACGCGTGCCTGTTCGGCGGCAATGGAGGTTCAGGATCGGGCGCCGGACCGAGCGCGAACCGCACTATCCGGTCGCCGTCGGCATCCGGAATGTTCACACGTCCGTCCTCGTCCACAGCGATGTCGAGGTATCGCCCGGGTCCGGCCTCGTCCTCGATGCTCCATTCGGCCAACAAAGCGCCGTCTGAGGCGAACTTGTGAACGCGTTCATCGGAGGTCAGAACGAAGAATGCTCCGTAGTTGTCGACAGCGAGTGATTCGGCCGCCTGCACCCCCAACCCGCCGAGCGTTACCGAACCGGCGTCGCGTCCAAATCGATCGATAGCCTTCAGCCGGCCGTCGCGCGCAAGGACCCACAGTCGGCCGCGAGCGTCGTAGGCCAGATCACGGTACGAAGTGAAAGCCTCGCGCGCGGTCGAGAGCGGCACCACGCCGATGATCGGCCTCACCGGCGCCCCTTCACAGGTTTGACTGGCGTTGCAGGCTCTATCGGTACAAGGTAGCGCAACGCTCGATGGACCACACGGGAATCCGGCGCGTATCACAATCTGAGCGTAACCCGTATTCAACGTCGCGATGTTCGTATCGACAGCGACCGCAGTGTTCCACCAGCCCGCGTCCGGAATCCGCTCGGCGATACGATTCCTGCGGGTGCGATCGTTAGGGTCGAGAACGTCGACCCATTCCGGACCGCAGCCGAGGAAGCACGCGAGCGACGAAACGCCCGCCCTGTTTCCTCCGAGCGCGATCGCGTGATAAGGGATACTCTGATCCGACGACACATCCATCCCGCCGCCACTCGGCCAACTGTGGAGGGTATCGAACCACCTTCCATCGGCCCGAAGAACGCGCAGGTCGTCCGTCTGATCGAGCACGAACAGATGATGCTCGCCTTCACCCATGTCAAGGCGATGCGGATCGTATAGGTGTCTGCCGGATATCGTGGCATCCCCGCACGCAAGCGAAGGAATGACGTCCTCGAAGCCGCGCTCAGGGTGTGTGATGATGCGATCGAAAACGCGGAGTTGGGGCGCGTAGGTGAACACCAAGCCGACTCCAGGCCTGATCGCCAAGCGGCGCACGCCCTCGTGGTTGTCGATTTCGGGGACGATCTCCTGCATACCGCAGCGCGTGACGCCCGCTACGAATTTTTCGCGCAGTGGCGGCAAAGTTGAGAGCGGTGCGGTTGCCCGTCCTCCTGTGAAGCGCAAGATGCCGCGCTCCACCGCGACGTGCACGGTGCCGGAGGCGTCGACGGCAACATCGTACGGCGCTCCACCTGCCTCGCCCTCGTTCTCAAGCTCGAGCGATCCAACCGCTGCGCCGGATGTGTCGAACCACTGCACGCGCTGGTTGCCGTGATCAGCTACGTAAAGCCTGCCGGTTGTATCGAAGCTCAGGCCGAGGGGAGTGTTAAGCCGTCCGCTCAAGTCCGAAGGAACTCCTTCCGGTGCACCCCCGAACGATCCCAGCCGAACACCATCAGGGCTGAAGCGGTCGATCCGATGTCCTGCAGCATCCGACACGTGCACGTTGCCATCAGGTCCCACAGCGATGCCGCGGGGACGGCCGATTTCCGTCCACTCGGCAAGCGCGGCGCCTGTGGAGAGTTCCATGACCTGAACTCGAGCGTTGCCGGTGTCGGCGACATAGAGTCGATTTCGCTCATCGTCAATCGCGACGTCCTCAGGTGCCTCGAACGCGCCGATGCCGCTTCCGCGTGCGCCCCAAATGCCGACAAGATCTCCGGAGAGCGACCAGACGCTCACCCGATGATTGCCGCGTTCGGCTACGTAAGTCCGGCCGCCAGGGCCGATGTCGATGCCTTCCGGATGTCGGAGACCCGGTGCCGGCAACACACCAGACCACCCGTCAAGCAGCCGATAGTGTTCGGTCGGCGCGGTCGCTCTCTGCGCGGCGTGTTGCGCGCCCGGACGCGCCACGGCGCTCGGATGCGGGGCCGTCCCTGCCACAAAGCAGGCCGTCACGAACGTGAAGCACAAAGTCGCCGCGACGAGTCGTCGCGGCACCGATGCCGATCGGGATGCCGACTTTTCGGGTATCACAGGAGTCAAGACGTCCGGCGGGCTCAGCCGTCACGACGGACTTTGTCTTCCAAGTTTTCTAACTAAGTCGTGCGGACGCCCTGGGTGACAGTCGTCGGAAGGGCGGTAACGCGTCACAAGGAAGAGGGCGCGGAGCGAATCCACTCGCCCCACGCCCCTCTTTCCGATTCAAACTTCAGTTCGCTTTCAGCGCGTTCTGCATCCGATGCGCCAAATCGGCGGATTCCAGAGTGGATGAAAGTCGAGCGCGAGATGCTGCATTTCGAGACACTCCCGTGGCGGGTTCATCGGCCCTGCCGGCTTACCGGGATCCAGGAGCTCCTGCCACCCGCGATACTTTTCAGGGTTGGCAAGGGCGTCCGCGATCACCGCAGGTGGAACAAGGCGGTGAACGATGTCACAAACGCAGTGCGCCGAGACCGGCGGCGTCGGGGACGGCGTTGGTCTCGGCGTGTTAGTCGGAGTCGGTGTCGGAGTCGGCGTGTTAGTCGGAGTCGGTGTCGGAGTCGGCGGCGCCGTAACGCACTCCCGAATGTTGATCGTGACTGTCTGGCGCGCATACTCCGCGCCGTCGCCGGACATGATAACGTCGATAACATAGTCGCCCGCTGCCGCTCCTGGGGGCGGAGCGACGGTCACCTCGAACGTGAAGGTTGCCCCGGTGTCGGGGATGACAACATCGGTATAGGAGGGCGGCACACTGGTCACCCAAGATTCGAGTGCTGCCGGCTCCGTACGGATCGTGAGTGAGCCGATCCGGCCTGTGCTCGAATCGATCAAGTCCAGGATGACGTCTTCGAGCGTATCCGCAGCACCCGGCGCGACCGCAATGCCTCCCGGCGCCGTCAACTTCGCCCAGTGATCCCAATTCTGCACCGTTGCCGCGGAAGAGTCCGAGGCGTTCGCCACGACGAAGATAACCGTGGTGTCGCTGTCCTTGAGGCCGACAAGCGTTTCCTGGAAGTCGATATCGTCGGCACCCATACTGAAACCGGAATCACCGTCACGCCCTGGGTCGAGGAACGTCGGCGGCAAGCCCGTGACCCACGGCACCGCGTCCGGCAGTGGCACACCGCCTGCGCTCAAGTCGTCGTCGTGCGGATAGTTATCTCCGAAAACGATCAACACCTTGCGCGAGCCTTCTCGCCAGCCCAGTGAATTGTCCGGATGCGCGGCCTCGAAGAAGACCCGGCTGTACGCTTCCGGACCGTCGCCGCCGGAGCCCAGGGACATCGCTTCGATCTTGGTCGCAATTGCGCCGGCATCAGTAGTGATCGTCTGCTCCACCCGCCATGCCCAATCGCTCGGCACACCGTAAGGCGATATCGGATAATCGAGGAATGAGGCAAGTCCGAACTGAGCTCCGGGGAACGCTGCGAGCACCCCGTCCAAGATATCGGTCCCGCTGACCTTCATCTCGCTCAACGTGCTGCCCATGCTGCCCGTGAGATCGAAGGCGAAGACGACGTCGAGGAGTGGCGGAACGGACGGGACGTGATGCTCGAACTCGAGCAGATGAGTGTCGCCCGGGCACAGCCCGATCGGCTCTTGAGCCGCGGGCGCCGCGGATGCAGGGACCGATTCGCGAGTCAAAACGCCGAAAGTAAAGCCAACGATCAGGACGGTCACTACAGGTGCGAGTCTCATGGCGGGCATCCTTGCGTTGCGATCAATCGGGTAGGCGGGGTTCAGCACTTATGGTCAACGCGTCCTGCAGCCGATACGCCAGATCGGCGGATTCCACAGCGGGTGATAGTCGAGAGCCAAGTGTTGCATTTCGAGACACTCGCGCGGCGGGTTCATCGGTCCTGCCGGCTTGCCGGGATCCAGGAGCTCCTGCCACCCGCGATACTTCTCCGGATTGGCGAGGGCGTCCGCGATCACAGCCGGTGGGACAAGGCGGCGCACTACGTCGCAGACACAATGCGCTGAGACAGGCGGCGGCGGGGAAGGCGTAGGCGGCGGCGGCGGCGGTGTCAAACACACACTGATGTTGATCGTGACGGTTTCCCGGGCGTATTCGGCTCCGTCGCCCGACATGACGACATCGATCACATAGTCGCCGGAAGCCGCGCCTACAGGTGGCGCGACGGTCACTTCGAAAGTGAAGGTCGCACCCGTGTCGGGGATGATCACATCCGTGTATGCGGCCGGATCGCTAGTAACCCATGACTCGAGCGCCGCCGGTTCAGTTCGGATCATAAGGGAGCCTATGCGGCCGGTGCTTGAATCGATCACGCCGAGGATTACGTCCTCGAGCGTATCGGTGGCGCCTGGAGCGACTGCGACACCGCCTGGCGCCGTCAACTTCGACCAGTGATCCCAATTTCTCACGGTCGAGGCCGAGGCGTCGGAGGCGTTGGCGACTACGAAGAGCAAGGTGGTGTCAGAGTCCTTCAGCCCAACAAGCGTCTCCTGGAAGTCGATGTCGTCGGCATCAGAACTGACACCCGTGTCGCCGTCGCGGCCCGGATCGAGGAACGTCGGCGGCCGGCCCGTAACCCACGGAGTGCCACCCGGCGCCGGCACACCGCCCGCGCTCAAGTCGTCGTCGTGTGGATAGTTGTCACCGAAGACGATCAGGACTTTGCGGGAGCCCATGCGCCACCCAAGCGAGTTGTCCGGATGAGCGGCCTCGAATAGTACACGGCTATACGATTCAGGTCCGTCCCCGCCCCCACCGACCGTCATCCCTCCGATCGCGGTTATTATGGCGACGGCATCGGTTGTGATCGTCTGCTCAACCCGCCAAGCCCAATCACCCGTTCCGCCGTACGGCGAGATCGGATAATCGCGGAAGGAGGCCAACCCGAATTGCGCGCCAGGGAACTTGGTAAGCACGCCGCCGAGAATGTCCGTCGCGCTCGCCTTCATTTCACTCACCGTGCTCGCCATGCTGCCTGTGAGGTCGAAAACGAAGACGATATCCAGGAGCGGAGGCACCGCCGGGACGTGATGCTCGAATTCGAGAACGTGCGTTTCCCCCGGGCATAACCCGATCGGCTCCTGCGCTGCCGGTTTCGCGGCGGCCGGGATAGGTGACTGGGTCATGAATCCGGCTAATAGAACGAGTAAGAGAACAATCCCTGCAAGCGCGCGTCTCATGGCTGGCATCCTTAGCTATTTGGAGCGGTCGGGCAGGCGAGGTTGATCTGTGCGAATACTGCCTGATTCTTATGGAGTTGTACTTTTGCAGAAATCTACAGGCAATCCGCGCTATCGCTGACAGTCTAGTCGTTTTTCGGCCGGATTTGGTTTCACGACTTTTCCTGGCGCCACTTCAAACCCACAAGAATTGAGAAACATCCAGGGTGCGCTTGGTCGATGAAATTGGCCAGGATCTTATCAACGTGCCGAATCTACATGCCGAACCTAAGGTCGAAGCGGACGTTTCAGCCTATCTCCTCGAGAGCCTCAGGTCCGGCACTAGGTCCGGCACTGGGTTCGGGATTTTGGCTTGGGTTCGAGCCATTGGTTCTCGATCCATCCTTAGCGACCGATTCGTTACGGATGAAAGCCTCGGTCATGTCGTGGGCCACCGAATCGGAATGCTGGTGCGGTGGGCTCTTCATCAAATATGCTGCCGGCCCCTCGAGCGTTCCCGCGATCCCTCGATCGAGCGCGAGCTTGATCAATCGGACGGCGTCGATGACGACACCGGCCGAGTTCGGGCTGTCCCAGACCTCGAGCTTGAGTTCGATGTTCAGCGGAACGTCGCCGAACGCTGAACCTTCAAGCCGGATGTGAGCCCACTTCCTATCCGTAAGCCATGGCACGTAATCGCTGGGACCGACGTGAACGTTGTCGGGATCGAGCTCGTAGTCGAGCTGGCTCGTGACCGCATTAGTTTTAGAGATCTTTTTAGATTCGAGACGAGCCCTTTCGAGCATGTTGAAGAAGTCCATGTTGCCGCCGACGTTGAGCTGGCTCGTCCGTTCAAGACGCACGCCCCGTTCGCGGAACAAATGAGCCAGGACGCGATGGACGATCGTCGCGCCGACTTGGCTCTTGATGTCGTCGCCGATCATCGGCAGACCGCGCGCCTCGAAGCGTTCCTGCCAATAATCTTCCCGGGCGATGAAGACCGGAATGCAGTTGACGAAGCCACAGCCCGCCTCTAGGACCTGCTCGACATACCACTTTGTTGCCATCTCGCTTCCGACCGGCAAGTAGTTGACGACGACATCCGTCTTGGTCTCTCGCAGGATTTCGGAGACTTTCGCTGTTGGCCCCGGCGCCTTCTTGATGCGTTGTGATAGATACTTGCCCAGTCCGTCGTGCGTCATCCCGCGTTCGACGCGCACGCCTAGGTCAGGAACGTCGGCGAACTTCAGCGTATTGTTCTGGCCGGCCCAGATCGCCTGTCCAAGGTCCAGCCCTACCTTTTCGATATCGATGTCGAAGGCGGCGGAGAATTCGATGTCGCGCACGTGATAGCCGCCGAGATCGACGTGCATCAACCCGGGCACGAAGTCGTCGCTAGCTGCGTTCTGGTAGTACTGCACGCCTTGGATCAGAGACGACGCGCAATTGCCGACGCCAATGATCGCGACTCGGACAGGCTTACTCACAATGGCTCCACGATGAGAAGTATGACAGGCGGCGAGACCACGCGGAACGCGCGCTCGAAAGTTAAGCGGAGCTGCCGTTCCCGACGCTGACGGCCGTGCCTGCGGCAGACGTGACGATAAGCGAATCGTCTCGATAACGCTCACCGACTTCAACCAACATGACCGGAATTCCATCCTCGATCGGATAGCGATAGCCGTTGCGCCGATTGACCAGCCACTTGCCGTCGATGAGGACTAGCGGGCCTTTATCGAGCGGGCAAACGAGGCGCTCTATGAGTTCGGCGCTGACTGCTCCACCCAGCGCGGATTCGTCGATCGCATATGGATCTTCGTTGTCGTCGCCGAAGCTGAAGCCCTGATCACCAACACCATCCGGCGACCCTTTGAACCAGTCGAACAACTTCGACGCCGCTATGCCCAGCGCGAACAGCGCGCCAACTCGCATGATGAACTTTAGAACTGTACGCATGGTCTACTCCTGACAGATGCTGCCGCGCGGGGTACCGAAACCTTCGTTCAACTAGGGCGGGCGGCGGCATTATATGTCCGCCGCAAGAGGCCCGCAACCGAATTGATATCAAAGGCAAGGTCACTCGCACCCGTCAAACGGTTGACCGGACAGCGCCGCTTCAACGACGCCCGAACGAGCGCTCGATGAAGTCGGCGCCGAGGACGATGACCGTCGGCCGACCGTGTGGACAAGTATGCGGGGCATGGCATTGTTCGAGTGCGCCGACCAGTGCGCGGATCTCGGCATAGGTAAGCGCCTGACCCGCCTTTACCGACCCACGCTTACAGGCAGCACGTGCGAGCCGCTCCTCTACGGCTCGCTCCACGGGTACTTCGTCCTCGTCCGCACCTTGTAGCACGCCGCGGAGCAAAGCCGCCGGCTCTGACTTCGACAGGATCTCCGGAACAGCGCGCAGGATGAGCGCGGCATCGCCGAAAGCTTCGACCAGGAAGCCAATCTTCTCGAGGCCTTGACCCAGCCGGCCGAAGGCCTCCGCTTCGTCGGCCGAGAGCTCGACGACGAGCGGCTCGAGCAAGGTTTGGCTGGCCGGGCTGCCGGTTCGCGCAAGCAACATCTCGAAGACGATGCGCTCGTGCGCGGCATGCTGGTCGATCAGATAGAGGGCGTCCGGACCTTCCGCGACAATGTAGCATCTGGCGATCTGGCCGAGCACTCGCAAGGGCGGCAGCCGATCGGAGGGCCCGGTCCCTTGATCCGCCGGCCCTACGTCCCAACCCTCTATAGTGTGAGGCGCCTCTCCATCGCCCGACGATTCGACGAAGTCGTATTTGGACCGGACTTCCGCGATTCGGTTGGACGGATCAAAGTCCTGTGGCCGCCAGAGATGTCGCGAAGTCGTAAAAGGCTTATCGAGCGACGCCCCGATCCGACCCGCGCCCAGGGAGCCGATCACAGCATCTCGGACCACGCCGAACATTCTGTCAGGCGCCTTGAAACGCACCTCGGTCTTTGCGGGATGAACATTGACGTCGACCGCTTCCGGCGGCAGCTCGATCGAGACGACGGCGATCGGATAGCGGCGCTCGGGAATTCGAGTTCGATAAGCCTGCACGACGGCCGCCGTCAAACGGGCGTCCTTCACCAGCCTGCCGTTGACGAAGAGAGTAATGCCGCGTCGATTCGCCCTGTGGAGGTGAGCCGATCCGGCCGCGCCACGCACGCGGATCATCCGATCTTGAGACCCCGAACCGTCATACGACTCACTGTATGCTATTTCGAGCAAGTCGCGCGCGACTTCCGCGCCGAACACCGCGCCAATCGCTGCCTTCAGACCGCCCCGACCGGGACTATCCAGCACCCGGCGATCGTTCCTGTCGAGCGTGAACCGAATGTTCGGATAGGCCAGAGCGTATTGGGTCACGATCTCCGTGACACGGCCGGATTCCGCGGCATCGCTGTTCAAGAACTCGCGCCGCGCGGGGACGTCCCTGAAAAGGTGCTCCACCGTAATGCGTGTCCCGATCGGAGCGCCCGCGGGCCCTTGTTCGACCAAGCGACCTCCCTCGACCACGACACGTCGACCGTCCGCGGCATCTTCTGGACGTGAGATGAGCGACACCCGAGCGACCGAGCAGATAGCTGCCAGCGCTTCGCCTCGAAAGCCTAAGGTTCGGATCGATGCCAGGGAGAGTTCGTCGTCGAGCTTGCTCGTTGCGTGCCGCTCCACCGCCAGCTCGATCTCGTCGGCTGGGATGCCTGACCCGTCGTCGGATATTGAGATCCAGGATCGTCCGCCTTCGCGTATCGTGACATCGATCCGCGTCGCTCCCGCGTCGATACTGTTCTCGACCAGCTCCTTGACCACGCTTGCGGGCCGTTCGACCACCTCGCCGGCCGCTATGCGAGAAATCGTCAACTCGTCGAGCCTGTGTATCGAACGCGGTGGGGATCCGCCGGTTGGTCGCTCTCGTTCAGACACGGTCGATGACTCCGACATGGGCCGGACTCGGACTTCGGTGCAGCTTCGGTTGCGCCGAATCGCTTGCGCGCGCTAGACTGCGCCGCGCCTGCACTTGCGGCCTCGATAATAGCGTGGAAACGACCTTTGAAGTCTGCTGAGCGTAACCTGCGACACGAAGCCGCTGCGCTAGCCGTTGCCATGTTCGCCGTTTTGGCGCTGACTGCGGCGTCGAGCCGGACCGCCGGGGCGCAACAAATCTGGATCGAGTCGCGGAGCCCTTCAGATCGATTCGTCGTGCTCTCGAGCGCCGGCGACACGGATGCCGCCGCCCTAGCGGGCGCGATCGATGGCATGCACGACGGACTGAGCGCGCTTTTCGGCGGCCGACTGCCGGGGCCGATCACGGTGAAGATCCATCCATCGCGCGAAGTCTATCTAGGCGCGAATCCGCTCGTCGCCCGCGTCGGAGAGGCCGATGCCACAATCCGCCGAGCGCGAAGGGCGATCGACGTTTACCGTCGGCCGGCTGAGGCCGGCCCAGCGGCGGCGGCTCTCGAGCGCGACGTCCGCTACGCGATGGCCCATCTCTTCATCGCTCGAAAGAGCGGCGGACGTATGGCGCCGGGAATGCAGGAAGGATTGGCGCGCTACCTCGCGGATCGGCCGTCGGCCGAGGAGGGGCCAGGGCAGGGCGTTGTTTCAGGGGTGGCTCGACTACGGGATGCCTGGCGCGACGGCGGGCTCAAAGGGTGGGACGAGCTGTCGGCGCCCGGTGCCGCATATCTCGACCCCGAAGTAGCCCAGCCGCAAAGCCTATCGATAATCCACTTTTTGGTCGAAGTGAAAGGACTAGGCGCTGTGCTGGATCTTGTTGGAGTCTCGGCCGTTTCCGAAGGCTGGCGTGATGCCTTCGATGCCGCGTTCTCGCGTTCGCCGAGCGCGCTCGAGGCGGCATGGCTACAGTGGCTGCCGGGATACCTAGGCGGCGGATGGCAGCATCACGAGCTTTACGTCGACGGCGTCGACCGAGCCGAACAATTGATTCGCTCTGGGCGGTATGAAGCAGCACGCGACCGCATCATCGCCACTATGGCACTGCTCGAAGGTCAGGATCCGGGCGCCGCTGCGCGGGCAAAATCACTTCTCGACCGCGCCGAGCAAGGTCTAGTCGACTCGGAGGCACTTCTTAGCGCGAATCAGGCTCTCGAGGACGGTCGTTACGAGACCGCAGAAAGTCTGGCCGGTTCACTTCTGGGCCGCGACTCCGAAAGCGAAAGCGCTGGGCGCGCGCAGGAGGCAGCGCAAGAGATAGCTCGGAGGGCCAGGATTGGACGCGAGTCGGAGGAGGCGCTCGAGGGGGCGCTGGTCGGCAGCGGATGGCGCTCACCGATCGCGCGCCGAGAGGCGAGCCGCGCCGTCAACGGATTCTCGCTTCTAGGCGACGAGATCAGCGCCGAGTCGGCGCGCAACGTTTACGGGAGCAGCGGCTCGGCGCTCGGTCCGCTCGGCTTCCTGTTGATCGCGGCCGGCTGCGCCGTCATGGCAAGAAACGTGCACCAGCGGCGGTTCGACCATTCCGGCGTCTCGGGGCGCGATGTATTATCGACCGAGCGCCGTAGGCCGTGATCAATTTTCGGATCAGATCGGAACGAATTCAGGCTCGGGTTGTCGGTATCCGCATGCGAGTCGCGCTGATTCGTGCGGCGTGGCTGGCTCTAGTGCCCATTCTCGGATTTGTCTTGGCCACGATAATCCGACCTGATGTCCGGCTATCCGTTTGGCCGTGGTTCGCGGCCGGAGCGTTGGTGTTCGTCGCCGGCGCCGGCCTTGGGCGTCGCCAACGAGCAGAGTCCGATGTCATCCGTGAGCTCGACCGGAAGTTAGGACTTGGCGAACTATTGGTCACGGCCGCGGAGGTCGATAGGCGCGGCGCTAGGACCACGCTGGAGAAACGATTGCTCGACGATGGGGCTGCGGCGATCGCCCGATTCGGCGGCGAGCGCGCTATCTCCGACCGACCGGTGCGGATCGAGCGGGAAGCATTGATCGGTGTGTGCCTGATCATATTCGGCACGCTGGCCGTCCGCGAGGCGCTGCGTCTTCCGCCGGACCCGGACCGGCTTCCGCCGATCGCCATCCTGTCTTCGGGGGCCGGGCCAGGCGACGGATCCGGGCCCGGGTCCGAACCGGGTACTGGCGGCGATGGCGACGGTGGTGGATCCGGCACGACACCGGGCGGGCGGACGCCTGGGCTCTCACCCATCGCCGGCGCTTTCACGGCGACCGCTGCAGGGTCCGAGACCGCAGCCGCGCTGAACGAAGGCGATGCCCGCGGCGCGGCGCGCGCGCTACGATCGCTCGCCGATCGAGCCGAGGAACTCTCGCCGGACGGGCGCAAAGCCCTCGGCGACGCGCTTGCGAAGGCCGCCGAAGACTTCGGCGCGGATGGATCGGAGCTGGCCGAAGCCGCGCGCAGCGCCTCCGATGCGCTTCGAGCGGAGGACGACTCCGCCTCAGAAGGACTGTCCGCTCTGGCGTCCGCTCTGGATGCTGCGGCCAGCCGCGGTCTCGCCGACTCACCACCGCCCTCCATACGTGAGCGTGAAGGCCCGCCGCTTGATCGACTCCAAGGCGCGGGCGCCACGTCGAACGATGCGCTGAACTCGAGGGCTAGGCGTGGCGCGGTCGAAAGATCCGCCGCCGGCCGTGGCGGCGCGCCAGACGGCGACTCTCCAATCGGGCAGAGACGGGCCGGCTCCACCGCCCCTTCGGCGAGTGACGGCGGGACCTCAGGCTTCGGAGGAAAGCTTTCGCCCGAACAACGACCCATCGTGCTCAGGTATTTCGCTTCACAGAGGGAAGCGGCGCCATGAGTGCAGTGCGTCGGATGCAACCTTCCGCTGTGGCGTTTGATGCCGGTTTTCTGCGCCGGCTCGAACAGCTCAGGTTGAACGCATCCAGACCTACGAGCCCGCTAGGCGAGCGCCCCGGATCGCTCCGCATGCCGGCTTCCGACGTGGTCGATCATCGTCCCTACACGCCCGGCGATGAAATCAGGCACATCGATTGGCATGCGCTGGCTCGCCACGACGAGTTGATCGTCCGCCTGGGTCGAGTCACTCGCGGGGCCGATGTCGCATTGGTACTAGACCGAAGTCCTTCGATGGCGATGGATGATCAAAAGTGGCGCTTGGCGTTGGAGATCTGCGCCGCGATCGGGTGGATCGCGATCGTCGGCGGCGATCGCGTTCGCCTGTTCGTGATGGATCAGGCATTCGGTGAGACTTGGCGCGGTCCCGCTCAAGCGCCCACGTTCATCGACAAGGTGAGCCGCCTCGAGCCCGGAACTTCGGGCAGCAGGATCGGTCCTGCCCTCGACCTCGTCAGACGGGAGGAAGGGCGCGGCGGACTCTTGGTCGTAATTTCGGACCTGTGGCTTGAAGACGATCTCGACGCCTCGATCGCATCACTTTCCGCCCCGCGTTGGGAGACGCATATCGTCCAGATCCTCGCCACCGAGGAGCTTGAGCCGACGCTGACCGGACGAATAGCGCTTGTCGACATCGAGTCGGGTGAGAGCCTGGAAATCGTCATCGACGAAGCCGCGCTCACTGCATACACGTCGAATCTGAGACAGCGATTGGATCATGTCTCGGCGGCGTGCGCGCTCCGCGGGGCATCGCATGCGCTCGTGGGTGCCGATTGGCCTCTCGAAAGGGTCGTCATGCCGCTCTTGCGCCGCAGGGCGCTTCTTATCTGATGGAATTCGCTCGTCCGATCGGCGCGCTGGCATTGCTGGCGCTTCCCCTGATCTTGTGGCTCCACCGAGCGCGCCGAAAGGCGCCGGAGCATGTGGTGCCGTCCCTGCAGCCATGGCTGGTTCTCGTCGCGCGTGCGCCCAAGCGGCGCAGCGTTCCGCCCAGCGTGATGCTCGCGCTCCGCCTGGCAGCGGCCGCCGCCCTTGCGCTAGCGCTCCTGGAACCGCGACCGAAAGGCGCAGCGGCCGACAACGACGCCGAGGGGCTGGCACTGTTCATCGACGTAACCACGAGCATGACGGCCGGCGATCGTTGGCCGCGAGCGCTCGAAGCCGCTCGTTCCGCGATCGCTTCGACTTCGGCGCCCGTCTCCCTCTTAGCATTCGGGCCGCGGCCGCGCCTGCTAGTGCTGCGCGAATCGGGTCCGGCGCGCGCAATGTCGGCGCTTGCCGGCCTCGTTCCGGGCGGCGTTGGATACAACCTCGACGAGATCGATAGCCTTATGGACGCCGTAATGGACGGCGGTGCCGACAGATCAGTCATCATCTCGGACCTTCCGCTATCGGCAGCCCCAAAGATGGCCGAACGAGCGGAGTGGTTGACCATCGGTGCGCCGGAGGACAATCTGGCGATCGTCGCGCTGCGCGCTGGAGTCGATGCCGGATCCACTATGGTAACGGCCAGAATCGCGAACTATGGCGACGCCGATGTCGATCTGACCGTGGATCTTCGGCTGGACGATATCGAGGTGGCTGACAGTGAAGTGTCCCTCCAAGCGCGTTCGACAAGGGAGATCGATTGGCGTGTCGAACGCACGGCACGGCGCGCGATCGTTGCGCTAAGGCGATCGGATGGGCAGAGCGACGCGCTCCCCGCTGATGATATCGCCTACGCAGTCCTCGATCGACCCGACATTCCCGTACAGCTGGTCGGCCGTTCTCCGGCCATCGAGCGCGCGCTGGGCGCGCTGGACGATGTGGCGATCGAGCGAGCCGGTCTTGGTACTCTCCGGACACCTGGCGAAGGCGGCGTTGCTGTTTTCGTAGGGGCGATGCCCGACCACCCGCCCGCGGGCGGACTGATCGTCGTTCCGCAGCCGGGCATTGCTACTCTCGGCGACCCCCCGTCCGCCGACCCCCCGCTTGGCGACGCCGCACCCAATCCGCTGCCGCCGACCCTCAGACTCGAAGGCGCCGGACTTCATCCGCTCACGCGCGGTCTCGACCTCGCCGGGGCGATGGTCGAGCCGATCACAGAGGAGGTCGAGCGGGTAGCGGTGAGCTTGCTCGAAGCTGAGGGCACGCCGGTCATTCGGACCCGCATGAATCCTGAAGACGGGACGCGCGAGTTCTATCTCGATTTCGCACCAGATCGAGGTGATTTGCGTTCCCGGGCGGCCTTCCCACTTCTAGTAGCAAAGCTGGTCGCCTACGCTGCGCCCGAACGCCCCCCGCTCAGCGTAGACGCCGGTTCATGGGTCGCCCTGCCGCCGTGGCCGATCGAACTCGCGGCGCCGGATGAGCGGTTGGAGCTCGCGGGATTTGGAAGCGACCTGACGCAGAGCCCAGGTTGGTACTCCGTCCGGTCGCTGGCTCACGATGGGGAGTCGATCGACTTCGCCGTGAACACCGGCGACGCATTGGAAAGCGATCTGGCCGGCACCGGTAGCGGCGAGAGCGCTTCTCTACCCCTTACGCTAGGTTCTAGCAAACTCGAATGGTGGCGGATCGCCATGCTCGTCGCGTTGCTGGCGATCTTGGCCGAGAGCGCCAACCGGCGGATGGGCGCATGAGTGAAGCAGCAGGCGCGCAATGATGATTCAAGGCGTCAGCCCGGCCGAGCTCGCCAGCATCATGGCGGTCGCGATCTTTGCCGGCTGGCTCGTATGGTCGTCGGGCGCTTCGTTGGTGTCGGCGGCGCTTCGCTTTTCGATCGTCGCGGCAGTGGCGGCGGCGCTCGCCGCGCCGGTAGCTGCGCGTCCTGAAGGGCGGCGGGTAGTCAAGTTGATCGATCGCTCCGACAGCGTCGCATCGCCTTTGGAGGAAGACACTACAGATCGGGCAAATATTAGAAGTCCGATTTCGATCCACTTCGGAGACGGGTTTGCGAGCGACCTCGCCGGCGCGCTCGACCTCTCCGGCCGCGCCGCCGGAGAGGCGGGGCGAATCGTTCTCTACAGCGACGGCCACGCGACGGGCACCGAACCGCTGCTGAAGGCCGCCGAGCTGGCCGGCCGCGGTGTGCAGATCGATGTCGTCCCGGTCCGATCGCGTTTCGAAGACCCGGACGATGTCGCCCTTTACGGTCTCGACGCGCCGAATTTAGTAAGGGTCGGCGACCCGGTGTCGATCATCGCGGGTGTACGCTCGATAGGTCCGGCAAGCGGCGCAATAGTCGTGCGCGTGAACGATCGCGAGGTGGCGCGGCGTTCATTCGAAATCACCGATTTCGAGCGGACTCATTCGATCGAAGTTCCGCCACCGCTCAGCGTTGGCGTGCTCGCGATCGATGTCGAAGCAAGTGCTCCGAACGACCCGGAGCCGGATAACAATCGCGCCCGGACGCTCGTCGGCGTGGTTCGACCGCCTAGAGTTGTGGTAATCGGCGAGGGTACGGCCGTCGTGGCGGCGGCTTCCTACTTGGAGGCAGACGGACTGGAGACGACGATTCTTGGGCCTACGCGCGTCCCATACCGAGCTGATGATCTCCTGATTTACGATGCGCTGGTCTTGGTGGACACACCTGCGAGCGCGCTGGCCCTAGACCAGCGCGCCGCGATTGAAGCCGCGGTCGAGACGCACGGCTTGGGGTTGGTCCTCAGCGGCGGGCGCCAAAGCTTCGCGCTCGGCGGCTGGCGCGGGACCGCGCTCGAGCGGCTGTCGCCGCTGACGATGGATCCGGCGCCGCGCTCTTCGCGCCAACCCGTGACTTTGCTGCTCTTGATAGATCGTTCGGCATCCATGGGGGGCGGGGACGGTCGTATCACCAAGCTCGATCTGGCCCGCGAAGCGGCCCTACTGGCCGCGGAAGCCCTTGAGCCGCAGGATCGGATCGGCGTCGTCGCTTACGACGAGACTGCGCGCTGGATCATCGAGGCGCGCGAAGTCGGCGTTGGGCTCGCGCTGGCCGAACTTGAAGATGAGTTATCGAAGCTCGATGCGGAGGGTGGGACCCGAATTCTAGGCGCGCTGGACCTGGGTCTCTCGGCGCTCGCGGCCGAGACCGGCGAGACCCGTCACGCTGTACTCTTCTCGGACGGACGTGATCTCGAAGAAGACTTGGAGCCTATGCGGGCGGCGGCCGCGGCGGCCGCTGAACGTGGGGTGACCCTATCTACGATCGCGATCGGCGTCGATGCCGACGAGGACTTCTTGCGTCAGTTGGCGCAACTTGGTCGGGGCCGGTTCCATTCGGCGCTCGAACCGAGCGATCTTCCACGTTTACTGTTGGATGAGGGGGAGATCGTCGGCGGTCGGGTGGAGCGAAAAACCAATTCGCGTGTAATTTCGGCATCGCCCCGAATCGATGCCGAGTTCGCATCGATCGATCTCAGTGCGCTGTCGCCGATTGAAGGCCACCTCGCCCTCGAGCCACAACCCGACGCTCGCCGAATCCTCGACACCGACGACGGCGATCCGCTGCTCGTCGCCGGTCAGCGGGGTCTAGGGCACGTGGTAGCGTGGTCGAGCGACATGGGCGATGATTGGACATCTGCTTGGAGTGCTGACGAGGCAGGCGGCAGAATGTTTGGGCGAATGGTGCGCTCTGTCGCTAGGAGTCCTGAGTCACCGTTCGAAGTTCGTGTGTCGCCCGCGGAGGGTGGGCTCTTCGTCGAGATCGACATAACGGAACTTGCAATCGAGACCGCGGCTATTGATGCTCGGCTCGTCATCACGGATTCGCGCGGCCAAACAAGTTCGTTTGACCTGCAACCGAGCGGAATCGGAGCGCTCGGCGCTGCGGTAAACGTGCCGGCCGGCGACGCGGTCGCAGGTCGCATCGAACTTGGGGAGGGGGCGAACGGTCTTCGTTGGCCGATGATGCTCAGGCGCGATCCGAACCCGGAATCGATGGCGCAGCGGGATCCGTCCGGTGTGCTGGAAGACATTGCCCGCGCTGGGGGAGGGCGAGTGCTCGATGCAGGTGCCGGCGCAGAGACGGCCTCCAACGGAGCAGAGTCGCGAAACATTTCGCTATGGCCGTTCTTCGCCGCATTTGCCGCTATCGCGTGGCCGATAGACATTGCGATTCGAGTCCGGGGCCGTGCTGAGGCCACCGCCGATCGCCGCTCGTCGCGAAAACCGATAGGAGCTTGAAATGACCGCACGCTCAGCGCTGACGACGGGCCTCGATCCCGACGAGTTTCGGCGCGATTTCGATAGGATCGAGACGGAGATTGGACGGGTCATCGTTGGCCACGAAGAGGTCGTCCGGATGACCATCACCGCGCTCGTAGCGGGTGGGCACGTCCTGATCGAGGGTGTACCGGGACTCGGCAAGACCTTGCTCATGAGGACGCTAGCATCGGCGATCGACGGGCTATTCAGCCGCATTCAATGTACGCCGGACTTGATGCCGGCCGATATCATCGGAACAAATATCTTGCACGAGACTGGTGACGGACAGCGGTCATTCCGCTTCGAGCCCGGACCGGTGTTCGCCAACCTCGTTCTTTCCGACGAAGTGAATCGCGCTACCCCGAAGACGCAGTCCGCGCTCCTCGAGGCGATGCAGGAGCGAACGGTGACGGTCGGCAAGCGAAGTTATCGGTTGCCGGAGCCGTTCATCGTGTTGGCGACACAGAATCCTATCGAGATGGAAGGCACTTTTCCACTGCCTGAGGCGCAGCTCGATCGCTTCTTATTCAAATTGCATGTCCCATTCCCGTCGACGGACGAGCTCGTGACAATCGCCGAACGCACAACAGGCGCGATAGAGCCCTTTGCGGACAAGGTGGTGGACGTCGAACGTATTCTTGCGATGGCGGCGCTGGCGCGCGACGTGCCTATCGCTAGGCCTGTCATGGAGTACGCCGCCCGATTGATCAAGGCGACCCAGCCCGGGGATCCAACTGCGACGCCGTCGGTGCGCGAACACGTCCGTGTCGGCGCAAGCCCGCGCGGCTTGCAGTCGATAGTGGTCGGAGCGAAGATCCACGCATTGCTCGACGATCGGCACCACGTTTCACAATCGGACATCAGGACGATGGTGGTGCCTGCGCTCCGCCATAGGCTGATTCTGCGCTTCACCGCCCGAGCCCAGGGGGTGGAGCCCAACGACATCCTTGGCGAAATAGTCAGGACTATCGGCGAAGCCTGAAAGGGCCGATCGCCTGTCTCAACCGTCGTCGCGACGGACGCCCAACTCCCGTTCCAAGCGCTCCATCGTTTCGGCTCCTTCGGCGGTGGCGTCGTCGTGGCCAAGCAGATGCAGAAGGCCATGGACCGCCAGCAGCTGCACTTCGTCGATGAGCGAGTGTCCTGCCTCCGCGGCGCCCTCCGCCGCTACGGGCACGGCTATAGCGATGTCGCCAAGATAGCCGGCGCTGTCCTCAGGAAGCCAGACGGAATCGTCAGGGTCGTCCTCCGATCGGAACGACAGCACATCCGTGGTCATGTCGCGTCCTCTGTGTTCCCGATTGAGTCGGTGCAGAGCGTCTTCGCCGCTCAACATCACCCCGATGTCGGTACCCGGCGGCACTCCAAGCCGAGCCATTGCGTCGTCGAGCGCGTCGGTTATGCCTGCTGCCAGAACATCGAGCACTTCCATCGCGACTCCGCTCTCCGCGGATTCCGGATCGACAAGCTCATGGTCGATGATCACGGTTACAGCATAGACGGGGTCTGTTCCGCCACCGTGGCTGCCGACTGCACCGCCGTCGGGGCCGCCGCTTGGGCCGCCCACGTGGCTGCCGACTGGACCGTCGACATGGCCGTCGGCTGCTCCACCGTCATCGCTCACACCGGCCATCACGTAGCTCTACCGGACTGAGCCGAGATCGCGACGGAATCTTCGTTGGCTTCCCTCGCGACCACTTCAGCGTTCTCAACCTTCAAAGCCGCTTTGGCATCGTCGTGTTCGGCAGCCGCTACTGCCGGGGCATCCGGATACGCGATTCGCGGGTGATAAAGGCTCTGAAGCGCACGCACGAACTCCTCTTTGATCTGCGCAAGGTCGCGGAGGGTGAGGTCACAACGTTGGAGCTGACCTGCAGCCACCCGGGCATCGATGATGCCGCCGACGATAGCCTCGATGGCTTCTCGAGTGACGTTGCCGGCGGCGCGGACGGCCGCTTCTGAGCCGTCGGCCAGCATGACAATCGCGGTCTCGCGGCTGCGCGGGCGCGGGCCGGGGTAGCGATAGAGGGCTTCGTCGACCGCCTCATCGCCAGCGGCTTCGAGCGCGGTGCGATAGAAGTACTCCGCTCGCAGTGTGCCGTGATGCTCGAGAATGAAGTCGACGACCGCCTCCGGCAGATTGTGCTCACGCGCCAGCGCGGCACCTTCCGGAACGTGATCGATGATGATGCGCGCGCTTCGTTCCGTGTCGATGCTTGAATGCGGGTTGCGGCCGCCGAGCTGGTTTTCGACGAAGAAGTGAGGCCGGATGACCTTTCCTACGTCGTGGTAGTACGCGCCCACGCGCACCAAGAGCGGATCCGCGCCGACAGCTTGCGCCGCCCTCTCCGCCAAATTGCTGAGCACGATCGAGTGCTGGTAGGTGCCCGGCGCCTTTGTCTGAAGCTTCCGTAGGAGAGGGTGGTCGGGACGCGCCAGCTCGAGCAATTGAAGGGAGGTCAGCACGCCGAACATGGAGCCGGCGGCCAGGACGCCGAAAGTCGTCAGGCCCGTCGCAAGCGCCGCGTTCGTCAGCGCGGCGCCGGCGAGTTCGATCGCGCCCCGCAGGTCGAGTTCGCGATCACCAAGGCGGAAGGCGATCAGTACGAGCAAGTTCGTCAACAAGAGCGCCCCGCCGGCGAGCAAGAATGCTTTGAGTCGTTCCACGCGCCCGATCGCGGACGCTCCGGCAAGGCCACCGGCGATTGTGTACACCGCAAGATCAAGCCGGCCACCGGCCATCGCCCCGATCGCTCCGGCCAGGACAATTGCCGCAACGAATCCTACCTCCGGTCCGAACAGCACACTGAGCGTCATCGCGACAGCCGCGGTGGGAAAAGCAAAGGCCAGGACGATTCCTTCCGGGATCACGAAGCGGGCGGCCAGCGCGAACGCCAGGACAAGCGCGACCGCTACTACGATGCCCCTAGGCCCGGTCGAGGCGGATTCCGGTCGCAAGCGCATGAGAACTAGGGCAGCGGCGCCGGCGAGCGCCATCGACAGCGCGAATTGGGAGGCCAAGTCGCGCCAGGGTGAAGAGGTGCCAAGCATACCGAAAGCTTCGAGCACCTCGATGTCCCTATCATCGACAAGCTCACCGTCCCGAACGATCATTTCGCCCTGTGCGATCGTTCGGATGACAGGTGCGACGGCCTCGCGCGCTTCAACCCTTGCGGACTCAGTTGCCTCCTCGTCGACCAGGCTGTTAGGTACGATGAAGCGCACTGCCAGCGCCGCGATAAGGTCGACCGTTTCCGGGCCCAAGTTGCGATCTACGTACGTTATCGCGTTGCTTCGCGCGATCGCTAGGCTATCGACGCGGACGGGCTGGCGCATCGATTGTTGGATCACCCGCGGCACCTCGTCTTGAACGACCGCCCACACCGTCTCATCCAGCGACAAGATTCCGTCGATTGTCTCGGGGGCGATCTCAGCGAGCTCAGGTATTCCGACGATCGAAGCGCGTATGTCTTCCGCGTCCCGTTCTTCATCCTGAAGGTGCACGCCGATAAGCCGGAGAACCTCGCGCGCGGACCTGTCCTGCGCGATAACGATCGAGCTGTCCTTATCCTGGAACCGAGGCGCGACTGCGTCCGCCGCCGCTTGGCGCGCTTGCTCCGTAAGGCGATCGCTCTCAATGCGGATGGAGGCCGGCGCGACGATATCGGATGGGCTCGGAGCGCCGGCGACGATACCCTCCGCGCTCGATCCCAACGGCAACGCTTGAACCGCAGTCAATCCGATCACCAGCGCGATGACAGACCACATCGCTAGGTGCTCTGAGGGCCAGCGGCGGATCGCTCCGAGCAGGCGCTTAACCCCACGGCGACGGCCGGTCACCCGGAGCTTACCGGTTTCGGTGTCATCTGATCGACTTAGGCGACTCACGGATCGGTTCAGCCCGCAAGCGTTCGCCGCACGATCTTGCTCACGCGCTGACCGTCGGCGGCACCTTTCAACGCACTCATCAGGGGGCCCATGACCTGTCCGATATCGCCGGGCCCTTTGGCGCCGACGGCCGCGATGTGTTCAAGGACAGCCGCTTCGATCTCTTCGTCCGTCAATTGGCGAGGAAGTAGCTCTTGGATAATCTCAAGCTCTTCCTTTTCGGCTGCGACGAGGTCGTCGCGGCCGGCCGCTTCGAATTGCTCGATCGAGTCCCCGCGCTGTTTGGCCTGCTTCTGAAGAATCGCCACTACCGCTTCGTCGCCGATAAGGCCGCCGCCCGCCTCGATCGAGGCGTTCTTTATCGCAGCGCGGATCAGCCGCAGCGTGTTCTTGCGCGGTACATCACCGGAGCGGAGCGCCGCCTTCAGCTCTTCTTCAATCCTCGCCTCGAGTTCCATACATCCCCTCCATGCGCTCGGGGCACATCTCCCGAATCGCGACGCCGGGGCGATTTACCCCGGCGTCGTCAATCTTGAAACGGGTGGCGCAGGCGCAGTATACCACGCTGGCGGCAGGCCAGTCCTCAAGGGCAGGCCCCGACCGCGCACGGATCGACCGCTCGACCCTCGTAGTAAACCTCGAGGTGAAGGTGAGGCCCGGTGCAATAGCCGCCATAGCCGCGGGTGCAACCGACGGTGCCGATAATTTGGCCGCGCTGGACGGTTTGGCCGGTGCTCACGGCGATCGAATTCATATGAGCGTAGAGTGACTTGTAGCTGTTGCCATGGTCGAGCGCGACCGCATTGCCTGTCCATCCGAGCCAGCCTGCGCGTTCGACAGTCCCGCTGTCGATCGCGTAGATCGGCGTCCCGGTCGGGGCCGAAAGATCGACCGCCGGGTGACCCCACCTAAAGCCCCGGGAGTAACGCGCATAACTCGCGACGTGAAAGTTGCCGGTGCCTGCGTTGGGACCAACGTCGCCTGTCGGCGCCCAACCTGCGACAGCGACACCCGTTACCTGCGTATAGTACGGCTTGATCTCAACATCGAGAGTCCCGCCTGGAATGACCAACTCTCGCTCGGGCTCAAGGGCGCCGTCGACATCGGCGAGGCCGTTCGGTTCGTACGCGACGATGGATTCGACGTCGACTGAATACTTCTCCGCGATCGACTGAAGGGTGTCCTCCGCGCCGACCAGGTGGACGACACCTTCGATCGGTAGGATGGTCAGCTCTGTTCCAACCGTGAGCGCATGGGGATCATCCCGCAGCGACGGGTTGAAGTACAAGAGCTTCTCGGGTTCGAGGCCGAACTGCGCCGCGATCTCGCTGACAGTATCTCCTTCGGCAACCACGTAAGTCTGGACTTCGTCGTAAGGCAGGAGGGTGAGATCGGCTTCCGCGATCACGCCGGGTGAAACGAATCCGATCTCGGGTACATTGGGGTCGACCGCGTTCGCGATCTCGCCTTCGGTCGTCCGCAACACAGGCTCCGGCACGAACGATCGTGCGCGCTCACCAAGACGATCGGCTAGCGAAACGCTGGGTTGCGTCGTCGATGCTTCGCTGACACGCGCCTGCAGCTGAGTCACTACAATGACCCCGCCGATGAGCGAAACTACTGCGCCGTGGGAGGCCAGACGCCACATGGTTGGGGCGTCGACGCGCGCGAGCCGCTTCGTGGCCCGCCATCGGCGCACAAGTGTGCCGATGGCTGATGCGGTCATCCTACGGGAGGCTGTTAGCCGGTAGCGCCATCCGGACCCCGCATTCGCGGAAGATGCCTCGTCTTCGTCAATCGGATCGGAATTTGCCGCCATCCACGCACTCCGTTCAGAGATCTGATCCGCGAGTCCCAGCCGGATTCCGGCAGCGAAGGCTAGACGTCGAGCGCGCCTGAGTCAACTTAGCACTCGGCCGGGTTGACAGGCTCCATCGAATCGAACCCGATCAGACAGCGCCCGGCTTGATCGAATCAAGGAAATCCTCGTTGGTTTCGCTCTTGGCGATCCTTTCTATCAGTGCTTCGGCAGCACTATGACCGCCGCCCATCATCTCGATCATCCGGCGAAGGAGCCACACCCGACCTAGAGTATGTTCGTCGAGCAACAAGTCCTCGCGGCGCGTGCTTGACTTTTCTATGTCGATTGCAGGAAAGATGCGCCGCTCTTCCAAGCGCCGGCTCAAGACGATCTCCATGTTGCCAGTGCCCTTGAACTCCTCGTAAACCGAGTCATCAAGTCGGCTGCCGGTATCGACGAGGCAGGTTGCGATGATCGTCAGACTGCCGCCACCCTCGATGTTGCGCGCAGCGCCGAAGAAGTGTTTAGGGGGATAAAGCGCCGCCGGATCCAGGCCGCCTGAGAGCATTCGGCCGCTTTGCGGCAGTGCGAGGTTATATGCCCGCGCCAGGCGTGTGATGGAGTCGAGTAGTATCACCACATCGCGTCCGTGTTCCACTAACCGCTTGGCACGCTCCAGCGAAAGCTCGGCAATCCGAACGTGCTCAGCGATAGCCCCGTCGAATGTCGAGCTGAACACTTCGCCTTCGACCGATCGATCGACATCCGTGACCTCTTCCGGCCGCTCGCCGATCAAAACGATCATCAGGTGAACTTCCGGGTGGTTCAGCGAAATGCCGTTTGCTATCTGCTTCAGAATCGTCGTCTTGCCTGTCTTCGCCGGCGCCACGATCAAGCCGCGCTGGCCGCGCCCCAACGGAGCGAGCAAGTCGATCAAGCGCGTCGCCAGGATAGTCGGCTCGGTCTCGAGGCGCAGCTGTTCTCTTGGGAAAATTGGCACGAGGTCCGCGAAGGCGGGCCGCGAAGACGCTAATTCTGGAGCGCTGCCGTTCACGGCATCGAGCCTGAGCAGGCCGCGGAAACTTTCGCCTTCGGTAGGCGGCCGGACCTGGCCGATCACAAGGTCACCCATGCGCAGCCCGAATTGCGCGATCTGGGACTGCGATACGTAGACATCTTTCGGGCTGGGTCTCAGGTTGTCCGTTCTCAGAAAACCAACGCCGTCCTGAATAATCTCGAGTATTCCGCCGCCGAAGATCAAGCCTTCCGCTTTCGCACGTTCGCTCAGGATGCGAAAGATCAACTCGTTCTTTTTCAGACGGCTGACACCGCGAAGCGCGTGTTCGCGCGCCAGTGTACGCAGCTCGCTGACCGACTTGGCCTCAAGCTCGGCGATTTGCACGATCATGGCTCCGGCATCGGCCAAGCCGTTTAGGCTCGGCGGCGACTACTAGAAGCGTTGGACGGCTCTCAGCCGCGATACGGCACGCGGCTGAAAGCCATTAACTTATCCCAGCGATGATTAGCCTCGATCCGTCGAATGGTCCCCGATTTCGAACGCATCACGATACTTGAAGTGCGCGCGCCGTCTCCGCGATATCGTACGCCGTCGACAAGTTCGCCATCGGTGATGCCTGTCGCAGCGAAGAACACGTTGTCGCAGGCCACGAGGTCGTTACTCCGAAAAATGCGATCGAAATCGTAGCCCAGGTCGAGTGCGGCCTTGCGCTCAATTTCGTCGCGGGCATAGAGCCGACCCAGAATGTCTCCGCCAAGGCACTTCATTGCGCATGCCGTCACCACCCCCTCCGGGGTGCCGCCGATCCCCATGAGGATGTCGAAAGGTGAGCCTTCCATCGCGGCTAGAATCGCACCTGCGACGTCGCCGTCCGATATCAAACGTATCCGGGCGCCTGTTGCGCGAATCTCGGCGATTAGGCGCTCATGCCGCGGTCGATCGAGAACAATGACCGTCACATCGTCGATGTCCTTGCCGCCGGCGCGTGCGACCGCGCGCAAGTTGTCTTCCACGGGCGCGTCGAGATCCACGGACCCCGCTGCGGCACCGCCGACCGCGATCTTGTCCATGTAGACAAGCGGGCCGGGATCGAACATCGTGCCGGTCTCCGCGACCGCGACCACGGCCAGGGCGTTCGGCCGGCCGTTGGCCAAAAGGCTCGTACCGTCGATCGGATCCACGGCCACATCGACGGCTGGGCCATTCCCATCGCCGATACGCTCGCCGTTGTAGAGCATAGGTGCCGCATCCTTCTCGCCTTCGCCGATGACCACGACCCCGTCCATATGGACCGTGGCGAGCATCAGGCGCATGGCATCGACTGCCGCCTGATCTCCGGACTCCTTGTCTCCGCGGCCCATCCAGCGGCCGGCGGCCAGGGCAGCGGCCTCCGTAACTCGGACAAGTTCTAGCGCGAGATTCCGGTCGGGGGCATCCTGAATCATCTCTTGCTCTCCGGGTCAGGGAAGTGAAACCGCATGTGGCGCTGGATGGCGCTGTGCGCGAAGGTGCAATTACGGCGGCGGAGTATAACTTAGAGCGCTTCGAAGGTAGAGCGGATCTAACCTTGATCCGATGGCAGCGCGTTAGGTAGACGCTTGAAGTCAGTAATTTCAGCGCACTGATTCGGGTGCCCGCGCTCGCCCTCCCAACGCGCTCGCGATGTCTTCACCATTGCGAAGGATGCGCGTCGGAATCACATTCGCCGCCAGGGCTGCCATCGCGGGCTGGCTCGAAGGGCCCGCGCCGAAAGAACCGCCCTCGACGAGGACGACAAGGGAGCGCACGCCCCGATGTCGGAGCGCTCGCAATCCGTCTATCCAACGTAGTGTGGTGGCCGGCGTGACGACGACAAGCATTGTGTTGCGGGTGAATTCGTTCGTCTCGGTAGACAGCACGTCGGACAACGAATGCCTGCCGGCCGCGCGTGCGATCGCGAGCGTCGACAAAAGTTTGTGCTGCTGGCGCTCGCCCCGATCCGGCCGCACGATAATCCGCCGCTGTGCATGGGCGACGAGGCCGACCGACTTGCCGTCATCGAGGAATCGTCGTGCAAGACTGGCCGCGGCCGAAACCGCGTACTCCTCGGTCGACGGCGTCAGAGTGAACTCCGCTGGCGGTTCAAGCCACGGGGCATTCGCCTGGATCCCTTCGCCCTCGAGGTCAATTTCCCCGACCTGCACGTCGCGCTGCATGTCGAGGACAATCCAGAAGTCGGCGACTGGATCGAGTTCGAATTCCTTTGTGTAGAGCTCACGCCGGCGCGCGGTCGTCCGCCAGTGGATTTGGCTCAGAGCGTCGCCCGGTTGATAGAGGCGAACGCTCCTTACATTTGACGTAGCGAAGTGCGCAGTGCGTCGGATCACCTGGCCGCCGCCGAGAAAACCGCTCGGCAGCTCGACGCCGTCGAGGGGGACTGTCATGGGGTAGACGATGAACGGCGCCGTCTGATCGAGATCGCGCCGGCTTTCGAACAGGCCGAGAGGATCGCCGCCGACGAGCTTCATCGGGCCGAGAGTGAACATTCCGCGACGACGGCATCTTGTCCGGACCGTCCATGATCGGACTTGGCCGCGACCGAGAGCCGTGATGACGCGGCCCGCTCTGTGCCCAGGTAGGTCACTCGCGTCGCGTACTTCGATCCAGAGCTTCGGCAGCCACCCGGAATTTCGTATGCGGAGTGTCTCTTCGGTCAGACCGCCGACCTCGGCGCGCCGCGCGCGGGTATGCCGCTCGAGTTCGAGCCAGCGCAACGACGACCAAGTCAAACCGGCCGCGACCGCGAGTGAGCCCCACAAAATGTATGCCAGCCGAAGCAGCAGCGGGCTTTCAGTTGCGAGAGCTGTGACAAGGACTGCTAAGGCGACTGCCGCGACAAGGCGTCCTTGCATTCTCAGCGCACCGCAGCGCCGGGAACCGCGACGCTGTTTACGACTTCGTCGATTAGCTCCCCACCTTCGATGTTGCGTATGCGTGCGGCCGGGTTGACGATAATTCGGTGCGCCAACGCATCGCTGGACATCGATTTCACGTCGTCCGGCACTACGTAATCACGGCCGTCAATTGCGGCATGCGCTTGGCTTGTACGCATCAAGGCAAGCGAGCCGCGTGGACTTGCGCCGAGATAGATGTCCGGGTGAAATCGGGTCGCCCCGACGATGTCGACGATGTAACGCTTGATGAGATCGTCGATATAGATCTCCCTGACCGCGGCCTGAGCCGCCAAAATCTGGGCAGCGTCAGCCACCTGTTCGAGACGGTCAAGAGGTTGTTCGGATCGCTGGCTGTCTAGAAGGCGAATTTCGTCCTCAGCGCTCGGGTAGCCCAGATGGATTCGCACGAGAAAACGATCGAGCTGCGCCTCCGGCAAGGGGAACGTCCCTTCGTACTCGATCGGGTTTTGGGTGGCCAGGACGATAAAGGGCTCCGGCAAATGAATCGTGCTCCCATCGACCGTGACCTGCCGCTCCTCCATCGCTTCGAGCAGGGCGCTTTGCGTCTTCGGCGTCGCTCGATTTATCTCGTCGGCCAGCACCACCTGCGCAACGATAGGTCCGCGACGGTATTCGAACTCAGAGGTCTTCTGATTGAACATAGAAATGCCGGTGATATCGCTTGGTAGGATATCGGGCGTGCATTGGATCCGGCTGAAGTCACAGCCGAGCGAGCGTGCGAGCGACTTGGCGAGCATTGTCTTACCGACGCCCGGAACATCCTCGAGCAGCACGTGGCCGCGGCATAGCAGTGCAATTAGCATTCGGGTGACTTCGCGCCGCTTGCCGATTATCACGCGCTCGACATTGTCGACGACGCGCGTTGAGAACTCAGTGACTAACATGATGGACTCCGAGGGTCCGATGGGCTGGGCGGCGCGCGGAATGATAGCAGTCGCTCGGCGCGTCCAAATGAGCGTGGTCCTCCGCCTGAACGATGGTTGACGGGCGGCCACCCGACGCCGGACCTTCGCCTACCGTTTGCTATACTCCGGATCGTGGACGAGCGGGTGGCTGTTTACGGTATGTCGCGGCGTGAGATCGCCGAGATGGCCGTGCGTCTGGACATGCCGAGCTTTCGTGCCGATCAGTTATGGCACTGGCTTTACGTCAGGCTGGCCGAAACGTTCGATGAGATGACGTCGCTTTCGATCGAAGACCGCAACCGGCTCAAGGCCATTGCGACGATAGGCGAAACCGCCATCGTTCAGACGACGCACAGCGAAGATCAACTCGCCGTCAAAGCGCTGCATCGGCTGAAGGATGGCAGAACCGTTGAAAGCGTATTGATGCACTATGCCGACCCGGCGGACGATCCGACCGCCGAAGACCCAGCCGCTGCCACAGACCCAGTCTCTGCCGAAGACTCCGGCGTCGCCGAAGATCACGACGCCACCGAAGTCGCGCGCGTCACCGGAGAGTCTAGCGGTCGCCATACGCTTTGCCTGTCGACGCAGGCTGGCTGCGCGATGGGTTGCGTATTCTGCGCTACAGGCCAGATGGGTCTTGAGCGCGATCTAAGCCGTTCGGAATGCGTTGAGCAGGTGGTGATCGCAGCACGCCGTTTGAAGGGCGAAGGCAAGCGCCTGACGAACGTCGTCTTCATGGGTATGGGCGAGCCCCTCGCGAATTGGAGCGCGACCTGGGGCACGGTTGAGACATTGACTGACCCCGTGGGCTTCGCGATGAGTCCAAGGCGCCTCACCATCTCAACTGTAGGCATCGTTCCAGGGATTTTGAGACTGGCGGCCAGTCGTGTTCCCGTGCGGCTCGCCGTCTCGCTGCACGCTCCGGACGACGACCTTCGGTCCCGCCTTGTAGCCGTCAATCGGACGTATCCCCTTGCGGACATTCTGGATGCGTGCCGCGTTTACCAGCGGGATGGAGGCCGGCGCATTACATTCGAATATGTATTGATCGACGGCGTGAACGACAGCTCCGAGCAGGCGGCCGCACTCAGTACGCTTCTCGAGGACTTCAACTGCCACGTGAACCTTATACCTTTGAACCCGACGGAAGGCAGTCCCACTCCAATGCGCCCGAGTACGCCCAAAGCCGCCCGTCGGTTCGCCGAGACGCTGCGCGCCTCAGGGCTGCCTGTGACCCTAAGGCTGCGCAGGGGTATCGCGATCGCCGCCGGATGCGGCCAGCTCAGAGCGCGACATTCAGCCGGCCGGATCGGGCGCACAATTCCGCTGAACGCGACCCTAGGGAGTGCGATCCCAGCCGATAGGCGGGCGGATTCAGAAGCAATGCAACAGGCTGCACTCCGATGACCGTCGAGATCATCCCGTCGATCCTCTCCGCCGACTTCGCCAACCTGGAGCGCGACGTTCGGGCGGTGATGGATGCCGGCATCAAGAAGATTCAGGTCGATGTCATGGATGGCCGTTTCGTCCCGAACATCAGCGTCGGATTGCCCGTCGTGCGCTCTCTCAAGGCGCAGACGGATGCAGTGCTAGACGTCCACCTCATGATCGTCGAGCCGGAGCGGTGGATCGAGCAATTCGCGGAGGCCGGAGCGGATGTGATCACGGTCCACGCCGAGGCCACCGTGCATCTTCACCGGGCGCTAACACAGATCCGGGCGCTCGGACTGCGCGCCGGCGCCGCCATCAACCCGGCTACGCCTGCCGGCGTTCTCTCCGAGGTGTTGCCGCTCCTTGATCTCGCGGTCGTGATGAGCGTCGACCCGGGATTCGGCGGCCAACGCTTCATCGAAGCTGTGCTCCCGAAGATATCGCATCTGGCTTCCGCTCTGAATGCCGTCGGTAACGGCGGCGTGGTTCAGGTCGACGGTGGTATCGACGTCAACACAATCGGTAGGGCGGTTGCGGCGGGGGCGAAGGAGTGCGTCGCAGGCTCGTCTGTTTTCTCTTTGGGTGATTCGATAGCCCACGCGATCAAAGCACTTCAAGAGGCGGTCCATTGACCGCGTTGGCCACGGCACACTATCCTCCCAGGATCGACCTGTGTCGAACCGACGCCGACATCCTTCAGTCGCCGGCTCCGAAGGGTTGACGTTGACCGCGATCCGAGACACGCGGACAACTCGACCTGGCGCAGCGAGCCCGGTCGCCGATGGAGTGCGGCGCCGCGACGACGCAGCCCTCGATGCGCCCGTGACCGAGATCGATGGGGTCGGGCCCAAGATCGCACTCAAGCTCGAACGTCTCGGCGTTCTTTCAATCCGCGATCTCCTGCTTCACGTTCCGCATAGGTACCGTGATCTCAGCCGGCTCGAGCCGATCGGCCGGGTTCGGCCCGGACAAGAAGTCACGCTCGTCGGAGCCGTCGCCGCTGTTCGACGCCAGCGCACTAAGTCCGGGAAGCCGGTAGTTGTTGTCGAGATCGCCGATTCCTCTGGGAAGATACTTTGCGTTTTCTTCAATCAACCGTGGCTCGAGAAGCAGTTCCGGATCGGGCAATCATTCGCCGTCGGTGGTCGCGTTGAACGCTGGTCGGGCAGGCCGGCGATCGTCGGGCCTGAATGGGAGCCGTTGGTCGAGGGCTCCGAAAGCGCGCACTCGGGTGGGCTGGTCCCGATCTACCCCGCGACCGAAGGACTTTCACAGCGAGCGCTGCGCAGATACGCCGGTTCAGCGGTCCAAAGTTACGCCCACTTGCTCGGTGACCCACTCCCGCCCGGCACACGTTCCGAAGAGGGATTGCCGTCCCGCCCAGATTCGCTCCGCTGCATGCACCAGCCTGCAAGCCTCGAAGCGGTTGCGCGCGCGCGTCGGAGGCTTGCGCTCGATGAGCTCCTAGCTCTACAGCTTTGGTCCCGGCGCAAGCGAGCAGCGCGAGAGGCACTACTCGCCAAAAGCTTGGCGGCAGGCAGTCAAGCTCAAGCGCGTTTGATCGATTCGCTCCCGTTCGACCTTTCTTCAGCGCAAGCGCGCTGTATCGACGAGATAGCAGCTGATTTGGATCGGGATCGACCGATGAGCCGCTTGCTTCAAGGCGATGTCGGAAGCGGCAAGACTGCGGTTGCGGCCGCCATGATCGCACGCTGTGTCGGCGCCGGCGGTCAGGTGGCAGTACTCGCGCCGACAGCGCTGTTGGCCGAGCAACATGTCACCACCTTGAAGCGAATGCTGGGTCCGCTCGGTTTCGAATCGTTCGTTCCTGAGTATCCGATGCCGATGAAGGGCGGACCCGTTCTGGCCCGACTAGTCGGCTCGATGCGTCCTGCCGAGAAGGCTGCTGTGGCCAATGCCGCGGCGGCCGGCACGATCGATCTGGTCATTGGAACTCACGCGGTCATCCAAGAGCACGTACGTTTCGCGTCGCTCGCGCTGGTGATCGTCGACGAGCAGCACCGCTTTGGCGTGATGCAGCGCGCGGAGTTGCCGACTCGGGGAGCCGAGGCATCGCCCGACAGCGTGCCGCACCTTCTGATCATGACAGCGACCCCGATCCCGCGCACTCTTGCTTTGGTACTAAATGCGGACGTCGACCAATCGATCATCGACGAGCTCCCGCCGGGAAGAACTCCTGTCAAGACCGTGTGGTTGCAGCCTAGCGAGCGTCAACGCGCGCTGGCTTATGTTCGGCGCCGGGTCGAGAGCGGCGGGCAAGCATATTTCGTCTATCCATTGATTGACGAAAGCGATACGATCGACGCACGTGCCGCGACGGTCGAGCACGAACGCTTGGCGTCGGAGGTGTTCCCCGACCTGCGCGTCGGCCTGCTCCACGGCCGCATGCGGTCGGCCGAAAAGGACGCTGTGATGAGTTCGTTCCGAACAGGATTGGTCGATGTCTTGGTATCGACGACGGTTGTCGAAGTCGGCGTGGACGTTCCGAATGCGACGGTCATGCTGATCGAGGGCGCTGAACGCTTCGGGCTCGCTCAGCTTCACCAGCTCCGCGGCCGGGTTGGGCGCGGAACCGCCGAAAGTGTTTGCCTGCTGGTCGGCGACGCGCGCGGAGCGAATTCGGCCGAACGTCTCGAAGCGATGACGCGGACCAATGACGGTCTCGAATTGGCGGAACGCGATCTCGAGCTAAGAGGTCCCGGGGACTATTTTGGAACTCTGCAGAGTGGGCATGTCGAGCGCTTTCGATTCGCTCGGGATGCACGGACGGACGTACTCAAGCTAGCGGGGCGATTGGCGTCCGAAATTCTGGAGCGGGATCCGGCGCTCCTGAAGCCAGAGCACGCTCCGCTCGCCTCACTCGTCGCCTCATTCGAAGAAGGGGTTGCGAGGGCATGAGCAAGTCGAGCGCAGTGCCGAGAAAGTCTACGGAAGGCGTCGCGGTCTTTCCGGCGACCTTCGATCCGATCACCAACGGCCATGTTGCGCTTGCGGAGCGGATTGCGCTCCATTTCGACCGATTGGTACTTGGCGTGTACGCTCATGTACCCGAAGGATCGAAAAGGACACTATTTTCCACGGAGGAGCGAGTGCAGCTGTGTCACCGGGCCGTAGAGCATATCCGGAACACTCAGGTGACGTCCTTCGAAGGGCTCGCTGTCGACTTTGCACGTTCCCAGGGCGCATCAATAATCGTCAGAGGCTTGCGGGTGGCGGATGACTTTGAGTTCGAGCGACAGATGGCGATGATGAATCGCCATCTCGCGCCTGAAATCGAGACGTTGCTGCTCATCGCTGATCCGGAACACGCCTTCATCAGCGCCTCGATTGTACGCGAGGTTGGTATGATGGGCGGAGATGTGAGCGGCATGGTACCGCCGCCGGTCGCCGAAGCACTGACCGAACGCCGGTCGTCGATCCGCCGAAGTGCCGTCGAAAGCGTCCAGAAAGCTAATCAGTTGAACTAAGATCTCGATCGCCGCTACGCCATGCCTTGGATGCGACGGGGAAAGGAGCGGGAACCATAGACCTCGACTACTTGATCGATCGGCTCGAAGAGCTTCTCGATCGCGCCACTCGGATCCCCTACTCGTCTCGAGTTCTCTTGGACGAGGATGAATATCTACGCCTGATCGACCAGATGCGCATCAGCGTTCCTCAAGAGATCAAGAACGCTCGCCAAATCGAGGCGGAGCGCGAGGCGCGGCTGGCCGCCGCTCAGGAGCAGGCGGACGCGATCGTTGCAGCGGCGCACGAGAAAGCGGATGCGCTGACCAGCGAACACCGAATCCTGGAGGAGGCGAGGCGTCGCGGCGACGAAGTTCTTGCTCAGGGTTACGAAGAAGGCAACGCGATCCGCGGCGACGCAGACGCCTATGCGCTCGAAGTATTGGAGCGCCTCGCTGCCCAGTTGGATCAATTCGGCCGGACGGTGCACAACGGCATGTCGCTCCTGCGTTCGGGGGAACGTGTCGAGATCGAACCGGAGATTGTGGGTGAGCCAGCGAGGACGGAGCCTGCGAGATCCGCGGCTTCGGACCGCGGCGAAGTAGCTCCGAAGGAAGCTGAGGCTCAATAGGCGGCTGGCCAAAATGTTTGACTGAGCGACCGGCGCGGCGTAGACTCTTGCGGCGCTGCGGCCGGGCTGCGGCGCGGGAGCTTAACATGCGGTTCAACGTGGCCGGGCTGCTGAAGTCACCTCCGGGAACGCGAAGGCGCGTTACGGTGGACGATGCGCTCGATTTCGTCAGCGAGGATGCAATCCTGGTCGGTCCGATCGTCGGAGAGCTTTCGCTGATCCGGGAGCTGACCGGCGTGTTGGTCGATGGCACTCTCCGAACGACATTGCAGGTTGCTTGCTCTCGGTGTCTCGAACCGGTGGACGTCGAGGTGGACCTGTACATCGAAGAGCACTTTCGTCCGACGGTCTTTATCCCTGGAACTGCTATCGAAAGGAGCCCTGAAGACGCGGAGGATCCCGCGACGGTGCTCGATGCGCAGCATACGCTAGATCTTTCGGAAGTATTGCGTCAGTCAGTGTTGTTAGCGGTGCCGCTTCATGCCCTTTGCAGCGAGTCGTGCAGTGGATTGTGTCCTGAGTGCGGCACTGACCTGAATCGTGCCGAGTGCGATTGTGAGGCGGAGCCGGATCCGCGGTGGAGCGCTCTTCGCGCTTTGTTCGAGGACGGGTGATGTCTGACCCGGAGATGAAGGGCCGATCCGCGATTAATGCGGGTTACGGCCTGCCAGGTAATAACGAGGGAGTGGAAGTCGATGGGTGCATTACCCAAGAGTCGAATCAGCCCGCGCCGCCGCAGAGCGCGTCGAACCCACTACAAGATCTTTCCGGTCAAGCTCGTTCCGTGTACGTCATGTGCTGCCATGCACAAGCCGCATCACGTATGTCCTACGTGCGGGAGCTATCGCGGCATGCAGATGATCGCGAGCGACGACGTAAGCGAGTGATTCAAGGTCTCCGCACCGGCACCCCTAGAAGGGATGTCCAGTGTCGGTAGCTTGGGTGTTTCCAGGGCAAGGCTCGCACAGCGTGGGGATGGCATCGGCATGGTCCGACGTTCATCCGGTAGTTACCAACGTTCTCGCCACTGCGGATCAGGTTCTCGGACGAAATCTCACAGGCTTGATCGAGGCGGGTCCGCTGGAGGCTCTGTCCGATACGCGCAACCAACAGCCGGCGCTGCTCGCTACAAGTATCGCGATACTGAGGGGTGCCGCCGCAGACTTGCCGCCGCCGGCTTTTGTCGCGGGCCACTCGGTCGGAGAGTTTGCTGCCTGTGTCGCCGCCGCCGCCCTGACGTACGAGGATGCACTTACCTTGGTCGAGGCGCGCGCACAGCTCATGCACGAAGCAGGAGAGCGAAATCCAGGAAGGGTTGCGGCGGTCCTGGGCCTATCCGACGCCGAAGTCGAGTCGATCTGCGCCGACGTCGATGGTGCCGAGATCGCGAATTACAACTCGCCGGGCCAAGTTGTCATCTCGGGAACGATTGCCGGCATTGAAGGCGCGAGTGCCTATCTAATCGAAGCCGGCGCTCGACGGGTCATCCCACTGAATATCTCCGTGGCGGTCCATTCGTCGCTGATGGCAGGCGCAGCGGCAGCCTTTGCGGACCGGATTGCGGAAACGACGATCAGTGCCCCGCGGGTTCCGATCGTGGGCAACGTCTCGGCTATGCCGCTGAACAGCGCCGACGAATTGCGGGAAGAATTGCAGCAACAACTCACGGCATCCGTCCGTTGGACCAAATCCGTGGAGGCCATGCTCGACGCCGGCGTAGATACGTTCATCGAGATCGGACCGGGCAACGTGCTCGGCGGTTTGATCAAGCGTATCGCGCGCGGCCGCGAGATTGACGACCTTATCATCGAATCGCTCGCCAACCCGCCTGAGACAGCATGAAATGCCGACAACACGCTTCTGGAGGCTCGGAACATGACCGATGCTGACGCCCGGACACGGGTCGCTCTTGTCACAGGGTCCTCGCGCGGCATCGGCCGAGCAATCGCCATGAGACTTGGTACGGAAGGCATGCGAGTGGTCGTGAACTACCACAACAACGCTTCGGCGGCGGAAGAGGTTGTGTCCGCGATTCTAGCGGCCGGCTCCGAGGCTTTGGCTGTGCAGGCAGATGTTTCGGATCCCCAGCAAGCGGGAAGTCTTGTCGACACTGCGATCGAGCGCTTCGGTGCTCTGGACATCATCGTCCACAATGCTGGCACGACACGCGACACCCTTCTGGCTCGGATGAGCGACGATGATATCGATGCTGTGCTCGACACCAACCTGAAAAGCGCATTCCACTTGATCCGCCCTGCGCTGCGATTGATGATGCGCCAGCGCTCCGGCCGGATAGTCTGTATAGCCTCCATCGCAGGGTTGGACGGCAATCCGGGGCAGACGAACTACTCCGCTTCTAAGGCGGGGCTGATCGGACTGGTGAAGAGCCTTGCCAAAGAGATCGGTCCGCGCGGCATCACGGTGAATGCAGTAGCGCCCGGCTTTGTGAACACCGATATGACTGCCGAGATGTCGGAGGCCCTCATAGAGCGCGCGATTGAACACACACCTCTGCGCCGCACGGGAACCGTCGACGACATCGCCGCGGCTGTCGCCTTCCTGGTTTCAGACGATGCTTCGTTCATCACCGGCCAAGTCTTGCGCGTTGATGGCGGACTTCAGCTCTGATCGCGCTTATCAGGGTTCCGAAAGGTCAGCAGCGGATTTCACGTCGTGATTCGTCGGCGATAGGGATCTCCTTTACCGCTCCGTTGTTCATTGCGCCACTATTCCAGGCTCTTCGATGAAGGGCAGGCGGCGGGCACGTCGCCTGGCGCTTCAAGCGCTTTACGAGCTTGATCAGAGCACTCACGGATATGGCGATGTCGTTATCGGCAGGTGCCAAGCCATTCTAAGCGAGTGGTTCGATCGGTCCGGCGCCGAGATCGGTGCTACAAGCCGAACCCGTCTCATCGACCGAATCACGGCTAGCATCGCCGACTCGAGTCCGGGCCAGATCAGGCGCCTCGACGATCCCAGGGACCGGCTCAAATACGTCGAAGACCTGTTCGACCAATTGTTCGGATCCGACGATCACGCTTCGGAACGGGAGAGCCTGGCGCTCCGCATTGATGGACTCACGGATGTAATTGGTCAGCTTGCTTTCGCGATCCGCGTCGTGGATGGAGTGGTGAGTTCCGGCGATGCGATCGACTCCGTGATCGAGCGGATCGCGCCAGAGTGGCCCGTGGAGAACATGGCGCCGGTCGACCGGAATCTCCTTCGGATGGCGATTTGGGAAATAGGCGCTAAAGCCAGTCCTCAGCGGGTCGCGATCAACGAGGCCGTCGAATTGGCTCGCGAGTTCAGCGGCGAAGGCTCACGCCGTATGGTCAACGGCGCCCTCGGTACATACACCAGCGTGACATCGACCATGCTTATGTTCGATGCGACTGAGAAGGACGCCGATTTGGGCGAGCCACGGAAGTGAGCGGCGTCATCGAAGGACGGCTTGATGTCCTCAGGTCGCGGATCGAAGACGCAGCGCGGCGGACCGGTCGCGACTCGTCCGGTATCGAAATCGTCGCGGCCGTCAAAGATGCTTCGCCCGAAGAGGTGGCGGCGGCGATCCGAGCCGGCGTAAACCATTTTGGTGAAAATCGGCTGCAAGATGCCGTACGCCGACTCGACTCGCCTGAGGTCGTTGCTGCCTGCGCTGATCGAACTGGACTTTGCTGGCACTTCATCGGCCACTGCCAAACGAACAAGGCCGAGGGCGTCGTCGAGCGCTTCGATCGAATCGACTCGGTCGATAGCCTGCGCCTGGCGAGAAAGGTTAGTCAGATAGCCGTGTCGCTCGGACGGTCGATGCCGGTGCTCATCGAGCTCAACATCGCGCGGGAGGCATCGAAGCATGGCTTCGACACCGAAGACCTCGAGATGCTCGTCGAAGCGGTCGGCGAAGTCGATTCGTTGGGTGGGATCAATGTCGTCGGGCTCATGACGATCGGACCCCTCGAAGGCGGGCCAGACCGTGCCCCTGCGGCTTTCGCAGCGATGGCAGAGCTTCGGGCGCGGCTCGCAGCGCGGCTGCCGGGGACGGATTTCGGCGCGCTCTCGATGGGTATGAGCAACGACTTCGAGAGTGCGATAGAGTATGGTTCGACCGAGGTCAGAATCGGAAGGACACTCTTCGCCCCACCAGGGAAATGACTGAAATGAACCCGATAGCGGATGTGATCTACCTGCTTCTGCAATTTCTCAAGTTCGCCATTCTAGGACGCGTGCTCCTGTCGTGGGTCGACCCGAACCCATATCCTACCAATGCATTCAAGCAAGGCCTCTTTGCAGTGACCGATCCCATCCTCGAGCCACTCCGCAGGGTGATCCCGCCGATGGGGATGTTCGATATTTCACCGATCGTCGCCATCGTCGTGCTCGACGTGATTGCCAGAGCGATTCATGAGAGCTTTGCGTACTGAAGTCAGGCAGGACTAAGGGCGATCGCTCTCGCCTCGACCTCAATCGCCCCAGTTTGTCTAAGGCGGCGAACCGGAGTTCATGCCTCGGCTCCGGTCTGCGCGCCTTCGACCGTGTTCCAGATGGGGTCGTCGGGAGGTTGGAACGTGTATCCGACTCCCCGGACCGTATGGATGACCGATGGGCTTGTCTTTTCCGGCTCGATCTTGCGCCTGATCCAGTGCACATGTACTTCGAGCGTTCGCGTATCGGCGACATAGCCCGTCTGCCACACTTCGCGCATCAGGAATTGGCGCGTCAAGACCTGACCCCTGTACCGAATGAAGGCGGCCAGGAGTTGACACTCTTTCGGCGTCAAATGATATGTGCGGTCGGCGCATCGAAGCTCGCGACTTTCGATGTCGAGGCGCAACGGTCCGGATACGAGGACGCGCCCGTCGTCCTGGGTACTGTTTGCGCTCATCGATCGACGCTCCCGCCGCCGATCACGCGTGAATGATTCTTTCGCATGAATCGCAACGTACGAGGACCATCTGAGAGCGAGCTCGTTCAGCATCCTGAACAGGCAGGACAGCGCCACAGGCTCGACATCCGTCGCCTGCCAGGCGCGCCACGGCGATTCCGCCGAGCGCTCGAACGCTTCTTAGCCGGTCATATAGCCGAAGATCTTCAGGCTCAACCCGCTCTCTAGCCTCGGTCCGTCGCGCCTCTATCTCGATTGCTTCAGCTTTCAATGCGTCGCGATCTGACTGCAAAGCAAGGCGTCGCGCCTCGAACTCAGCCTCGGCGACACTGAGATTATTAGCCGCTTCATCCCGATCCGCGGTTGCGTCGTCTCGCTCGAGCAGCGCGACGAGCAATTCGTCTTCGATCGCGGTGAGACGTCGGCGCTGAGAATCAATCGAAGCCTTCAGGCCCTGCAGTTCCCGCGGCGTCGTGAATCGCCCGTCGTAGAGCGTCTTCTCATCCCGCTCGATCTTTTCGCGAATCGCGGCTCGTTCCAGTTCGAGAGCGCGGAGAGTTGCCGAGGATCTGTCCAGCGTGGCTTCAGCGGCGGCGACACCACTCCGCGCCGAGTCTACGTCCGAGGTGTCCTTGAGTCCGTCGATGACTATGCGCGATCGCCGGACGATCTCGTCGCGTTGGAGGTCGATCGTCTGTAGATCGTGCAGCGATCTTGAGCGGGACACGGAGACGGCCTCTTAGGTGGGCTTATCAGGGCGCGGGATTGTATCCCACCGCCAGGGCCGTCGCAACCGATCGCCGATCGGAGCAATCGAATCGAAGTCGACAGTGGCCTTGCTACTCGATTTCTACCTTTCCTTCTCCTTGGCCCGTTGCGGATACGATATGGTCTCCTCCTGTAAATGGACGATGTGGTACTTATCTTGTCAATCATGGTTGGGTATTCCGGCGTACTTCGCCGGCCGTTCGGACTCAACATCGACTCGCGCGGCCTTGCCGCCAACCAAGAGGAGTCTTCGATGAAGGCTCGGGACTCGATCTCTAAGAAGATCGACCACTTATTCATCACAGTTCTGCGGGCAGATGGACGCGAGTACACCTACGACGACGTGGAACGTGGAACGGATGGGCGAGTTTCGCGCTCCTACGTCTGGAAGCTTCGACACGGGCGGAACGGCAATCCAAGTCTTGACGTCATTGAGGCTCTCTCGCAATTCTTTATGGTTCCGCCTTCTTACTTCTTCGGACAACCGCTTGCCGACGACGTGCAGGCGCGTGAAGCGGCCGCGGTTTCAGCGCTCTTGAACGACCCGTTAGCGCGAGGGGTCGCCGAGCGCGCGCGCGGTCTAAGCCCTTCTTCAATCCATGCCATCGAGAATCTTGTGGACAGTCTTCGGAAGATCGAAGGATTGAAGAACGGTCGGTCTCGACAAGCCATTACGCGCTTGGCGAACGCCAGTGTTGGAGTTTACGAAACTGCGGACAGATCGCACGGTTGATGCTTTGTAGCGACCAAGAATGGCGCCCCGCCGAACCGACACCGACTCTCCGAATGGTCGCCGGAGTCCTGCAAGCTCCACTGGACGACTGCTTTTCGGCAATGACCCTTCCGGCGACTGTCGTGGCTTGAACGTGTCACCGAAACGGCCGAACTGTGACTCCGAAAGACACAAACGCGCGGTCCGGATCGTAGACTGTTTCGGACAATGTCCTTCTTCGATCTCCTCATGCCACCGCGATGCGTCGTCCGAGGGTGCGCGCGGAGAGGTACATGGTTCTGCGAACGATGTGCTGAAGACATAGAGCAACCCGGACCAGCCTGTTGCACCAGATGTCTTGACGCTGAAGCCGATCCGCTAACCCTCTTGTGCGCGCGCTGTGCCGAAGGAACGCCGGCGTTCGAGCGGGTCTACGCCGCCGGCTTGTACGAACCGCCGTTGCGTGATCTCGTTCACGCGCTCAAATACCGAAGGGTTCGGCCGGTGGCTTTGGAGTTAGCGGCGCTGATCAGCATCGCCCTGCCGCCGCTTGATCGATCGGTCGTGGTCGTACCGGTTCCGAGCCATCGCCGCCGGGTACGCTCCCGCGGCATCGATCCGGCACGGCTCATCGCTAGCCGGCTCGCTGATCGGCGTGCACTGAAGTACGAGCCGAAAGCGATCGTTCGTACACGCAACACCCCACCGCAAGTTATGCGAGACAACGCGAGCCGGAGCGAGAACGTTAAGGCGGCGTTCCGCGACGAAAACAGAGTGCACGGATGTCGCGTGCTGCTCGTCGACGATGTGTTCACGACCGGCGCCACATCCAACGCATGCGCCTTGGCGCTACGCGAGGGCGGGGCGACCGACGTGATCGTCGTCGTAGCGGCCCGAGCGACGTCGACACAGCGCCATGGTCGCACCGATCCGCGAGGACTATAATCGGATCCCCCGCCCAGGAGGTTTCTAAGATGGAATTCGAGCTTTCCGCAAAGGATGTCGAGCTTAACGACGAAGTCCGCGATTATGTCGAGCGCAAGGTCGGCCGCATGGATCGCCACCTTTCCGACATCGCCTCAACGCGAGTAGAGCTGCGCCATGGCGTGAAGAAGACCATGGGCGAAGTGTTCACGACACAGATCACCACTCATGCCGACAGGTCCATTCTTCGATCCGAGGAGATGCACTCGGACCTCTATGCTTCGATCGACCTAGCCGCGGACAAGATCCTTCGGCAAGTCGACAAGTTGAAAGGCAAGCGATTGAAGCGGTGGCACAGCGGCAGTCTTCCTGTGCCCGAAATGGAAGAGCCGATCTTCGAAGCAGAAGTGCCTCGGATCATGCGCCGGAAGATGTTCGAAGTGTATTCGATGGACGAGGACGAGGCCGTCGACCAGATCGAGCTCTTGGGACATGATTTCTTCCTGTATCGAGACGCCGACAGTGGCCACGTCAACGTGCTTTACCGTCGCAAGGATGGCAGCCTCGGCTTGATCGCTCCGATCATGGCCTGATCGGCCGGTGAGTGATCCGGAAGCGCTCGCCGCGGCGCGACACAAGCGATCGATTCTCGTCGTCTGCACGGCCAATCAATGTAGATCAGCGATGGCGGAAGGCATCCTCCTGCAGCGCCTTGCCCGTTCCGGCGAATGCGGTGTCTACGTTGAGTCCGCGGGAACGTGGGCACAAGCCGGTGTTCCAGCGACCAACGACGCAGTCACGGTGATGGCGGTGCGCGGGATCGACATAACCGCGCATCGTTCCCGCGAGGTGAGTGCCGCGATGATCGATGCTGCCGATCTCGTGCTCGTGATGACCACGGGGCACCTCGAGGCACTAGCGGCCGAGAGATCAGCTGTAGACGAGAAGCTGCGCTTGTTCAGCGAGCTTGGCGGGACACGCTACGACATCTTGGACCCGGTCGGTCAAGGCGTTGCGACTTATCGCGCCACGGCGGATGAGCTAGACCGATTGATAGATGCCGGGTGGGCCATGATCGTAGGCGACGGAAATTTGTAGATGCGCTAATGAGCTTTTGGGCTTACGGGCTCAGGGATTCCCGGGCGCGCCGGTCATCACGGACGCCGATTGAGCCTTCTATGAACCTCAACGATGGTTTGCAGTTCAGTCACAGCCATGGCGACGGCGAGCCGGGCGCCAAGGAGTCCGTCGCGATATCCGCCGAGTGAGACGAAGCGGCGCACGAACTCGTGCACGGGGCGCGTGAGCAGATGCCTGGTCACCGGCACATCGCCTTCGGCGATCCGCCGATCAGCTTCAAGCCGCCCATACGATTGCTGCTTCTCCTTGAACTCTGGCATCGAGGAATAGTTCAGGTGGAAGAGCGACTGCGAAAGCGTGCCGATTTCCCCTTCGACCTCCGCGAGCTCATGCACTGCGCGCCGCGGATCGTAGCGGCTCGCGGAGACTCGAAGAAGCCGCAACTGGCGATCCGGCCACCAGCCGCCGCCGCGAAGGCGATGGCCCCAGAAGTCGTTTTCCCGAGGGATCCAAAACGCGTTCGTGCTCAGTTCGACGATCGCATTTCGGATCTCGAAGGCGAGTGCGGGCGAGACGCGCTCATCGGCGTCTACAAAGAGCACCCAATCGGTCTCGATCAGCTCGAGCGCCCGCTGCCTTTGGATCGAGAAATTCTCGAAGGGGTGCTCAACAACCCTAGCGCCATGTTCGAGAGCTATAGCTCGAGTTTCGTCCTCGGAATTCGAGTCCAGTACGAGGACGGCATCAGTCCAGCCCACGCTCTTCAGGCACGCCGGGAGGTGTTCGGCCTCGTCTCGGGTCAGGATGGCGGCGGTCACGCGTGCGATGGGCCCACCAGCCGGAAGAACGGCGCTCACGTCTCGCTCTCGCCTTGCCTGATCGCTCTGTAAGCTTCAAGCCGCTCGTTTCTCTCCGCCGCCTCCATCCGCCCGCGCATGACGTCAAGCCGATCCGCAATCGAACGGGTGAAAAGTCCGGCGCTGAGCACGGCGTCGAAAAGCAGCCTTCGCCACGCGCTGCCGTGCTTCCTTGCCAGTCGCTTACGGCTTCGCCAAAGGTGAATGAAGCTAAGAGAACGGAACTGCGACGTGCTCGCCCCGGCGTGATGGACGACCTTCGCCGCCGGAACGCAGGCGATGCGCCATCCGCGGTCTCGAAGGCGCACGCACCAATCGATCTCCTCGCAATACATGAAGAAGCCTTCGTCGAGCGGCCCTATCGATTGGACCGCCGTGCCTCGCAGAAGCATGCATGCCCCAAGGACGAAGTCGACATCGAACGGGATTCCAGCTGCGTAACGCGATTCTGGGTAACGGCCGTTGATCGGCCGGTCGGTCAGGCGTTCGATCGGCCACAGATCGAGCACAGTTTGTACGAGCCCAGGGAATCGGAATGCGGCATGTTGAAACCGTCCGTCTGGGTAAACGAGTGCCGGCCCGACCATTCCCACCGTAGGGTCCGCATCGAGAGCGTCGCCCAGGATGTCCAGCGACTGACGAGTGATCTCGGTGTCCGGGTTGAGAAGAAGAACGTGGGTCGGCGGCCCTTCCGGGGCATCCAGCCAGCGCTTCAATACGATGTTGTTGGCCGCGGTGAAGCCCAAGTTGCGGTCGAAACTTTCAACGTGCACCCATGGAAACCGAGCGGCGACGTGATCAGCGCTTCCGTCGCTCGAAGCGTTGTCGACCACCCAGACTTCGGATCGTCGCAATTTGTTCTCGCCGCCCGGAGCCGAGTAAGCGGCTCCGACGCTCGATTCTGATCCGCTCGATTCACTTCCGCTCGATTCTGAATTGCTCGATTCTCCTCCGCTCGATTCAGATCCGCCCGATCCGGTCTGCCGTCCATCGTCGCCCAGCGCAAGGGCCAATGACTTCAAGCAGGCATCGAGCAAATCGCGTGTGTTGTAGCTTACGATCACGATCCCAATGTCGGACGCAGGATCGTCTGCACCTCTAGCTTCGGCCTGACTCACCGCCCGCTTGGCTCGTCGAAATCGAGCGTCACCAAGCGAACACCATATGGCCCGTGCATGCGACGGACATCTTCATGTAAGAGCGAAAGGTGAGCGTTTCCGGTATGTCCGTATGTGGCTTCGACGAAGCGAACGCCGCCGAAAATCTTGACCTCGCGGTCGGGCGGCAAACAGAGATATGCTCCGGTTTCGGCATGGCAGACTTCGAGATCTTCGATCGTTCCGAGCTGCCATCGGAACGGGTACTCAAGGGAACTCTCCAGCATGTCGAAGGCTAGGCCAAGCCGAATGCTGCCCGGGCTGCGTGAGAAAACGCGCCGGATAGCGGGCGTCTCGTCGAGCGTCGCAAGGCAGTACACTCCGGCGGATCCCGGTTCTATCACGCGTCCGTTGTCGCCATCCGATTCGAAGACATACACCTCTGCCGACTCATCGATAGTACCGTCAGGCGCGTCGAGCCGGACGCAAAGCGCCGGACCGTCGGAGTCGGCGACGTTGATCTGTGCGTCGTCGCCTGCGCCGAAGTCAACGCTCGCGGGCAGGGCGACGAATGGCAACTTCACGCCCGCGAGAGTGGCACCTCGCCTAACCACGACCAGCCACTCCTCAGGCGCCGGCATGTTGTAGCTGCGATCGCTGTCGAAAACGGTCCCCGGCTCCGGGCCGCGAGTTCTCACCGGTGTATCGCCTGTGTTTCGAACGGTTGCGGTAAAGTAGATGGTCTCGCCGAGCGACACGAGCGTCTTGCTCCACTCGACGTCGCCGACGAGAGCTGCGCTAGGCAGGCCGCCGTTCTCAATTCGGAGCGGCGCTCGATGCGCGGCGATGTTGCCCGCGGCATCTTTAGCTTCCGCGACGACAAAGTAGTCCCCATTCTTAGGGGGCGGTGCATCTGCATCGACTCCGGCATCGTAGTCGATCACGTGCGGTCCCGGTTCGCCGGGCCGTTCGGCGGTGCTGACTGCGGCAAGAATGTCACCGATGTAATCGCCGCTTGCTGTTTCGAGCCACATCCTGACGTCAGCTGGTTCATCAAGACGATAGCTGATCGAAATTCGGTCGTTGATGCCGTCTTGGTTCGGGCTGAACGTTGGCGGATGGACCGTGAAACCTTCGAGTACCGGCGCGACGGCGTCCGCGTTGCGGATCGACAGCGTGCGGGTCTCGATCATAAGCCCGTCGCCGCTTTCGCCGTCGGGCATCGCTTCGATCGAGACGGTGTATTCGCCGTCAGCCAGCATGTGGCCGTCGATAACTCCGCCGAAAAGCGTTTCGTAGCCGGCGCCGGGCTCACGCGCCTTTTCCTGCCTGAGGGCGAAGCGATCGGTCAATTCGTCAGGTCCGATCAAGAAGATCGACACAACGGCCGGTCGACCGACGGAATAGGTGATGCGCGTCACGTCCTCGACCCCGTCCCGATCGGGCGTGATCTCCGAGGGCGCGAGAGCGACCCCGAAAAGCAGCGGCTCATTCGAGCAGCCAAGAACGGTTAGGCCGAGCAGCGCCGTCATTACAAATGCAGCGACGAAGGCGCGGGCATGTAGTAAGGCAATAGCGACGTGGAGCCGAATTGCCGGGGTAGGAAAACGCATGCGGGCGAGTGTACCAGAGGGCAGGCAGCCATCAAATCACGCGCGACCCCAATTCAAGCCAGCGCATGCTAAAATCCGCCGATGAGCGGAGACTGGCAGCGAGCGCTCGACTATCTCTATGGCTTCACGAATTGGGAAACACGCCAATTCGGTGCGGCCGGCGAGCATAAGTTCGAATTGGGGCGGATAGTCGCGCTGCTCGACGCGATCGACAACCCGCAGAGCGCCTGGCCGGCAGTCCACGTCGGTGGAACGAACGGCAAGGGCTCGACGTGCGCGATGGTCGCGGCCGTGCTGACGGCTGCCGGCTACCGGGTCGGCCTTTACACGTCGCCACATCTCCACACGGTACGGGAGAGGATTCAGGTCAACGGTCGGCTAATCGACGAAGCTGAAGTCATGGCTTGGATCGATAGAAGGCGAGAGACCCTTGCCCACTTTCCGGAAGCCACGACGTTCGAGGTCCTGACGGCATTAGCCTTCGATCATTTCGCCGCGACTTCGGTGGATATCGCGGTTATCGAGGTCGGGCTGGGTGGGCGGCTCGACACCACGCGGGTGATCACACCGGTGGTCTGCGCCCTGACTCCGATTTCGTTGGACCACATGGAAGTCCTAGGATCGACAGTCAGGCAGATCGCTTCGGACAAGGTCGGGATCTTGCGCCCAGGCACGCCGCTAGTCACTGCGCCACAAGTCGAAGAGGCGGAAGCCGTGATCGAGGCGGAGAGACTGCGGCTGGGCTGCCCGCGCTTGGCCGTCGGAGTCGACATAATCGTCGAAGGCCAAGGTCAGGATGCGATTGGGCAGCGGATCAGGATCAGTCGCTCGGATGATGGTTCGCGTCGCGGCGACGTGCATCGCTTGGTGAATGGCTTGCTCGAACAGCCGCTCGACGCGGCGCTACATCTGGATGGACCACACCAGCGGATCAATGCGGGCGTCGCGGTGGGGATCTGCCTTGAACTCGAGAACGCCGGGTGGGGTCTGTCGACGCAAGCGCTTGTCGCCGGACTGGCCGATGCGCGCTGGCCGGCACGTTTCGAACGCTTCGACTTCGGGGGCGAACGGTCGGTGATCTATGTCGACGGCGCGCATAATCCGGGCTCCATGGATGCATTGCGCCATGCGCTCGAAGAGCGTGCGCCCGGCGTGCCGTTGCGCATCATATTGGGCGTCGGTCTGGGCAAGGATCTCGATGCGATCCTCGATGTGTTGACGGCGCCTCCCGCGCTCAAGATCGTTCAAGTGCTTGCGACCCGCTCCGAACACCCGAAGGCAATGTCACCGGAAACCCTTGCCGCCGCGATCGCGTCACGCGGACTTGATGTAGTTGCGATCGCTTCGCCGCTGGAGGCCCTGGAGCAAGCGCTTCGCCTTTCGGGTCCAGAGGAATGCATCCTAGCGACCGGATCGCTTTTCCTAGCGGCCGATATCAGGGAGGCGCTCGCAGAGCGTGGTGACATTCCCATGCCGCAGCGAGATCCGCCTCGATGAAGGTTGGCGAGTCTTTCATGGCCGATTCTCGGTGATCGCGGCGTTCTTCAATGCTGACGGTAGGAAGACATGAACCATCTCGATTGTCGGGGAAGCAGTAGCCGTATGTGTCCCGGCAAGACTTGTAGCTGTCGATGAAGGAGTCGACGAAGCCAGGGCCGTTCCGGTTGACGTAGCGGTGGGCGTGCATAAACATTCCGCGGTGGCGCTCGGCAACGGAGTACCCGTAGCTGGCACGGGTGTGACCGTAACTATGGCCGTCGGCATCACGGCCGAATGTCCGGCGGCACCCCAGAAGCCGCCCACGATTGAATACTCACCGCCGACGAGCAGGCCGGCATCGGGCTGACCGACGGACCCGTGAAGGGCGTAGTCCGCGCCGCTGATAGGGCCGCCACCGCCATCGATAGTCCACGCGCGAAGGCTGTACGCGCCGGGCTGCGCCGTAAGCGACGCGCTCTCTCCGCGTGATCCGATGACAAGCAGCAGGAGGATAGTGAGTCCGACCCCCGTCCTGCCTAACGTAGCGTCACCAGCACTTTGATCAGGCCGGTACCTTGAGAGTGGGCTTCGAGCGCTTTGCCCAAGATCGCACCGGTCGGGTAGATGAGGACGCCGTTCACGTCGTCGGGTACCGCCAGCATCGCATGACCCGGCAAGGCTGCGCTTACCAGAAGGTCGCCAATCTGTATGGGGCCATTCTCTGCCGAGACCTTGGTCGGCACTACTCCGAGCAAGGCTACGGGAACTTCGCCCGCCAATGAGTCGTCGATGTGGTGGTCGCCTATCGCAAGGATCGACGGTCGGGTCGAATAGACGCCTGCCACTAGCCGGGAGTTGGCTTCTCGGGAGAGGCGCACCGCGTAGCCAGTCTCAGGATCAAGAGCCAACACATCGCCGGGCTCAAGTTCGGCGGGATCGTCGGTCGTCCGCATCGACTCTGCATAATCGGCGCCACCCGTCTGAGTGCCGCCGTTGAAGTAGCCTCGACCGTTAATATCGATACGTGCGCGGCGCGTTTCGGCGGCACCGGCCACGCCTACGAACAAGTCCCCGGAATCGGATCTCGCCCACATCGCGGCCGTGTTGGAGCTGTAGCCGTACACACCTACGGCGGCGGCGCTGCCGGAGCAACCGCCCACGGCGAAGTCGCCCGCGCACGGGGCGCCGGAAAGCGTGCCGATCACCCCTCGCGAGGGGCTATCGCCCCGTACACCGACAGCGCCGAAACCGAGGACTCCTATCCCGGAATCGGATCTGCCCAGGACTCCCGTCCCACCCGAAGCGCCTGCGCAGCCTCCTACCCCGTAGGGCTCGCCGGGGCAGGAAGAGCGGCCGATGGTGCCCACTACCCCTCGCGATGGGCTGTCGCCGAGGACGCCAATGGCCCCGCCTGAGAAGCCTTGCACCGCGTTGTTCGTGTTCGAAAATCCATGGACGGCGACCCCCGACTGAGAGTAGCCGTCGACTCCGAGCCCTGTCTCGGACGATCCCCGGAGTCCGCTGTTACCAGTCGAGCGGCCCGCAACGCCGTACGAGTCCCTGGATAGTCCGTTCACACCAATGCCGAGCGTTGAGGAACCTGAAACGCCGGTAGCCGATGTGTCTCCGGCGCAACCGCCGACCGCGAACCGACCTTCGCACGGAATCCGATCGATTCTTCCGACGACGCCGCGCTCCGAGCTGCTACCCAGAAGAGCCACGCCGCCCAACGGCGTGACTGACTCAAGCCGAGCCTCAGGGCTTTCGATACCAATGCCGATGGATCCGCCGGCATCCACGCGCAGCGCTTCAAATCCGCTGGTCTTTACGATCAGCGGCTCGCCGTCCGTCGTTCCTAGAAATGCGCCGCTACCCTCGGTGCCGCCGTTGCCGTTCATGTTCCACGCGCCCGTGCTATATGAAGCATACGGAGCAGCCGTGAGCAGCTGACGCGGGCTGAGCGTGGTGAAAGCCACCGCGCTACCGTTCGGGCGGACAGCCACCTCCAACCAAAGCGACCGCCCGTCGAAGACACCAAGGCCGAAGTCGATCGGCACCGTGAACACGCCGTTGGCAACAGGTACATCGGCGACGGCAAGAGTTGCCCCTACCTGGGATCCGCCTGATTCGCTGTCGTATAAGATGAAACGAAACTCATGTGGGGCATTTGCCGGCGCGTCGCCCTGCATCAGGCTGCCCTGATACGTAAACAAGCTACCGATGGCCATCGGCGACATGATTGCGTCGGAACTGATTTGGCCCTGGGCGGTGGGTGCACCCCCAAGACCAAAAGCGATGAGCGCCGCGAGCGTCGCGGTCGCGAATGGGCGATGTTGCATGATTTCTGCTCCCTGGTTAGGACGCCGCGGACGAGTTTGGCGTGCCCTGACCCCGAGCATTGACCCGTGCCGACCGCCGACTCGCTGTCCCGGCCAGCATAGCGGCTGCGATACCTGAACGCTACCGCCGAGTCTGCCCGGGGGCGTTGTCAGATAGCCTGGTCCAGGGTGCGCAAGGAATTGTTGATCTAGAGGGGATTGCCCCAATGAGTCTGAAGGGCATCGCCCGTCAGCCGTCGACGTTCATATGCGCGACCATCGGCACCTCGGTGCCGAGCGCGATCGGCGTACCGATTGTCGTTGTGCCGGTAGCCGCGACAGCCGTCGCAGGGGCGTCGATACCGCGGATAGAGTCTGAGCCTATTCGGGCGAAGAGGGCGACCAACACCGTCGCGGCGACAGCGAGCGCGGCGGTGTTGCGCCGGCCCAAGCTGAAAATGAATTCGTTAGAGTTCGCCCGCTTCGACTTCGACTTACTCTGAAAGTTGACCATTCCACCGGTAATCTCCGGCATCGCCGATCCTGCTCCGCTCCGCCCGGCGTCGAAACACTGGAGAACTTCGCTCTCGAGACGGGCGATGAATCGATCCGTCGGTTGCGTTCTCAAACGTGCCGCCATCGCGGCGCTCGTCGCCGGAGATCGCATGTCGACCGCCAAGCGCGCCCGTTCGGCCGCAGGGGCGCCAAATGTTGTTGCAACCCGCTCCCAGGATACACCTGCGCCGAGCGCGGCGAGCGCACAATCAGTGGTTTCCGCCTGGCTGCCGAGCGCCGAAATCGGCCACATGTGATGCATGCGCTTAGCCGCCAACCTATCGTAACCGCTGCGCCTATAGTCTCGGTGTTCGCTCATGCTTCACTCCGTAATGCCCGCTGACCGCCCGCTTGTTGCGGGCGAGGAGTCATTCCAAGTTCTTCGGCGACCTTCAACGCTCGCTTCAGAGCGCGATGTTGGAGCACTTTCACGTTGCCCGGCGTCGTTTCCATCGCTTCGGCCGTATCCTGAGTGGACCGGCCTTCCATCACCCGGAGCTCGAGAACCTGGCGAAATCGAGGCGACAACTTGCTCAGGATCGCTTTACCGAGAAGTGTTGCATGTGCACTCGAGGAATCCTCGCTCGGCCTTGCCATCGGCTCGACCAAATCGGGACCGCCGCAGGGCTCGGAGGACTGAATGTCCGGATCCAAGGCGACCATGTTCGGCCGCCTGCCCGAGATGCGCCAGCGGTCGCGCAAGCAATTGCGGGCGATGACGTAGAGCCAAGTCCGGATGCTGGATCGACCCTGAAAATCGTCTATCGATCGAACGAAGCGCATGAAGATCTCACTCGTCAGATCCTCGGCCTCTTCGACAAGGCCGATCTGATTGAACACGTAGCCGTAAATCTCGCGCAGGTAGCGCTGATAGAGCGCCACGACGGCGGTGCGATCTCCAGTTTTGGCCCGCGCGACCAGCTCAGCATCGCTCGCGATGAGATCATGCTGCGCTGCCTGTCCGGCGGGTACGAGTGGTCTGTGCATCGACTAGCGTCTCCGTGCCGACCCGCGGCAATAATCGAAGTGCAAACCGCACGAAGGTCGGCTTGGTTCTTTGATCGACGCAACAAGGTTACATGCGATTCTAGTACACCGTCACCATGAATCCCATAGGCTCGACCGCCGATGCATCCGCCCCGGCGCCCCGCTGCCCGAATTGCGAGGATTAATGCTTGACGGCCCCTCACACCACCGCCTCCTGCGCGTCGCGAGCCAATCGGCTGAGCCAATGGGTTACCTGCCGAAGCCATTTTTCCGGCGGCCCGCTTACCGGCAAGCCGACACGCTGGCTGCCAATCCGTGCATCGCGAGGCAAGAGACGTTTGAGACGCGCCCTGTCGACCGGGCGCCCAGCCGGCCAGCGGATCGCGATGACATCCCCTTCCAGGCCTACGCCGCTCGCGCCGCACTGATGGGCAAGGATTCGTAAGCGCAGGACCTCCAGGAGGTGGCGCGTCTCCGGTGGCGGCGGTCCGAAACGGTCGCGAAGCTCGTCCCGGATCTCGTCGACGGCGGCTTGGTCGCTCGCCGCGGCCATGCGGCGATAGATACGCGTTCGCTCGCCGGTCTCCGAAATGTACTCCTCCGGCAGGAATGCGTGCAGCGGCAGATCGACCGTGGGCAACGATCCGGGGTCGATCTCGTCGAGTTCGCTCGCTACCCTATCCGGTAGGCCGTCATTTTCGACCGCATCCGCCCTGACGTTCTTGATCGCTTCGGCTAGTAGCCTTGTGTAAAGGTCCAGGCCTATCGCAGCTACTTGGCCATGCTGCCGAGCGCCCAAGATCTCTCCGGCGCCCCGAATCTCCAAGTCGCGCATCGCGATTCTGAACCCGCTGCCCAAATCTGCGTGGTCGGCTAGTGCTTCCAGCCGCGCATGCGCGTCCTGGCTCAGGTCGTAACCAGGAGGGTAGAGGAAGTAGGCCTGCGCACGCTGAGCGCTACGCCCCACGCGGCCGCGCAACTGATGGAGCTGCGCGAGCCCGAAACGGTCAGCGCGTTCGACTATCAGCGTATTGGCGTTGGGGATGTCCAGTCCGCTTTCGACGATGCTCGTGCACACGAGGACATCGATGTTGCCACCGACGAAGTCGAGCATGGCGCCGGCCAAGCGCGCCTCGGTCATCTGGCCGTGCGCGACGGCCGTGCGCGCCTCAGGTACCAGTTTTTCGACCTTCTCACGGACCATCTCGATGCCGTGCACGCGATTGTAGACGTAGAAGACTTGGCCGCCGCGCGCGATCTCACGCCTGATCGCCTGACGGACCAATTGGTCGTCGTAAGGACCGAGTTGCGTCTGGACCGGCAGGCGTTCGGCCGGCGGTGTGTCGATTTTGGTCAGATCGCGCAGGCCCGTCAGTGCCAGGTGCATGGTTCTTGGGATCGGTGTGGCCGTTAGGGTCAATGTGTCGACGCCGTCAGCCAATGCGCGCAACCGCTCTTTGTGCTTGACCCCAAAACGTTGCTCTTCGTCGATGATGAGAAGGCCGAGGTCTTTGAAGCGGATGTCCGGCTGTAGTAATCGGTGAGTGCCGATCACGATGTCGACCTCTCCGCGTCCCATCCGCTCGACGATCGCGTCGCGCTGCGCTTTAGTCCTGAAGCGAGACAGGACTTCGACGGCGATGGGGAAGGCCGAGAGGCGCGTCGTGAAGGTTTCGAAATGCTGCTGGGCCAAAATTGTCGTCGGGGCGAGCAAAGCTACCTGCTTGCCGCCCATGACCGCCTTGAACGCGGCGCGAAGCGCGACCTCGGTCTTACCAAAGCCGACATCGCCGACGACGAGTCGGTCCATCGGCCTCTCGGCCTCCATGTCTCGCTTCACGTCATCGATCGCACGCAGCTGATCGTCCGTTTCCACATATGGGAAAGCCGCCTCCATCTCCGCCTGCCACGGCGTATCAGGAGCAAAGGCGCCGCGCCGCGACGTTTCGCGGCGGGCATACAGCGCCAGCAGCTCCTCGGCGATGTCCTCGACCTCGCGCTTGGCGCGGGCCTTTGCCCTTTCCCAATCCGCAGTCCCAAGGCGCGTGACCGCTGGCGAAACTTCGCCGGTCCCCACGTAGCGCGCTACGCGATCCGCCTGATGGGTGGGCACGAAGAGCACGTCGCCTGAGGCGTACTCAAGACGCAGATAGTCACGCGACACTTCGCCGAAGCTCATGCGCTCCAAACCGCCAAACAGCGCGATCCCATGCTCGATGTGAACGACGTGGTCGCCTTGTGAATACTCGGCGAAGAAGTCGGTGGGCGATGCACTCTCGACATCGCGCGCCCGCCGCCGCTTGAACGGCATGCGCCACCCGAACAGCTCGCCGTCGGTGATGACATCGAGCGCCAGCCTGCCGTCAATGGCATCCAGAGTCCATCCCGCGCCGAGCGCGCCATGAATGATCGAAACACCGCCGGCCGTCGGCGCCACGTCGAGCGCGGTGTTCACTAACTGCGGGCGGCCGACATCGGTGAAGAGTTCCGCCAGCCTCGGAGCCTGTCTCGAGACGATCACTATCGATCGGCCGGTGTCGGACCTTCGTGAGAGATCGAGGACTGCGTCTTCGATCTGCCCGCCGAATCGTTCAGGTGAACCGAACATGGAAGCGACGTCGCCCGGTCTTGGCCCGTAGCGCGCACGTCCAAGATCCAATCTTCGATAGCGCTCGAGAGTCCGGCTCAGCTCAGGCGCACCCATCAAGGCCGCCGGCGGCCAGTCGAGCGGCAACTCACGGGCTTCCTCGAGTTCGTTCCGAAGCGTTTGAGCCTGCGAAAGGACACCCTCAGCGGACCGAACAAGGCGTTCGAACTCGTCGAAGACTACCCAAGTATCCGGCGTCAGGTGATCGAAAAGGGTCGCTCTCTCCGGATGGAGCCACGGCATGTAGAGCTCCATGCCAGCGAATCGTTCGCCTGCCTCCAGCCGCACGGCATGCCGCCGATGCTCGCTTTCGGCCAACGGATGTAGTCGGTCGAGTGAAACGTCGAGAAGCGCGGCCGCCGCCTCACGGCCCCTACCCGGCAGCACTTCCGCGGCCGGCAAAACTAGGAGCCTCTTTAAAGCGTCCCGTGATCTCTGTGTCGCGACCTCGAAGGTTCGAAGAGATTCAATCTCGTCGCCGAACCATTCGATCCTGACGGGCAGGGAATGCGATGGCACAAAGACATCGACTATCCCGCCTCTGCGCGACGCCTGTCCCGGCTCCTCCACACGCGCCGTGAGATCGTAGCCGAGAGTGTCAAGTGCCCGCAGAAACGCAGTTTGTTCGATCCGAGCGCCGCTTCGGATGATAGTCGCCGTCCTGTCCATCTCAGCCACAGGAAGCGTACAAGTAACGACTCCGCGGACCGTAGCAATGATCACGGGCGCCTCGGAGCCGTCGATCCCGTTCCGCCGATCGTACAGCGAAGCAAGAGTGGCCATGCGCAGCTCACGCGAATTCGGATCCGAGGCGCCGCGCTCGTAAGGCAGGGCATCCGGCGCCGGAAACACTACGACCGGCCGACGTGAGCCCAGAAAACCCTCGAGCGCCTCGGCGAGCATTCTTGCAAGGGCCGGCTCGGGAACGATCCACAATAGCGGCGCGGCCTGAGTCGACGGACGCGATGCCAATGCGGCTACCACGACGGGCTGAACGGCTTCGGCCAGTCCCAGGGGGCCTAGGCCTTCCGCGCGCGCCACGACAGCTCGATCGCATAGCTCGGCCCATGCGGCGAACTCGGTCGTGGCGGCGATGCGATCGGTCAGTCCAGTCAGCGAAAGGTCGTGCATTGTCAACCTGGGAAGGCGTATTAGCGAACGCTCAACTCTAGCACGCGGCAGCGACGGCAAGAAGCTAATTGAAGCCGCGTGGTCTTCGAGCTTGGAATACGAAAACAGATAGCTTGACGGATCGAGGTGAAATGAATAGATTAACGCCATCGTAACTTCCCTACGACGGACGAGCTCATGCGAACGCTGATCCCCCTCTCGCTGTTCCTGATGCTCGGCGCGCTAGCCGGCTGCATGCCGGTGGCGTCCGAGTCCGGTTCCGACCTCCTCGCCGATGCTGATGGTGTAGAGATCTCGGATCCCGAAGACGAAATCAATTTCATACCGGCATTCCTCGATCCTCCGACCGAGGTTCCTCCGACCTTCACCCCTTTGCCGCCGACCGCGACACCTTGGCCGACGGCGACCATTCCTCCGACTCCAACGGTGGATCCGCTTGCGTCCGCCGGTCCTCCGATCAGGCTCGAGGTGCCGGCGCTCGGTATCGATGCTTACGTCGAAGAGGTCGGGCTAACCGCGGATCGTGCGATGGACGTACCCCAAGGCTGGATGAACGCCGGCTGGTACAAGAACGGCGCCAGGCCCGGTGAGGTCGGCAATGCGGTGATCGCGGGGCATTTCGACACGTCTTCGGGCGGACCGGCGGTTTTCTGGGATCTACGTGCCCTTGCGCCCGGCGACGAAGTGATCGTCACCTATGAGCGTGGCGATCGGTTTACGTTCGTAGTCGAAGGTTCGCAAGAGTTCGATTACGACGCCGAGGGTGAGGCGATCGACGTGGTGTTCGGACCGTCACAGACCGAAGACCTGAATCTGATCACCTGCCAGGGCGTATGGGATCGAACGCAATCGACGTACGACAGACGGCTCGTTGTCTATACGCGCTTAGCGCCGGAGAAGACGGTTCGGGTCGGTTTGGACGGGACGTACGACTGACGGCTGGCGGCAACCGACGGCCGCTCCGCTTTTCCGAGTAGCCCAGTCCGTACCTCGATTGTCTAGAATCCGCGATCAGTTTTGATTAGTGGCCGTCGACTATCGCTTCCGCAGCCGGCAATACAACGGCGGCCGCTGAATTCGCGATGTCCAAGAATGGCTGCACGCCGATGCCGATCACGAAAGTCATGACGAGGGATAGCACGATCACGAAGTTGAGCGTCGGCGCGGTGCGGATCGGGGTCCAACCCTCGGCCGGAGCATTCAAGAACATTGCCTTCACGACGTTGAAGTAGTAGCCGGCCGCGATCACGCCTGTCAGCACGCCGACTATCGCAAGCCCCGTCATGCCGCTGGTGACGGCGGCGCTGAACACCGCGAACTTGGCGAAGAAACCGGCCAACGGCGGAATGCCGAGCAGGCCGAGGAAGAGGATCGCGAGCGATACGGCGAGCATCGGTGAGCGACGCGCCAACCCGTTGAACGCTGAGATCTCGCTCGATCCGGACGCCTGCTCGACCGCTATGACGACAGCGAAGGCGCCTAAGTTAGTGAAGACGTAGGCCAGGATATAGTAGAGGACGCTTCCGAGCGCATCGAGGCCAGTCAGGCTCGCCCCAAAGTAAGCCGCGATGCCGACGAGCATGTATCCAGCCTGTGCGATCGAAGAGTATGCCAACAGCCGCTTCACATTGGTCTGAGGTAGCGCGGCGAGATTGCCGACCACCATCGTTATGCCCGCGATGGATGCCAAGATGCCGAGCCACGCAACTCCGATCGACTCGGAACCGTGAACCGCGGCGAACAACCTGATCAGAACGGCGAATCCCGCCGCCTTAGGTCCAACGGAAAGGAAGCTGGTCACAGGCGTAGGTGCGCCTTCAAAGGCTTCAGGCGCCCATTGGTGGAACGGTACAAGGGCCAACTTGAATCCGACCCCGGCCAGGACGAACATCAACGCGGGCAGGACTAAGGAGTCCAAGCCCGAGACGAGGTCGCTCTCAGGCCGCGCGATCACGGCCGCAAGATCGGGCAGAGAAGTCGTTCCCGCGATGCCGTAGAGATAAGTCAGTCCGAAGAGCATCGCAGCGCTCGTGATCGACCCGAAAAGGAAATACTTGAGACCGCCCTCGATCGATTTGTTGTCGTCGCGGAGGAAGGCTGTGAGGATGTAGCTCGTGATGGACAGGAATTCGATGCTGACCGCAATCATGATCAGATCATTCGATCCGGCCATCAAGTTCATCGCCAGAGCCGAAAAAACGACGAACATATAGAACTCGCCCTTGAACGGCGTTCGCCCATGCATGTACTTCATGCCCGACAGGATCACCAAGCTCGCCGTCAGGGCGCTGATCAGCCTGAAGAAGTTCGTGAAGCCGTCTGAGACGAAGGCACCTTCGCGCACGGTTGAAATCTCGGGCTGCGCGGTGCTTCCGATGTTTACGGTTGATTCGAAGATCCCGGCAGCGCTGCCGTAAAGCGCAACTGTCGCCGCAGCAGCCGCCACGAGCGTCACCAGGGCAATCCACGGCTGCAACGCGTCCCGCCCACGCACGGCGAGATCGTACGCAAGAATTGCGAGCGCCCCCACGAGAAGGATCAGTTCTGGGGAAAAGTGGATGAAGATTAGGCCGAGATTCGGCACGAAGGTCTCCTGCGGCGTCCTACGGCAGCGGCTCAGTCGTGGTCGAAGCGTCGGAGTCGGCATCCGCGCCGTGCGCGGCGTCGATATCCATCGTCTCGAGCAACGAAGCCGAGGCTGGGTGGATGAAATCGAGGATTGGTCGCGGATACAGACCGAAAAGTAACATGAATGCGACGAGCGGGATCAGCATACCCATCTCGTTGCGCTTCAAGTCCGGCGTGTCGAGCCACGTCTCGTTCTGCGGCCCCAAGAGAAGCATCTGGATGATCTTCCACAAGATGAAAGCGGCCGTGAACAGGATGCCGAGCACGGAAAGCGCGGTCAGGATAAGGAGTTCCGGATTGCCGGCAATCGAGACCCCGAACGCCCCCTTGAAGACGAGGAATTCCGAAACGAAGCCGGCCAGACCTGGCAGGCCGAGGCTCGCGAACGCCGCGACGATGAGGAACGTGCCGTACCTAGGCACGGTCCTCCAAAGTCCGGTCCCGAGCTTTCTAAAATCACGTTCGTGGGTTCGATTGTCGTAGATCATGCCGACGAGAAGGAAGAGCGCGCCGGTGATGATGCCGTGCGTGAACATCTGAAGTACCGCGCCATCGATAGCCGCCTGTCGGGCTTCGCTGAGCGCGATCAGCGCCTCTGGGGTGAGGGCTTCGCCTTCGGCGGCGTGCACCGCGGCGACTGCTGCGACTAAGCCGAGCGTTATATAGCCCATGTGGTTGACCGAGGAATACGCGATCAGCTTCTTGAAATCCCACTGCGCCATGGCTACGAGTGCGCCGTAAACGATGCTGGTGAAGGCCAGGAAACCGATCGGCAGGGCCATCGCTGAAAAAGCGGCAGGAAATAGCGGCATTACGACACGCACAAGACCATATGTTCCAAGCTTCAACAGCACACCGGCCAAGATGACCGAGCCGGCCGTCGGCGCTTCCGTATGCGCATCGGGAAGCCATGTATGGAAGGGGAAGCTCGGCATCTTGATTAACATCGCGACTAGAAAGCCGAGAAAAGCCATGATCGCGGCGGTGCCGGTGGGATTCGAACTGAAGGGAATGGCCGCCGCGTCGATAACCGAAGACGTCATCGAGCCGCGGATCATGCTGAAGCTATCCGTGTTGAAAGCCACAGCGATGAGGGCGAGCAGCATGAGGACGCTGCCGGCCAACGTGTAAAGAAAGAACTTTATGGCTGCGTACTCGCGGCGGGGTCCGCCCCAGATGCCGATTAGGAAGTACATCGGCACGAGTCCAATCTCGAAAAAGACGTAGAACATGAAGAGATCGAGCGATACGAAAACACCGAGCATGCCTACCTGGAGCAAGAGAAAGAGTGCGTAGTATTCCTTCACGCGGTCATGAATGACGTCATTGGAGTACCAGAGGCTGATCGTCGTCAGAAGGCACGTCAGGAAAATTAAGGGCACGCTGAAGCCGTCGACGCCGACGTGGTAGTTGATTCCTACACTCGGGATCCAGTGGGCAAGATACTCGAACTGGAATCCGCCTGCCTGCTTGTCATATCCGAACCATAACAGGCCCGAGAGTGCGAGCGGGATGAGGCTCCAGATCAGCGACGCAGTCTTGATCGTCTGGTCGTCTCGAAGCACCATCACGATCGCCATCCCGATGAGCGGGACGAAAGTGATAAGCGTCAGGAGGTGATAGCCTTCCATGTACGATTTCTCCTCGAGGTGCGCCGCGGCATGCGGGCACAACGGCTGTGGTCGCCGGGTAAGACCGGGTTAGCTCACTATGTAGGCCAAGGCTAGCAATCCGAAGAAGACGACCACTAGATAGCTCTGGATCCGCCCGTTCTGAAGCAGGGAGAGCAGGCGTGCGCCTTCGGTGTTCAAGTATCCAACCAGATTGACTGTGCCGTCGACGATAGTCGCGTCGACCCAGCCGTTTATCCGCGAAAGCAAACCGCCGGACCACGCCGCCCCGTTGACCGCCCCGTCGACGACGCGGCTATCGAAGAGTGCGTTGAGCGATGCGAAGCTCGTGGCAGCCTTGATGAACGTAGCGTCGTAGATCTCGTCGACGAAGTACTTGCGGTTCAATGTGAGCCAAATCCCTCCGAGCGCTTGCAGCGGATCACGCGCTCGAGCAGCCGAGGCGTCCTTGCCGTAAAGCATGTAACCGAGCGCCCAGCCTCCGACAGCCGCGCCTATGGAGATCGCGGCCGGCAACGCGTCGAAGGTGAGACCCTCGAAGTGCGCGCCGGTCGGCAGATAGCCGAGCAGGTGGTGGAAGGGATTGCCGCCAAGACGCTCGCCGAGCCATGGGAAGTCTGAGGGAACGCCTACAAGCCCGAGCCCGACCGCGAAGATCGAGAGGAACGCGAGCGGATAGATCATCGCTGGTGCGCTTTCCGGCGCGTGCTCCGCCGCCTTCGTAGACGGTTGGCCGGAAAAGACCATGAAGACCTGGCGCGACATGTAGAAGGCGGTCAGGAAAGCAGCCGCCGTACCGGCGAGCCAAACGAACAGGGCGATCGAAATATGCAATCCGACGCCCTTGTGGAACGCCTCGGCCAGGATTTCGTCCTTGCTCCAGAAGCCAGCGAACACCGGGATGCCCGTCAGAGCAAGCGTCCCTGCCAGGAAAGTCACATAGGTGACGGGCATGCGCGAGCCTAATCCGCCCATGTTCCGCATATCCTGCGGGTCGAATGGGTCATGGCCATGTTGGTCGTGGCCGTGTGAATCATGCCCGTGATGCGACCCATGTTCCACTCCGTGGATCACCGAGCCGCTGCCGAGAAAGAGGAGCGCCTTGAAGAAGGCATGTGTGATCAAGTGGAATACTGCCGCTACATATGCGCCGATGCCGAGCGCCATCACCATGTAGCCGAGTTGGCTGATGGTCGAAAACGCGAGCACGCGTTTGATGTCGTATTGGGCGACCGCGATGGTGGCTGCGAAAAGCGCGGTGAATGCTCCGATACCGGCAACAATGAACATACCGCCGGTGATCTCACCAGGCGTGGCGGGAGTCGCGGAGCTGAACACCGGATACATGCGCGCGATCAAGAAGACTCCGGCCGAAACCATGGTGGCCGCGTGGATCATCGCGGAGACAGGTGTCGGGCCCTCCATGGCGTCGGGCAGCCAAACATGGAGCGGAAACTGAGCGCTCTTGCCGACGGCGCCGCCGAAGATCAGAAGCGCGATGACACCGGCCCAAGGGAAAACGGTCCCGGGCACGTCGCCGAGGGCGCTCAACCGTTCCAACGCCCCGCCCTGCAGTATCCCGCCACCGTCGGCGCCGACGAAATCGACTGTCCCCACGACAGCCCAAATCGCCATAATTCCCGAAAAGAAGAAGAGGTCGCCGATCCGCGTCGTCAAGAAGGCTTTCTTGGCCGCGTCGGCAGCTTGAGGCTTGTAATACCAGAAGCCGATCAAGAGGAATGAGCAAAGCCCCATGATCTCCCAGAAAACGAGCGATTGGAGCAGGTTGCTCGAAAGGACGAAGCCGAGCATGCCAGTTGCGAACAGCGATACGTAGGCGAAGAAACGAGCGTATCGGGCCGCGCCCAGTGCGTGGTCGACCTCGCCGCTTCTAAGGTCGCGATAAGCGGTGAACTCGCCTTCCATGTAGGCCGAGGCATAGATGAAGATCATCGTGCATACGATTCCGACCATGGCGACCGTCACGGCCGCCAGCGGATCTATCAAGATGCCGAAGTCAAGGCTACCGGTTCCCATCGGCGCCCACGGCCAACTGCGCATGAAAGGCTCGGTCGCAAGGTGCTCCGGATCTTCGCGCAGCACTCCGACGAAGACGAGCAGGGACAAGACGGCACTTGCGCCGATGCCGGCGATCGCGGTATATGCGGACGACCGTCCGCCGCGACCCGACCAGATCTGCAAGAGGATCAGGACGAAGGCCACCGCCGTAAAGGTCGGGATGAGCCAGGCAAATTGGCCGATCGTGTTCAGGTCGGACATCTCTCGCTGTGCTCCCGCTTCGCGTGATCTGGTTCAAGTGGCCGGATAAAGCCGGCATTCGAAAGAGTCTGCTGGTCGCTGCGACTAAGTACGGCTAGCCCTTCATCAACGTGAAGTCTTCGAGGCGCACGGTCTTGCGCTTCCTGTAAATCGCGATAATCAGCGCAAGCCCGACGGCGGCCTCCGCTGCCGCGAGCGCGATGATCATCAGTGCGAAAACTTGTCCGTCCATCGAGGCAATGAATTCTCCCACGCCTGTCTCGCCTGCGGCATCCACGGTGGCCAGCGTCCGAGTCGGCGAGACGTACCGCCAGAACGCGACAGCGTTTAGGTTGACGGCGTTCAACATCAACTCGATGCCCATAAGCACGTTGACTGCATTGCGCCGCGTCATCGCGCCGAAGAGTCCGATCGTGAAGAGTCCGATCGCCACCAGGAGATACCACCACAGCTGGATCACCATGTAATTATTCGCTCCTCGGCGTCAATCGCGCGCGATTACGATGGCGCCGATCAAGGCGACGAGAAGGACGATCGAGATCACTTCGAAAGCCAGCAGATGTTCTGTCATCAGGCTACGGCCCAGCGAAGCGACCGTACCGGGAATCCGGACGGCTGCTGTGACCTGTCCATCGTCGGCAACGATGTCATCCGCGATTGAAAACGCCGGGGCTTCCGCTTCGGCGCGCGGGATGGCGACACCGCTGGCGTCAGCAATGACTCCGCCCAACGCAGGCGGCACTTCGCCTCCGGTCAGGGGCCAGTCAGCCCTGAACATTACGATGCCGAGCACGACGAACAGCCCGAACGTCACCATGGATGCGATCGGCCATTGACGGTTCATAGGACGTTGTTCGCCCATCACGTCATGGGTGAGCATGATCGCGAAGAGCAGGAGCACGCTGATCGCGCCGACATAGATGAGCACCTGAGTGACGGCGAGGAAGCTCGCGCCCATAAGGGCGTACATCCCGGCGACCCCAATGAACGAGAGGATCAGCCAAAGGGCGCTCACCAGGACCGTTCTCGAAAGGACCACCGCGAATGCGGAGCCCAGTGTGACGCTCGCAAGGAAGAAGAAGACGGCAGCTTCGGTCATCAGGCGCTCTCCGCGCTCATGGGTGCTACGGGTGCCGGCTGATCGAATCGGATCTGTTGGGCGGAACGGCGTTGGCTCCACCAACCGATAAGCCAGAACAAAGCCGCTAAGAGGATCACGTTTGTGATCGCGAATGCGCCGAACACCACGATAGGCGTTCGCGTGTAAACCAGCTTGCCGACGAGGCCGGCGGCCAGAAGGTTGATCAGGCTGATCGGCACCAGGACTTTCCAGGAGAACGCCATCAACTGATCAGCTCGCAATCGGGGCAGCGTGCCGCGGAACCACATGAAGATAAGCACCATGAACAGTGTCTTCAAGGACATCCAGAGCCAGCCGAGCGATCCGAGGGAGGCGCGCAGCTCGCCCGCGTCTTCGCCCGCGCGATTGGCGAGCCAATTCACTAGCTCGGTGGGAATCGGCGGCTGCCAACCGCCTAGGAACAAAACGGACGCGACCGCCGCGGAGGAGATCGTTGCAAAGTAGAGCGCCAAGTAGAACATGCCGAACTTGATGCCCGAGTACTCGGTGTGGTAACCGGCGATGATCTCGCTCTCCGCTTCGGGTACGTCGAACGGCGTGCGCTCGATTTCGGCGGTAGTCGCCAGAACGAAGATCACGAAGGCGATAGGCTGGATAAAGATGAACCAGACGCCCGGGAAGGCAGGCGATCCGCCATCGAGCCCTAGAGGACCCTGCGCGTAAGCAAGGCCTTGCATGGAAAGCGTTCCGGCAAGCAAGAGCACTCCGACCACCGACAGCACCTGCGGAATCTCGTATGAGACGATCTGTGCGACGGCTCGCATCGCTCCCAGCAGCGCGTATTTGTTCCTCGAGCCCCAGCCCGCCATGAAGATCGGAACCACCGAGGTCGAGGCGATGGCGATGAAGAATAGGAATCCGACCGACAAGTCCGTCGCGATCAAGCCTTGATCCAAAGCGACGACTGCGAAGCCGAGGATTGCCGGCGGAACGATAAGCAATGAGCCCAAGTTGTAGACCCACCGATGTGCGGCTGTCGGGGTTGTATCCTCTTTCGTAAGGATCTTGACCATGTCCGCGATCGGCTGGCCCAGACCGAATACCCCGACCCGATTGGGGCCGAGACGGTCTTGGATCCGGCCGATGAACTTTCGCTCCAGCCATGTTCCCCAAAGCATACCGATCTGAATGATCAGGATGATCAGAGTCGCCTTGAGCACCGACATGGTCACTTCGACAGCAAAGCCGAGGCTGGCTTCAGGCACTAGGTGCGCGAGCCTTTCCGTGACCCAGGGGCGGGAAAAGATGGATTGCAGGAAAATCTGCTCGATCATTTTGTCTTCACACCCATTCGAGCGCCCCCTTTCGCCATGCATAGGCAAGCCCGACGGCGAGAATGGAGAGGAAGACAAACATCTCGACCAGCGCGAACAATGGGAGCTGGTTGTATGCGACCGCCCATGGATAGAGGAAGACGGTCTCGACGTCGAACAGGACGAAGATCAAGGCGAAGATGTAGTACTGCACCTTGAACTGGACCCATGTCTCACCGACGGTTTCGAGGCCGCATTCGTATGTCGAGAGCTTGATGTCGCCCGGACGCTTAGGACGAAGCGCCCACGACATGAGAAAGCCGAGGAGCGGGATCGTCATCGCGATGATGGTGAAGATGGCGATGAACGCCCAATTGTCGGTCACGTAATACTCCTCGTGGGGCGCGCGATCGGCGCCGGTGACCCGGCCAAGACCGCGGGCGATTATAACACAGCGACCCTGCCTGGCAACCGGCATGCGAAAGCGGCGCCCTCAATGGTGGTGGCCGACGGTATGGCTCCTGAGGCCGGCAGATGATATGCTCGCTGACGTGCTCGAACTACGACCAGTTCCCGAAGATGGATCGCTCCAGTCGATTGTCGAGGGCCGATCATGGCGCGATGCGTGGGACGCCCATGTCGTCGCCCTCGCGCCCGGCGGATTTCTGCAATTCTGGGGCTGGGGCGAGCACATGGCACGATTCGGCGGTAAGGTCGAGCGCTGGGTTCTCGTGTTCGAAGGCAGGCCGATCGGTTTCGCGCAAGTGATCTTGGAGCGGGCACGAGCTGGTTTGATGGCCTCCTTGCCGCATGGCCCGGTCTGCGTCGCGGAAGCCGTTGTAATGTCGGAGATGTTCGCCAGACTCCGCGAGGCATATCTTGGCCGAGTTGTCGCACTCAGATTCGAGCCGGCATGGCCGGACTCGGATGCGGCAAGGGACACATTGGTCGGAATCGGACTCAGATCTGCAGTACCCGTTCAGCCCATGAGCACTCTTGTCCTCGACCTTCGGCCCGACGAAGTCGATGGCGAAGCGGCACTTCTGGCGGAGATGCACCAGAAGTGTCGCTACAACATCGGCTTGGCAACGCGACGTGCCGTGAACGTGGAGAGGCTGGGACCGGACGAACTCGATTCTTTCGAGGAAATGCTTCTCGCGACAGCGCGAAGGCATGGGCTTTCGACGCGTCCGCAGGGCTACCACCGCTCGGCTTTTCAAGCGTTCGAGCCGACAGGTGTGTTACTTTACGGCGCTCGGTACGACTCCGAGATTCTCTCGATGATCTTGGTGGCGCGTGCCGGCGACCGCGCGACCTATTTATATGGCGCGAGCACTGAACGCGAGCGTGGGCGAATGCCTAATCACGCGCTTCAATGGCAGGCCATATCGGATGCTCGCATGTCCGGGTGCCGCGTCTACGACTTCTGGGGCATTCCGGACGAGCTCGGCCGCGCCGCCCGCGACGGACTCACTCCGGAATCGGTCCCTGAAGGAGAGAGTGGTCTCTGGGGCGTCTGGAAGTTTAAACGTGGCTTCGGGGGGCGGATCGAACGGCGCGTCGGCCGGTGGGATGACGTCGTTTCGCCTTTCCGTTACGCAGTCGGGGTACGCTTGCCGGCCGCGGTTCGTCGTCGTCGTGCGGCCGAAGATTCGGCTGAATGATGAGGTCGCGTCCGATCGAGAATCAGGTGGCTTGGGACGAACTTCTGCTCACGCTCGCCGATCAGAACTCCGGTGCTCCAGTACATGTTCTCCAGTCGTGGACGTGGGGTGAAGTGAAGCCTCGCTGGGGATGGCAGGTTGAGCGGCTCGCGTTCGAGGTCGACGACCGACCTGTTGCCTCTGCCCAATTGATGTGGCGCCGCATCGGTCGCTCTCCGATCCGAATTGGATATGTGCCAAAAGGCCCCTTCGTGCCCTCCTTCGATCCTGAGATGTGGTCGCCGGTTCTCGATGCGATCGAACGGTGGGCGGTGTCGCGACGGCTCGCCTTCGTGAAGATCGACGCCGACGTTCCTGCAGATGCAACGGAGCTGCTCGCGGCACGGCAAGCGCGCGGCTGGCACCCGTCCGACAATCAGATTCAGTTCAGGAACACGATGAGGAGCGATCTCAAGCCGGGTTCGGACGCCTTGTTCGGCGCCTTTCACGCCAAGACGCGTTACAACATCCGGCTTGCGGAACGTCACGGCGTCGTGGTTCGATCCGCGGGCCACGCTGGTATCGAGCCCGCCCTTCGACTCTATCAAGAGACGGCGCGGCGTCAGGGGTTCGCGATCCGAGCGCCTGAGTACTATCGGGATGTTTGGACGAGCTGGCTCGAAGCGAGCCTTGCCGAAATTCTGGTCGCTGAGCTGAATGGGGAAGCACTGGCGGCGGCCGTGCCGACACGCTTCGGCAACACAGCATGGTACTTGTACGGCGCATCCTCGGATCGAATGCGAGAAGCGATGGCGCCGCATGCCGTGATGTGGGCGGCGCTCAGCTGGGCCATCCAAGGTGGCTGCGAAACCTTCGACTGGTGGGGTGGACCCGATAGCCTGGAGCCATCCGACCCGATGTGGGGCGTGTACCGATTCAAACACGGTTTTGGAGCGCGTTTCGAAGTTCAGTCTGGGGCCTGGGACTTTCCGTCGAACTCGGTCGCTTACACACTGTTCCGCGCTGCCTCAAGTCTGCGTTCGCTCACCCGAAGATCGAGGCGTTGAACGCCTGGAGTACTAGGAAGAGCCCGTGTTTTAGCGGCCATCCGAGCTGGTCTTGGAACATTGGTTCGGCTAGAATTCACCGGTTGGGGACGGTGCAACGCGCGCCGCCGGAGCGAGGGCGAATGACCATCGAGCAAACGACACAGACCGCCTACACCGCAGATTCTATTCAGGTACTTGAAGGGCTCGAGGCTGTTAGAAAGCGTCCGGGAATGTATGTCGGCGGCACGGACGAAAAGGCGCTTCACCACATGGTCTTCGAGGTTGTCGACAACTCTGTCGACGAGGCCATGGCAGGTGTCTGCGACAAGATCGAGGTCACCCTGAACGAGGACGGTTCGGTCAGCGTGCTCGACAACGGCCGCGGCATACCCGTCGGCAGGCACAAGAGCACTGGGCTGAGTGCGCTCGAGACAGTGATGACCCGATTGCATGCCGGCGGCAAGTTCGGCGGAGGGGGATACAAGGTATCGGGCGGGCTGCATGGCGTCGGCGTATCCGCGGTAAATGCGCTCAGCCGGTGGCTGGTGGCCGAGGTGTGGACCGACGGTAGTATGTACCGGCAGCGGTATCAACGGGGAATACCCGACGGTGAGCTCGAGCTTGTTCGTCCCATGAGCTCCGGCGAGTCGACCGGCACAAAGATGACCTTTCTCGTCGACACCGACATTTTCGACTCGATCGAGTTCAATCTCGACACGCTGCGCAATCGTTTGCGAGAGATGTCGTTTCTCACCCGCGGAGTGCGCGTAACTATCCGTGACATGCGGGCGGAACGACCGCCTTCGGAGCACACCTTCTACTTTGAGGGTGGTGTCAAGAGCTTTGTCCGTTATCTCAATCGCGGTAGGCACGTCATTCATCCCGTGGTCCAGGCCGAGCGCGAGATCGAAGGAACGCAGGTCGAGGTGGCATGGCAGTACACCGACTCGTTCGCGGATAACACATACACGTTCGCAAACACCATCGTTACGCCCGATGGCGGCGTCCACCTTACGGGTTTCAGGACGGCGCTCACGCGGGTGATCAACGACTATGCCCGCAAGCAGAAGCTGCTGAAGGACAACGAAGAGAATTTTTCCGGCGACGACACCCGTGAAGGGATAACTGCCATCATCAGCGTCAAGGTCCCCGACCCGCAGTTCGAGAGCCAGACCAAGGTGAAGCTGCTGAACGCGGAGGTGCGATTACATGTCGAGAGCGCCGTCGCGGATGCCTTTACGGCATGGATGGAAGAAAATCCGCGCGATGCGCGTTCGATTTTCGAAAAGTGTTCGACCGCGGCAAGAGCGCGGAGGGCGGCACGGCAAGCTCGTGACCTCGTCATCCGGAAGAGCGCGCTCGAAAGCTCGGCTCTGCCCGGGAAGCTCGCCGATTGTGTGACGCGCGATCCTGAATCTGCTGAGATTTACATCGTGGAGGGCGACAGCGCCGGTGGTACCGCTAAGCAAGGTCGCGACCGACACTTTCAAGCGATTCTCCCGCTCAGGGGTAAGATCCTGAACGTCGAGAAGGCGCGGATTGACAAAATCCTTCACAACAACGAGATCCGCGCTCTCGTTCAGGCACTCGGTATAGGAATAGGAGATGACCTCGACGTCGAACGACTGCGTTACGGGCGCGTCGTCATCATGACCGATGCAGACGTGGATGGCAGCCATATTCGCACCCTGCTTCTCACCTTCTTCTATCGATATATGACCGGCTTGATCGAAACGGGACACCTCTTCATCGCCCAGCCGCCGTTGTATTCGGTCGGCTCCGGGAACAAGCGGATTTACGCTTACTCTGAAGCCGAGAAGGATCGACTTGTGGCCGCGGCGGCAGGCAAGGACGGCACTGTCCAACGGTACAAAGGACTTGGCGAGATGAACGCCAACCAGTTGTGGGATACCACTATGGACCCGGCTCATCGTTCGCTCTTGCGTGTCACGATCGAAGATGCGACCACGGCTGACCGGGTGTTCGAGACCCTCATGGGAGCGGAGGTACAGCCGCGAAAGCGTTTCATTCAAACCCATGCAAGCTCCGTGAAGAACTTGGATGTCTGAAGATCGCGCACTGCGCTCGAGGAAGAGATCACGATGAGCGATCCCACTCCTAAGCTGCATATGAAGGACTTTGCGGGCGTCCGGATTCAAATGTGGCGCCGTTGGTTGGTCGATCCGAGCGGCGGAGGATATGGCTGGCGCCCGTCGACCGATATTTACGAGGTCGATGGCGGCATTCTTGTTCAGGTCGAGATCGCGGGGCTCGGCGGCGGCGACTTCACGATCCATTGCGACCAGGGCCGGCTCAGCGTGTTCGGCGAACGACGGGGCAGTGTGGGACGCAAGCCGCTCAGCTGCCACTTGGTCGAGATCGCAAGCGGCCGATTCAGGACGGATGTCGACCTGCCATTGACGGTCGACAGCGACGGGCTCGAAGTCGACTACGCAGACGGTATCGTATCGATTTACTTGCCACATGCCCTCGATCCGATCGGCTGAGTTCGCACGAAGCGGAGGGCCTACCGTGAGCAAGGATGATCCAGAATCGAGCCAAGTCGATCCGGTCGTAGCGACCGCGGAAGGCGATACCAACGGTGAGTCCCATGCCCACCGCATCCCGGAGGTGCTCCCGATACTCCCGTTGCGGAAAACAGTCGTCTTTCCGTTGTCGTTTCTACCGCTCTCCGTCGGACAACCTCGGTCGATTCGCCTTGTAGAGGAAATCGCCGTCGCCGACCGGATGGTTGGGCTGGTCGCCATGCGCGATCCGAAGATCGAAGAACCGGGCCCCGAACAAATCCACCGCGTTGGCACGGCCGCTCATATCCATAGGTTGGTCAAAGGGAGCGACGGCTCCATAGGCATCTTCGTGCAAGGCCTCGAGCGCATAGAAATCGAAAGTTGGGAGGGGCTGGAACCCTACCTGAAGGCTCGCGTGCGGGTGCTGCCGGATCTCGTCGCGGATCCCGTAGAAGTCGAAGCGCTAAGACGCTCGGTCATCGAACGCTTCACCCGACTTGTCGAACTCGTCCCCCATCTGCCTGAGGACCTCATTGCGGCGATTGAGGCGCTGGAAGATCCGCGCGCCCTGGCTTACTTCATTGCGGCGAACACCAGGATGGACTCGGACGCCGCGCAAGAGCTGCTGGAGATGGACTCCGTCACCGAACGCTTGCGCGCCTTGATCGGCCAACTTGGGCGTGAGCTCGGGGTATTGGAGATCGGGCGGAAGATACAACTGGAAGCGCGCGGCGAGATGGAGAAGACACAGCGCGAGTACTTCCTGCGTGAGCAGCTGAAAGCGATACAAAAGGAACTCGGCGAAGGCGAGGAAGGCGAGGCCGAGCTCGAGGTACTTGAAACGAAGATACGCACGGCCGGTATGTCGGATGAAGCCGAAACGGAAGCGCTACGCGAGCTGGGTCGCTTGCGAAGCTTGCCGCCGGCGGCTGCGGAACACGGGGTGATCAGGACCTACCTCGACTGGATGATCAGTCTGCCGTGGCAAGCCACAAGCGAGGACAACCTCGACATCGCGCATGCCCGCGTGATACTGGACGAGGACCATTACGACCTCGAGGACATCAAGGGCCGCATCCTTGAATTCCTAGCGGTCCAGAAGCTGCGCCGCGAACGCGATATAGGCGATGATGCCACGGAGGCCGTGGGCGGCATCCTCGCCTTCGCCGGCCCTCCAGGCACGGGCAAGACCAGTCTGGGCCGGTCGATCGCACGAGCGCTCGGCAGGCGCTATGTCCGCATGAGCCTGGGCGGCATGAGGGACGAAGCTGAAGTTCGCGGCCACCGGCGAACCTATATAGGAGCTATGCCCGGCCGGATCATCCAGGCGCTCAAGCGCGCCGGCACCAGGAACCCGGTCTTCATCCTCGACGAGATCGACAAGGTCGGGGCAAGCTTCAGGGGCGATCCGGAAAGCGCGCTGCTCGAAGTGCTCGACCCCGAGCAAAACGCGGAGTTCCGAGATCTTTACATCGACGTGCCTTTCGATCTTTCGGATGTCCTCTTCATCGCGACCGCCAACGACCTGACCCAAATCTCGGGCCCACTGCGGGACCGGCTCGAAATCATCGAGCTCTCGGGCTACACGGAGGCCGACAAGCTCCACATCGCGCGTGGTTTCCTATTGCCGAGACAGTTGACCGCGAACGGACTCAAAGAGGGCGAGCTCGAGATCGATGAAGGCGCGCTCAAAGTGATCGCGCGGCACCATACGCGCGAAGCCGGCGTGCGCGAGCTTGAACGGCAGATCGGGAAGATCGCGCGCAAGGTTGCAGTCCAGATCGCGGAGGGAAGTACTGATCGAGTTATCGTTGGCACGGGCGAAGTTCGCGAATACTTGGGCGCTGAGCGTTTCATACACGAGGCCGCCGAAAGAACTTCGCTGTGCGGCGTAGCTACGGGGCTCGCGTACACGCCTTACGGCGGCGATGTCCTTTTCGTCGAGGCGAGCGCGGCCCCCGGTGAACGGGGATTCGTGCTCACGGGTCAGCTCGGCGATGTCATGCGCGAAAGTGCGCAGGCGGCGCTTTCGTACCTCCGGGCTCAGGCAGCCACGATCGGAATCTCGTCCGACGTGTTCCGCGACAACGAGATCCATGTCCATGTTCCAGCCGGCGCGACGCCCAAAGATGGTCCTTCGGCCGGTGTGACCATCGCAACGGCGCTGGCGTCACTGCTCACCGGACGCACCGTGCGGGCCGATGTGGGCATGACGGGCGAGATCACCCTCACAGGCAAAGTCCTGCCTGTCGGCGGAATAAAAGAGAAAGTGTTGGCCGCGCACCGAGCAGGGCTTAGAACGATCATCCTTCCGCGCAGGAACGAGGGCGATCTGGACGATGTGCCGGTGGAAGTGCGTGAGGCGATGACCTTCCATCCGGTCGACCGGGTCACAGAAGTCTGGTCGCTCGCGCTCGAGCCGTTCGCCGAAACGGCAGTCGGAGACGGCGACCACGACCGTGAACGCGCCGAAACGGGCACGGAAGATGACTTGGGTTCGCCCTCTGACGGAGTCCGGACGCCGGCGTAATCCGGGCAGCGGCGTAATCCGTGCGCCGAAGCAATCCAAGTGAGCGGTTGCATTTTGGGCCGAACCTGCCCGATTCAACTTGTCGGAGTTCTAACCTTCGTGACTCTCGCCGTCCATCTGCCGCAGCTGGGGAAACAGAACGACTTCGCGGATGTTGGATGTCCCGGTCAGGAGCATCACAAGGCGATCGATGCCGATGCCAAGCCCACCGGTCGGTGGCATCCCGTGCATTAGGGCCTCGACGAAATCTTCATCGATTGGTTGCGCTTCGCGGTCACCTTCGGCCCGCTGTTGAGCCATTTCAGCAAAGCGATCCCGTTGTTCCAAAGGATCGTTGAGTTCCGTGAAGCTATTGCCGAGCTCGAAGCCGGCGACGAGCGGCTCGAAGCGCTCGGCATATTGGGGATCTTCCGGCTTTCGCTTCGCGAACGGGCTGAGAGCCACCGGATGGTCTAGGAGAAAAGTGGGCTCCCAGACGCGGGATTCCACCTGTTCGCCGATGAGCTCGTCGACCGTACGCGCCCAAGTTGGCTGTGGATCGAGGCTAACACCGGCAGCCGCGATCGCGGCCCTAAGCTCCGTAAGCGTCTCGTGCTCGGCGATGTCGATGCCGGTAGCTTCGCGGATCGCTTCGCGAACCGTGACACGCCGCCACGGCGGGCTGAGGTCGAGTGGCCGGCCATCGATCTCGATCGTCGTCGAACCGACTACCCGCTCAGCGATGTAAGCGACCATGTCCTCCGTCAATGTCATGAGGTCGTTGTAGTCGGAGAACGCCCAGTAGCACTCCATCATCGTAAACTCGGGCATGTGCGTGCGGTCGATACCTTCGTTCCTAAAGTCCTTGGCGATCTCGTACACCCTCTCGTACCCGCCGACCAAAAGTCGCTTGAGATAGAGTTCATCGGCGATCCTGAGATACACCGTTTGATCCAGCGCTTCGTAATACGTTTCGAACGGACGGGCTGTCCCGCCGCCATAAATCGGCTGCAGTATCGGAGTCTCGACCTCAAGAAAGCCGCGTTCGTCGAGAAAGGCGCGCATCTCTGTGACAATCCGACTTCTCAGAATGAAGCGCTCACGGCTGTCAGCGTTGCTGATCAGGTCGAGATATCGCCGTCTTAGCCGGGTCTCCACATCTTGGAGTCCGTGACGCTTCTCCGGCAGCGGCCTCAGACTCTTGGCCAGAACAGTGAAGGTATCAACAGCCAAAGAGACCTCGCCGCTATGGGTGCGGAACATTGCGCCGCGAGCCCCCACTATATCTCCGGCGTCCACTAGTTCTTTGACCCTGTCGAAAGCCTCATCACCCATGCGACTCTTGCGAAAATGCAGCTGCACCTCGCCGCTGCCGTCGCGCAGATGGACGAAGATGGAGCCTCCCATACGGCGCAGGGCTCCGATCAGACGGCCGGCAACCGCGACATCCGAAGGTCCTTCTTCGACGCCTTCCGACTCGAGCGCTTCAAAGGCGGATACAGCTTCAATCGCCATATGCGTGCGTTCACTGCGCGGAGGGTATGGATCGATTCCGGACGCGCGCATCGCATCAAGACGCGCCAAGCGCGCTGCCAGCAATTGCTCCATGCCGCCGACCGACTCGGCGTTGTTTTCGGTCGGAGATTCCACTCGGTTCGCTTTGGCGGCGCTCGCGGAAGGCCTCGCGCCGTCGACCGATCGGCTGTCCTCGATGATCACGTCAGCCATGAGTCCGCTTCCTTGGGATCGCTCGCAGGTCCGCCGATGTGTCGCCGATCACGGTCTTGTTCGGGGGGCCTTAGCTAGCGGTGCGTGGGCAGACGCTGCTCGCTTCAGGCAACCTTGATCACAGTAAACCGCAAGGAAGAGCCATTAGGGGTTACGATTTCGACCACATCCGTGGCCGTCTTGCCGATCAAGGCTTTGCCCAAAGGCGACTCGTTCGAAATCGTACCCTTAGTCGGATCGGCCTCGGCAGAGCCGACGATTCGGAAGACTTCTGTATCTTCTCCGTCCTCGGCGATCGTCACGCGCGATCCGACGACGATTGTACCGTCGCCTTTGCTTTCGGAGATTATCTCAGCGCGCTTCAGAAGCTGTTCGAGTTCTTGAATCCGGCCTTCAACGAAAGCCTGCTTTTCCTTCGCCTCGTCGTAGCCGGCGTTTTCGCTGATGTCGCCCGCGTCCTTGGCATCCTTGATCATCGCTGCAATCTCAGGTCGCCGGACGTCTCTGAGCATCTGCAATTCGGCCTGCAACTTCGCGAGGCCCTCGGCCGTCATGTAGACCGGAGTCAAAATCATTTCATCACTCCTCATATCCATAAACACAAACGGGACCGCGACATGCTGCGCGGCCCGTTTACTTCGGTTCAACGTGCCGTGATTATACGAGCACGTAGCCGGCGCGCAAGGTGCAGGCTTGGCCTTGGCTTCCGAGTAGATGTTGCCTGACCGCCCTGGAATTCCGCTTCGATGGATTCGAGGCGGACGTCCGCTGTTCGTCGCTTATAGCGCTGCTACTAGTACACCGTCACCATGAATCCCATAGGCTCGACCGCCGATGCATCCGCCCCGGCGCCCCGCTGCTCCTCTGGAATAGCGCAAGGCTATGCCCTCGGCACATCGAACCGCCGGAACGGCGCATCGACGCCCTCGCTTCCCATGCTTTTCATGGTGGCGGTGCACTAGGTTGACAAGCCGTTGTTGACCTACGGCTCCGGCGTAGCCTCCGCCGTAGGGCCCGGCTCCTCAGTAGGTCCAGGTCCCGGCTCCTCCGTTGGACCCGGCTCCTCAGTCGCCTCGGGCATCGGCAGCTCGTAATTCTTGTCGAGCTTCGGCATGAAGACCTTGAACATACCGATAGTGCCTTGCCGAACGCTCCACCCTGTGCCGGCACCCGGCATGTTGTTGATGTAGCGCGAGAGGATGCCGGTTTCGAACGCCTGTGCCGGCACATCGTCACATTCCCACGTAAGTTCGGCGTTGACGCGCGAACCCTTGGGCATGTTCCAGATGAGATTTGGCGCAAGCACGGACTCGGAGCCGGCGCCCGACGTGGCGAAAGCCAGGCACGACATCACCGCGTTGTCGAACTTGAAACGGCCGCCGTCAGAGTCCTCGAAGTCATCGGGCATATTGTCGTACCCAAGGAAGTCATCGGTGACGGCGTAGTCGCTCATGCCATCCGTGATGCGCACCGCGAAGTCGAAAGCGAGCTCTTCGTCGGTGAAGGTTACGCCTTCTCCGAGTCCCTCTACCGGCATCGTCAAGGTCATGGCCGAATCGTCCATGTCCCAGATCACGAAGAAGCTCGCCGAGATCGTACCAGTTGGGCTCAAAGTGTCTGGATCGACGTCGCCGACGAAGGTTAGGAACTCCGTCGGGTGTCGACCTACGGCTGGGCCGTTCAGCGTGAAGGCGATCTTGTCGAAGGCACCGTCCCGATCTGTGTCGAAGTAGATCCAGAACTGCGCATCAAACGCGATCTCGCGCATGCCCGCGGTCCCTACGACAAAGGAGAACGTCTCGACAGGGGGCGCGGTGTCGGACTCGATTACGCCCCAGCGCACGCCGACCGCACCACCATCGAGCTCGGCCGGGAAGCCTTCGATCGCCTCAGACTCGAGATCGTCCGTGCCCAGTAGAATCGAGGGCTCAAGATAAGCCGAGAAGCTGCACTCATTCTCCCAGGACACCTCGAGGGTCATTTCGTCGCCCGACAGGGCGAACGGCTCATCGGAGTCCAGGAGGATGCAGCCGTGCGGCCGCGGGATGGAATGGAACGGAACGCCGACCACATCGCCACCCTCGACCGCCTCGCCGTCGGAGTCGACTTCCGTAAGGTGAACGTAGCCATCGACTTCATACGTGCGATAGATGTTCTCGTCGATGATCGGCTGGAACGTCGGATCGAACCATGGTCGCGCCTCGAAAGGCTCTATATCAAGGCTGACCGAAATCGAGGCCGTCGAGCCGGCCTCTACGGTGAACATATCAGGATCGGCTGATACGCTGACCCCGACGTCCTCGTCCTCTTCAGGGAATGCGAAGTTGAAATCCGTGGCGTAAGTCTTATCCTCGTCGCCGAGGTTCGAGACGTTGAGCACGATGACGTTCGGATCGACCGTATCCGTGAAGTGGACCTGCTTGTAGCTTAGCTCCGCAATACCGCTCTCCGAGCGAACAAGAGTGTCGCCGGTCGCGCTCTCGTACGCTTGTACGAGGCCCGCTCCCTGCATCGTTACGCCTTCAACTGGGCCAGTCTTAGAACCGCGCCGGATGACCGGATTGGCGTAGTTCATGGCAAGTGCCGCGATTTCGCTCGCGTCAAGGCCGAGATCCTCGACATTGTTGCGCTGCCAGAGGAGCGCCGTGACACCAGCGACCGCTGGGCCCGACATCGACGTACCTGAGAATCGGACAGCGCCTGTACCCGAGCCGGACAGTGGAGCAAGGATGTTGCTGCCCGGAGCGGTGATCTGCGGCTTGATCATGCCGCTGAAACGCGCCGGTCCGCGACTACTCGAATCCGCCATCGCGTCCTCGAAGTTTTCGAAAATCCCGCGCGCCCCGGGTCGGAGCGTGATCGTGATCTCGACGCCGTCAGTGAAGATCAAGTCGCGGAGAGTTCCTCCGGGCTCTCGCTCCATCAGCACGGCCGGGATCTCGATCTTGGTGGCACACGGCGATGGGGCACCACAGCCCATCACGACCGGTGCTCGAAGGTCGCTGAACATTAGGGCCGCGATCGCGCCATTGGCCATAGCGTTCTTCGCCTTGTCATAGAAGGGGCAAACGCCGCGCTCCAAGAGTGCGATCTTCTCGGAAACGTCCTGCAGAGGTTCGCCCGCCGCTCCGTCGCAGCCGGTGCCATACCACGCCAGTGGCGCGGATATCGGATCCGCGTATTCGTCCATGGTCGACGCCCAGCCGCCGGCCGCCTCGAAAGCCGCATATTCCTTATGCACTGCGCCGGTATCATCGGTCCAATCGGCCTCGACAAGCTGCCCCTCTTCGCCGGGCGCGAATGAATTCGCTACGGCGAGGATCCCCTCATGCGCGCCGGGGGATCCGACGATGTAAGGCGATGGTCCCGAGTTGCCGGCCGATGCGACGATCGTTGTGCCATGCACAAGGGTCTTTTCGACGATCTCGTCGTATTCGAAGTTCGCGGGGCCGTAGCCGGAACCAAGGCTCATGTTGATAACATCGATCTTGGTGTCCGGATGAGTGCCTGCAAGCTCTTCGATCCCCGGGTCGCCGAGAAGCATGTTATGCGTGGCGACCCAGTCGATAGCCTCGGCCGTCACATTGGTCGAACCGCTAGCTCCAAAGACCTTCAACGCGACGATCGTGGCGCCGGGCGCGACGCCGGCCGGCACATCGCCGGCCTCGAAGCCCGCAGCGATGCCTGAAACATGTGTGCCGTGCGAGCCATCATCGATGGGGTCATCGTCTGGAGTCGGCTCAGTCGAGCAAGCCGCCGATGCGCAGCCGGCGTTGTAGAACTCGCCGACGAAGTCGTAGCCGCCGATGACCTTTACGGTCGGGAATCCGTTGTCGTCAGGATCCGTAGGATCGTCCGCGGCGCGTGCCTCCACGTCGCCGGATCCGCCCAGCCCGACGTGCATATAGTCAGAGCCGGTGTCGATGATCGCGATCGTGGTGCCTTGCCCGTCCCAGCCGAGCTCATCGGCCACGCGAGTTGCTCCGATATGCGGCCTGGAATCGTCCATCGCCGGCTCGTGCTCCGGAGCACGCGAAACACTGACTACGCCCGGCAGGCCGAGGATTGACTCTACGTTGCCGCGTTCAGTATTGACGTGGATCATATTGATCGTGGTCTGGAAGGTGCCCACTATCGTCGCGCCAAGGCCTTGCAGCGTTTGAATGGTGCTGAGCTGTCTAGCGCCGACCATGTCGTAAAGCTGACGCCGCGTGCGGACGTCTAGCCCGTCCATTCCGCCGGCGGCCTTCGCGATGTCCATGACGGACTGCCCTTCCAGCCTGACGTAAAGGCTTAAAGGTGCATCCGGCTCCAATTGCGAAAGGCTTTGGATGTTGGCGACATCGCCGACGAAGGCGACTGGTGCCCCGTCGAACGTGACTTCAGGTGCCGGGTCCGCCGCGAGAACGGCGCCGCCGTTGATGCCCGGCAGGAGCACGATCGCAGCTGCGAGGATCGCGATCAGCGAGTTTCGGAACGGGTTCATGCATTCCTCCGTTAGAGATTCGACCAGCGCCGTTTGGCGCCGAGAACAGGTGGGCTCGTCGAACGCGCCGCGTCGAGCCATAAATCCCACACTTACACGACAAGACCATTCGTTGCAAAGGGCTTAACGCCACTCTGACGGATGACGTGACCCAAGAAGTTCTTGTCGCCCCCCCCCCCAGCTCATCAGCGGCGGTCGCGACCTCCGCCGCCGCTTCGTGCTCCACGATCTCCGCGCCCACCGCCGCCGCCACTACTGCCGCCTCGACCACCTCCGCCGCCGGACAGCCCTGCGTCGCTCTGGCGGGCTACTTCGAGAGTCCAGCCTTCGAGGACGGCGCGGCGGCTTAGCCGCACCTTGCCGTCCGTGACGTCGGTGACCATCACCAGAACCTCGTCGCCTACTTGGACTACATCCTGAACCGACGGAACACGTTCCGTGGCCAATTGTGAAATGTGTACGAGGCCGTCAACGCCAGGAAGCACTTCGATGAAAGCGCCGAAGTCGGTCGTTCGCACAACGGTTCCGGTGTATGTCTTGCCTAGCTCCGGACCGGTAGTCAGGCCGCTGATAATCTCGCGCGCCCGCTCGGCGGCCGCACTGTCGGAGGAGGCGATGAAAACGGTACCGTCTTCTTGGATGTCGATCTTCACGCCGGTATCAGCTTCAAGGGCCCGGATGTTCTTGCCTCCGGGGCCGATCAACTTGCCGATTGAGTCCGTTGAGATTTTGATCGATGTTATCCTGGGCGCGAACTTGGACAGGTCGGAGCGCGGCTCGGGCAATACCGCGGCCATCGAGGCGAGGATTTGCATCCGCGCTCGATGGGCTTGGTTGAGGGCTTGGGTCAGGATCTCATCCGAAAGCCCGCCGATCTTGATGTCCATTTGGAGCGCAGTTATCCCGGCCTCCGTCCCTGCGACCTTGAAGTCCATGTCGCCGAGATGATCCTCCATGCCTTGAATGTCGGTGAGGACAACATTCCGTCCGCTCGAAACGTCCGAAACAAGCCCCATCGCGATTCCGGCGACCGGCATCACGATCGGAACGCCGGCGTCCATCAAGGCAAGCGAACTGGCGCAAACCGAAGCCATCGACGTCGAACCATTGGAGCTCAGCGCCTCCGATACAACTCTGATGGTGTATGGGAAACTCTCGTGATCAGGCAGGACCGGCTGCAGCGCCGCCTCAACCAATGTACCGTGGCCGATCTCGCGCCGTTTCGGACCGCGCAGAAACCAGGTTTCGCCTGTCGAGTACGGAGGAAAGTTGTAGTGGTGCATGAAGCGCTTGGTAGCCTCGGGCCGCAACGTGTCAAGACGCTGTTCTTCGCCGAGCGTACCGAGCGTTGCGAGAGACAATACCTGCGTCTCGCCTCGCTGGAAAAGCCCGGAGCCGTGTGTTCGCGGCGCAAGGGCCACCTCGCAGTAAAGCGGACGAATTTGATCCGGTGCGCGACCGTCCGGTCGAATCTTCTCTGCCAAGATGCGCTCTCGGACTGCGTACTTGTGAGCTTCTCCGAATGCAGCGATAACATGTCGAGGAAGATAGGGATCGCCGGCATCGTCCAGAATGGAAGGTGGGGCACCGTCCTCGCCCGGTAAGAATGCGGCTATCCACTCCGCTTCGATCTCACCGAGCGCGTCACTCGAATCGGTCTTCTTAAGCTCTGTTGCAGCCTGAACGTGTGCCTCCAATCGGCTCGATAGCTGCTCCTTGGCAAGTGACTTTAGGCGAGCGGGCAGCTCGTCGAGCTCGAACACGCGCTTAGGCTTGCCGGCAACTCTCTGCATCTCGTGTTGCAGCGCGAACAATGGCTTCATCGCCTCGTGCCCGGCGCGGATCGCCTTCAACATCGTCGCTTCGTCAATTTCCTGAGCGCCGCACTCCACCATGAGGATTGCGCTCTCGGTCCCGGCGACCCGCAGGTCCAGATCGCTCTCCGTCATCTGGTCGGCGGTCGGGTTCATTACGAAGTTGCCGTCGATACGACCGACACGCACACCTGCCGCAGGCTCAGGAAACGGAATGTCGCTGATCATCAACGCAGCGCTCGCACCCACCAGCGCTGGGATGTCGAGGTAGTTTTGCCCGTCGCTCGAAAGGGCGGTAGCGATGACCTGAATCTCATGGCGCATGCTCTTAGGAAAGAGCGGACGCAACGGGCGATCGATCAATCGCGACGTGAGGATCGCAACGTCGCTTGGTCGACCCTCACGCTTAAAGAAGGAGCCGGGAATGCGGCCCGCTGCGTAGAGCTTCTCCTCGAGGTCGACCGAGAGAGGGAGGAAGTCGGTGTCCCTGGCACGCTTGGATGCAGTCGCGGTAACCAGGAGGAGCGTGTCGCCCAGCGCCACGGTGATCGCACCGCCGGCGAGCTGCGCCAATTTCCCGGCCTTGAAGGTCCACGTCGCGCCTCCGACCGTGGTTTGAAAAGTGTGTTCCTCTACCTTGGCCACATCGGCCGGTGGAAATGTGCCAGTCGTGCCGTTCTCGTTCATCTGCTCTTCTGCTCTCCCATGGTTGCGCGGCGACCCGGAGGAACAGGAACTGGGGGCTGAACCGCACTGGCCGAACTAATCCTGCCCGTGCGCGTCAGCCCCCAATACCTGTACTCCGCGGTCGACTTCGCGCCAATTTCGATTCGGCTGCTCTGCCGCGGCAAACTGCGCTGTGCAGTACGCTGTGCTGTGCGCTGTATTGTGCGCTGTACTGCACGCTTTGCTGCGCTACGCCCGGTGTCGAGCACGATGCGGCTCTGGTCGGGCCGTGCCCTGACGATCCTACCACTCAACCGCGAATGCCGAGCTTCTGGATCAATGCTCGGTAATGCGAGTGATCGTGTTTGTTCATATACTTCATGAGGCGCTTGCGCTGCCCGACCAACTTCAAGAGACCGCGCTTGGAGTGGTGGTCATGGGGATGCAGCTTCGCGTGCTCGGTCAACTCCTTGATCCGATCGGTCAGCAGCGCGATCTGGACCGGCGTCGAACCTGTGTCCGTTTCCGTGCTGCCATGCTCGGCGACGACGGATGCTTTGTGCTCAGTAGTTAGAGTCATGCAATTGCCTATATCCGTTTTTCTCGAAGATACCGTTACGACAACGCCGGGAGTATACCAGTCCGCGCGAAGGCGCTCAAGCCCGCGGCTGCCTTCAATCTCTCAGTACACGTAGGACTTGCGATTCGATCATGGCTCAGGGGTCGGCTCGGAGGGCAGCTCGCTCGGTTCGGGCGGCACCACCGTCACCCATGAAATGTCATCCGTCGCGCTCGGAATCGGGAGCACGCTGTCGGTACTGGTGGGAGTTGGCTCCGCCGGAATCAGAGGCGGGGCCGTGAGAATCAGCGGCGCGAAGTCTTGCGTGGGTTCGGAACGTTCAACAATAGTGGGAGTCGGGACGACGGTGGGCCGTTCGGTCGGTGGACTGACGGGCTGCGCGGTCGGCGACGGATCTTCGAGCGCTGCCGGCGTATCGGTCGGCCTTTCGAATTCGCTTGTCGCTTCCGGAGGTGGCCCCGGTTCGGAACCTTCGCCCGTGCCGGTAAGTGTGAGCAGACCGAAGCCTGCCAGGTAACACGGCAGCGTGAGCAGGAGCAGCGCGATGAGCGCCGAATAGAGCCTGCGCCGAGGTGTCGGCTGAGAATCGAGCCAATCGAGGAGCCGGGAATTCACGTAGTGCCTAATCGCTCGTCGCGGAATTGCCCGCGACTTCGGGCCGGAAGGCCCTTCGGAGGGCGCGCGATGCTAACAGCCGGTCGAACGATTGTCAACGCCGCGAGCGCCCGGCTATACTGCCGCGCTCGACCCGCCGGCAGCCATCACGTTGGCCGCCGCTATCGAGGAGACCCGCGTGGCCAGCATCCCGGATTCGATGCGAGCGCTTCGGAAGACGAGCGCGGGAATGGGTCTCGAGTTGGTCGAAGTCAGCCGCCCTACTCCCGGGCCTGACGACGTCCTCGTGCGAGTCGTCGCGAGCTCGATCTGCGGCACCGACGTGCATATCTACGATTGGGATGCGTGGAGTGCCGATCGGATTCAGCCGCCGGTGACTCTGGGTCACGAATTCGCGGGGACTGTTGAACTCACTGGAGATCGTGTCGGAGATCTCCGAATCGGGACACCTGTTTCCGCCGAGTGCCACGTCGTGCTCGAAGGTGCGCGTCACGTGATACCGGGGCAAGAACACCTGGCGTCCGATATGGAGGTTATCGGGATCGATCGGGACGGAGCGTTTGCACAATTTGTCGTTGTGCCGCGGAGGAACATCTGGGTGAATCCGGACGACCTCGATCCCGAGATAGCGAGCCTCCAAGATCCGTTCGGCAATGCGGTGCATACTGTTCACGCTCAAGACATAGCCGGTCGCACGGTGTTGATCACGGGCGGCGGCGGTTTGATCGGATCGATGGCTATCCCAGTTGCCAAGGCGGCGGGCGCCGCGATGGTCTTGGCCACGGATGTCAATCCCTCGCGCCTGGAACTAGCCGGCCGCATGGGCGCCGATCGGGTCATCGACGCACGCGGCAGCGTTGTCGACGAAGTTCTCGAAGTGACGGATGGTCGAGGTGCCGACGTCCTCTTGGAGATGAGCGGTCATCCTTCGGCGATTCAAGGGGGGCTGGAGTCGCTCCGTCCAGGGGCCGATGTTGCCGTATTGGGGCTACCCAGTGCCGCCATTCCTATCGAGTGGGGCAGGTTGATCGTGATCAAGGGCCTGACCGTTCGTGGAATTTACGGCCGTCGTATCTGGGAAACTTGGCACTTGATGCGTGCTCTGCTTCAGACGGGTGCCGTCGACCTCAAACCGATGATCACGCACCGCCTAGATCTCGGCGACTTTGAGACCGGGTTCAGCGCTATGAAGAGCGGCGAATGCGGCAAGGTAATCCTGCGCGCCTGATCTATGCGGGCTAAGTGATGGAGACGAAATGGCTACGGAGAAGACCGCTGACGACACCTCTGTAAATTCCAAAGTACCCGGGAACGTGATGGCGGCAACAACCGACGGCAAGCTGAGCTACTTGATCGAGCAGCTCGACGACTTGCGCGACCGCAACCTCTTTACAACCATTCGATCGCTGCAAGGACCACAAGGCGCCTGGCTCACAATCGACGGTCGGCGCGTTCTAAACCTGTGCTCGAACAACTACTTAGGACTGGCCGGCGACCCGGCCCTGCTCAATGCAGCCAAGTCCGCGCTCGAAAAGTACGGGCTTGGACCGGCGGCCGTTCGGACAATCGCCGGGACGATGGATATCCACCTCGAGCTGGAGCGCCGCCTCGCGGAGTTCAAAGGGGTCGAGGCGACGATTTCTTTCCAAAGCGGCTTCATGACCAACGTAGGTACGATCCCAGCGCTTGTCGGAGACGGCGACGCGATCATTTCCGACGAATTGAATCACGCTTCGATCATCGACGGCATCCGGCTAAGCAGAGCGGACCGTTACATCTACAAGCATGTCGACATGAGCTCCCTTGAGGAGCAGCTTGGGAAAGCAAGTGCGGCCGGTCACCGCACCAAATTGATAATCACCGACGGCGTTTTCTCGATGGATGGCGACATAGCACCGCTCGACCGGATCGCAGAGCTTGCCGAAAGTCACAACGCGATCACGATGGTCGATGACGCGCACGGCGAAGGGGTGCTCGGCCGTGGCGGTCGCGGCGCGGTCGATCACTTCGGACTTCATGGAGTATTCGACATCGAGACCGGCACCATGTCGAAGGCGTTCGGCGCAGTCGGCGGATACACGGCCGGCAAGCGGCCGATCGTCGACTGGCTTAGCCAGCGTGCCCGGCCGTTCTTGTTCTCGAGTGCGATGACGGTTCCGGACGTGGCGGCTTGCATCGCAGCGATCGATCAGCTTGAAGCGTCGACCGAGCGCGTTGACCGCCTATGGGAGAATGCGCGCTATTTCCAGGGTGCAATGCGTGCTCTGGGCTTCGACTTAGGCGTGACTTCGACGCCGATCACCCCGGTAGTGGTCGGGCAAGAGCGAATCGCGCAAGATTTGTCCAAGAGATTGTTCGAGCTTGGAGTCTTCGGGACGGCTATCGCCTTCCCGACGGTTCCTTTAGGCAAGGCTAGGATTCGAGCGATGATCTCGGCCGCGCACTCTCGCCAAGACCTGGACTTTGCACTTGAGCGCTTCGAATCTGTTGGACGTGAACTCGGCGTCATAAGCTGACGGCAGGGGACGAGCATCCGACCGCAAGTCGTCGGCAAACCCTAGATCAGGCGATGAGGTCAGGTTCTCCGACCACCGGCGCCGGCCAATTCGGATGCGAGCTCGGGTCGATTTCCGCGGCCGGTTTCAGCCAGAAGCCGAGCACGTCGCCGGCGGTAGCTCGCAGAACGTCTTGCGCGCCGCGCACATCGGCGTGGAAGGGGGCTTCCAGGATCGAGTCGGCTAGGTCCAGCACTGCCTCTATGGCCGCCGGTGTGTCTAAGTCATCGTCGAGAGCACGCGCTATTCGAGGGCCGGCACTGGAGAAGTCGAGCTCAGAACCGCCTTGGCTCTCTCGTGCGGCAGCCGCATGAAGCGTCCGCATCCGCGCGACCTCCGACTCGAAGCGCTCGGCGTTCCACTCCCATTCTGTTCGGTAGTGATGTCTCAACAGGTAGAGACGGATGGTGTCAGGTTCGTGGTGCTCTAGGAGCTTCCCGACGTGGACCAGGTTCCCCAAGCTCTTCGACATCTTCTGTCCATTCATCCTCACCATCGCGACGTGCGCCCAAAACCTTACCCATGGGTGAGCATCGACCAGCGGCTCGGCTTGAGCCATTTCGCAAGCGTGATGCGGAAACAATAAGTCCGCCCCGCCGCCGTGAACATCTACGACCGGGCCCAGATGAGCGCGGGCCATGGCGGAGCACTCGATGTGCCAGCCCGGCCGACCGTCTCCCCAGTTACTGTGCCATGCCGGCTCGCCCGGTTTTGCCGCCTGCCAAAGGACGAAGTCGAGCGGGTCGCGTTTGCCGGGATCATCGGGCCAATTGCCTCTGTCGTTGGCCGTCCTGAGCAGATCGGCGTACGGACGGCCGTCTATCGCCCCGAACGCAGGATCCTTGGCGACTTCGAAGTAGACACTGCCGGCGGATTCGTAAGCTAGGCCTACCGCTATCAACGCCTCGACATCGGCAACGATGGCTGCGATGTGCGCCGTCGCCGCGGGATAGACGGAGGGTGGCTTCAAATTTAGTGCGCCGAGATCCTCTCTGAATCGATCCGTCCAGCGCAGGCCTCGGGCTCGCCAATCTTCGCCGGTCTCGGCGGCCTTCTTGAGCACGTCGTCGTCGATGTCGGTCAGATTTTGGGCCATCAGCACGGGCCAGCGGTGGACCGTCTCTAGGTGACGCGCAAGGACATCGAAGACGATGTAGGTGAACGCATGCCCTAGATGGGTCGTGTCGTAAGGTGTAATTCCGCAAATATACATGGTGACGGGCTCGCCCGGGCGCGGCCTGAACCTTTCGACGCTTCGCCTTCGACTGTCGTAGAGTCGCATCGCCTCTCCCGGCCCCCCAGTGTCCTGACGCACATCGACGGTGATCCACCGCGGTCCGGCGACCACGGGCGAGTATAGTCAGACGGAAGCCGAACGGCCATCCATGCGGTACACTTCTGCGCGTGAACGACCCTGGAATCCGATTCGGCGAAGCATTTCGCTTCGCGTCGCTTACCGCCGTGATGCTCGCGGCGGTCGTCCAACTTGGCTGCCAGCCGCCGCCTGTGGTTGCGCCGATCTCGCCGGGACGGCTCGATCACACCCCGGTCGCCGGCATCGCGGGGGTGGTCTTCACCTCGACGCCGACACCTGGCCCCTCGCCGACGCCGATCGTGGCTGCCACCGTTCTTGCGGAACCTCCTGAGCCTTTGACGGTCGCAACCGACTTCGCGGTCTCGGTCTTCGCCGATTCGGTCGGAGCGGTCTGGGGACTAGCCCGCGCGCCCAACGGCGATATCTTCGCGACGATTCCCGAAGACAATCGTGTGATCGTTCTTCCCGATCGGGATCGGAACGGCATCGCGGATTTCGTTGGGACTTGGTATGGCGGAGCAGGTCTGAACGTGCCTTACGGAGTAGTGGTGCATGCCGGATGGGTGTGGGTAGCCGACACCGATGGTGTGGTTCGATTCCCGTATGCTGAAGGCCAGTTGGAAGCGGGTGGAGCTCCAGAGCAGGTTATGCCCCTGCCCGGCTTCGGGCGCAACCCAGCGCGCGCAATCGCCTTCGATCGGGAAGGACGAATGCATATCGGCGTGGGTGCGAACTGCAATGCTTGCATCGAAACCGACACGCGCGCCGCAGCCGTCCTGCGATTTCAGGCGGACGGCACCGACGGCGTGCTGTTCGCACGTGGACTTCGCGATCCGGCGCATCTGGCCGTTCAGCCGGAAACCGGAGCGATCTGGGCGACCGACAAAGCGCGCGACGATCTAGGTGACAATGGACCGCCTGACGAGCTTAACCTCCTGATCCCGGGCGGTGATCATGGCTGGCCGGCATGCACAAGTGATCGGCGTGCCGATGCCGAATTCGGTGGTTCGTCCGATCGGTGCCTCGAAACGATCCCTTCGAGCATCGCGTTCGAGGCGCATAGCGGCCCCGCGGGCTTGGCTTTCGTCGAAGGTGACGGATTTCCAGAGGAATGGAAAGGACACCTGTTCGTGGCGCTTTCTGGGTCGACGAATCGAACGTTGCCGATCGGTCACAGGATCGTGCGCGTCCCATTCGAAGGCGGAGTGCCGACGGGCGAGGTCATCGACTTCGTTTCGGGTTGGCTGCGTCCCGACACTCGGCGATGGGGCCGGCCGGTTGAGCTGCTCTTCGCCACGGACGGTGCGCTTCTGGTCTCCGACTCGGGCGGACACCGGATTTATCGCGTGGTCCACACGCCGCGGCGGCGCGGTACCCCGCTGCCCTTGGCACACTCCCCGTCGGGCCCGGTGCGGATGGTATACTGCAGAGTCAGGTCGAATTGTCCCAAATTCTGACGACGAGCGTTGAATCGAGGGGACCGGCAAGTCGTCCGTATCACCTAGGTCCGTTTGACGCGTCGGCGCATCCGGCTGGAGATTCCATGATGATCAGAGTTTCTCGAATCCTTGCAGTGATCGCGATCACTTCAGTCGTGCAGATGTTCGTCGCGGTGTCTCCGACTGCGATTCAAGCACAACTGAAGCCAAGAATCTTCGTCAACACGACTCAGGATCTTGCGGCGCAGCCGGATCATTGCCTTCCTGGAAATCTATGTCCCATCCGTGCCGCGCTCGAGAAATCGGAAAGCGTCTCGGGCGGAGCGATCATCACCGCTTGCCTAGACCCGGCCGTCGTGCCTGGAGCAACCCGTTGCCCGGGCGGTAGGGAGCCGCTAGCGCAAGACGATCGAAATTTCAACGCCGCGACTGGACAATGGTCGATCCCTCTGACTCCGGCCAGCTTGCCGATTCAAATGACAAAGGGCGGCACGGAGATAGATTTTTCGTTGATGCTCGATGAGTACGTAGGCCCGTCGGACAATCGAGTGGTGTTCGACGGGAGCGGAGGGGGTCTGCAGATCGCCATTCAGATCGAAAGCAACGACAACGTCCTGCGGGGCTTCGATTTGCGGGGGGGATACTCCGAGTCGGCGATCGTACTTCAGCCGAACGTTGAGCTGGAGGGCGCATCGAACAATCAACTCGGACCTGGACTTGTGTTCAGGGACATCACGGAAGGCAATGCGGTCAGGATCCGAGGGGCGAACACAGTCAACAATCGGATCATTGGATCATGGTGCGGCCTCAGCGGAGATGGTCGGAGTGTGGCACCCGTCTCCGCCGATTGCGTCTACTTGAACTCTGGAACACAAGGCAATGTCATAGGCGGCGAAGCGCCCGAGGACAGGAATCTTCTGGCGGCGAGTGAGCTCGGCGTCGGCGTCAAGATCGAGAACGAGCGGACCACCGGCAACATCATTCGCGGCAATTGGCTCGGATTAGACATCGACGGGAGTCCTACGTCCGGTCTGTTCACCGGTGTACTTATTGTCGACCGAGCGAGTGATAACTTGATCATCGACAACGTGATCGGTGCTTCCCGTTCAGAGGGCATTTCGATCGGCGGGGAAACGTCACGAACGCTGATCGAGGGGAACGCTATCGGTATAGGCCCGGATGGCGAGACATGTGTGGGCAACCAGACTTATGGCATCGCCCTGCAATTCGGTCCGAGGTCGACGCGGATCATCAAGAATCACATTGCCTGCAACGAACGAGGCGGGGTGGTGCTGACAGGACCGGGTACGTTCGACAATACGCTGAGCGAGAACGGCATCACAAACAATTCGGGCAACGCGATCGACCTGGCCCAGCGCTCGAATGGTCGGCTAGAGCCGCCTGAGATTTTCGTCGTGGAGCATCGGCGTGTCACCGGCCGCGCTTGTCCCGGCTGCATCGTCGAGGCTTTCACCGATCCGGTCGGCGAGGCGGCCCACTTCGAGGGCCGAGTAACTGCCAATGCCACCGACGGTACCTTCGAACTCAGCGCGCCTACCGGCTTTGCGCTCCGGGCGCTTACTCTGACCCAGACCCAAGGCAAGAACACGTCTGCGCTGACTACGTTCAGGGCGGTGCCGGGGGCAGGTACTGCAGGTCCGACCGAGCCGACGCCTACCCCGCCCATTGGGCCAAGCCCGACAGGCGGATTGCTGGTGGGCCGGATCTTCATGCCGTGGACCGCGGACCGCGCTTGGTTCCGAACCACCGATTGAAGGATGAGATCGTCGGGAATGTCGTGCGGAAGATCGGTCCCGTCGCCGGTCTCATCGCTGGTCCGATCGCCGGGTCGATGAGCGGCCGCACAACCGGTCCGATCTCCCAGTCGATGACCGGGTCGATGTTCCGACGGATTCGGCGCGTAGGCGTCGGCGCTGCGTCTTTGTCGATTGCGGCCCTGATCGCGACGGCCGGAGTGAGCACGGCGGATCACGGGTTGGCGCGTGGAGAACGGGTGCCAATAGACGGAGTCATAGACCTCGCCTCCTCCGCCCTTGCCTCCTCTTCCGCCGCCACCTCCGCCGCCTCCTCCTCCCCCGCCGGTGCGGAGCCGGCGCTGACCACAGGCCGCATAGGCTTGGCGCATGTGGATCTTATGGACTTGCACGTGGTTCGCGAATCAGGAGTGCCGGTCGCGCGAGAGGTCCTGCCGGCAGCTGTGATCGAAGAACGCTTCATGCGAGCTGCTGAGGCAGGGGCCGCATGGAATCGATGGTCTATGTATTGGGACTTGGTAGAACGTTCGCCGGGCGAATTCATGTGGGGACCAGTCGGCGCCCTTGTAGAGCGCGATCGGAGTCATGGGCTCAAGACATTGGCGATCCTACAAGGCGTGCCGCCATTTCGTTCGGATTCGCGCGCGAGCGACGGACTGAGCCTCGAACTTTCGTTGCGTCGGGGAGGGGCAGCAACGCGCTATGGCGATCGTACCGCTCCCGTGCCAAACGCTCCGCCGCCGCGCGGTCTGTTCGTGCCGATCTTCCTCGACGGAGCGGGTGCCGGAACGGATGATCCTGTTCGCGCGTTCGCAGTCAATCCGGGCAACGCTTGGGCGGTCTTCGTCGACGCCGTTGTCGAGCGCTACCGGCCCGGCGGGATGGTCGCCCGACGGGACGGCTGGAGTCCTGAAGAAGGCGTGCGAGTCTGGGAGATCGGCAACGAACCCAATCTCGAGCACTTTTGGAGCGGCACGACCGTCGAATTCGTCCGCTACCTCGAAGTGGCAAATCTCGTGATCAAGCGCAGAGATTCCGAAGCCACGGTTCTGCATGGCGGCATCGCGGATCACCCGACTGCAATGCCATGGTTTGCAGAATTTCTGGAAGCGCTCTCGGATTCGGCCGCCCGCTCGCCGCTTCCAGGTCGCTACAACCACTACTTCGACGCCACTGCGTGGCATTGGTACTCATATTCCGACCGGCTGCGCACCGGCCCGGCCGAGGTTCGAGCCGCGCTTTCCGCCCGCGGGTTCGGGCCACGCCCCCTTTGGGTGACCGAAATGGGTGTTCCGATCTGGTCGGAGCATCCCGGGCCATGCTGGGATCCGCGAAGCCCGTGGCGAGCGACGACCGACGAGCAGGCAGCCTACGTCCTTCAGGCGACGGCCGAAGGGGTCGCAGCCGATGTCGCGGCGCTGATTCACTTTCAGGCATACGACGATTGCGGCAACGGACCGTCCAGCTACGATGCCTTCGGGTTGCTGCGAAACCATCGGGAGAATCAGTGTTGGGACCCACCGGGCCATGCTTGTTGGGCTCCGACTGATCCGGCGTTCGGAGCTCCGCGTCCAGCGTACCACGCATTCCGGGTGGCGGCGGATGCGCTCGAAGGAGCGTCGCGGCTTTGGCGACCGGCAGAAGACCCGAGCGGCTGGCAGCGTATCCTCTTCTACCGGCCGCCCAACGAGCGCGTAAGTGTCATTTGGTCGCTCCGTCGCGAGCCATTGGTAGCGGAATTCTTCGGTACGGGACCGCTCGCGCGGGTGATAGCGCCACGTGACGGCGAGATGGTCGAGACGTCGATGACACCAGTGGCCGGCAGATTGCGCATCGATCTTCCAGCGATGACGAATAGGAACGATCCCGGTTCAGGCGGGGCGGTGATGGCCGGCCACCCGATCGTCGTGATCGAGACCGATACGGCGGCTCCGTTTCGGGCGGAGATCGAAACGCTGCCGGAGCGAAGTGCGACGCGCTTCGAATTGGTCGCGAGCGCTGCTGACGGTGGGACGGGCGTAGGCGCGGTCCGACTGCTGGTTTCGAACCATCCACCGGTGAGCGTCGACGATTGGCGCTTTGCGGGCGACGTGATCACTTGGAGTGCCGACCCACTCAGCGGCGAAACGGAGATCTCGTTCGAGGGCATGCCGGGCGAGACCGTATACTTCGCTCTACTCGCGGCCGATAGGGCCGGGAATTGGACATCTCGTCCGGAAGCGGCTCAGGCGCGGACTTCCATCGAGGGTTCAGCTCCCACCAGTAGAACTCCCGGAGCGACGCCGAGTCCGTCCGCTCCGGTCCCGGGGCCAAGCGTAATGCCAAGCGAGACTTTCGTACCGCCAACGCCCAATGCTTCCTCAACGCCAACTTCTCCGACTTGGGGCGATCTGCCGCAAAAGGTCTTTCTTCCCGTCGCACATTCAAGCTGAAATTGAACGCGATCGACACTCCCACATTCCGGTTGAAGTTGATCGAAATCGCTTTAACGAAGTCGCCGATGGTGTTCGGCTGACGCCGCCGAGGAGATTCCCATGGGTCGCGAATCCGTGCAGCGAAGCCGCACGAAATCCACTCACCAGCGCAGTTCGGGAACGACGATCTCGTTGACCCCAAGTCCATTCGTGCTCGGATTTCTTGGCGTCCTTCTCTTAGGCGGTATCGGTCTAGCCGCGTTCGTGGTCGCGCGACGGCCGGACAGCGGGGAGCTCGCAGCTCCAAACAGCAGCGTGCCTCCGGCTAGTTTGGAATCTCTGGAACCCAACACCTGGTTCACGCCGGAAGGTGATCCGGTATTCGGAAGTCCTAACGCTCCGACGACGATCGTGGAGTTCAGCGACTATCAATGTCCGAACTGCCGGCAATTCGCGCTCGATGTAATGCCGTGGCTGCGTGAAAGTTGGATCGCGAACGGTATGGTAAGAGTCGTCTATCGGGACTTTGCGATCCGCGGTGAGGCATCGACGCTGGCGGCCAGAGCTGCGCACTGTGCGGGTGAACAGGGTCGCTACTGGGCATATCACGATCGCCTGTTCGCATGGCATGGCGAGGGGAATGCCTTTACTTCTTCAGCGCTCGCCGGGCTAGCGAACGAGATAGGAATTGACGGCCGGCGTCTGTCGACTTGCTTGGATTCAGGCCGACATACGGAGCGGGTTCAGGCATCGACCGATTTCGCGCACGCCCAGGGATTCGAAGGGACGCCGACATATCTCATCGACGGTCGCAAGGCCGCCGGCGCTCTGGCGATCGCGGATTGGGAGGCTTTGTTCCGCTCTTACGAGCGCGACTTTGCCAGCGCGACGGAAGCGGCGAAGCCTTGACGATTAGTCGCCCATTTTGCGCTTTCGCGAGCCACCCGGATCCATGACTTCGATCCTCAGGCCGGCGCAGGCCAGCCGTGCATCGCCCGCGGTGTACTCTACCAAAGCGATGGATTCCTTGAGCACGCGTAGGATGTCGTCTCGCGAGCTTGGCCCCCCCCCACGTGCCTTGAAAGTCGATCAGGAGCTGCTGCGCCTTTGCCATCCACTTACCTCGTCTTGGTGTAGTTTAGCTTGCGTACCCTGTACGCAAATCGCTTGTCGCAGCATGATTGTATCGCCCGTTCGAATGGCGCCCAACGTCGAAGTGTCCGTCGTGAAACCCTTTGCGTCGGATCCGCGTAGACCGGCGACTAGATCGGGGATAGGAGAGCGCAATGCGAACTGAATCTGAGGTCATCCGCGCAGTACGCGAAGGCGATCACGGAGCGTTCGCGGAGTTGGTCGAGACCTATCAGCGACCCGTTTTCAATCTGGCGTATCGCATGCTCGGCGACCCGTCAGGCGCCGAGGACGCGGCGCAGGAGGCCTTTCTCCGCGTTTATCGTTCGATCGCGGCATACGATCCGGCGCGCCCGTTCTCGACTTGGATCCTATCGATAACCGCGCATCACTGTATAGACACGCTTCGAAAGAAGCGGATGAAGGAAGTATCACTCGATGGACTACCGCCTTGGAGGCAGCTCGCGTCCGAATCGATCGATCCGCTACAGAACTTCGAGCGCGCGCAACAGGCGGCGAGCATAAAGCGACTTCTGGAGGCGCTGCCAACAGAATATCGACTGGTGGTCGTGCTCCGGTATTGGCACGACTTGGGTTACGCCGAGATCGCAGAGATAACGGGCGAAAGCCAATCGGCCATCAAGAGCCGTCTGCATCGGGCGCGCCACAGGATGGCCGAAATGATGTCGACTGATTCGCGGCCTACGGCGCCGAGATTGGCTACTGACGTCGAATCTTCTGGAGCTGCGTCTTCGGCAACTTATGGAGGGATGAGCGCATGCAATGCGACACTTGTCGCCGGCTGATGCCGGAGGCGCTCGACGGAGAACCCGAGTTGGAATTTCTGAATCATCTTGAATCTTGTGATGAATGCCGAACCACTTGGCGCTCGCAGGGGCAGGTCGATTCGCTGCTAAGGTCTGAGCCGCTCGCCGAGCCGCCAGACGACTTTGTGCGAAGCGTCATGGCATCTCTTGCGGCTGGCTCGAACGATTTACCGGAATGGCGACGAAGCCTGTCTCAGATCGGCATGATATCGACGGGCGTGCTCGGCATCGCATGGCTGGTCGCCAGCCTCAGCTCGCATTGGCAGTTGGCCGACGCGGTGCCTGGGCTGATAAAGCTCTTCGAAGGCACCCTGAACGGCCTGATGTTGGCTTCAGGTGCGCTCGCAAACGTTCCGTTGAGGCCGACGATTGCGGCGGGCCTATACATCACTGTTGCCGCAACTCTGGCAGCTGCTTGGTTTGGCGCGACCATCCTGCCGCGCGATTCACGGATCGCGCTTCGACCGACGGTCAGGCACCTAGGATGAAGCGCGCGATCGATCGACGCTTCAGGCGGGAGTCGATTATAGGTGCTGGCGCACTGGCCGTGCTCATGGCGATCGTCAGCCTCTGGCCCAGCCTCGCCCTGGCGCAGCCAGATGATTTGGACCGATGCGAGAGTATGGGCAAAGACTTGGTTGTCGGGGATGGCGAACGCCTCGATTGTGACGTATCCGTCGTCGGCGCCGATTTCACCGTGGAGCCCGCCGGTTACGTAAGGGGCGATATCGGCATCTTTTCGGGCGATGCCAAGATAGGCGGGACGGTCGAAGGAGATCTCGCCGTGGCCTGGGGCAACGCGGAGATCTCAGGTGAAGCTCAGGGCGATGTCTTCGTCTCGGGCGACTTAACGCTGCGGAGTGGCGCGAAGGTCTCCGGGGACGTCACCGTCTTTGGCGAGATCGATCGCGAAGAAGGCGCGGTCGTGGAGGGCGGCGAGTGGACACTGAGAAACGTTGGCGCAAGCGGACGGCAGCAGCCTCAGAGCACCGCACGTTGGCTCATGCCGCTCGTCTTCGCGCTCGTGACCGTCGGACTAGCAAGCCTCTTCGCCGCGCTCGCAGTCGGGGTTATCCCAGGAACCGTCGCGCTCACCCGTGATGCAACCGGCACCCTCGGCGGTATTGTTCTATCGACCTTTATCGGCTCTATAGCTCTGCTCGTACTGCCGATCCTGTTGATCGTGACGCTGATCACGGTGATCGGACCGCTCGTCGTGCTCGCGGCCTATGGTGTCGGAACGGCTCTTGGCAGCGTAGGTGCTGGCGAGATAATCGGACGACGCTTCGCCTCCCGCTCGAGTCGGCCGACCAGGGCGGCAATCGGGGCCGGCGCGATTGCTGCGGCTATAACAATCCCGCTGTATTTCGGAACTGAGATGGGACTAGGCGGGTTGTACTGCGGCTCGGCCTTGGCCGCTTGGTGCGCCGTGTCCTGGTCGCTTGGTGCGAGCGTTCGTGCCTTCATAGCGCGAAGGGCAGGATCGGTGAATCGTGCCGTCCCGGAAGCTCCTCCGGACCCCAGGTCGTTGGCCGAAATCCCCGCGGACATCGTAGAACGTGCGGACGAGATTGTCCGATCATTAGGTGATGACGCTCGCCGGATGGAAGCTGACTACGTGAGCCGAGCTGTAGACATGCCCGCGCTTCCTGGAATGACGCCGATCTACCTCGCGCTCCTCAGGACCGAAGGCATCGAATCCATGGACGAACTTGCCAGGTCAACGGTGGAGCAGATCGAAGTCGCACTTGGGCTTCCCGGCATCCGACCGGTCGCCAAGGATCTGATCCAGGAATGGATCGACGCCGCTCGAAGTGCTTGATCCAACACTAAGCTCGGCAGCGAGCGTATCGAACATGAAGGCGCGCGGCGCCGGCCTGGCGCCGTACTTTTCGAGCGATCTCACATTGTTCGCGGTCATCGGTGGCGCATTGTCGGCCGGCCCTCCGATGGTGCTCGAGTCATTAGTTCGCTTCGCCGCGGCCTGGCTGCTTTGCGTTCCGCTCAAGAGCGAGATTGTGAAGCGCACGGAGCCGCGTGAGCGCATGTTCATGCTAGCCAGCATCTTGGTAATCGCATGGTTTGTCGGCGGCGGCGTCATGTGGCTGATGGCGGCGATTTGGATCCTCGACTCGCTGCCGCCGGCCTCAGGTCGACTACGAATCGTCAACGAGTGGCGTACGCCGATTACCGAGGTCCTGCTCCCCGCGCTTGTCGCGTGGGCGGCGCTGGGCGGTCTTACGCCGATTCCGGCACCGCTGCGTGTTGAAACCGGCTACTTTCTCGAGGCGTCCAGCTTACTGGCTTCAAACTGGCTGGTGCCTTTCACTTTTGCCGCGCTGACCGTGAGTACCTCGGTGGGCACTTCGATGGGCGTTTCGATGCGCCCTGGGCGACTGAGGGTTGCAGCAGGATTCGCTCTCGCGGCGACTGCACTCGCAATGGCCGGAAGCCTTGTCGGCGCCGCGGTCATGGCCCTGGTGCTTGTTGGCGGATTCACCGTCAACGATGTGTCAGTCGCCCGACCGCTCGGCATCACGCTCGTGATCGCGGGACTGGCAATAGCTTTCGGAGGCGGATAACCGCGTCGTTCGGCGGCCGCGGAGTCCCTCCACGGACAAGTGATATACTTCGCGGGCGGGCGGCTCCTTCAAGCCCTTCAGGCCCGCCCGCATGCCTAAAGGCGCACGTGCGGCACATCGTCGGACCCATTGCTGCGAAAATCCGCTCCCACCAGCTTCGGAAGGGGTACCGTGAAGGACTTGCTGACGCTCCTCGAGCTCGAGCCGCACCAGCTCGAGGGATTGTTGGACCTTGCCGCGACGCTGAAGGATCGGCTTGGACGAGGCGACAAGCCACCGCTGCTCGACGGGAAAGTGCTGGCGATGGTCTTTTCGAAACCTTCTCTTCGCACCCGCGTGTCATTCGAGGTAGGAATGCACCAACTCGGCGGCACGGCCATCTATTTGTCTCCGGCCGAGGTCGGCCTGGGGACGCGCGAAAGCCCAGAAGATGTCGGCCGCGTGCTTGCCCGTTATTGCGATGCGATCATGGCGCGCGTCTTCGCTCACTCCGATATCGAGGCGCTCGCGGCCGCTGCGCCCGTGCCGGTGATCAATGGTCTATCCGACCGTTTTCATCCCTGTCAGGCGCTCGCCGACCTATTGACGATTAGAGAAACCTTCGGCGATCTGGAAGGCCGAAGAATCGCCTACGTCGGTGATGGGAACAACGTCGCGCATTCGTTGGCGATCGGTGGAGCGCTTTCCGGGGCGCACGTGAGCATCGTCCATCCAAAGGGATACGCGCCGGACATGGATATCCTGCGGCAAGCCCAAGCGATAGCCGTTCGCACCGATGGCCATGTCGAGGCAACGGAAGATCTCGGAGCCGTTGACGATGCGGAAGTGATCTATACAGATGTTTGGGCAAGCATGGGCCAGGAAAATGAAGCAGCAGAACGTCGGAGCCACTTCCTACCCTATCAAGTAGACGGTGCTCTTGTTGCCAGGGCCGGCGATGATGCGATCGTTATGCATTGTTTGCCCGCACATCGCGGCGACGAGATCACCGCTGAGGTCATCGAAGGTCCGCGCAGCCGCGTGTTCGACCAAGCCGAGAATCGACTTCATGCGCAGAAGGCGCTTCTGGCCTGGCTGGTCGGCGGCGTAGGGCTCGACGCATGAGGGCTTGGCAGTAGGTGGATACAGAGCGATGATCCGCGAATTCGGCGATCTCGCACTGCGTGTGAGGTCGATGAGCGCCGGCGACGTGCTCGATGTGTTGCTGGTCGCGGCGCTGATCTATGCCCTCCTTTACCTAGTTCAAGGTACACGCGCGGTTCAGCTCGTAAAAGGGGTCGTGCTGTTCCTTGCTCCGATCATTATCCTGTTCATCAACGCCGCCGAACTGATCGCGTTCAGCGCCATCTTTCAGAACGTTCTATTGCCGAGCCTCCTTGTAGCGATTCCAGTTATCTTCCAGCCTGAGCTCCGGCGTGCGATCGAGCGCTTGGGCCGCACCCGCTTGGTACTGAACCGAACTTTCGTTTCCGCCACCGAAGAGGACTTCGTCCGTTCTATCGCCTCTGCCGCCCGAAGGCTGTCAGCCAGCCGTTTCGGCGCGCTCGTCGTGCTCGAGCGCGAAACTGGACTTGGTGAGCTGATAGAGCGCGGCGTGGAGCTGGATGCCAAGGTAACTGCCGAACTTCTGATGCAGATTTTCCATCCGAACACACCGCTCCACGATGGGGCAGTGATAGTGAGCCAAGGGCGAATAGCAGCAGCGCGGGTGGTGATCCCGTTGGGCGAGTCCCATGACAAACAGTTCTCACTCGGGACTCGCCATTTGGCGGCAACGGAGGTCAGCGCAAACACGGATGCCCTCGTGGTCGTAGTGTCCGAAGAAACCGGGACGATTTCACTGGCGCGCGATGGTCGGCTCACACGTCATCTGGACGAGATGAGCCTGGTCCGAATATTGGGCGCCGAGTTCAAAGCTCAACCGTCGCCGATAGAACGCGCGCGTCTTCGTATAATGCGGACATGGTCGGATTCTCCCAGATCCAGTGCCGGTGAACCGACCGAAGATGCATCACCGACTCCAGCTGATCCGCCAGGAGAACGCGTGCCGGACAGGCGCTCATGACCGGCCGCCGCTTCAATTTCGACAGGGCGTTGTCCGCCCTCTTGGCGGTGCTGCTCGCCTTCGTAGTCTGGCTGGCGACCAGCCGAGATGCCCGGCCCATCGATGACATTCCGACGTTTCCACGTGATGGCGGAGTGGAGCCGTCATTCCTGAACAGTCCGGCGGGCTTCGTCCCGTATGCCCCGAATGACCCGCGCATCACGGTAGACTTGAGGGGGCTGCGGGACGGCATTCAAGCGCTCGGCCCGACAGACATGAGGACCGTCGTTGACCTACGGGCGATCGAAAGCGGCGACGAGGCGCTCGAACATGTGCTGTCCGTTCGCGTCGAATGTGAGCCTTGTGGCCGCCTCGGAATTCGCGTCGGCGATCCGATACCGGGCGAAGTGGCGGTGCGGCTCGATCGCGTGATCGAAGAAACCCGCCGGGTCTTCTTGGAGCTGCCGAAGGAAATCGACGAAGAGCGGGTTCTGATAGATCGCGTCACCGCTCCGGAAAGCGTGACTGTCACCGGACCGTCGCGCCAGATTCGAAGGCTTACTCGGGTGGTCGCCGTCGTGCCGTTGGCCCTTGGTTCCGAGCTTGGACCCAGAGCTTTTCGAGCATTGCCGCTTCGTATGCTCGACTCTCAAGGCGAAGTTCTCGAGGGCATTGCATCCGAGCCGGAGCGGATAGATGCCCAGGTCACGATCGGTGAGCGCGGCATTTCGCTTCCCGTTGTGCCCCGCTTCCTCGGCGAGATTCCTGAAGGCTACTTCCTTGCCGGCTTCGATTACGACCCGCACAGCGTACGCGTGCTGGGTGCGGGCACCGAGCTGGCTCCGGTGCTTGATGAAGGTCAGGTGGTCACCGAGGAGATCGAACTGACGGGCTTCACGACGAATCAGACTCTCGATGTCGCTCTCGCACTGCCTCCTACGCTGCGTGTGGAAGGGCTTCCAGACGGTACGATTACAGTGACTCTTGAAGTGCGGGCATTGCCCGGATCGCGCCCGATCGACGTTGATATTGAAGCGATCGGTGTTCGCACGGGCTTGAGCATGACAGCCTCTCCCTCCACCGTGCGCGTTCTCGTAAGTGGTCCGCAGCCGGTGCTTGAGGCGCTGGAGGCGGGCGACGTTCGAGCGGTCGTGAGCGCCACGGGACTTGCTCCAGGCAGGCATCGTCTGACGGTCGAAGTCAGAGCGCCGGCAACGCTCGAGGCGCTGAGCGTGACGCCCGACATCGTCGAAATCATCATAACATCCGACGACGTCCAGGACGCAGGCGCCACCGCTCCGCCATGACATGGCCTATTTCAGCTCCAACGTTCAGCCCTGAGACCTTTATGACATCGGCCGGAGACCGGAACGGTTCCCGACTGAAGGTGCTTTTGGTGGAGCCATACTTCGCGGGCTCACACCGCCAGTGGGCTATCGGCTATAGCGCTGCGTCTGCCCACGACGTTCGGCTTGTCACTCTGCCTGGTAGATTCTGGAAGTGGAGGATGCACGGCGGTGCCCTGACTTGCGCCCGGCTTGTGAATCAGTCGGATGATTCCTGGCGCCCCGATGTGATTTTGGCGAGCGACATGCTCGATCTGACAACATTTCTGGCGGCGACACGCTCGACGCTCGGTAATGTACCCGCCGCCATCTACGTTCACGAAAACCAGCTTGCTTACCCCGCAAGGCCTTTGAAGCCGGAATGGAGCGAAAGCCGGAGCCGCCGAGCCGAGCGCGACGGAGAAGACGCGCACTATGCCTTCATAAACGTCGCATCTTTTGCGGTTGCCGACCAAGTGTTTTGGAACTCCGAGCACAATCGTTCAAGCTTTCTCCAGCTTCTTCCGGGCTATCTGCGATCGTTTCCGGATCATCGCGAACTCGAAGTGGTGGACGAAATCGGGGCGCGAAGCTCGATCCTGCCGCTTAGGCTGGATCTGGCGGCCCTCGACGGGGCACGGCCACTCGGTCAACGTTCGGAAGGTCGGCGGCCACTCCTGATCACATGGAACCATCGTTGGGAGTATGACAAGGGACCTGAAACGTTCTTCGATGCCCTCTGCACCGTGCTCGACCAAGGAGGCGACTTCAGGCTCGCGCTCATGGGCGAGCGCTTTGAGTCGGCTCCCAGCGAATTCGACGTTGCGCTTCGGCGGCTTGGCGAGCGGTGTGTTCACGTCGGCTTTGTCGAGTCGCGCGACGAATATGCGGCCGTTCTCTGGCGGTCCGACCTGGTTGTTTCGACTGCGCGACACGAGTTCTTCGGCGCATCGACATGTGAAGCTCTCTACTGCGGCTGTGACGCCCTCTTGCCAAGTAGGCTGGCATATCCAGAGCTCATCCCGAAGGAAGCTCACCACGATGTGCTGTATGCGGATGACGTTGAACTCGCAGTTCGACTTCTTGAGCGATGTCGCGCATCGATGACTGACGGTTATCGGCCGGCGCCGGAGTGCCTACGCCAGTCGGCGGCGCGCTTCGATTGGTCCGTTCAAGCGCCGTTCTACGATCGGGCGCACTATTCGGTCGCAAATGCAGTCCGACCCGCGAGGCCCCTTTTGGGGGGTTCAGGTTCCGCCAAATGAGTCTCTCGCGGCCATACACCCTGCCACCGGCTCTTCCAGCTTCGATTTTGAAGGCGATTATGACCGCCTTAGTGATGGCGCTCGTGATGGCGCGCGGCCCCGCAAGCGACCTCCAAGCTCAAGGCGCGGAGCTGGACGGTCCCCGGTGGACTCTTCCGTCCGCTCTGGGACCGGAGGCACCTGACGCGGTGCCGGCTGACGTTGATCTGATCGTGGACGCATCTGAAGGCGTGCACGCGGTTTGGGTCGGGCGGCGCGAAACCGACCACGGCGACACCGTTTACCAAGCATCGCGACCGAAGGGCGGGCAGTGGAACGCGCCGGCGATAATCGCAGGCGGCGACGGTGTGCGTAGAGCCGATCCGGTCATCGCGATCGATGCCCGATCCGGCCTTCACGTCGCGCTTGTTGAGATAGATAAGGATGGGGCGAGCATACAGCACTACTATCGACGTGCAGCACCGAATACCGGCTGGTCCGTGCCTCGACAGGTGGACGCCTTCGGCGCTGTCCGCGTGGGATCGCCGGGGATTGCCGGCGACCGGCTCGGCAACATACATGTGGTGTGGTCTGACGAAAGACGAACCGACTCAAACGTGCTTTATCGACGGAGGCGGTCCGACGGCGGATGGGACGAAATACAGCCGGTACACGATCCGCTCGATGGTGATCAGCGGCAAGCAGATCTTGGAATAACGCGCGACGGGGCGGTTTGGGCCGTCTGGGAAGACTCACGATCCGGACGTGCCGAGATTTGGGCGAGCGTCCTGCCTCTGGCGAGCCCGGTTTGGTGGCCGGACTATCCGCTCACGGTCGCGGGCAGGTCAGGGCACGCTACGGCCCCGCGCGTAACCGGTGACGGGGCGGGCGGCGTTCACGCGGTGTGGATTGAGTCTGACGGCAATGCGATTGCCCACTCTTCGCGTCCGGAGGGTGCGGAAGTCTGGAGCTCCCCGTCGATAGTGCATCGACCGGAAAGCGGTACGGCGCTGGATGTCGACATTGCCGGCGGCGCGGCAGGGCAGGTCATCGTGGCGTGGAGCGAGACACGGCCCGGAGAGTCGCGCCTCTACAGCGGTGTGTTCGGCGAAGAAGGCCATCTGCACCGGAGCCGGATAGATCGAGTTCCCCGCTTTTTAGAAGGACAGAGGCCTCGACTGGGACTCGGGAGCGACGCTCAAGCACATGTCGCTTGGTTGGGACTCGATGTCGACCGGCTGGGGGCGTTCCATGCAACGGCCCAGTTAGTTGAGCCTGAGCGCGAGTGGGTCGAGCTGCGCGGCCGACTCCGATTCGAGCCCCGCGTGGACGCCTGTCATGGCGAGCTCTACGCAGTCGAAAATTGCGCTGGCGAGACAATCGGCTACGCACGGCCGAGCGGGGTCGAGCTTGCACCGCTGCTGGGCCGCGATGTGGTAGTTCAGGGCCGTAGGGTGAGGGAAAGTCCATGCGAATATGTTCGGGCCGATCGCGCTTCACTTGAGATCGGAGCTTGTCCCGGTATCCAGAGCTCCGTGACTGGGATCGTGTACATGGAGGAAGCTCCGGTGGAAGGCGCACGTGTCGCTGCCGGAGCTATCCGGGCGATCACCGGGCCCTCCGGACGCTTTTTCTTAGATGGCCTAGCGCACGGTTCGCACACTCTGACCGCGACCCTGCCGTGCGCGCTTTCGAATGTCGCCCCGTCGATCACGGTCAACCCGCGCCAGACGCTGCGGATGGAGCCGGCTTATGTCTGGGCGGGCGATGTTGTCGAAGACTGTCGGATAGACGTGCGCGATCTAACCCGTGTAGGCTCACACTATCGCAGCCGCGGTGAGACCATCGGCCGCTGCACCGACATCGATGGCGACGGCGTCGTAAGCGCTGGGGACCTTGCTCTGGTCGCCGACCGTCAAGGGATGGGCTGCGCTCGCGACTGGCGGGTGGAAGATCCCATCCTCGACGCCCTCGGCACTCTCGTAGAATTTACGGACCGCTTAGCGCCATGGCCGACGCCGCTGGGAACGAAGCCTTAGACCTACTACCGACCGGTCTCGAGCAACGGCAAGTAGGTGATATCTGCCGCTACCGGTGCTTCGGTCGAGACGACGGTTGATCTAGGATCCGGCGTTCCTTCGACTGTTGGCGTTGGAGTCGGAGTCTGACTGGTGGTCGGAGTTGTGGTTTGGGTTGTGGTCTCGGTTGTGGTTGGATCCGCGGTCGGTTCCGGGATCGCAGTTGGGGCTGTCGGGTCGAGGCTTCGACGAATCTCGTAAGCGTACGCACGGTAGCGGCCATCGAGAACGAACCAGCCGTCGGCGTCGCGCTCGACCTCGATGTTGACGGGCACTCCTAGTGGGTCGAGGGGGCGAAACGAAATGTCGCCTTCGCTCCAGCCAATGCGGAGCCGCGCCTGCACCGGTTCGAGCAGCAGTGGCGGACCGCCAACTTCTTCAAGCCTGGATCCATCGGAAGAATATCGAGCACCCGTCTGTCGGTCACGAGCCAGCGCCGTGACGACCAAGTGCTCCGATTCAGCTATCGGTCGATCGTCTAGCGAAGTGACCAAGAGGCTGACAAAGTCGGTCGAGACCTGGAATTCTAGGTCCGACGTTTTGTAGGCTCCGCCGCCTGCGAAACCGACGAGCCCTTGCGTGCGCGGGCTTGAAACTTCGACAACACGTTCGGCAGTGTTCCAAAGGAGTTCATCTGTAACGCTGCGAATCACTTCGGCATCCCGATCCCAATACGCGTCCCAATCGGAGCGCTCGGAACGCGCTAAACCCGGCCCGATTTCGAATGTCACCTTGCCCATCGCGAGCGTCTCGGATGGAGTGTCCAACGTCCCGCCCGGCCCTTCACCCGCCCAGCCTCCGCTTTCCGTCCATTGACTACGCGCGTCGATGCCGCTGAAGATGTGGTCGGTATGCACGCGACGCGCAGCGACGACATCGCCCTCGGCGAAATCGCCCCGTAAGACGCTCCGCGCCAATACCGGGAACTGGCCAAGATAGTGCGGAGTCTCGGTCACATAGGAACGTTCATCCGGCCATCCGGTGCCCATCCGGACCGCCCGATCGGCGCTGAAATGTGTCGATGCATCCCAGCCGTTCAGGCCAAAGCCGTAGAAGGCGACCAGTGGCGCGATTTCCGCCTTCCACTGATTCGGCGTGTTCTGATTCCATTCGCTGAGCATGAATGGGTGATCGGCGTATTGCTCAAGCCCGCGGCCCAAAATTCCCGAGCCGGGTTGATCGAGATGGCTGCCGGAGTTAACGGCGCCCTCCCCGATGCTGTGGCCTCCGTCGCCGCCTCCGAAGTATTGATGTCGATCGATCATGTCCAGCGCCGCGTCCGTCCACAGATTGGCAAGATGTGCCGAGTCGCCGCCGGCCATCCACGCGGTTGAGATGGTCACGCCCTGATAGCCCAGATCGCGCAAACTCTGGCCGCGTTGCGTGAAGTAATCGCGCTGGCGTTCAGCCAAGAACCGGATGAAATCGCCCATCCGCGCCGCTTCTGAGCGATTCAGCGATGGTCCGTCGGCGCCCATCTCCCAGGCGCCGTAAATCGCCATAGTGGGATTCGACAGCGAATCGTCCCAGCGGCTGCCGCTGCCGGCTGGACCCCAAGCCGACAGCAGGGCAGCGTCGTTGTCGTAGCGCGCCTGAAGCCAAAGCATCCATTCGCGCTGCAAGTAGGCCAGATGCAACGGCATTTCGCCGCCCTGCAGGCCGTTCAACGGCGCATGCCAGAAGACTGAGTCTTCGTTGTGCACCTCGATCGTTGCCAGCGCCGGATCGTCGACATAACGTAGTCCGGTGTAGGGGTTCTCGTGGACGAGAAGTTCACGCAGCCACTCCCACTCTGCGGCCTGTAGTTCGGGAACAAAATTCACGACCCCGGAACTGCTCTTGCCGCTCATCCCGGCGGGCAAGCCCCACGTCGAAGCATCGGGCAGCTCCGCCAAGCGCGCCGGATCGTAGCCGTCATCGGGAGTGATGATGTGCGGATAGAAAGGCGAGAAGGCGAAATAAATACCACGGTCCTTGAGGATCGAGAGCCAGAGATCGAGCTCCCCTAAGAGATCCGGCTGGAGCTGTCGACGTCCGCTTTCAGGATCACGAACCAAGAGTCCTACGACCGAAGTGACAGGGTGAAGACGCACCAGGTTGATGCCGTTACGGGCAAGGAAGCTCGCTTGAGCTTCCATCAGCTCCTCCGTCGCCGGAGGATGGGCGTTGACTCCCCAGAAGCGGGCGACGCTGCCGTCCCCATATACCAGTTGATCGCCGTCGCGCCGTACGTGACCCAATACGCCGGCCGGCCGATGCAGGAGCGCGCTCGCATCGGTGACGGACCCGGTCCCTGCGTCGTCGTCCGGTACGATCAGTGGAAACCATTCGTCCGCGCCTCCCAGACCGGGTTCGGAGTCTGGTGGGCGAACCGCGCCGCTCGGTCCCCAACGCGCGTTGGTCAAGGCCAGTGCGTCTATGCCGCCATGGACGTCGGCGCTACCCATAAGCGGATGCCTTCCCACGCCGAATGTGAGGTTATGCGGACCGGCTGGAAGATCGAATTCGCCCACCTTGATCCAGGCGAGAAAGCGAATGTCGATGCCGGGCGCGATCAAATTCACGTTTTCGCGCCTATCCGACTCCATATCGATCTCAACTTGAGCGGCGCCGTCAAGTCGATACCACATCCGGACCCGATAAGCGCTCGCCCGCATCCACAGTGTGTACCGATCATCGAGCGAAACCTCGAAGTCGAATTCTGCTTCGGCCGTCGCGCCGCCGTTCGAGTAGTGCGCAAGCCACGCGCCTGGGCTGCCGCCGGGAACGCCCGGCGAGAAGAGGTCGGTGCGAACGCCGTCGCCGCTGTACCAGCCATGGCGGTTGAACGTCGTGCGGTCCGCATCTTCACCCTCGATCCAGATCGAGGCGATCGGTGAAGGTTGGGCGGGTGTGGCGGGTGCTCCGGCGGCGGTCAGCGCGACGGCGAGGGTGGCGGCCGCCACGAGGCCAAGGACAGTGGCCGACGCCAAGCGTCCGACGTTGTAACCGGGCTGCTTATCGGCGGGGGATCGGTTGGTAACGTCGGAGAAGTTGATCGCGACGTGTTGCTCACGAGGCAAGTCGATCACGCCGGTTGCCTCTCACCACGAAGCATGTCGCGAAGAACTGTGTGCAGGATCCCACCGTTTCGGAAGTACTTGACGTCGACCGGGCTGTCGGCGCGGGCGATGGTGTCGAAGTCGGTCCGAGTTCCGTCGACTCCCGTAGCCGTAACGCGGATCGTGCCGCCAGGCGTCAGAGAATCGTCGACATCGATATCGAAGCGTTCAGCTCCGGTGAGTCCCAATGAGGACCAGCTGTCTCCCGGCATGAATTGGAGCGGTAGGACGCCCATCCCGATCAAATTCGATCGATGGATTCGCTCGAAGCTTTCGGCCATGACCGCTTTAACTCCGAGCAGATAGGTGCCCTTGGCGGCCCAGTCGCGGCTGGAGCCCGTGCCGTACTCCTTGCCCGCAAGGACGACCAGCGGTGTGCCGTCATCGATGTAGCGAATCGCGGCTTCGAACAGCGTCGTTACTTCGCCGGTCGGCAAATAGGTTGAAAAGCCGCCCTCCGTGCCCGGCGCAAGTAAGTTTCGGAGGCGGATGTTGGCGAAAGTACCGCGCATCATGACCTCGTGATTGCCGCGCCGCGAGCCGTACGAGTTGAAGTCGCGAGGTTCTATGTCGTGACCGATCAAGTAGTCGCCGGCGGGTGAGCTCATTGGAATTGCCCCGGCCGGCGAGATGTGATCCGTCGTGATCGAGTCGCCGAGCAAGGCTAGTACGCGAGCACCCCGGACGCCGTTGATCGTCGGCTCGTCGACGGTCAGATCTTGGAAGAAGGATGGCTCGCGAATGTAAGTCGAAGTCGGCTGCCAGTCGTAGATCGCTCCGCCGGATGACTCGATCTCGTTCCACGCGGGATTGCCGGTGAAGATCTGGCCGTATTCTTCGGCGAAGAGCTCCGGTTTCAGGCTGGCCGCCACCGCCGCCTTGATTTCAGCTTGGCTGGGCCAAATGTCGCTGAGATAGATCGGACTGCCGTTAGGGTCATGCCCGACCGGCTCCGTGAGTAGGTCGACGTCCATAGTACCGGCAAGCGAATAAGCGACGACAAGCGGTGGGCTGGCAAGATAGTTTGCGCGGGTAAGCGGATGAACGCGCCCCTCGAAGTTGCGATTGCCTGACAAGACGGATGTGACGATGAGGTCGTGCTCCTTGATCGTAGCCTCGATCGGCGCGGGGAGCGGGCCGCTGTTCCCTATGCACGATGTGCAACCGTAGCCGACGGTGTGGAAGCCGAGCGCCTGCAAATAGGGGTTCAAGCCCGATGCCTCAAGATAACGCGTGACAACTTTGGAACCCGGCGCCATGCTGGTCTTCACCCATTGCTTTCGTTCAAGACCGAGTTCGACCGCCTTCTTGGCAACAAGTCCGGCTGCGATCATCACGGTCGGATTGGAAGTGTTGGTGCACGATGTGATCGCTGCGATGACGATCGATCCATTTCCGATGTGGAATTCATTCCCGTCGAGTTCAACCGGCACTTTCGACTGGGCAAAGAGGTCAGCGCGCTGCGCGACGCGGCCGCTAGCCCCGTCTATCGCAATCGGCCCGGTGTCTTCCCGCTGAACCATTGCAGACGCGCGGGCGTCCTCGAACGTCGCTGCCTTAGCGGCCGCGTCTTTCAAATAGTCACTGTGGATTGCGGTGTAGAAGGCGCGCTTTGCGCTTTTTACATCGATCCGGTCTTGCGGCCGCTTGGGCCCGGCAAGGCTGGGCTCAATGGTCCCCATGTCGAGCTTGAGGGTTTCGGTGAAGTCGGGCGCCGACATGCCGTCGGTTCGGAACAAGCCTTGGAACTTGCAATAGCGCTCGACGAGGTCGACGCGATCGGCTCGATTCGTTCGTCTGAGATAGTCGAGCGTCTCTCCGTCGACGGGGAAGAAGCCGCAAGTCGCGCCGTATTCGGGGGCCATGTTTGCGATTGTCGCCCGATCGGGCAAGCTGAGTCGGCCGATCCCGTCGCCGAAGAATTCGACGAACTTCCCGACTACACCGTGTCCGCGCAATATCTCGGTTACGCGCAGCACCAGGTCGGTGGCGGTGGCGCCCTCGGGCAGCGCACCGTCAAGTTGGAAGCCGACCACCTCGGGCAGCAGCATATAGATCGGCTGGCCGAGCATAACGGCCTCGGCCTCGATCCCGCCAACGCCCCATCCGAGAACGCCGAGCCCGTTGATCATCGTGGTGTGTGAGTCCGTGCCGACGAGCGTGTCCGGCCAAGCTGCGGCGCGGCCGTCGATCTGACCGCTCGCCACGACCGTTGCAAGGTACTCAAGGTTGACCTGATGCACGATACCGCTGGCCGGCGGGACCACGCGAAAGTTGTCGAAGGCCTTCTGACCCCAGTGCAGGAATTCGTAGCGCTCACGATTGCGCTCGAATTCACGCTCGGCGTTGAATAGGAGCGCCGCCAGCGAACCAAAGGCGTCAACCTGAACAGAATGGTCGATCACGAGGTCGACGGGCACACTGGGGTTGATGCGCTGGGGATCGCCTCCGAGGCGGTCCATCGCGCTGCGAAGCGCGGCGAGATCTACCAAGGACGGCACGCCTGTGAAGTCCTGGAGTATCACTCGCGCTGGAGTGAATGGAATTTCCTTGTCTGGAGCGGAGTCAGGTCGCCAGCCGGCGATCGACCTCAAGTGCTCTTCGGTGACGCTGAAGCCGTCGAATGCGCGCAGAGCCGCTTCGAGGAGAATGCGAATGCTGAGCGGCAGCCGGTCGAGCTCAGCCAGCCCCGCCTTCTGGACCGCTTCGAGCGCGAGAACGACGACCGGGCCGCCCGCGGTTTCCAGTGTAGATCGGGCGTCGAACGGATCGTGAGCGGCCATCGGGGGCTCCTGGAGGCGGCGATGCGCCCTTTAGTGCGCAGCATCAGTAGGACGCCCTATTCTATCCAGGTGAAGGGCGACGGCCAGAAGGACGAGTCCATTACGCCCCCTTCCTAACGCACCATGCCAATCTTGATTTGCTGTGTCAAGGCCTCCTTTTTATTGTCAAAGGCGCTGCATGGACTGCCGACCTGTTACATGTTCGACAGTGTAATTGGTAGGAAGAGCTTAGTGTTGGACGGTTTCGGCGCGCTAGCGGCACAACTAAGCTCAATGCGGGCAACCAATTCATATGCCCCGCTCACCCAGGCCTCGCTCCGTCCCTCGCGACTGGTGATCGCCACGTCAACAAGATGCGGGGGTAGCGGGCCTGATGATTTTATGTCGATACTGGTTACTTCGGTGTCGCTAACGAAGAATGCCCCTAGGCTTCCAACCGTTACGACCGAGCCTTCGCCGACCGACTCAACTGCGAAGAGGCCGCCCGCATCGGGGTCGCGACTGAGCTCGTCGATGGACCAACTCCCTGCGTTGTAAGAGAGCAGCGACCCCGCACCAACAAACCAGCCTCTTTCGGGAGATTCAAACGAGACATCCATGAGAAGTCTGGGCGGCGGCTCGCCGGGAATAGGAATCGTCTCCCGCGCGCTGTCTCTGAGGGTTGCCACAAAGTCGCCAGCGAACCATGCCGTATTCGGACTCGTTAGCTCCATCGCCCGGAGAATCCCCCCGTCCCGGACCTCTTGCACCACGCGCCAGCCTCCTTCTTCTCGCAGGAGGACATCGGAGCCAGGAGAGACGCCAGCGAACTCTCTCGAGCGACTCGCAAGGGCCCAGACTTGGCCGTCGGCCCCGAATTCCATATCGACAACCGGATAGGAGGTCGGGAGTTCGACCCGCACCCAACCATCGCGCTGCGGCTCCGCAATGAAGCCCTTTGGCTCGGGAGGTAGATAGGCGAACCAAATACCCCCGTCCGGCGCCGCGAAAACGCGGTCTACCCACGAAGACGATGGAATGCCATCTATAGAGGCCCAGCCTGCATCATCTCGTCGAAGTACAGGTCCATCCCAGCCTGCTGCCCAGACGGATCCATCGGGAGCCGCCGTAATGGACGTGTGCGAGCCACCCGCGTTGTAACGATCGCCGCCCCAGAATGAGAACTCTCCGAGGTCAAGGTGGACCATTTGAGTGGCCCCGCCGAACCAAACATTATCTTCATCAAAGTACCCTATCGCCCCGAACCCCCATGTGCTCATCCCGGACGCAAATTGATAGTCCCACTTGGTCCCATCGTAACGAATGATGTTCCCTGCCGACCCCGCCGCCCAGGCGTCGTCATGACTGACGGTGTGAACCTCTCGAATCTTGAATTTGAAGTTTTCCTCAACTACGGACCATTCAAAGCCATTGTAGTGAAGAAGTGTAGAAACGGCTCCGCCGGTATGGAGTCCCTCGAATGAGGTCTGTCCGCCACCGGCCCATATGTTCTTTGGGCCGGCACTGTGGATACTCAATATCTCAAATGCGATTGGGGGATGGTCGGACCCAACAAACCCGCTCTCATCCCATCGAAGGAGTCGAGACCCAGATACGTCATGGATCGCTACCCATCCCTGTGTCGGCGAAAGCATATGGACTGCTGTCGCCTCCAAGCCAGCTAAATGAGCGACAACCTCCCAGGCGCCAGCGCTGTAATGAAGAATTTGAGATTCGGCCCCTCCATCGGACTCAATTGAGCCAACAACCCCAACATCGCCAGGACCTGCGATCGAGACATCGGCGAAGCTTGCTCCGGGCACCGTCCAGACGTCTTGCCAAATCCCATCCTGAAGTCGCAACACGCTGCCAGAGCTACCAACGGCCCAGGCTGCAGACTCGCGGGCATCAATCGCGTCGAGCCACCGACCACTTGCCTGATACAGGCGCCAATTCCCTTGCTCTAGAAGCAGTATCCCTTGATCGCCTACCGCCCAGGCGCCACCCTCAATTGCGACCATGTCGTTGACGAGGCTAAACCCGCCGCGGTCAGTGACTGGGCAGTGAGGCGCCGCATGGGCCGCCCTGAAGAGCTGATTGGCACCGCCAACCAAGCTAGGATCGCTGCCCACCTACACCAGTTTCTTCGAGGCACATTGACGCTCATCGAGGGCGGTCCCTCCCACAGATACTCGTATCGCAAGACCACTGCCAGGAGCACGCCGCCGAGGACCGTGATATCCATGCCCTCCGCGATGCGCTTAGTCGCTCTGTCCGCCTTGGCTCCCTCGGCGTCATATACGCTCCCGTGCACTGTACGAACCGATTCGCACCCACCGATTCGAGTTGCCCCGGTTGGGTTGGCACCAGGTCGATGTAGGACTCACGCGGTAACCTGGGTCTCCGGCGCAACTGAACGGCAATATCCGGGGTCTGTTCGGTAACTGTACATGACACACGAGCCTCCTCTGGGGAGTATAGTCCCGGGTCGCCGGCCCCGACAACGCCGTTCTTCCGCCATCGGGGCAAGCGGAGCGAGACATGGCCGCCTCTCAAGTCCCACGGCGGTCAATGGCTGCCTACGGCCGCTTTCCCGACGCACTCGAAGCGTCGCAGGTGGTCGCCTTCTTCCACCTCGCGGAAGCTGACCTGGACTTGGTAAATCGCCAGCTGACGTCAGCCAACCGGTTTGGGCTCGCGTTGCAGCTGGGCAGTGCCCGCTGAATCGGCCGCTTCGTCACGGACCTTTCCGGAGGGCCGGACTAAACATAAGATCGGTGTCGCTGGGGCGCAGAGCCGTCCGGCGGATCGACGCGAGTTCTCGGAAGGGGTCGGATCGGCAGGGCTGGAGCGGCGAATGACGTTGGGCAGGAAGCAGAAGGGTCTCCCCCGACCGTGGTATAAGGGGCTTGGTTCCAAACACCCCACGGCCGGAAAGAAGACCCAACGTGATCGTAGACACCCCACGGTCGGCGGTCAACATCGCGGGTGCGGTGAGATCCGTACGCCGCCGACTGCTTCGCCTGGCGCGGGGGCCTGTGCCGCTGGAGCGGCCGAGTCTGGATCGATTGGCTGCTCCCGGCTACACGCTGCCGTGTTTCGTTCGCGAGTGCCCTGTGGCCATGAGGTACTTGGATCTGCTTGGCGCATTGCCGTGGAGCGACTTCCCTTCAGCGTCCGACGGATCGGCCTTGGCCGGGACCGCAGCCGGCGCCGCGGGCACCGTGCGCGGCGGCCTACCTGGTTAAGATCGAGCAGAGCTTCAGGTACATGAGCGACCTGCGGGCCTACCTGGTCAAGCATCCGGCACTGGTGTGGATCCTGGGCTTCGGCCTCGTGGTCGATCCCGACCAGCGCCACGGCTTCGACGTGGAGGCCAGTCTGCCCAGCCGGCGCCAGTTCGGTCGCGCGCCGCGGGATCTGCGCCCCGAACAGGTGCAATGGCTGCTCGACGGCGCCGTGGCAGCGCTGGCCGACGCAGCGGGCGACCAGCTGCTGGGCGAGTGCGTGAGCATGGACACCAAGCACATTCTCGCCTGGGTCAAGGAGAACAACTCCAAGGCCTACGTGAGCGCTCGCTTCGATCCCGAGCGGCAACCGGCCGGCGATCCGGACTGCCGATTGGGCTGCAAGCGCCGCTCCAACACGCCGCCTGTCGAGGTCACGCCGGCCAGCCAAGCGGGGCGAGCCGAGTACTACTGGGGCTACGCCTCGGGCGTGGTGGCCACGCGGCTGGACGACGGGACCGAGGTCGTGCTGGCCGAGTTGACCCAGACCTTCGACAAGCACGACGTGACCTACTTCGATCCGCTCATGGCCGACACCGAGCGACGTCTGGGCCGCCGACCGCGCTACGGTGCCTTCGACGCCTTCTACGTCTACGACTACTTCGACGAGGCCGGGGGGTTCGCCGCCGTTCCCTTCGTGGCCCGCGGCGGGATGGCTGCTCGCAGCTTCGACGCCGACGGCCATCCGATCTGCTAGGCCGACCTGGCCATGACGCTCGAGCGCACCTTCATCAACCGCACCAGCACCGTCGAGCACGAACGCGGCGTGTGGACCTGTCCGCTCATCGGCGACGCCGAACGCTGCCCCGTCGACCACGCCAAGTGGGCCAAGGGCGGCTGCAGCATCACGATGGGCACGGGACGGGGCGCACGTCTGCGCTACCAACTCGACCGAGACGGAGCCCACTACAAGGCCATCTACGCCCAGCGAACCGCCACCGAGCGCATCAACAGCCAGGCCACCGAGCTGGGCATCGATCGGCCCCGCCTGCGCAACCAGGCGGCCATCGCCAACCACAACACGCTCCTCTACGTCCTGATCGAGCTTCGTGCGCTGCGGCGCATCCGCGAGACACAAGCGGCCCAGCCCCTCGCCGCGTAGCCTACGTCCCGCGGAACCGGCCAACCCATGGCCGTGGGGTGCTTCCGGTTCCGCCATCCGGCACGCGATCCGCATCACACCAGCTCCCACGCCCCGCCGCCGACCGGCGGGGTGGGGGCACGCTGCACCGCTGTCACGTCTCCTACCCGGTCCTGCCACTCCATCACCCAAGGCGGCTCACAGGCTCCCACCGATGATCGAATCTGCCACGACATGCTCACGCCCCGGCGCTCACCACCGCCCGCCCTCGCCCCCCGACACGAATTCCTTGACGCCGAGATTTCGTCCGCCCCTCTTTCCAGCGTACCGGCGAATGCCCTGCGGTACGTGAGCGAACAGCTCGGTATCGCCGATCCGGCGATCATTGGCGGCTACGGTGGGGACGCAAGGGCCTCTCGCCACCGGGACTTGATTCGGCGGCACGACGGCTTCCACGAAACCGGGTCAACTCCAATCGGCGGTAGCGTTCCGGCTGGTTCGTTGGCTGGCGAGCAGGGATTGGACGAGGGACGAGCGGCCGGAGCTGCTTTCGAATTGGCGGCGGCCTGGCTGCGCGAGTCGAGGGTCTTGCTGCCGGGCGCGAGCACCCTCGAGCGCTTGGTACTTCTTGTGCGCGACCGCATGGAGTCTCGCCTCCATCGTCGGCTACTGGCGGTTGCCAAGCCGGCCGAGATCGACAGACTGGAGGACTTGCTGCTCGGCGAGGCGGGCGAGGAGCGGGCCCTCCTCGAGACGCTGAGGCGTGGCCCGCAGCGGGTTTCCTGCCGAGGATTGGTCCAGGCTACGGATCGTCTGGCCGAAGTCCGTCGTCTTGGCGACGAGAGCTGGGACCTGCGCGACTTGCCGAGCGGTAGGACGGCCCGTCGTGCCGCCGAGGCCATGTCCTCGGGAATCCTAGACCTTCGGCGCATGCCGGCGCTCCAGCGCCGGGCCCTGCTCGTCGCCTTTGTCCACGCCATGCGCTACCAGGCGCAGGACGACGTCCTGAACATTCTGGACCCCTACTTGCGGATGCTCTTGGGCCGGGTGCTCCGCAAAGATCGGCGCGAACGCATGCGGAGCCTACGCGGCCTGGACCGTGCGGCGCGCGATCTGGCTGCCGCTTGCGCGGCCTTGCTGGACGATGGAGTATCGGATGTCCCGGTCCGCGGGTCCGCCTTCGCGCGCGTTCCGAGCCCGCGCCTGCGCGAGGCCGTCGCGACGGTGGAAGAACTGGCCGGCGCCGCAGATCTCGGTGATTACGTGCAACTGGCCAAGAGCGGACCGGAGCTTCGCCGCTTTCTGCCGGGTCTCCTTCGAGAATACGGCTGGATGCCAATTCATCGGGCCTTGCGGTACTGGATGCCTGGCAGTACCTGGCCAGAATCGAGGGCCGGCGCAAGCCCGACCTGGGGGGGGGGCGGGCTGGCGCTTCAAGTCGAGCGAGGGCTCACTGCGCCCGTCGCTGGCTCGCT
>JBCLES010000002.1:0-114203 GCA_038913135.1 Anaerolineae bacterium
TGTTCGCCGACCGCATCGAGGTACAGAGCCCCGGCGGGCTGTTCGGCAGCGTCACGCTGGAAAACCTGGACGAGGCGCACTCGACCCGCAACGGCCGCCTGATGCGCATTCTCGAAGACATGCAGGTGGTCGAGAACCGCGGCAGCGGCATCCAGACCATGCTGCGCGCGCTGGGCGATGCCAACCTCCAGCCCCCACGCTTCGACGACCGCCGCGCCTCGTTCATCGTCACGTTCTGGAACCACACTCTGCTGAACCCCGTCGCCGTCGCCTGGCTCAACCAGTTCGCCGGCCGAGCCCTCAATGACCGCCAGCGCATGGCCCTGGTGTACCTCCGGCAGCGGCAGCAGCTAACCAACCCTGACTACCGCCGCCTCAACCATGTCGACCCGCTCGTTGCCGGCCAGGAGCTGCGCGGGCTGGTGCAGGCGGGGTTGGTGGCGCAGGACGGGGTGGGGCGCGGGACGACGTACCGGCTGTTGGATGCGTATCGCGGGGACGGCGATGAGGTCACAGTTTCAGGTGACAGCGACGAGGAGCAGATTCTCGCGCATGTCGCTGCGCTGGGCTCTATCAGCAACTCGGAGTGCCGCGATCTGCTCAAGGTGGATGAAACCCGGGCGTACTATCTGCTCGATAAGTTATCTCAAGGCGGCAAACTGAGACCTGAAGGGAGAGGCCGGTGGCGGCGGTATGTCAGGCCATGACGGTCGCCCCTATGCGCGGTCTACCCAGGATCTATCCAGCACAATCCTGGATAGACCGCGGATAGACACCTGGAACTGCCGAGGAGGCTATCGGCCATGCCTTTCACGATCACAACACTGAGCCCCAGCAACGCCGACTACCCATCTGCCATTCGGCGCAACGCGGCACACGAGGCGCAGGTTCCGGTTCTCTACGTACTCGGCGACGTCGCCCTGCTCCACCACCCCCTTCTTGCCCTCCTCGCCTCCGTCCGCTGCCCTGGCGACGCCATCCTCCGCGCCTACGACCTGGCGCGCGAGCTGCGTGATGCCGGCGTACCGGTCGTCGGCGGCTTCCATTCGCCGATGGAGAAGGAATGCCTGGACCTCCTGCTCCGCGGCCAGCAGCCCGTGGTCATCTGCCCGGCACGCAGCCTGAGCGGCATGCGAGTGCCCGCCGCGTGGCGCGCTCCGATCGCTGACGGGCGCATCCTGCTCGTGTCCCCGTTTGACGAACGCCAGCGCCGCGTGACGGCCGAGCTGGCTGAGCAACGGAACCGGTTGGTGAGTAAGTTGGCGGCAGCCGTCCTCGTATTGCACGCGGGGCCGGGTAGCCAGACCGAAGCGCTGGCGCTGCGGGCGCTGGTTAGCGGCAAGCCGGTGTTCGTGGCGGTGTCAGGCCGGGCGGAACGGCTGATGGAAGCTGGCGCACGCCGCGCTGACTTCGGGCCTTGCAGCTGGCCGGTTCCGGCCCAGACACCGGCATCGTAGCGGCCTGACGAGGAGGCGCAGCGCATGACCACCACCCGTCGCAATGACCCCTGCCCCTGTGGCAGCGGTCGCAAGTACAAGCACTGCCACGGCGGCAACGATTCCGCGGGCGGCAAAGACCCCTGGACTTGCCCGCGCCGTCTGACTCAGGTGGCCCACTCCGTGACCCTGGCCTAGAATCACAATGTAACGCCGCGCCTCCGGATGCAGACCGCAAGAGGCTTCACGCCGCCGCCTTCGCAGCGGGACAGTGGCGCGAAGATTCCTTCGGTGGACCACCCACCGCCCCGCCGCCACTTCACCTTGGAGACATCGAGCATGTCGGAAGATAAGAAAGTTCACGACGTTGTCGTCATCGGCAGCGGGCCATCAGGCATGTGCGCCGCCCTGTACACGGCACGCGCCGGACTTGACACCAAGGTCGTGGTCGGACCGCAGCTCGGCGGACAGGTGGCTATCACGTGGGAGATCGACAACTACCTTGGCTTTGCGGACGAACTGACCGGGCCCGAGCTGGTCGAGCGAATGCACAAGCATGTCGAGAAGTTCGGTGCTCAGCTGGTCTATGACGAGGTGACTTCGGTCGACTTCGCAAGTTCGCCGCACACGGTGAAGATGTACGGCGGTGAGCTTAAGGCTCGCGTGGTGATCGTGTCGGCCGGTGCAACGGCGCGGGTGCTCGGTGTTCCAGGCGAAAAGGAGTTGACCGGGCGCGGAGTGAGCTATTGCGCCACCTGTGACGGCGCGTTCTTCAAGGGCCAGGAAGTTGTTGTGGTGGGCGGCGGTGATAGCGCGATCGAGGAAGCGCTGTTTCTGACGCGCTTCGCGAGTCGAGTGCGCGTGCTACATCGCAGAGATGAGCTACGCGCCGGTCAACAGCTCAAGGAGCGGGCCATGGCCAACGACAAGATCGATTTCGTCTGGAATACCGTCGTAGAATCGATATCCGGAAACGGCAAGGTCAACTCCGTGACTACGCGCCGCACCGACACCGAAGAGATCGGCACTCTGGAGACAGATGGGGTCTTCATCTTTATCGGCCACTATCCCAACTCGTCCATCTTCAAGGGCGTGCTGGACATGGACGAACATGGCTATGTGATCATCGACGACCACATGCGGACCAACGTAGGCGGAGTGTATGCGTGCGGGGAGATAGCGGATCCAAATTGGCGGCAGATCGCAACATCAGTCGGCCAGGGATGCATGGCCGCGATGGCCGCTGAAGAATATCTCGGCGTTATCGAGCATTCGACAGTCGGAGAGGCGGCGCCTGACGCAGGCGAAGGCCAAGTCGTCGGCATTGAAGCGGCGCGGAGTTAGGGGCCGTCAAGCAATAATCCTCGCGATTCGGGCATCGCTGCATCCGGCGGCGCAGCGCCGACTGCCGACGACTGAGTCGGGCGGCGAAGTTGGGACGACCTTCGGTTATAGATTTTCCTATTGCTGCGCGAACAACGAGTCGCTCGGATAGTAAAGGCCGTTCGGAAGATCGAACGCGGGGACCGTGTCGAAATCTGACGCGGCATTGGCCGCGGCATCCACTGCTGCGCCCGGGGAATCGTCCCAATTCAGAGTGACTAGAGCGCGCGCGAAGTCATATGGATCGGCGCTAGGGCCGCCGCCCGACCATGCGAGCCTGATGTAATAGGAATCACGATCCAGAAAGGCTGCGTAGCGCACTGGGCTTGTCGGCGTTTCAGGGTCGCCGACGATCAAAGCCGGGACTCCGCCGATCATTGCATTGAATGGATATTGTCCGTCAATGGAGCGCATGCCGCCTGCAACGCTGAGGACCCAGAGCTCGAACGGCACCCGCTCGGTGGCGTTCCATGCGCTGAGCGCGAGCCGTGAGCCGCCGTCCGGTGCCTCTAGGATCACATCGATGTCCGCTTGGTCAGGCCCATCGCCCTCCGCCAATAGAACCTCCGCCCGACTCCATTGCCCGCGCCTCACGAAAGATGCGCCCAGGCCATCGATCCGCTCTATGAGGAAGTTCTCCGTGGATTCGGCTTCTTGAGGGGCGAATCTAGGTCGTTCCGATTCGATGGGCGCGATACCGCCGAACACGCTTTCAGCTCCATCAACCGGCTCCTCAGGGGCCGGCGCGTCCGACTCGGCCGGACCGGAAGCCGCGCTTTCGGGCGCCGGCTCGCTGTTGATCAGCTGCACACTCGCGGGCTCCATAGGCACTGCCTCGACTCCGCCGATCACTGGCGCACCGGCACCGAACACGGTGCGATACAACGTCCAACTGAGGAAGGCGAGAAGAGTGACAAAGAGAGTGAGGAGCAGACCAGTGTTTCGAAGCCAGTCCTGACGCAAGTTTGGTGGAATCATGAAACTTCAACCCCTGGGGCGGCGAACGTGAACCACGTTCTTGACGGCCTCGAGCTTGTCGATAAGATCGACAAGCTGAGCGTGAGAGCCAAGTTCCACGATAGCCGAGATGATGGCCATACCCTGACTATCCCTTCGGATTGCACCGAAGCCGGTCATGTGAAGATCTAGGCGCGAAATAACGTCCGTGATGTCGCGCACGAGGCCGGACCTGTCGATGGCGAAGATGCGCAATTCGACCGGCACAGTCTGTGGATCCTTCTCCTTCCACTCGACTTGAATGAAGCGCTCCGGCTCGCGCTCGCGAGCCTTGGCGATGTTCTGGCACTCAGCATGATGTAGCGTTACTCCTCGACTTCGGGTTAGATGTCCGACCGCCGGTTCGCCGGGCAACGGGTTGCAGCAGCGCGCGACTCGCGATTCGATCTCGTCGGCGCCGAAAACCATGACGCCCGCATGCCCCTCCGGGCGCTCGCGCGCCGTTGGAAGTTCGCGGCGTGCCGGCTTGATTGTATCACCGCGTGCCGCGGCCTCAGCCTCGGCCTCCGCTTCGAGCAACCTCTGAGTGATCGACTGGGAGGTGATCTCCTGCCGGCCGACGTGTACCAGAAAGTCATCGAGCGAGTCCGAACCGAAGAGCTGGGCGACACGCTCGTGTTTGACCTTCGTCATGCCGAGCTTGCGCAGTTGCTGCTCCAAGACCTCGCGCCCCGAACGGATCGCCTCACCATGAGCTTGGCGCCGGAAATACTGTTTGATCTTCGCCCGTCCACGATTGCTGACGACGAAGCCGAGAGAAGGGTTGGCCCAGTCACGACTCGGCCCGACCGCATCGCCTTTGGCGGTGACGATGCGCACCACCTGGCCGGTCTGGAGCGGCGTGTTCAACGGAACCATGCGCCCGTCGACGGTTGCGCCCCGGCAGCGATGCCCGACCTCCGTATGGATGTGGTACGCAAAGTCTATCGGCGTCGCACCGACGGGCAGTTCGATGACCCGATTGCGCGGCGTGAACACATACACCTGATCGCGGAAGACATCCGTCTTAAGGCCCTCGACGAACGCAAGAGCATCCGGCGCGTCCTCGTCATGGCTCTCAAGGCGTCTGCGCAGGGCCGCGATCTGTTCCTGGACCTCTTCGGACAGTCGAGCGTTCTCCTTGTACATCCAGTGCGCCGCGACGCCGTATTCGGCCACTTCGTGCATGGCCTTTGTCCTTATCTGCACCTCGAGTGGCTGTTTGCCGGGCCCGAGGACCGTCGTGTGCAGCGACTGGTACAAGTTTGGCTTCTTCTTAGCGATGTAGTCGTCGAACTCGCCTTCGATAGGCTGCCAAAGTGAATGAACGACCCCTAGCGCCGAATAGCAATCGCCTATCGTGTCCACAAGTACTCTTAACGCAAGCACGTCGAGAATTTCGTCGGCATGCAACTCCTTGCGCTCCATCTTGCGCCAGATGGAATGCATGTGCTTGGCCCGTGTCCTTAGCGTGGGCTCGACGCCGGTCTCCCTGAGGCGGGCCTCAAGCTCTGACATCGCTTCGGACAAAAGGCGATCGTGCTCCTCTTGGCGCCCGGCGAGCACGGTCTTGATCATCTCGACGGCCTTCGGCTCCAATTCGGCGAGGGCAAGGTCCTCGAACTCGCTCTTAAATTGCCAAATGCCAAGGCGGTTCGCCAGCGGAGCGTAGATCTCAAGAGTCTCGAGCGCCATGCGCTTCCTGCGTGCGGGCGAAAGTGACCCGAGCGTTTGCATGTTGTGAAGTCGATCGGCGAGTTTGATGAGGATCACCCGCAGGTCGTCGACAGTTGCGAGGAGAAGTCGGCGAAGGCTTTCCGCTTCAGCCGCGGCCTCCTTGAGATTCTCCGGCATCATCTCGCGGGCTTCTATTTCACTTATCTTGGTAACGCCTTGGACGAGCGTCGCGATCTCGTCGCCGAACTCCTTTCGGATCTTGTCCGTGGATATTGACGTATCCTCGACGACATCGTGCATCAGGGCCGCGGCGATAGCAGCCGGATCGAGTCCAAAGCCGGCCAGAATCTCGGCGACGGCGAGCGGATGCGAAATGTAAGGCTCGCCCGACTTTCGCGTTTGTCCGGCGTGCGCTTTGCACGCCACTCGCCAGGCCTTTTGAACGGGCTCTAGGCTAACGCTGGGGAAGCGGCGTCCAAGCGCCTCAAGCAATTGCTCGAGACGATCGTCGAGCAAATCTTGGACATCCGGATTTGGAATCGTCTCGATCACGACGGAGTATCCTGCCTCGCGATGAACTGCGGGTCGTGTAACCTCCGGACCGTCCGATGGGGTTCTCAGACCACGGCGAGAGTAATGCAGAACAATACCGGGGGCCGCCCTGACAAACAAGGTGGAAGTTTCGGCGCAGCACGCACCGGTCGGCCGGTCTGCGCGGAAATGTGTCGCCAATGGCGCTCTCGGATCGTTGACCGACCATCGCGCGGCCCCTAACCTATCACGCGATGAGCGTACTAACGGCAACCCGTCTGAGCCAATCCTTCGGCCCCCATGACATCTTCACTGGGGTCACTTTGCGCGTAGAGCATGGTTCTCGGATCGGACTTGTCGGACCCAATGGCGTTGGTAAGACCTCCCTCTTGCGAATCCTCGCCGACATCGAGAAACCGTCAAGCGGCACTGTGTCGAAAGCGTCCGGCGCCAGGATTGGCTACCTGCGCCAAGAGGCGGCCAGGGCGTTCGCGGATGCCGAAGTGACGGTATGGGACGAGATGCTGGCCGCGTTCGAGTCCATCCGGCAAGACGAAGCTCGCCTTTCGACGCTTGAGGAAGCGATGGCCGAAGGCACGGCGTCGGAAGACGACCTAGCTCGCTACGGCGAACTCCAAACCCGTTTCGAGCGCGACGGAGGTTATGACTATCCCATCCGCGCCCGGCGCGTTCTCGTCGGTCTCGGTCTAGAGGAAGCTATGTGGGAGCAGCCGCTTGCTGAGCTTTCAGGCGGCCAGAAAACAAGAGCGCTCTTGGCGCGCCTGCTGCTCGAAGCGCCGGATCTACTCGTGCTCGACGAGCCGACCAACCATCTCGACGTCGCGGCCGTCGAATGGCTCGAGGGGTTTCTCTCTTCGTGGCCCGGATCGCTCCTGGTCGTCAGCCATGACCGTTACTTCCTGGATCGGGTGGCGACGACGATCTGGGAACTGAGCGCCGATGGGATCGAGCGTTATCCCGGCAACTACAGCGCATATGTCACGCAACGCGAGGCGCGCTGGTCACAGCGTGGCGAGCGTTATCGTGCGGTAATCGCTCGGCTGGACAAGGAAGTCGACTACATCCGACGCAACATCGCGGGTCAGAACGTTCGTCAAGCCAAGGGCAAGCTGTCGCGGATCGCGCGCGAGGTCGAAGCGATCCATGCCGGCGGCCTCGATATCGTCGACGACATCCAAGCCCGTGGCTGGCTCCAAGCGACGGCGGGGCTTGATATGGAGCGCCCTTCGGATCGGATCGATACGGTGGCTAAGCGAATCGGTGAGATCCGAGAGCCTGTCGGAACGCTGCCCGCGCTTTCCATGCGCCTTACCCCGGGACCGCGCGGCGGCGACATCGTCCTCCGCACAAGGGATCTCCTGGTCGGCTATCCCGGAGTGCCGTTGGTCGACGTTGGCGAACTGGAGCTGCTTCGCGGCGCTTGTGCGGCCTTCGTCGGGCCGAACGGCTCCGGCAAGACCACCGCTTTGAGAACTTTGCTCGGCCGGATCGATCCGCTGCGCGGAGAGGTGACCCTGGGGTCGCGGATCGAGATCGGCTACTTCGCGCAGGCGCATGAGTCGTTGAGCCAGGAAGCGCGCGCCATGGACGAAGTGCGTCGGCATCATCCACTCTCCGAGCACGAAGCTCGAGAACTGCTGGGCAGCTTTCTCTTCACCGGCGACGATCACTTCAAGCGCGTCGACGATCTTTCAGGCGGGGAGCGCGGCCGCCTTGCCCTTGCCGTGCTCTCGCTCCAGGGCGCCAACTTCTTGGTGCTCGACGAGCCGACCAATCACCTGGATATCCTCGCCCAAGAGATGCTTCAGGCCGTGTTGGAGGCTTTCGAAGGCACTATCCTTCTGGTCACTCACGATCGCTACCTGGTCGACCGGCTAGCTACCGAAGTTTGGGCGATAGATGCCGGACGGCTTGACGTCTACCCCTTCGGTTACGACGAGTACCGTGAAGCCCTCGCCTCTGGCTCGGCGTCCCAGACGACTATCAGGGGCGGAGCACGACCGGCGACGGCTATCGTCGGCAAGCGCGACGGGTCGCCCGACGCGCTTGCCCCGACGACTCAGCGCATGCCGTCCGAAGCGGCACTTTTTGAGGCTGCGCCGTCAACCGATCGTTCGGCAACGAGTGCGCCTGCCTTGAGCAAGAACCAACGCCGACGGCTGGCGGAACGCGCCGCAGAACTCGAAGCGGAAATCGTATTGCTCGAAACCAGACTCGAAGAGCTGTCCGACGACCTTCAGGCCTCGAGCCAGGCCGGCGATGTCGCCGGCATTTTTGCCGCCGACGTGGCAATGCGGGAGGCGAGCGAGAAACTGAGAGCGACGTATGCGGAGTGGGAAGAAGCGAGTGGTTGAACGATCTGCCTGACGCAGGCCGCTGAAGGTTTGATCGAAGCATCGATCAGAAGAATCGCTTAGCCAATCCCAACGCGCCTTGCTTCCACGGAACTCGATGGGAAACACCTGAAGCACCTTCGAAGTCTTCGACGTGCTCCAAATACCAGCGATAGTTGCGGACGAGTGCCTGCTTGTTGGAAAACTGGGGCGCGAATCCGAGCATACGCTCGGCCTTGTCGATAGAGACGAACGAATCTTCGGCCACGGTCTCGTACACCCAGCGGTACAGCGGGGACAGTCCGAGTCGATCAAGCGCTCGCAAGGTCCAAATCGCGAGCGCCGCGGGTAGTGGCACTATGCGCTTGCCGAAGCCCGCCTCGTCGAGAACGGCCTGATAGTCCTCCGCGAGCGTCGTAAACTCCTTCGCGCCGATGTTGAATACATCGTCGACGAGCTTGGACGGTCGGACCATCGCTTGGTGGATCACAGTGCAGAGATCCTCAACATCGAGCAATTGATAGCGGTTCTTACCGTCTCCCAGGACGGGGAAGTTCCGTCCATCCTTCGCCCAATCGTAAAACAGCGCGAAGACGCCAAGCCTCTCGGGTCCGACGAATGACTTTGGCCGCAGGATCGGCACGCAGAGGCCGAGCGCTCGATACTCCGCGCACAGAACCTCGGCGACAACCTTGCATTCGCCATAAGGTCCCACGCCCTCGAGCGGATCGTCTTCGGTCAACGGATGATGGTCCGGGATGCCATAGACGGCCGTCGACGAGATGTGAACGACCCGCGGCACGCCGTGGTCGAGCGCGCTCTGCATGACGTTCTTCAAGCCATCGATGTCGGTCGAATAGATGTCCTCGGGCGAATAAAGGGGCAGGGCAGCCGCCGTGTGAACGACGACGTCTACACCGGCCATCACCGCGTCGACGGCGCTTTTGTCGCGAATGTCGCCGGTCACGGCGGTGACTTGCACTCGCTCCGGATAGTCGAAGTCGGCGATATCGAGCGAACGAACGTCGTAGCCGAGGTCGAGCAGTAGGCGGACCAGGTTGATGCCGAGAAATCCGGCGCCGCCGGTGACAAGAACCGTTTGACCGCGGCCTGGAAAGTCCCTCGACGACTCGTCGTTCCCGGGGTTGGAGTCCGCCATGCATTCCGCCTATGGTGGGTTGAATGATCAGCTTGAGTCGCCGGGCTCGACGGCCCCAGAACTATCGGAGCTACTTCGCACCCGAATCGACGAATCTGTGCCAAGGGTGACGGTAAATCTACGCCGGCGGCTAGTCGCTTCGGACCGCCATGGTAGGGACGCGGGCGCTGCACGGCAAGGTTCCCGCCTTCTGCGCGCTTGAATTACGTCCGCCGGCGCTTCGCGCGATATCATCGGTTAGGCTCGTGTACTTCAGGAGGCAAAGCGCATGTTCAAACCAAAGCTTGGCCGCCTTATCGCGGCGACGGTGATGTTGGGGACCGTGCTCTTCCAGATGGGTTGTACGCCGACGCCGGAAAAGGCAACCGGTGAGATCGGACTCGCAATTGACGCGGCCTGGGTTCGGCCGGCGGGTTCCGGCTCGGCAACGGCTGGCTACTTCGTGATACGGAACAATGGCCCACTAGACGATCGATTGCTCGGCGCCGACGTTGCGATTGGCTCGGCTTCTATCCATCGGACGATTCATGAAGACGGAATTGCGCGCATGCGCGAGGTGCCCGAAGGGCTCGTGATCGCCACCGGAGAGACCCTTGCGTTCGAGCCGCTGGCCTATCATGTCATGATCGCCGAACTCAGCGAGGCGCTTGAAGCGGGCGACGATCTCGACATAACGCTTCACTTCGAAAGAGCGGGAGCGATACTCGTGCAAGCGGCTATAGCTGATACCGCTCCGGAGTAAGTGGGGCCCGGCTCGCACAGGCAGCTCAGAAGTTCGCCCCGACACGGCGCACCTCAGCCGTTCTCCAGAACATAGCGAACATCGTGGGCCACGTCTTCAGGCGATGGTTGTGCGAAGCTCGCCCTCAAGGCGCCGTGATGATCGATCAGAAAGATCGAGCTGGAGTGAGCGACGTTATAGCCCGTCTCGGGCGGCGGGCCGCCGTCAAGGCCCTCTTTCTCGAAGAAGACACCGTATTCGGCAGCGACGGCGTTGATCTCGTCCAGGGTACCGGTGAGTCCTATCACATGTCCTTCCAGCGCACTGAAGCCGGCAAGATACTCCGCAAGCCTCTCCGGGCTATCCCGCTCCGGATCTACGGAGACTAGGAGGACTGTAACCCGCCCGGCATCGTCGTCGAGCGCGTCCAACGCCGCACCGAGTGATGCGAGCGTAGTCGGGCACACGTCAGGACAATAGGTGAATCCGAAGAAGAGAAGCACGGCCCCGCCTCGGGCGCCTTCGAGAGCGAAACGCTCGCCTTCATGGGATGTCAGCTCAAAGGCCGGCGCCGGGCGCTCCGGCGATATCGCGAAGCCCTTGAAAGGCGACTCCGGTCCAAATGTTACGGCGCGCGTTTCCGACAACTCTGGACCGCCGGCTCTGTTCCACGCCCAGGCCGCGACGATCGCCGCCAGGACTGCGATGAGAGCGAGGATTGGCGCCGTGAAGCGCTCTCGTTCTGTTGCCTGCACGCGGCCGTGCTGTGCACTGCCCTGCTCATCGCCGCCGTGCTCCACTCCTCCGCGCTCCAATCCGCCCTGCTGCAAATCGCCTTGCTGCTCACCGCCATGTTGCTCGCCGCCCTGCTGTTCGCCGGTAGTGTCGCCGGAACCAGGTTCAGGTGTGGTCATGATCGCCTCTTTCTTACAGTTGGCGTCGGTTCACGCGTTCGCATCGGAATGGACGATTATAGTGCTGGGAGTGGGCCGCGTTCAGGTGAGAACGTTGACCATGATGCGGGCGCTGTTTACAATCGCGCGGCTTTGCTCACATCGTCGAAGCGATCGCTTCGCACAAGGGAAAAACTAAGAATGAGTTATGCCCGCGAGATCATCGAACAGACCGAGCGCCGCGATCCAACGCAAGTCGAATTCCTTCAGGCCGTAAGTGAAGTGTTGGTCACGCTCGAGCCTGTATTCGAGCGACACCCCAAGTATCGCGCTGCCGGCATCCTGGAGCGGCTCGTCGAGCCTGAGCGCGCCGTGCAATTCAGGGTGCCGTGGGTCGATGACAGCGGGAAGGTACAGGTCAACCGCGGGATGCGCGTCCAATTCAACAGCGCGCTCGGACCGTTCAAGGGTGGCCTGCGATTTCATTCGTCGGTGAACCTGAGCATCGTCAAGTTCCTAGGCTTCGAGCAGATTCTCAAGAACTCGCTTACCGATCGCCCGATCGGCGGCGGCAAGGGTGGGAGCGACTTCGATCCCAAGGGGCGCTCCGACGGCGAAGTAATGCGCTTCTGCCAGTCGTTTATGACGGCCCTTTTCCGACACATCGGCGCCAATATCGACGTTCCAGCGGGAGATATCGGCGTCGGTGGTCGCGAGATCGGCTACCTCTACGGCCAGTACAAGCGGCTAACCGGCAATTGGGAGGGTGTGCTGACCGGCAAAGGCTACGGCTGGGGCGGATCGCACATCCGTCCGGAAGCCACCGGCTATGGCCTCGTTTACTTCCTGCGCGAGATGCAGCTGGCTCGCGGCGAAGGGCTCGAAGGCAAAGTCTGCACGGTGTCGGGCAGCGGAAATGTCGCCCAGTACACGATCGAACGATTGTTGGATCACGGGGCTAAGATCGTAACCGTGTCCGACTCCGCGGGCACAGTTCACGATCCCCAGGGCATCGACCGCGAGAAGCTCGCCTGGATAATGGATCAGAAGAACGAGCGCCGAGGGCGGATCCGCGAATACATTCACGAATTCAGCGGTGCGCGATACTTGGAAGGTGAACGCCCCTGGACTATTCCGTGCGATATCGCACTTCCGTGCGCCACTCAGAACGAGATCGACGGCACCGACGCCGAGACTCTGGTCAACGCCGGCTGCACGACCGTAGCCGAGGGCGCCAACATGCCTTCGAGTCCGGAGGCGATCAAAGTCTTCGAGGCGGCGCGTGTCGCGTTTGGGCCGGGTAAGGCCGCGAATGCCGGTGGCGTTGCGACTTCGGCGCTGGAGATGACCCAGAACGCGCAATTCACATCATGGGATCGGGAACAGGTCGATCGTGAGCTCGACGGGATCATGACTCGCATCCATGCCAATTGCGCTCACGCGGCCGCTGAGTACGGCTTTCCGGGCGACCTGATAGTCGGCGCGAATATCGCCGGCTTCATCAAGGTCGCGGATGCGATGCTGGATCAGGGTATTGTGTAAGAGGGGCCGCCTTAGGAGCCTTCGGTCTCTGTAAGCCTCCGCCGCCCAGAACCCGCCTCGCCCACTTCGCGCGGGGGCAGGGGACGTTTGAGCACACCTTGACGCGGGCGACGCGGACGGACGGTGAGGTAGGGGCTCGGCCACTCTTGATGCCAATACGCGTAGCGCGCGGCCTCGTGAAGTGTCAGATAGGGATCGAAAAGGTGCGGACGTGCGAGTGCCGTCAAATCGGCCCTACCGGCCGCCAACACAGTATTGGCGTGGTCGGCGTCCTCGATGGCCCCTACGCTGATCGTGGGGATGCCAACTTCGTGGCGGATCCGATCGCTCCACGGCACTTGAAACATCCGTCCGTAATTCGGGTTCGCATACGGCACCGTCTGACCGGCTGAGGCATCGATCACGGCGCAGCCGTGCGCCTTCAGCAGCCGAGCGATGGCGACAGCATCGTCGCCTGTCGTCCCGCCGGGCGCCCAATCCGTTGCTGAAATCCGCACGCTGATCGGCTTCCCTTCCGGCCATGCAGCGCGGACGGCGTCCAAGACGTCTAGCGGGAAGCGCATTCGCCGCTCGATCGGGCCGCCATAGTCATCGTCCCGCAGATTCGTGAGGGGGCTGATGAAGGTTGCCAGAAGATAGCCATGGGCCATGTGGATCTCGAGCATGTCGAAGCCGGCCGAGGCGGCGCGCCGGGCGGCCGAGGCATGGTCGTCGATCACGCGGTCCATGTCGGCTCGGTCCATCGCACGCGGAATCCGACTGTGATCGAAGTACGGAAGGGGAGAAGGGGCGATGATTTCCCACTCGCCTTGCGCAAGAGGCTCGTCTGAGCCGCCTTCCCACGGCACGCACGTCGCCCCTTTCCGGCCGGCGTGTCCCAGCTGCATGGCGATCTTGGCCTTCGAATGGGCGTGTACGAATTCGACGATCCGCCTCCAGGCCGCCGCCTGCTCGTCATTCCAGATTCCGGTGCAGCCCGGTGTGATCCGTGCTTCCGGCGATACGTCGGTCATCTCGGTGAACACGAGCCCCGCGCCGCCGACGGCCCGGCTGCCGAGATGTACCAGGTGCCAGTCGTCCGGTACACCATCGCGGGCGACATACTGGCACATCGGCGATACGACTATGCGATTGACTAGCGACAGGCCGGCCATCTCGAAGGGGGCGAAGATCGGGGGCGGGGCTGATTCGTCCGTCGAGCGCGGCATGCCGACATGATCGGCATAGGCTTCGCGGACGCGCGCGATGAAGGCAGGGTCGCGCAGCGCTAAGTTGTCGTACGTTATACGCTTCGAGCGCGTCAAGAGGTTGAACGTGAACAGGATCGGATCTTGATCGAGATAGCGTTCCACGCTCTCGAACCACTCCAGGCTGGTCTGGGCCGCCTTCTGGACCTTGGCGACCTCTACCCAGCGGGCCGTCTCGTAGGCTTCCAGCGCCGCCGGTACGTCGTCTGTTCCAACCGTGCGAAACGCCTCCGCAAGCTCGATCGCGTCCTCCATCGCGAGCTTGGTGCCCGAGCCGACCGAAAAGTGCGCGGTATGCGCTGCATCGCCGATGATCACGAGGTTGTCGTGATGCCACGTCGCGCAGCGTACGGTGGAGAAGTCGCGCCAGATCGAGCGATTTGACATAAGAGGATGAGCGTCGAGCCAGTTGGCAAAGATGCGCCCGCAGATCTCGACAGTCTCGGATTCGGTAGCCGTGTGCAAGCCCGCGGCGCGCCAAGTTTCAGCCGAACACTCGACGATGAATGTGCCTAGTCCGTCTTCGTATGGATAGGCGTGTGCCATGAACAGTCCGAACTCGGTCTGTCGGAAGATAAACACGAAACTGTCCATTGGCCGCGTGGTTCCCAGCCAAGTGAATCGATTGTCCCGACCGTCGATCTCCGGCTTGAAGTGATCCGCGAGCCGCTTGCGCACCGCGCTGTTAGCGCCGTCCGCGGCGATGATGAGGTCAACGTCGCCTATTTCGGATTCATCCGCGATCTCGTGTTCGAAGCGTAACTCCACCCCGAGCTCACGGCAGCGTGCCTCCAATATCTGCAGCAACGTGCCGCGGGCGAAGCCGCAGAAGCCGTGCCCGGTACTGTTGACCACTGTATCGGCCACATAGGCGTCGATATCGTCCCAATATTTGAACTCGGATTCAATCCGAGCATACGATTCCGGATCCGCTTCGGCGAGATTGCCTAGAGTTTCGGCAGAGAAGACGACTCCCCAGCCGAATGTCACTCCAGGGGCGTTGCGCTCATAGACCGTGATCTCGTGGCGCGGATCGAGCTTTTTCATCAGAATCGCGGCGTAGAGTCCTCCCGGCCCGCCGCCGAGACATGCGATTCGGAGCGCCGGATTGACCGCGGCGGCCCTTCCGTTGCTCCGACTCTCACCCATCGCCGCTCTCCATCGGTTGTTCGATCATGTGCCTCGTGGGAGACGGGATCGACATCGCAGACTCAGCCGACTCCAAACGCTGCATGAGGCTTAGCATCTCGCCGAGGTGGCTGATAATGTGATCCGGCACTTGCTCCGGCGGCAGCGCATCGAGGTCGTGCCGCCCTTCAAGATAGCCGGGGCGCATCAAGACGCTGACCATCCCAACGGCATTCGCCCCCGCGATGTCATTGGCCGGTCGATCGCCCACGAACACCGCCTGCTCAGCATCGACGCCGAGACCGGCCAATGCTTGCAAGAAGATGCTCGGGTGAGGCTTCATGTGCCCGGCATCGTAGGAGCTGAGCCGGATCGGAAAGTGGCTGATCAGACCATGCCACTCAAGTTCGATGTCGCGCATCCACATCGGCTGCATCGCGTTGGTCACGAGCCCTAGTCGATAACCTTGGCTGTCCAGCGACTGGAGGGTGCGTTGCGCATCTTCGTGCGGTCGCGTTGCTGGGATGGGGCCCCAACCGTAAGCACGAAGAAGCTCATCTGCTCTGAGCGCCGACCGTGTTACACCGATCATCTCGGCGATGCGCATCAATCCTTCGTCGATCCTTGCGGCGCTAAAGTCCGCTTTGACCTCTGTCCACAGCTCCGCGATCACCTGCTCGACTATCCCATTGAACTCCGAAAGGTCTGGCACGGAGTGCCCTTCGACTTGCAGATAGGCGCGTAAGCCGGCGGCGCGCGATCGCTTGAAGAGCTCCCAGCCCTCATCGGCGTGCTCCCATGAAATGAGAGTATCGTCGAGGTCGAACAGGACTGCTCGAAACCTTCGTTGCTTGATCAACACACGCTCCGCCTGCGACGCTCGAGTTGCGTCGCCATCGATTATAACCCCGCTCGAGATTCGTCCGGAGCATGTACCGCAGAAGTGCATCGCTTGGCGAGCGTGTCGCCCTTATTGCGGGCGAGGCTTGCGGATGCTACGCTCCGCGCGGCCGTGAACTGTGGCGGCAAGGCGGCGATCGTCAGACGGATCGGAGTAAGCGAATGTCGGACTTCCAAGGGCGCATTTTGACGCTCGAGTGGATCGAAGGTGAGGAAACGCGTCAGATCAATCTGCCGGAGGTCGGCGCGCTGAGGCTTGGTCGGGACCCGGAATCGGACGTGGTGTTCGACGATCTCAGCGTTTCGCGCCGTCATGCCGAGGTATTGTGCGGCCCAGGCGGGCCAATCCTGCGCCATGTCAGCCGGAACAGTCCGACGTGGTTGAACGGTAAGCTTATAGTCGGCCAGGCTTCTATCGGCGCAGGCGACGAAATCCGACTTTCGACGATCGAATTGCATGTTCGCGAGATCGCGAAGCAGTGAAGGCCGCGGATCGACCTGCGGAGCCAGTTCGACCATCGGTGATCTACGCGATTTCGCCTCGCCTACGGTCAGGATTCTGCGCACGGGATCCGGCCCAACATACGCTAGTCTAAAGCAGCGCGTCCACGTTGGTCGCGCATTTTTCGCGGGGAGGTACAAATGACCATGGACGCCGCGTGGCCACCACGGATCATTCAGGGCGGAATGGGGGTCGCGATCTCGGATTGGAGGCTGGCACGGACCGTTTGCCACACGGGTGAAATGGGCGTAGTTTCCGGCACCGGCATCGCCCTGATCGTGACGCGACGGCTTCAGGACGGCGACTCAGGCGGCCATGTCAGGCGCGCGCTCGAGCACTTTCCCCATCGTCCAACAGCTGATTGGGTCATGGACCGTTACTTTGTCGAAGGCGGCATTCCTGACGGTCAGCCCTACAGACATCCTTCGATGTGGTCGATCACGCCACCGCGAGGACTTGAACCGCTGACCGCGGCTTCGGCGTTCGTCGAGGTCTGGCTTGCCAAAGAGGGCCATGATGGCCTGGTAGGCATCAATGTCCTCGAGAAGATTCAGCTGCCGCACCTATCCACCCTTTACGGCGCCATGCTGGCGGGGGTGGATGTTGTGATCGTAGGCGCGGGCATGCCGCTTCAATTCCCAGGGATTCTAGATGCGCTTGCGACGCACAAACCGGTAGATTATCGGATCGAAGTGGATGGCGCTGCGGCCGGAGAGGAGCATCGCATCGCGTTCGATCCTGAATCGCTGTTCCCGGGCGTGCCGGCGGCTCTTGGGCCACTTTACCGGCCGCGTTTCATAGCGATCGTCGCTTCCGTCCTGCTGGCCCGCACGATGATCAAGCGTGCTTCCGGTCAAACGGATGGCTTTATCGTCGAAATGCCGTCCGCCGGCGGTCACAATGCTCCGCCGCGTGGCAAGATGACGATCGACGATAACGGCGAGCCGATCTACGGCCCTCGAGACGCGGTGGACCTTTCCGAAATGGCTGAGCTGGAACAGCCTTTCTGGCTCGCCGGCGGTTACGGCTCGCCTGACGGCATGCGTGACGCGCTGGAAGCGGGTGCCGCCGGGATCCAGGTCGGCACCCTTTTCGCTCTGTGTCAGCAGTCCGGGATGGAGCCCGAACTCAGGGAACGTGTGATCAAGATCGCGCTCGATGGGGACGTTGCGGTGGCGACCAGCGTAGCGGCGTCTCCGACCGGCTATCCGTTCAAGGTGGTCGGCCTCGAGTCCACGCTCGCTCGACCGGATGTCTACGCGGCTCGCCCAAGGGTGTGCGATCTTGGTTACTTGCGCACAGCCTATCGCGCTGCCGATGGCAAGCTGGGTTATAGATGCAGCTCGGAACCGGTCGACGACTACGTCAATAAGGGTGGGTCGCTCGAGGAGACGGAAAACCGCGTCTGCCTTTGCAACGCTTTGTGCGCAACAGCGGGTTTCCCCAATTCGCGGCGTGACGGCTTTACCGAGGCTCCGATCGTGACGGGCGGGGATGCGCTCATTCGATTACCTGAATTTCTTGCCGGACGCGACTGGCGTTATTCGGCCGGGGATGTGATCGAATGGCTCAGAACAGGTAATGCCGGTTGACCTGTCGCACTCGCCAGGGCACATCACCTCGAAACAGACAGGTCGAGTCTGTCGACCTTCCCGGTCCGTCTGCGACGTCGATCAACGACACTTGCTCAGGGCCGTGCCTTCGCGAAGATTCGCGAATGTGAAGGCATAGTCAGGCAACGGATGTCACGTGCAGAACTACGACGAAATGGGAGAGAATCACACAATGCGAATCCAGACGCAGTCCCTGATCCAACACCCCGCATGGCCTTGGACGGCCCTTCTAGTATGTTCCGCCCTCGCGTTGAGCGGATGCTCGGCCCAAACGCAAAGAGATGCTGACCAGGCGGTGGAAAGTGCGGGTGACGCCGCAAGCGGCGCAGCCGAAGACGCGGCCGTGGCCGTAGATACCGCGGCCGTAGCCGTCAATACAGCCGCGTCGGACGCAGCGGACGCAGCGGGTGAGGCGGTCGATGAGTTCGCGATGAAGGCCGACGCATTCGGCGAGGCGATCGCCCGCAGGCTTCAGTTGATCAATGAGCGTCTGAGAACCGATGCCGAATACGCCGCTGAAGAGGCGGCCGACGAGGTCGCGGAGCTCAGGGCGGATATGCGCACCAATTTCGCCGAAGCTGAGGGCGAAATGGCCGAACGGTGGAAGACTATCGATGCCGATCTCGAAGTGGTCGAGACAGATCTAAGGGACGGAACGGTCGGCGCGCTCGAGCGACTTCAAGAACTTATCGAGCGGATTCAGGTAGACCTCGCGACGCCCGACGCCTGAGTTTGCTGCGGACGCATAAAGACGAAACTCAAGCTCTAGCTTTCTCACTGGCCGCGGGTCAGCGGCTTGTACTTAAGGCGGTGCGGCCGATCGGCATCGACGCCGATGCGGGCCTTCCGATCGCGCTCGTACGCCTCATAGTTTCCAGCGAACCAGATGACTTCGGAATTGCCTTCGAAGGCCAGGATGTGGGTAGCGATTCGATCAAGGAACCAACGATCGTGACTGATCACTAGCGCGCAGCCGGCAAAGTTCTCGAGGGCGTCCTCGAGAGCGCGCAAGGTGCCCACGTCGAGATCGTTGGACGGCTCATCCAGAAGCAGAAGGTTGCCGCCGGTCTGGAGCATCATCGCCATATAGACCCGATTGCGCTCTCCACCGGAAAGCGTACCGACCGCTTGCTGTTGCGACGCCCCCCGAAATCCGAACGCCGCGACATACGCCCGCGAGTTGACCGTCTGATTGCCAAGCGTCAGCTCCTCGCGACCGCCCGAAATGCTTTGCCACACGCTCAGGTCCGGATCCAGCCCTTCGCGCACCTGTTCGATACTGCTGATCACAGCTGTCTGGCCGACGGTCAACTCGCCTGCATCAGGCTCTTCTTCGTCCAAGATCAGTCTGAATAGGGTCGTCTTCCCAGCGCCGTTCGGGCCGATCACGCCGACGATGCCGGCCGGGGGAAGGTCGAAGCTTAGGTCTTCGAAGAGCAATTTATCTCCGAACGCCTTAGTGACTCCTTCCGCCCGCACGACGATATCGCCCAGGCGCGGACCCGGCGGGATGATGATCTCCGTTCGGCGTTTGCCTGAGTTGCTGAGCAAGTCCTCGTAGCGCTCGAGCCGGCGTTGTGCGCGTTCGTTTCGATCGCCGTGCGATAGCCGCGACCAGGCCAGCTCCTCGCTAAGCGCGCGAGCCCGCTCTGACGCCCGTCTGCCGCTATCGTCGGCCAGAAGCGCAAGCTTCTGTTCGAGCCACGCGGAATAGTTGCCGTGAAAGGGTATCCCCTTGCCGTTCTCGAGCTCAAGGATCCATTCGGTCACATTGTCGAGGAAATAGCGATCGTGTGTGACGATGATCACGGTGCCGGCGTATTCGCGCAGCGTCCGTTCCAGCCACGCGACAGATTCGGCGTCCAAATGGTTAGTGGGTTCGTCGAGCAGGAGCAGATCGGGTTTCTCCAGCAGGAGGCGGCAGAGCGCAACTCTCCGCGCCTCACCGCCGGAGAGCGTCGAAACGTCCGCATCGCCGGGCGGCACTCGCAGCGCATCCTTGGCGATCTCGAGCTTGCGCTGAACGTCCCAGCCGTCGACGGCGTCGATCTTTTCCTGGAGAGCGGCCTGTTCCTCGATCAAGGCCTCCATCTCGTCGGCGGATAAATCCTCGCCGAAGCGGAGACTGACCTCTTCGAAGCGGTTCAAGAGCTCGGTGGTCTTGCCCATCGCAAGCGCGATGTTGCCATCGACGTTCAATGTAGGATCGAGCTGCGGCTCCTGCTCCAGAAAGCCTACGCGTGCGCTCGGGTCGATCCAGGTTTCGCCATCGGTGATCTCTTCGATGCCGGCCATTATCTTGAGCAGCGTGGACTTGCCCGCGCCGTTCGGGCCGATCACCCCGATCTTGGCGCCCGGATAATACGACAGCCAGATCCCGTCGAGGATGGGAGTGCCATCAGTCGCGAGCTTGCGCAAACCTTGCATGCTGTAAATAAATTCGTGTGCCATGACGGCCTTCGTGGGAGTGTGCTGGGGAGTGTGCTGGGGAGTGTGCTGGGGAGTGCTCTGGCGAGAGTTCGCGGGATTGTAAGCGGCTATCTTGACCGGCATAGGAGCGAGGAACAGAGCGCGGAACAGAGCGCGCCATTGTAGCTGCCGTTTGGCATGAAGCCAGGTATCCATAATTGTCCCGCGCGGATGTCTGGGTGGTCGAACCTGACGGTTTCAGCGTGGCGGAGCAATAGCCAAAGGACCCAGACCCACTACTTGCGACGGCCGTCATGCTCGGCCGGTGACTTTAGAAGTAGATAGGCGCGACGATGGCCCCGATAATTTCGGGGCCATCGTCGCGCAATGGGGGGAATGCTGCTAATTGCGACGCGACCGAACCAGCTGGTCGGCGCCCGCCAACAGGTCACACCGAGGCGCGACCAGGTAGAGCTCGGACCGCGAAAATGAGGATCACGGCCCCGATAAAGGCTACGAACACCGTGGAGAGATTGAAGCCGTCGATTGGACTACCAACCCCGAACAACGCGGTGGCTAGAAATCCTCCGACGAGCGCGCCTGCAATACCGATCAAGATGTCGCCGATCACGCCGTATCCGGAACCGCTCATCACCTGCCCGGCCAGCCAGCCTGCGATCAGGCCGACGACGATCCACGTTAGAATGCCCATGTTCTTGCTCCTCTTGGGTGTAGATGAACCCAGCCCTAAGGCAAAGCCGGCGAACTCGCCGATCGATCGAGTCGACCCGGGCGGAACATCCGACAAAAGCGTACGCTGCTAGGAGAGCGTTGGGAACGGAGCGCAGGACAGGATAGCGACTGCGACGCTAGCCAGCATCGCCCTGTCTGACTAGACAGCCCGTTTGCTCGCGCGTGGCCCCTCGTTTAGAGGGTTTTGTTACAAGATCTGCCGCTCAGTCGAAGCCGTTGCGCATAGCCCAAGCAATGGTCTCGGAGCGATTAGCCTTGTCGAGCTTTGCATAGATGTTTGAGAGATGGAACCGAACTGTCCGCTCGGTGATCACGAGTCCTTCCGCAATCCGATCGTTCGACCATCCCTTCGCGACGAGATGGAGGACTTCGGACTCTCTATCGGTCAGCGACTTGCGCGGTCCAGCCCATTCCGATGTAGTCACCGCCGCCAACCGGGCCATCGCGCGCCTGCTCAGCCAACCACGCTCGCCCTTCGCGACACCTCGTACCGCGTCGACAATGCTGTCGAGCGCCTCTTCCTTTGTGATATATCCCGCGGCGCCGTTCGTAAGCAGTTCCTTGATGTATTGCTCATCGTCGTACGAACTCAGAGCGAGAACGATCACTGCGTCGCCGCGCTCCGCCAAACGCCGAGCGACCTCGATGCCGCCCATGCGAGGCATCTCCATGTCGAGCAGGAGAACGTCAGGGCGCAGCGATTCGACCAACTCTAGAGCCTCGACACCGTCGGCAGCTTCGCCCACGACATTGATATCTTCTGCCTCGTCCAGAATTCGGCGGACGCCGGATCTGACTATGGGATGATCGTCGGTTAGCACGACCCTAATTTCAGACATCGCTTCCCACTACTCCCAAATCGGGGATCGACCGGTCGCTGCTCGCTTCTATGCGAGGGCGCGGCGCGATAAGTCGCAGCGTCGTCCCTGAGTCATCCGTCGACAGAATCTCTATACGGCCGCCGATCGAGTCGGCGCGTTCGAAGGCACCGAGCAGACCGAAGTGGCCCTGTCGGGCGAGTAGGACAGGGTGTTTAGGCATTTCGAAGCCTGCGCCGTTGTCTGAGATCTCGAGGCGGACTGTTTTGTCGTCCAGTGCGAACTCAACCCTGACTTCTGTTGCGGCGGCGTGGCGAACCACGTTCGAAAGTGCGTGCTGGTAAACGCGGAATAGCGCGAACCGAGCGGTCTCGGGCAGTGTAAGGCCGTCGTCCGTCACGTCCAATATCAGCTTGATCTCTGGGTGGGAGGTCGCGAATTTCTTGGCGTGGGAGTGAATGGCGCTCTGGAGGCCGAATGGCGCGAGTGCCGGCGGCCGCAAGAAGCCACAGATCTCTCGGAGTTCGTCGATCACGTTGACGATCATTCCTACGACCTCGGCGATCTCCTCGCTTTTGTCATCACTAAATTGGCGCGCCGCCGTGCCGAGCTGCAGTCGCGCTCCGATCAGCTCTTGGAGCGGCCCGTCATGCAGCTCGAGCGCCAAGTGGGATCTTTCGGCCTCGGCGCTGTCCGCGATCCGCAAGCGCATCTCTGCCAGCTCGGATTCGACACGCTTGCGCTCGAGCGCATAGCGGATTGAGCGGTCGATTAGCGCGGCTGTCAGCTCGGCTTTGATCAAGTAGTCCGTGGCGCCGGCCGTCATCGCGCGAATGTCGATGCTCCGATCGCCCTGACCGGTCATCAGGATGAGTGGGGCCTTGCAGCCGCGCCGGACCGCGACTCCGATCAACTCCAGCCCGTCGCCTGTGCCGAAGCGATAGTCGACAAGATAGAGATCGTGTTTGCCCTCGAGGATCGCATCCAGCGCGGATTCGTCGTCGAAGATCCAATCGGTATGGAATTGAGCCCCGTCGATCTCCGCGAGCAATGCCCGCGTTAGGACGACGTCGTCTTCGTCGTCGTCAAGGATGAGAATTGAGATGGCGGGCTGTTGATGATGGATCATTGGCTTAGGTCCCCCGTAGCCTGGCGAGTCGGAAGGGAGATACGGAACGTCGAGCCCTCGCCTGAAACGCTGACTGCGGTAAGAGTACCACCATGACGTTCGACAATGCTTCTACAGATGCTCAAGCCGATGCCGGAGCCTTCGATTCGCTGCCTGGAGTGGAGCCGTTCGAAGGGCTGGAAGATCTTTTCGAGATGCTGCATGTCGAAGCCGAGGCCGTTGTCCTCGACGATGATAGTCGCAAGCTCGTCCCCCGTGCCCGCGACGGGCAAGCTCGCGCGGATCCCTACAACCGGCGGAACGCCTTCGCGGTGGAACTTCAAGGCATTGATCATCAGGTTCTGGAACAGTTGACGCATCTGGGTGCGATTGGCCTGGACGATCGGAAGTGGTTGCACGTCGATTCGACCACCGACCTCAAGTGTTCTGGCCTCGAGGTCGGATGCAACCTCGGCAACAACTTCGTTAAGGTCGATCGAAGTGAACGACTCGACCCCTGTAGCGACTCTGGAAAGCATGAGCAGGTCGCCGATCAGTGTCTGCATTCGCGTCGCGGCGTACTTCATGCGGGAAAGATAGTCGTGGCCGCGCTCGTCCAGCGCGCGATCGTATTCGACCTGCAGTCGATCCCCGAAGGCGATGATCTTGCGTAGCGGCTCCTGGAGATCGTGGGAAGCGACGTATGCGAAACTCTCAAGATCTCGATTGCTCGCCGCGAGCCGCTCTGCAGACGTTCGCGACGCGGCCTCGGCATGAACCCGATCCGCGACATTTTCGAAGGTTATGCCGATCGAGCTGTCCGGAAGCGCGAACACCCGGACATCCAGCACTCCTGGGACGGCACTCATCGGATCAGCGACGTTCTGAAGGTGGATCGGTTCGCCGGTTTCGATCACCTGACGATAGATTTGCGGTAGGTCGGTCTCCAGCGTCTCGGGGAAACTCTCGGCCAATGTTTGCCCCACTCGGTCATCGATCCCAACGCCCGTGATCTCCGAAGCGGCCGGATTGGTCGCCATCAGGCGGAACGAGCCGACATCGGCGGGCTCTTCTAGTCGCCATACCGTCAATCCGACCTGCATGTTGCGCACCACGTCCTGAAAGAGGCGGATCTGACGCTCGGCCTTAGCCTGCTCGCGCAGCGCGAGATCGAGTCGTCGCGCTGCGTCGTCTGCCCCGCGATGTATCTCGGCCATGGAGGCGGCCAAACCGATGAATACCGCACCGAAGCTGGTCACCTTGACTAGGTGCGCCAGGACGAATGCGCCGTCGTTCAGTTCGTGAGAGAAGGGGGTGATGAAAATTTGACCCAGCATCGAGAGCACCAATGCGAGCATCAGCCAACGCTCGAAGGCTTGGTCGTGCCACAGGCCGCCGCGCCATAGAGTCCACAGCGCCATTCCGAATGGAATCGCCGCGATGAGTTCGATGGCCACGATTTCGCCCAGCCCGGGCAATGTGATAGGCGGATTCGGCAGCGGGACGAAGGCATATGCCACGAGGGCGAGAAGGACGAGCGCGCTGACCGAGATATAGGTCAGACTCTCTTGGCGTATCCGATCCTTCTGGCTCCTTGCATTTTCGCTGAGCCATCGATTCGACACCCCTGCCCATAACGTGACGCCGAGAACTATCCGCGGAATGATCCAGCTCCACGAAACGAGATTGTCGGGCAGCGATTGTTCACCGGCGCGATATGCCTCCGAAGAAATGAGCGCGTGGAATCCGTCAAGCATTCCAGTGCCGATGAAGCCCGTCGCCACCAAGAGAAACATGAGTCGCCGCCGGCTGAGGTAGCGGACGAATGCCAGCACCGCGATTCCGAATGCGATCACCGTAGCCACAACTTCGAGCGTAGTGTGAAATGGCGCACCGCCCCCTCGAAGGGACCACGTGAGGAGCGCGAGCACGATGGCCAGAATCACACCGCCGATAATGGCGCGTCCGAGGGTCAGCGGTACTCGATCTGGAGGTAGGTCGACTTCGTCGATGATTGGAGGGAGCATTTGTCAGGGCTCCAGGCCGGTAGGCTGATACGTGAGCTTGAAGACGGTGTCCGTCATCCACCGCCGGAACGAATCGTTCTCCGTGAATTGTTTGTACAGCTCGGTGTCGTCGTTTCCATGCATAAGCCATCCTATAACAGGGACGGGAGTCGGCTCCTTGCCATCTCCAGAGCAGGGTATGGCGGAGAATCTGGCCATGTTGAAGGCGGCTTTGAACAAGTCAATGGCCTGCCTCCGAAAGAATTCGGGCCAGCTCCGGCAGGGGGATTGCCTGAATGTTGTCGCCCACAAGATACGTCTCATCACCTGGATAGACCACGAAACGGCGCTCAGGCTCTAAGTCCGCACAGGCGCTGTGGAAGCCCTTCTTTGGGTGCGGCGTCAGGCTTCGCTTAGCTTCGATTGCCCAAAGGCAGCCGCTGGGGAAGCTCAGGACTAGATCGATCTCGGCCCCTCCGACAGTGCGGTAGAAATAGCCAACTACGCCCTCGGGCGCCACGGTCAGGAGCTGCTCCACGACTAAGCCCTCCCAACTTGCTCCCACCACTGGATGGGAGACCAGAGCCTCCTTGCCCCCAATGCCCAGAAGCGCATGCACCAAGCCGCTGTCGCGCACATAGACCTTCGGCGACTTGACCAGCCGTTTGCCCATGTTGGCGTGCCACGAGGGCAGCCGGCGCACCAGGAGCAAGTCAGCAAGGAGCTCGATGTAGGCAGCCGCGGTCTTTGCGTCCACCCCTAGATTGCGGGCAAGTTGCGCGACGTTGAGCAATCCGCCCTGATGGTGGGCCAGCATGGTCCAGAAGCGCCGCAGTCGTTCTGCGGCGATACGCGGCCCGAATTGGGGGATATCGCGTTCAAGGTATGAACGGATGAAATCCTGACGCCACCGCAGGCTCCGCGCGTCACTCGGCGCCAAGAAACTCTCCGGGAAGCCGCCTCGCAACCAGAGCCGGTCGAGGTCGTTTGCTGCTGCACCGGTTTCCAAAATGTCGAACGGATGGAGTTCCAGGTAGCTCACCCGACCAGCGAGGGTTTCTCCCGACTGCCGGAGCAGGTCGAGTGACGCCGAGCCGAGGAGCAAATAAAGGCCGTCGCGCTTGCCGTCGCGCCGTGCCCGATCGATAAGCCCACGCAACACTGGGAAGAGTCCCGGCGCCCGGTGGATTTCATCCAGAATCACGAGCCGGTCCAGGTGGTCGGCCAAATACAACTCAGGCTCGACCAGCTTGGCGCGGTCCTGCTCCGACTCCAGGTCCAGGTAGAGTGCGCCGCGCTCGGCACCTACGGCTAGTGCCAGGGTGGTCTTGCCCGCCTGGCGTGGGCCGAGGAGCACAACGGCAGGTACTTCCGCGATGCGTTGTTCTAGGACTGGGGATAGACGTCGTTGGCGCATGGTTGCAATCATGGAATATCGTTCCGCTAATTGCAAGGTTCTAACCCGGCTGTCCACGCCAAAATCCCTCCAATCAGCCCCACGGTCTCCTCCAGAAGCGGCACCTGCTCCGTGTCGCGGAGGTCGGAGTCGGGCTCGTACTCGACCACGGCGGGCTTGCCTAGAATCGTCAGGAGATCCACGGCGCAGGTCACCAGTATCCAGGCCTTGCCAACTCGGGTTCGTCGCTAAGTCTCGTTGAGTGTAACGTGATTAGATCTCGCTTGGCCGGTCCGTTACGAACAATGTATGACGACCTCGGAACCACGGCAAATGGCCGACTTTCAATATTCGGCAGCGGCGCCCGAACCCCGCAGGATCTGTGTGCTTGTACTTAGGATCTAGAAACGCTCTCAGAGATCTACCATGTCGTCGATGCAGGGGAGTACAAAGTCGCGCGGTGGACGGTCGCGAGGCGTGAGCGCACTGGTTTGCGCCTCCGCGATCTGCATATGCGCGAACACCGGCGACACCGGCGGACCAACTGGCACCGCTCCGTCATTCGCCGCCGCACTCGGCGTCGGGCCAGATGTTCCGCTTGCGGCCCCGCGCTTCCCACCCGCCGCCCCGCGCTTCCCACCCGCCGCCCCGCTCGCCGCCCCGCCTGGCAACCTGCCCGCCTCACCCGCCGCCCCGCTCGCCGCTCCCTACGCCCCCATCGACCGCTTCGCCGACGAATGCGCGACGGAAAACCCGTTTTTCGTCACCACGCGCCTCAACCGGCCGGAGGTCCGCGCCGCCGGTCTGATCGGCCTGGACGAAGCACCAGCGCTGATCGCATTCCGCTACACCGAATCGATCCGCGAGCATTACGTCCTGGCCAAGCACGGCGATATAGGCTCTGCGTATGGGCTGGCCGTCTCGGCCGCGGAGCCCGCGGTCTACGTGGGCGCTTACTTGAAGCGCGGCTCGCCTTACGTGGCCGGCGGACCGGGTGCCATTTACCGGGTCGATCTCGTCAGCGACGAAGTGCGGCTGTGGGCGGTCGTGACGGGGGTTGGATCCGATCCTCACGATGTCCCCGTGCCCTGGCCGGACAACCGCGCCCGCGACCTCGTTGGGCTGCGAGGGCTCGGCGATCTCGATATCACGCCGGATGGCAGCAGCCTCTTCGCAATGAATCTGGCCGACCACCGGATCTATCGCTATGAGGTGCCATCCGGCCTATTGGAATCGACTATTCCGACGGCCGATGCGGCCGAAGGCTGGGCGGCTGAAGGTCGACCCTTCGGGCTCTACACCGACGGAGCGTGGCTTTATCACGGAATCGTGCGCACGTCCGATCTCGACGCTGCGTCGCCCGGACCATTCGAGGCCTACGTCTATCGTTCGCGCCTTGGCGGAGGAGATATGCGCAGGATCGCCACTATCGTGCTCGACGCCGACCGTGGGCGCCTGGTCCGCTCCGTCCCCGCGCGCTGGAACCGCTGGCGCGACGGTACAGCCACGATTGATCCCGAAGGACTCGATGCCATCTATCCGCAGCCGATCCTCTCCGACATCGAGCTATCGGACACCGGCGATCTGGTCATTGGTTTTCGCGATCGATTCGCCGACATGACGTTCAACGATCCCGGCCGTGTGCTGCCGAGTTCGCTTGGCCCCGGCGTCCCTCCGCTCGAGCTCGAAGGGCTCAGCGCGGGCGACGTGATGCTTTCGCCCGGACTCGGCGACCGCATCGAACCTCTCCCGGAACACTTCGAAGGGGACTCGGGACCGGGCTCGTCGGACAAGTTCGACGAGATCGTGCTGGGTGGGCTCGCGCGCGTGCTTGTCAGGGACCGGACGGTCGCCAGCGCGGCGCAAGTGCTGGTCCCCGACGGCGGCGGCGCGCTTTGGCTTGAGAACGACACCGGTGAGACTTTGTGGCGCGAGTCGATCCATACGCTGGCAAGCCCGTTCACTTTCGGCCGGACCGGCGGATTGGGGGATGTCGAGCGCCTATGCTGGCATCGCCCGCCCCCTACTCCGAACCTCCTGCCCTCACCGTCCACTTCGCCGAGCCCGACGTCGACCGGTACATCTACTTCGACGCCGACACTGACCTCGACGGCGAGCCCGAGTCCGACCCAAACGCCTACCGCACTTCCACCGACGCCGACCGAATCGCCCTCCCCTACGCCGATTTCTACACAAACGCCACATCCGACGGCGACCCGCGCACCAAGACCGACCTGGACTGCCTCGCCATCCGCGACCCCGACGGGCACGCCAAGTCTTACGCCAACACTGCCTCCCCCAACCCCCGTGCCGTCGAAAACCGCTCGCCCGGGGCCGATCTATGTCCCGATCGTGCAGCGTCCGCAAACTTGCGGCGACGTCCACCGCGCTGTCGACGTCGCGCTTGTCTTGGATCGGTCGACATCGATGGCGCGTCCGATCGTAGATGGTGGACGGACTAAGGACGATGCCTCAATCGACGCCGCCCGCAGCTTTGTGGCTGAACTCGCCCTTCGTCCAGGAGGTCGCGGTCCGTTCGATCGTGTTGCGATCGTCGGCTTCAACGACACAGCGTGGGTTGAGCAGCCTCTAGGCGAGCGTCGATCGCTGGCCCAGCTTGGCCTTGAAAGCATCGCGCTTCTCAGTGCTCATGGCACGCGCCTCGACCTGGCATTTGAGGCCGGACTCAGTTCCCTAGAACCTGCGCTGGAAGCCGAGGATGAAACGCCGGTTCGACATCGCGTGCTGGTTCTGCTCACCGACGGTCTTCCGAACAGGGTGCCGACTCCCGCGCCGAACGGCCGCCAGGAGGACACCGTGCTCGCAAGGGCCGCCGAAGCTCGTGATGCGGGCGTGACCATTTACACGATCGGGCTCGGAGCCGACGGCGACGTCTCCGACGATCTGCTCAGCGCGGCCGCCGGAAGTCCCGACAGGTACTATCGTGCGCCGAACGGCGAAGATCTCGCGGCGATCTACCTTGAGATAGCGGCGCGCGTGCGGGTGTGTCGTTGAGAGGAAGACGTCCATGGGCCGGCCGACCTTGGACGTGGAGTCGTTGGAAACTCCAAAGACCGATCTTGGAGTAGCACTAGCAGAGTAAGAGGCTCGGCGCAGTGTCACCCGTCATCAGCCCTGGGAGGGGCTTTGTCATGAACGAGCCAAGGGGTTCACCCCCTGGCATCGGCGACGGCACCACGTGGTGCCATCACAGGGTGTCGCGCGGTCAGCCGGCTACCCCGCGAGGGCCTACTCCTCCACCCACGTCGCCCGCCGCTCCACCCACCGCACGCCGGCGCTCGCGGCCAGCGTTAGAAGAAGGTATGTCAGCGCAACGAGATTCCAGACTTCCATGGCGTTGAACGTTCGGGCGACGTAGACCCGCGCCTCGTGCGTCAGCTCGGAGACAGCCAGCACGCTGACCAGCGAGCTGTCCTTGAGGAGCGCGACGAAGTCGTTGCCCAGGGGTGGAAGTGCCAGGCGCATTGCCTGCGGCAAAATGACGTGCCGCATCGCCTGGCGGCTGGACATGCCGAGTGAACTCGCCGCCTCGCGCTGGCCGCGGTCTACCGATTGGATGCCGGCGCGGACGACCTCGGCGATGTAGGCGCCGTAACCGACGGCGAGGCCGATGACCCCCCGCGCTTCCATCGGCAGGCAATCCGACGGCCGCTCACAGCCCGAGACAAGGCCCCATTCCCCGAGCTGGCGGGCAAACCACGGTGCGAAGGCGAAGCCGAACCACAGGATGAGAACGAGGAGCGGAACGCCGCGCACGACCTCGATGTAAAACGTCGCGATCTCGCGGCCCACCCCCCGGCCCGCGCGCGCAAGTCCGGCGATCACGCCGAGCGTCAGAGCGAGCGCGAAGCTCAAGAGAGTGACCCTGACAGTTGTGACGATGCCTCGGCGGACTACTTCGAGCGTGTCGCGCGAACTCGGGTCGAGGACCACTTGAGTCAACGCGAGAGCCAGGAGCGCCGTCAAAACTACCGCCCACGGCGGCAAGCGCCTTAGCACGTGGCGTGGCTCGGTCCTAGGCCGAGGCTGAGGTCCGCGCAGGCGCGGGCCGTTGTGAAGTTCGCTGGTCACGGCCCACGCCTGCGCACTGCGGAGAGTTCGACGATCAGGGCGAACCCAAGCACGCGTTTTTCATCGCCAGCTTCAAAGTCCGTTTTTCGATCCGACGAGACCACGAGCATCGGACGGAGTCGCCCTACTCCGGATCAGCGTCGCCCAGCCACGTTTCGGCCAGGGTGTCGATCGTCCCTTCAGCCTTTAGCCTTGCGATCGCCGCGTTGAGGGCCGCAAGCACATCGGGGGAGTCGTTCGGGACAAGGATGCCGTAGTCCTCGACCGTGAAGGCTTCGCCGGCGATCATGAGCTGGCCGGCATTGGCCGTCACGTAGTTCTCGGCCGTCGGATTGTCGCAGACCACGGCGTCGACGTCGCCGTTCAAAAGCGCCTGGACCGCGAGCGCGTTCGAGTCGAAGCGCTGCATGTTTGCCTCAAGCACGCCCGCATCCTCGGTGGCCGCGGTATCACCTGTCGTGCCGGTCTGGACGCCTACGACGGCGTCGACAAGGTCTTCGGCGCTTGCTATATCCGTTTCGTCCGCGCGGACGAGGACGACCTGGCCAACCGAGAAGTACGGGTCGGTGAATGTGGCACCGCTGTCCGTCTCCCGTTCGGGGAGGATCGTGATCGCGCTCATCAGGACGTCGAATTCTCCTGCCGACAGCGCTGAGAAGATGCCGTCCCATGCCGTGGACTGAAACTCGGGCACGCAATCCGCGAGTTGGCAGATCAAGCCCATCATATCCGGGTCGAAGCCGACGATCTCGCCGTCCTCGACCGACTCGAAGGGCGGATACTCGGCATCGGTTCCAACCAGTATTCGGCGCCCGCCCAAGCCCTCTTCGGCGGCTTCGGTTGGCTCTTGCTCCTCGGTCGCCTCGCCTTCGACAGGTTCCGGATAGCCTTCCGGGGCCGCCGCCGGCACTTCTGTCGGCTGAGGCGGATAGCCTTCGGGCCCGGCGCCGAATGAACAAGCGGCCAACGTCGCGACGAGAGCCGTCGTGAGACCGATCGAAAGCGAGCGTGATCGAATTGATATTGTCCGCATCGTCTACTCCTCCTGGGTTCCGGTGCGAGGCGATCTTATACAATAGGCCACGGCGCGGCACAAAGAATATATCGGCACAAAGAATATATCGGCACAGAGAATATCTCGGCAGACAGAATCTCGCAGCGAACAGAATCGAGCGACACTCGGGAACGGCCGGGCCGAACGAGGCTCACACGCGTGAGCGCCCTGAACAAATGCTATGATCTTCGTCCCTCATCGACCACTCAGTCCTGGAATTCGCCGATGGCGCCCGACCCGTCCTCGAATCCGGCATCCGCCTCACCGTCCCAAGTGGGGCCGATCATCGCCGCGCCGAAGCTCGATTTGACTTCGCCTTCGCGCGCCTTCGCGCCTTTCGCGGCCAAGATGGCAGCCGACGGACAGCCGCCCATCGCCATTCACTCGTTCCAGCATTACTTCCAACAGTTGGTGGATGGTGCGACAGGATTCATTGCCACTGCCCACGCATTGCCTGTCGACGATCTGCCTGACGCCGCCGGTCTGGACACATACGGGAACTCTGGTCGCGCGGCGCTCGATTCGACCGTCATCATTTCGCTCAACGGCGGATTGGGCACGAGCATGGGCATGCGCGGGCCAAAGTCGCTGATCCCGGTCCGAGAGGGGCTTACGTTTCTCGACCTGCTGGTACGTCAAGTCCTCTACATGCGCCGCAAATCCGGAGCACGCTTGCCGCTAGTCCTGATGAGCAGCTTCTCCACCCGCGATGACTCGCTAGCCGCGCTGTCGCAATATCCGGATCTGGAATCGGACGTGCCCCTCGACTTTGTGCAACACCGAGTGCCCAAGGTAGGGGCCGCCGACCTGACGCCGGCCCAGTGGCCGCCTGATCCTGAGAAGACGTGGTGTCCCCCCGGCCACGGCGACATCTATCCCGCGCTTCTTTCCAGCGGCATGCTCGACGCTCTGCTCGACGCCGGCTACGAATACGCCTTCGTCAGCAACGTCGACAACCTTGGGGCGGTTCTCGATATCGGAATCCTTGGTTACTTCGCACAGGAGAGATTGCCGTTCTTGATGGAGGTAGCTGACAGGACAGCCGCGGATCGCAAAGGGGGGCATCTTGCGCGACGGCATGACGGCGGCCTGGTTCTGCGCGAACTGGCACAGTGCCCGCCGGAGGAGATCGACAGCTTTCAGGACATCGCACGCTTCCGCTACTTCAATACCAACAACCTTTGGCTTCATCTACCCGTACTTCGCGATCTGCTCGAAGAGCGCGACGGCGTGCTGGGCCTGCCTCTGATCCGCAACGAAAAGCCGGTCGACCCCACGTTGCCGGACTCGCCGCGTGTCTTGCAGTTGGAGACGGCGATGGGCTCGGCTATCGGGCTTATCGACGGCGCGCGCGCCATACGCGTATCGCGAGATCGCTTCGCCCCCGTGAAGCGCTGCGAGGACCTGCTTGTGCTGTGGTCGGACGTTTACGATCTCGACCCGGCTTCGCACGTGGTGCAGAGCGCCGCTCGCCGAGCGTACTCGGACAAACCGCCCGAAATCAGGCTCGATCCGGACTTCTACGAACGCTTCGAGGACATGCGCGCTCGCTTTCCTTACGGCGCGCCGTCGCTGGCCCGCTGTGATCGATTCCAGGTCGTGGGTGACGTCTACTTCGGCCGGGATGTCGTGATTCTGGGCGACGTGCGGATCGAGGCCGGCGACGTCGGCCATCGCCACATCCCCGACGGCGTCCGCCTAAGTGGCGAGATTTGGGGGGCAGACAGGCGGCCCGAAAAACTGGATTGACGAAAATCGATAGCTGACTTACGAAAATCTAAAAGATCGCTTGACATTCCGACTCGGATCGATATATTCGACCCGAGGTATTGATGTGCGCCTTGAACTTCGCCTCTAGAGGATGGCCTATGAACGATCTTCCGAAGACCTGTCCCATCTGCGGTGAGACGCCAATCGTGACCCGTGTATGGTGCCGCGCGTGCGACACCACGATAGAGGGCCGATTTGCGGTCGGAGCGCTGGCGGGCCTGAAAAGCGAGCAACTTCGTTTCGTTGAAACCTTCGTGCGCTGTGAGGGCAAGTTCACCCGGATGGAGGTTGAGCTCGGCCTGTCCTATCCGACCCTGCGCAATCGGCTGCACGAGGTAATACGCGCCCTTGGCTACGAGCCGGGCGGCGAGGAGCCGGCCGAGGAGCCGGTGGCGGATGCAGAGCTCCGGCGAATTGTGCTGACCGAGCTCGAGGAAGGATCCATCGATGCGACCGAAGCGCTGAAGCGCTTGAGTGGAAATGGAGAATGACCATGAACGACGATGAGCAGGCTTACGGCGGCAACGACGATCGGAATGGCGCGGAATCCGGCGGCGACAGTCTCGATTCGGCAGGGAGCGGTACCGAAGCGATCGAAACTTCGGCGCATGACGGCCAAGAGCCGAAGACCGGCCAGGTAGTACGCCGGCTGACGATCGGCAGAATCGAAGGTGCCGTGCGGATCAGGGGTCGCAACGCGCTCGGATTCGAAATCGAACCCGCGCCCGGCGCAGGCGACGCTCCGACCGTCCGTTGGGACGGCAATGATGTAACGGTCGACTCGCCGGTCGACTGTGATATCAGCATCCCTGGGAGTGCGTCACTAAACATCCGCGAGGTCGAAGGTGCGCTTCGCATCAAGGGCGTGGCCGGGGACGTCGTGATCGGGGTTGTGGGTCGCGAAGTGTCGTTGAAGAACGTCGGCACGACTAGGATCGAAACCGTCGGCGAGCGGCTCAAGGTTCGCGGCATCGCGGGCGATCTGAGTGCTTCGACAATCGGAGGTTCGGCGGATTGTCGACGGCGTAGCCGGAAGCGTCCGGCTCGCGACGGTCGGCGGATCACTCGACTTGGCGCATGTCCACGGCGCAGTCGGGGCGAGCATCGGCGGCAGTGCGCGGGTTAATCGCTCGCTGGAGGCCGACAGCGGGCTGCGTCTGACGGCCGGCGGATCGATCGAATGCATCGTGCCGGAGGACATCGCCGCGGATATCAGAGCCGCCGCGGGTGGGACCGTGCGGATCGACCTGCCCGAAGTCGATGTAGTCGGAGGCGTACAGCACTATGCGGGCTCCGTCGGCGGTGGTGGAACGCCGATCGAGTTGACGGCCGGCGGCTCGATTCGAATAGTCGGGGCGACCGATGGCCCGCCGCGGGTAGCTTTCGAGCGCGATGCTGGGCACCCGGACAACCACCATGGCCACCCGCATGACCATGCTCACAACCACGCGCACGCGCATGACCACCCGCACGCGCATGACCACCCGCATGACCACGCGCACGCGCATGATCGCGTCCACTCTGATGCTCACCGTCGTGCTCATGATGCTGCTCACGCCGCCTGGGATATGGGTCCCGAATGGGATGCTAGAGTCAGCGAAGTCGAAAAGGATGTATCGCGTCTGGTCCGCGATGCGGCCGGCCGTCTCGATGGCCTTGCGGTCGAGATCAACGCCTCGGTGGCGGAGGCCCTTGCGTCGCTACCCGGTGCCCTTCAAAGCGCCGGATTGAACGAAGAGCACGCCGCTCGCCTATCCGCCCGCCTGCAACGCATCGGCGAGCGTGCGACGGAACGCGCCGAGCGCCATATCAAGCGGGCGATGCATCGAGCGGAGCGCGAGGTCGGCAGGGTCGGCAGGCGTGCCGGCGAGGCTTCGGTTCGGAAGGCGGTTTCAATTCGCAAGGCGATCAAAGTGCGCCCGAGCGCCGGTCGACCGGATGGGGAATCTGCCCGCGTTCGCTCGGGCCAATCCTCGCGCCCGACCGCTACGGGCGATGAAGTCCGTTCCGTTCTGCGGATGCTCGAGGCCGGATCGATCACAGCCGCCGAGGCCGAACGAATTCTTTCGGCGCTCGAGCCGCACGTATAAGGAGACCGACAATGGCGACCAATGATGAGCGCATGACGATCCTGCGCCTGATCGAGCAGGGAAAGATTTCGGCCGAAGAGGGTGCAAAATTGATCGCTGCGATGCGCGGAGCCTCGACAGGTGCCGAGGATAACGGCGCGCCTCCGGCGCGCAACGGTGCGGCCAAGTGGTTCAGAGTCCGCGTAACAGACGGTGCGACCGGCAAGTACAAGGTGGACCTAGCCCTGCCGTTGAGCCTTGTCGATTGGGGGGTCCGCGTGGCAACCCGCTTGGCTCCGAGCTTCGTGCCGGATATCGATGTTGAAGGGGTAGATATGAGCGAAGTGATGGAGGCAATCCGCTCAGGCCAGCGCGGCCGCATCATCGACGTCTACGACGATGACGACGGCGAGCGCATCGAGATCGTGGTCGAATGAGCTACCCCGATGCGGGCAGGGTCCCGTTCGAACCACACGCAATAACGATGGCTCATGACGAGACTGCGCTTGATCGAGTCAGAAGCAGCGTAGAGCGCGTGGCGGTTCAGACGTTGTTGTGTGCGCTCCATGCGCGCGGTCTATCCCATCTACGGCCCCCTTCCACGGCCCCCATCCACCGACCCTATCCTCCGCCCCCTTCCGCCGACGGCCGAACTCGAAGGACATCGTTGTGACGGAACGGATCTCCATCGGCAGTGAGATCGGCCGCCTTCGGCGCGTTATCGTGCACGAGCCCGGTCAGGAGATCGAGAACGTGACACCGGCCACGGCGGCCGAAATGCTTTACGACGACATTCTGTTCCTACAGCCGGCGCTGCGCGAGCATCGGCAGATGACCGGGGTGTTGCGGCAGGTCGCGGACGTTTGTGATATCACAGTACTTCTGACCGACGTCTTGGTCGACGACGATGTCCGCATTGCCCTGGCGCGCGGCGTTTGCGCGCTTCACGATGCGGAGGAACTGGCTGACGACTTGGTCTCGCTGTCGGCGGGCGATCTAGCCTGCCGGCTCATCGAGGGCACGCTTGTTCGCTCGAACACGCTGGCGAGGCATCGGAGTCCGAGCCGCTACGCGCTGCCCCCACTGCCCAACGCCTTTTTCACGCGGGATATAGCAAGTTGTGTCGGAGGAAGTGCGATCGTCGGTGCGATGGCGAGTCGGGTGAGATCAGCCGAGAGCCTGATCGTCAGGGCGCTCTTTCTACATCATCCGAAGCTTCAAGGAGACGGAATTCTCTTCGACGGAACTCTGGCGCCGCATGGGCAAACACCGCCGGTGACGCTTGAAGGGGGCGATCTCCTGGTCGCTCGGGATGACCTACTTGTGATCGGCAGCAGCGACCGGACCTCTGTCGCTGCTATCGACGAACTCTTGGTCGGTTTGTCGGACCAGGGATTGGTGCGCGACGTGATCGTCGTCGATGTGCCCAAAACGCGGGCCACGATCCATCTCGACATGATCTTTACGTTAATCGACGTGAATACATGTGTCGTCTACGCGCCACTGATGACCGGCCGAGATCGTTGTCGGGCCTATCACATCGCCCTTGGACCGCATGGCGTTGTGTCGATCCGCGACGAGCCGGACCTGCTAACGGCGCTAGCAACTCGCGGAATGGAGTTGACGCCGATCCCTTGCGGTGGGGAAGATCCGATCCGCCAGGATCGCGAGCAATGGGCCAGCGGGGCGAACTTCTTGGCCTTCGCGCCCGGCAAGGTGATCGGCTACGGCCGCAACGAGGCAACTTTCGACGCGCTTTCAGGCCACGGCTTTGAGGTCGTGACGGCGGATGACGTGATCGCGGGCCGAGTCGACCCCATGGTCTACGCTCGTTGCGCGGTCGCCATGTCGGGCGCGGAGACTAGCCGCGGCGGCGGCGGGTGCCGCTGCATGTCGTTGCCGGTGACACGCGACCCGATTTGATCAAACGCTGCGCTGATAAAGCGCCGCCAGATCGCCGCCGGTGCGCCGAATATTGGCCGAGGCCTTGTAACGGAAGAAACCGGCTCCTATAATCCGCCGCCCCGGTTGGGCCATACTCCAACTCAACAGAGCCGCCCACGGCCACGCCTAGGAGGCGCTTCTGGACTCGCAAACGCTAGCTCGTATCGCCTTTGGAGCGATGGGCGACAAACAGGCCACCGAATTGGTCATATTGGACATCCGGCCGGTGTCGCTCCTGACGGAGTTCTTCGTTATCGGGACGGCCGACAACGAGCGGCAGATGCGTGCGGTGACTGAAGCGGTAATCGACGCCATCCGCGATGAAGCCGGTGTGAAGCCGGTCGCCCGCGATGGCGAGCCGCACTCCGGTTGGATGCTCGTCGACTTCGGTGACCTTATCATCCACGTTTTCGACGCTGAGCACCGTGCATACTACGACCTCGAATCCTTGTGGAACGAGGCGCCGTTGGTGGCGCGGATGGCGTAGGATTCTGGACGCGTCCCCAGCCATTCCCAGCTTATTACGCTTCTCTTGGCCGTGTATGCGACCCCGAGTCTCAGGTTGCCGTACCTAAACCGCATTCTCGTCGCGACTAGCCTCCGCCAACTCGATGGCCGTCCGCAGGACTATCGCCGTCGTCACAGGGCCGACGCCGCCAGGCACGGGTGTCAGCGCGCCGGCGACTATCGCCGCTTCGTCGGCCACGACATCGCCGACCATCCGACCGCCGTCCGCCCCCTCGACCCACGTCGTGCCGACGTCTATAACGATGGCGCCGGGCTTGATCGCGGTTCCGCGAACTAGGCCCGGCACGCCGGCCGCGGCCACGATGATGTCGGCTCGTTTTGTTTCCGCCGCGATCTCGAGTGTGCGGCTATGCGCGATGGAGACGGTTGCGTTCCGTTCGATCAGCATGAGTGCGGCCGGCAAACCGACAGTCCGAGAACGTCCGATGACGATCGCGCTCGCACCTGCGAGCTGCGTCCCGTCTGAGTCCAGAAGCGCCATGACGGCGAGCGCAGTGGCGGGCCGAGGTCCGGCGAGGCCCGACGTCAAGCGGCCGAGACTCGAAGGGGTGACACCGTCGGCGTCCTTCTTCGGATCAATAGCTTCGATCACCGCCCGCTCGTCTACGCCCTTCGGCAGAGGCATTTCGACCATGATCGCGTCGACGCCGGGATCCGTGGACAAGGCGACGATGGCGCCTACGATGTCGGGAGTGTTCGATGAAGCCGCGAGTCTTTCGATCCGATAATCGATGCCGGCCTTTGCGGCGGCGCTTCTCTTCGCCTTGGCGTATGATTCGCTGACCGGTTCGTCTCCGACCAGGACCGAGACGAGTTGGGGGCGGCGGCCCGCGGCCGTCGTGTACACCGCAACCCGCTCGGCGACTGTTGAACGGATGCTTGCGGCGAGGGCGCGGCCGTCGATGATTCGGGCTGGCATATCTTGGCTCCAACAACACTTAGAGACGGTTGAATTCGAGACGATCGTAGAACGAGGAGTGGACCCGTGCAATTGCGGATCGATTGGAACGTGTGCGTCGGCTCCGGCGCTTGCCTCGAGGCGGCGCCGAAGGCGTTCGCACTTGTGCCTTATCGTGGGAGCGTCCGCGCCGTGTTGACCGGCGCAGGCTACGATCCGGAGGCGATGCGGGACGCAGCTTTCGGCTGCCCCACGCTTGCGATTCACATAACCGAGGCGGGAGTACAGCTCTATCCTCCGGCAAGTTCGGCGACGGCTTGATCGAACTGGACGATACTCGAAGTGATGGTCAGGTTCGATACGATCAGTGCGCGACCACTAGCATGAGACCGTTTCCCGAAGGATCCCGTAGAAGCAGCCCTTTGTCGGTCCGCTCGCCCGGATATCCTGCCGACGAAGCGCGCTCGACCAGCCGATCGAGCTCTGCCGCGTCCGGCATGTTGAGCGTCATGTGCAGCATCGACGCGAGACCGGCAGGCGCTTGGCCGGCACCAGCACTGCCCCAAGTGTTCGCGCCGATGTGATGGTGATAGCCTCCGGCGCCCAAGAATGCAGCTCGGGCGCCATAAGTCGCCATCAGATCGAAGCCGAGGACGTCGCGATAGAAAGCGATAGTGCTCGGAACGTCTGCCACACGAAGATGTACGTGGCCCATGATGGTTCCGGAAGTTAGGTCAAACGCGCCAACGGCAAGGCTCGAATCGGTATCGCCGATCGCGCCGGCCCGATCCATTTCGCCCAGCAGATCGTCGAAGTCCAGCGGCAACGTCGTCATCCGCTCCGCGACCTGGCCTTCCCAAACGGCGCGCGGCCTGTCCCAATAGACCTCGATCCCATGGCCGTCCGGATCATCTAGGTAGATCGCTTCGCTCACGAAGTGATCCGCTGCGCCTGTCAGGTGCACACCTTCGCGAATCGCATGCGAAAGCCAACCGGCTAGCCCCTTGCGATCAGGCACCAGGAGCGCGAAGTGGAAGAGCCCGGAATAGCCGACTGAAGGTATAGCCGCTGGCCCCTCATGCAGAGTGAGAAGTTCGGTGCCGCCAACGCCGAGCACTGCGCCCTTACCAACGCGTTCGCCGGCACCCAAAAGAACCGAGTCTTCGCGGACGCGCAAACCGATGGAGCCTTCATAAAAGTCGATTGAACGCTCCAAGTCGGCGACCGCGATGTGGACCGGTCCGAGGCTTACGTCGGGCGAAACTCTGGTTGTCAAAGATCGATCCCTTTGAGGGACGCCCAATCCGGCCCGGCCGCAACATCAGCGACAAGCTTTACACGATCGAGCCGATAGGCACCCTCCATGGTCTCCTTCACCATCGCCGCGATCCGTCGGGCATGCGATTCGGGCACCTCGAGCAACAATTCGTCGTGCACTTGTAGAAGGAGCCGACCACCGCCACCCATCTCGCGTAGCTTCCGGTGAACGCCGAGCATGGCGAGCTTGGTGATGTCGGCCGCCGAGCCCTGGAGCGGGGCGTTGATCGCTTCGCGCTCTGCGCGCTGGCGGCTCTGTTGATCCGCCGGCGAACCCGGCTTGAGCTCCGGAAAATACCGGCGCCGGCCCAAAACGGTCTCGACGTAGCCCCGCTCCTTCGCGGAAGCGACCAGTTGATCGAAGTAGACGCGCACTCTCGGATAACGTTCGAAATAGCGATCGATAAACGCCTGTGCATCTTCGCGCGACATTTCAATCCGCGCCGCTAGACCGAATGCGCTGATTCCGTAGACCGTGCCGAAGTTCACCATCTTGGCCACGCGCCGCTCGTTCCGCGTGACATCGGCCGGAGCTTTGTCGAAGAGGAAGGCTCCTGTCGCGGCGTGGATGTCGCCGCCGGTTTCGAACACCGCGATCAGCGACGGATCCTGGCTCAGAGACGCGAGGATCCTGAGCTCGATCTGCGAATAGTCAGCCGCGAGTATCAGGTTGCCCGGCTCGGCGACAAAGGCCTGACGTATTCGCTCGCCGACGGCAGTACGGATTGGGATGTTCTGCAGGTTGGGCTCGCTCGAGCTCAGGCGGCCCGTCACCGCGGATGTCTGGAGCCAACTCGTGTGGATCCGCTTGGTCTCCGGATTGATCAGCTGTGGCAGTGCGTCGACATAAGTGCCGATCAGCTTGCTCATGTGCCGCCAGTCGACAATGTCCTTGACGATCGGATGTTCGGCCGCCATCGGCTCGAGCGCGCCGGCCGCGGTCGTGTAGCCCGTCTTCGTCTTGCGTGTCGGTCTTAGACCGAGTTCCTCGAAGAGCACCTGGCCGAGCTGCTGCGGCGAGCCGATGTTGAACGCTCGACCGGCGGCCGCATGGATCGCCGCTTCCAGCGACTCGGCACGCGCTACCAGATCGACGCGGATCTCTAGGAGCACCTCGGGGTCGACGCGGATCCCGGCTTCCTCCATGTCCGCAAGGACCCAGGCGATAGGCATCTCGAGGTCGTCGAAGAGCTTGCGTGCGTCGCGGGCTTCCAATTCTGCACTCAAACGATCGGCCAGGCGCATGGTCAAGTCCGCGTCGGCCGCAGCGTAAGGAGCGGCATCGGCCACGCTCACTTCGGCCATCGTGATCTGCTTTTGGCCGCGGCCGATAAGGTCGGTGATCGGGGTCATCTCGACGCCGAGCAGCGAGAACGCGAGGTCCTTCAGGCCAAAGCCGCGCCTTCCCGGCTCGGCGACCCAAGCCGCGATCATAGTATCGAAGACCGGCGGAGCCACCTCCAGTCCGAGTCGGCGGAGCATCAAGACGTCATACGTCATGTTATGCGCGACCTTCTCTGCCGGCCCGGTTAGAGCTGGTCGCAGTGCGTCCAGCACCATCTCAAGTGGGAGATTGCGGTCGCCGCCACTACAGTCGCCGCTACTGCCGTGGCCTTCCGGATCTTCAGGGATATTCGAGGACTTTAGGCTAGAACCCATCGAGGCCTGCCTGGCCCTGTCTTTCATCAGCGCAGCGCTGACGTCGTCGACACGCGGCGAGGTATCGGCGTGCTCCATCGAGAACAGGGAGCCTTGCGCCAAGGTCTCGGCTTTCGGAGGAGGGGGGACGTGACCGACCGGCACGTACCACCCGCGGCCCGGCGCGTCGGAGAGCGCGATTCCGACCAACGTTGCGCGCATCGGGTCCGTGCCCGTCGTCTCGGTGTCGAAGGCGAAGCGCTCGGCAGCGCCCATCCGCTCCGCAAGGGCACGGAGCCCTTCTGGGGTGTCGATGATCTCGTATTCGCCGCTCGGCGAGTTCGGGGTTTCGCCGGCGGAGCCTTCCGCCACGCCGGCGTCCGGGAGTCGATCGAGCAGGGTGCGGAAGTCGAGCTTGCGGAAGAGCTCCGTAATCGCGGCGCGATCGAAGCCCGTCCACAATGTGTAGCGAAGGTCGATCTCAACCGGTGCGTCCCGTCTGATGCGGACGAGGCGTACGCTCATGCGCGCTTGGTCAGCGTTCTCGATAAGCGCGCCGCGCGCTCGGGTCGGTGTGATTTCGTCAGCATGCTCGATCGCCGCATCGACCGATCCCCACTTAGCGATGAGGTCGGTAGCCGTTTTGGCGCCGATTCCCGGCACTCCGGGAATGTTGTCCGAGGTGTCGCCCGTAAGACCCTTCCATTCGGCGAGCTGGTTCGGTTCGACTCCAAAGCGCTCCCGGATGCGTTCGACATCGTATTCGATGGTGTCCGAGAACCGGCGCCCGCTTGTTACGACGCGCGTGTGCTCGTCGACCAGTTGGAACAGATCCGTGTCGCCCGTTACGATCGTAGTCTCCAGACCACTTTCGGCGGCTTGGGCCGCGAGCGTCGCGATGACGTCGTCGGCCTCCCAACCTTCACAGATGTAAACAGGGATGTCGAAAGTCTCGACTATTTCTCGGATGCGGGCCATCTGAAGGACCAGCGATTCGTCCATCGACACGCGGGTCGCCTTGTACTCTGTGTAGATTTCGTCGCGCCCGGTCAGCCCGGCATCGAAGACTACGGCCATATGTTCCGGCGAATGGAGTTCGAGGACTTGAATGAGCATCGCCGCGAAGCCGAAGGAAGCATTGGTCGGCTCACCGTCGCGGCTAGACATGTCCTTGGGCAGGGCGTGAAAGGCGCGATAGGCAAGCGCGTGGCCGTCGACCAGGACGAGCGTGGGGCGGTCGGATGTCACCGTGGGGCACTCCGATCGTGATCCCGTGAGCGCACGCCCATAGAAGAGAGTGCGATCGCGATCACGGCGAGCAGGCCAAGGATGAGCACGAACAGGCTCCGGTCTTGGCCTTTTCGATCAAAAGAATCTTGTCCATGCGAGCTGGTGATGCCCCCAAACTTTGACCCGACCAGCCGGACGTTACCCTGCTTCGCTGCGCTATCATCTCGGCGCTCGTCACGATGTGCGTCGAAGTCGGCGGGAGCGCGACACGATCGGCGTCCGGGTGCGATGACGCGGCGCAAGCGTAGCATGACCTCCGGAGGCACGTAACCATCGCGTGTCTCTAGTGCAAATGGGAATGAATTGTGACGATGGCTTCCGGCGCGCGAAATGGAGAGCTGTCCGAGCGATCGGATCGGTCCCTTGTCGCATCTATTCGCGACGGGAACGAGGCTGCGCTGACCGTCTTGTACCGGCGCTACGTCGGACCCATTTATCGCTTCGTCTTCGCCCAGGTTCGAGTAGAGGCGGTGGCAGAGGATCTCACGTCCGAGACTTTCGCCAGCATGCTAAGAGGCATTGCGACGTTTCGAGGGGATTCGAGCTTCAAGAATTGGCTATATCAGATCGCCCGCAATGCCGTTCGGAATCATCGCCGGGCAGCCGGCTATCGAAGGACGGTTTTGCTGACGACCCGCGTCGCGGCCGTAGAGCCTCCCAAAGATGAGCCGCGCAAGCAGGCGGCGGATCAAGACGCGGTCCTTGAACTGCTTAGGCCGCTCCCCCCACGTTATCGACAAGTGCTCGAGCTCCGCTTCTTGGAAGGGCTCTCGATAGTGGACACGGCGGAGCGTATGGGCGTAACGGTCGGTAATGCAAAGGTGTTGCAGCATAGGGCTCTGAAGAAGGCTGCGGCGATAAAGGAGACGGCTAGAGTTGGATGAGCTGGGGCGTGCCGAAGTCCTGAACGAGGCGCTGGATGCGCTCCGTGACGGCGCGTGTCTCGAAGATGTCGCTGCAGGCCTCCCGGAGGAATTCCGTGGCCTGATCAATGCCGTGCTGCAGCTCGAACACTCCGCGAAATACACGGCCGCTGTTGCCCCGAGCGCTACGTTCACGCTTTCTCTCGAAGAGCAGCTCCGTACTGACTTTCGATTGCGGATCACCGATGTGCCGAATGGACTCTGGACGGGGTGGCGCACCGCCCTTGTCGCGACCACTGTGCTCTTCGCCACCGGCGCCATCGTACTCCTAGGGGCCGGCTTCGGCTTGCTCAGTCCACAACCTGCAGATGGCGCGCCGCTGACAGTCCAAGATGCGATGCGGAGATTGGACGATGGCTGGCAGGAAATCGATTCGTTGCGCGGCGCGCTCGAGAGTGGCGAGCTTTCAGCCGCAGGGCTGCAGCTTCGGCTCGGATTGATCACTGCCGTGTTCATCGACGCGCTCGACGCGACCGCCTACATCGGGAATCCGCGGGCGGAAGCGCGCGTCAGGGCAGACGTGACGACGGCCGCGTCAACGTTGGCGGCATTGGCCAACGGCCGGTCAGACCCGGTCCGCGACGAGATTGTCGACGCCCAGCGTCAGCTCGTGGTCCGATTGCTTCGAACGAGGGTCGGGAGTCTGGATCCGGCGCCGATTGAATTCCCTGGAATCATCGTGAGCACTCCGCTCGCCAGCCCGATAGCCGGGACCGAACCCACCGGCGTAATCGCGGAGCCGACCGAAACGCTGCCGGCTGCGACGGACACGGCGGAGCCGATCGCTTCACCACCCACCGCCACGGTCATCCCGCCGCACTCGACCGAATCCCCGACTTCGACGCCGATGCCGATAGTCCCGGATCCGCCTGCTACCACTCGGCCGCGCCCAACCGATCCGCCGCTTGTGCCGCCAGATCCGCCCAGCCCACCGTCGCCGATCGAGCCGCCGACCAGAACGCCGGATGCATGGCCGACGCATGATCCGACCAAGGCGCCGCCTCCGCCTATCGTCACCCCTTCGCCGGGGACGGAGCCGACCATACCTCCGCTGCTCCCTATGACTTCACCGAGGTACTCGGGAGGCGTCGAACGTAATTCGGGTCGGCGATGATGTCCAGGCGGCGAGGTGTCGCCCTGTCAAAGGATCGCTTACGATGGCGGGTATGGGGTAGGCTGCACTCTGCCGCTTTGATAGCGGCGCTCTCTGCCCTTGCTCTAGGTCTCATACTGCCGTGGTCAGGTCAAGACCGGACGACCGCTGACGCCCGCTATGCCGAAGAGCCATGCTCGTTGATTGCGCACAGAGATGCCGATCCACTCAATCCGTTGCTCGGCTCCGAGCTCACTATCTCGACCAGATTGCGGACAACGTGCGCTCCGGACACACGCCCTATGCACCTCGTCCTGCTCATCGACTCATCTGAGAGCATGGTCGGGGAGCCGCTGCGCGCGCTGCAAGACGGCCTGGAACGCTCTTTGCGCGGCATTGACCTTCATCCAACGGATCGACCGCAGATCGCTGTTGTATCGTTCGGCGATACGGCCGAAGTCAAGCGCGCCCTCACGACTTCGATCGACCAAATAGTAGCCGGCCTGCGGGGCATCGAGGCCGGGGGTTCTTCTTGTCTGGATTGTGGTCTCGACGAAGCGCTTAAGGTATTACGCGCGGGCCGACTTGGGGAGCCGCCCGAAGGTTTGCGTGAGGTCGTATTGCTGCTATCGCAGGGGGTCGAGGACGAATGCGAGCGTGTAAGGGCTAAGGCGAACGAGGTGAAAGCTCACGGTGTGGTGTTGGTCGCCGCATGCCAGGGTCGCACTTGCGATCGCGGGTGCCTCTTCGAGACGGCGACCACCAGGCGCTACGTTTTCGCGATGAGCACATGGACGGAGCTCGAATTTCGATTGCGCGAGCTTCTGACGGCCGACGGCGCCTTTCATCCGATCGAGCGCGTGATCTTGGTCGACGAGCTATCTGACGAACTCGCTTATCTGGAAGGCGGAGAAACGACCGCGGTCGAAGGCAATCGACTATTGTGGGTTTTCGAGCCGTGGACCACGGATGTCCTCACCCGGACTTACCGTGCCGGCGTCGCTGCGTGCGGTCGCTTCCCGCTAGGGAAGGCGGAGGAGATCGGGGTGACGATCGAATACAACACCGCTTTTTGGGATGGGTATGCGTTCGAACATCCGCTTCCCAACCCGCTCGTCGTTGCCGAATGCCCGACTGCAACTGCCTCCCCGACCGGTGCGAGCCCTTCGCCGACGGGCACGCGTCCTACTGAAGCGACGCCGGCGCCTTCAACTCCGACACCTTATTCGCCGCCAAGGACATGGCTTTCCCATCTCCCCTTCGCTCTCTCCGACGCCTGTGCACCGCCAAGACCGGCGCTGGACCTTGTTATCGCCGTCGACGTTTCCCACAGCATGTACTTGACGCCCATAGGTGGTATCGGCGAAGTAGGCGGCGCTTGGCGGGCTGCGGCCCTTGTCGCGGCCGAGACGGTGGGCGGGCTGCGTCCGATTGTCGATCGAATCGGTGTGCTCGCGTACGGCGACGACACCGGGTCCGAAGCCTTCATCGTGCGGCGTCTCGAGCGGTGCTGTGAACCTGGCCTGATCCCGGCTCCTGATGACTTCTGGAAGCTCGACGGATCGCGGATCGATCGCGCGATCATCCGTGCGGTCGCCATGCATGAAGAGGCACCGATTTCCCCCGGCGCCACCCGCGCCATCGTCGCTCTGACTGACGGGGATCTGAATCAGACACGGTTGGCGCAGCTCGAAGACGCGTTACGGTCCGCCAAGAGGGCACGAGTGTCGATCGAGGTAATCGTCTTTGGCTCGGATGAGGCCGAATTGCTCATCGGCGCAGTCGAGAAAGCGGGTGGGCGCGTGCGCCGACTGGAGTCTTTCGAGCCGGGCCGAACCGGCTGGTTCGCGGTGCGCGATCTCTGCCGGTGAGTGAGGGCTCCTCGCCGAAGTCGGAAGCGCATGTGCGCTGGGAAGAATCCTCCGTGCCTTGCCGGAAGGGTCAAGCCTTTCTAAGATTCCCTTTCGCCGTTTCGCGGGCTGTTTTTGGCGCGGACGAATTGACTATGCCACAGGCCACTCCCGTCCGGCTGCCTTTCAGCGCTCCAGAGGACGGCCCCTTCCCGGATCGGTCAATATGTCCTCTCTATCCCGCCAAACGCCGCCGACGTTCTACCCTGCGAATGATGATTGCCACGATGGAACGCGTGATGACTGCAGCTCCCGCTGACGACCGAGCGCTGGTAGAGCGGGCGGCTGCGGGTGACTCAGCCGCCTTCGGATCTCTATATCAGCGGTATGTCGATCGAGTGTACGGATTCGTGCGCTTTCGAGTCCGTGAGGAATCGCTCGCCGAAGATCTTACGCAGGAAGTCTTCATCCAGGCGATGCGATCGATTGGGTCACTCGAATGGCAAGGTGCGCTTGCGCCTTGGCTGATGCGGATCGCGCGAAACACCGTGATCGACCATTGGCGCAAAGCGGGCCGGCGAGCTGAGCGAACACTGAGTGTTGCGGAAGCAGGAACCGACGAAGAAGAAGAGGATAGCCGGATCAATCGGATGGAAGACGAGGCTGGGCGAGAGGCGTTGGAGCGTGTCGAGTACAGCATCGATCGAAGGCAGATCGAGAGGGCTTCCGGCGCGCTGACAGAGATGCAGACACACGTGCTCGCATTCCGATTTGGTGCCGGATTCTCTATCCGAGAGACGGCGGACGCGATGCAGAAAAGTGAAGGTGCAGTGAAGAACCTCCAACATCATGCTTTGCGTGCGCTTCGGCGCGCGATGGAGGCTTTAGAGCCCTTCGAGCAAGGCGGTGAGCGATGAGCGACCTAAATCGAGAAGCTTCGCCTGAAGCCGAGCGACTGCAATCTGCCCTGATTCGGCTGGAGGCCGGCGACACTTGGGAGGAAGTCTCCGCGGTGTTCGTTGGCGCCGATGAGGAGTTGGCGCTTGCCGCGCTCGCCTTCCAAACCAGCCAGGTCTGTGGAACGAAGGCGCCCGCTTCGATGCGTGCCCGCCAGCAGGTAGAGCTTCAGTCGGCATTCGAGCGTCAGCGATCAGAGGCACGTCGCCGGGTATGGGGACGTGACAAAGGCAGAAGTGAAGCTGGCGGCGGCTCATCGCGCAGTCGATTGATACTGGTCCGTTTCGCGTCGGGCCTGCTTGCCCTTGCGTTGGCGACGGGTTCAGCGGTAGTCGCTTCGGCCAACAGTTTGCCGGGCGAAGTTCTGTATCCGGTGAAGTTGGCGGCGGAAGGTGCGCGAGTAGCGCTCAGCGGCAGCACCGCAGCTCGCGCAGCATTGCGCCTCGAGCTCGCCGGCGTTCGCCTAAATGAGATCCGTCGATTAGTCGATCTGGGCATCATGCCTTCGCCGCAACTCATCGACGCTATGCTCGAGTACCTAACATTGTCCGAACGAGATGCTGAAGCGTCCGATGATCCCAGCCTGCTAGCGTTCGCACTTACAGAAATAGACCGGCATACCCTTGCCTTAAGGGAGTTGGCGGAACGAATGGACCCGACAACGCGCGGGATGATCGAATCGGCGCTAGGCGGAGTGGCGGATCAGCCCGACGGCTCCGAGGAGGAGCCACCTTCGGCTTGGACCGGCTTCGAGCCGACCTTGTCCGAATCCAAAGCGCCGGTCGCCATCGCCAGTTATACGCCAGATGCTTCGGCACCGGGCGGCGCCGGATTCTTTGTGGCCACGCCACTCGCAAGCCCAAGTGCATATCCGTCGGCAAGCCCAACGCCGACACTAGCCGCGACCTCGACCCCGACCTCGACCCCCATCGGGACGCCTCCTGGCGGCTCCGGCGGCTCCGGTAGATCGACTCCGCTGCCACCGCCGACCGACGTGCCCGGTGCCCCGACGGATGAACCAGCCGATACACCGATTCCCGACAATCCACGGGCGACCGAACGAGCAAGAGAGGAGCCCACTCCGCCGCCTAAGGTCACGCCCCGCGGGCGGCCTTTGCCAGGTGAGCCGCACCCGCCCATCGGACGGCCGCCCGGCCGACCTTGATCCGCCCTGAACGTTGACGGCCCCTAAGAAGACTTCGCGCATAGCAGCGTCTGCTTCCGCCGCCGCGATTCTAGTCGCGATTGCGGTCGAGATTGTGGTCGCGATCGAGGTCGCAATTGTCGCTACTGTGCCCGCGTTCGATGGCACCCGACCGAATGACCGGCCGGGCCTCGTTTACGGCGAGACTGCCCAAACGACTCCGAAGGCGCTTTATCTCCCCTGGACCAACGTCCGGGTAACCGATTCTCGTCTTCGCCAGACACAGGCGGCGGGACATCCGACCCGCGCGGCGGCCGCGGCGACGTCGCGGGCACAGACCGCGACCGCCGCCGCAACCTCGTCTCCGACGCCTACCCTGGCAGACCCATTGACCGCGACCGCGACGGACCTGCCGGTAACGACATCGACGCCGACGCCGACTGAATCGCCAACACCTGGTGAGACCGCCACCGAGGGGCCAAGCTCGACCCCGACCGTGACCGCCATCCCGACCGGTACGCCTACCCCGAGCCCTACTCCGGCCTACTTTCCTCGCGATCCTTCGGCTTCGCTTATGCCGCTTGGCGCGGCGGCCGAAGGAACAGCTTCCGTCGAATGGGATGGATCGCGCGAACGGTATCGCTTCGAAAATTTCGATGAGTCGCGCGGTTCGACCACGTTCGAACTCGACCTGCGTCACCCCGACGTGCGGGCTGGTCGCCTGACGATCCGCCATGTCGAGAGCGGTTTGTTCGTCGCAGCCGGAGCGGGCTTCTTCTATCGACAGGCGGATGGACGGCTTGTAGAGCCACGGTATTTCGAGCCAACTTGGCCGGTGACGGCCGTAGAGCACATGCTCGCTCCCGACGAGTCTGAAGTCACAGTCACTGTCTACGAGAAGCTCGAAGGGATGCCGCACGCCAAGCGCTTTTCGCTTTCGATGCACGGGGTTTCGCTCAGGATCCATGGCGAGAGCTTGGACGGACCAGGTCCGGAGGTTGGCCGATATGCCGGTTTCACGCTGGGCGACATCGAGGGCCTGACGGAGGCGGTCGCGGTGAGGTTGCCATTCATGGACAACGTGCCTGTGACCTTGGTCGACGGCCGGACTTTCGTCAGCACGCTGCTCGACGCCCCGCTCAGCCACGGCAACGAGCTGGTCCGCCGTGGCCCTGAGGCCGTGCCTGGATCGTTTACAAATGACGTGGCCGTCATCTACGGAGGGGATGCGATCGGCAGGGCGCGCGCGGTCGACGACTTTGCGTGGCTCACCGCATCGTCCAAGATCGAGGACGTCTTCGTGGTCCCGCCTGGGCCCGCCTCGCCGTGGCGAGCGCCACTCTCCGACAAGGTACACGTGCTGCTCGGAAGCAGTCGGGCCGATGACCGATCGTTTGCCGAAGATGCTGACGGCTTGGACCGCTTGGCGCGTTTCGGGGTAGTCGACATCGTCGCACACAGGGAGCGCTGGCTAGCGCCTGAGTCCCTCCCGCCTCTCCACACTCCGGCGGACCCGGCTAAGGGTGGCGAAGTCGGCCTGAATTCGCTTGCCGAAAGTTCGTCGATCCTGTCACTCAGTGCCGCGTACACTCTGACGGTGCCTGGATGCGCTGAATTTTCCAACCCCGCCTACAGGGATGCAGATCGAGTAACGGGCGCGGACGGCGCCCCAAAGCGCATCGATCGAGTGATCCCGTGTCCGGACGGCGCACCGAGTTCGCCGATGTATCTTCTGGCGCCTGATGCTGGGCTGGCAAGAGCACGTGACGACCTGGCCGCGCTGCACGGCGTCGGTGTCGATGCCCTCATGCTCGGCGAGATCCCCGCCTGGAATCCGGGCTGGCCATGGCCCGGAGCTTCGGATGGACCTCTGGACCTGGCGGTCTCTCCGCGTCATCCCGCGACGATCGGTGAGGCGATCACAGCGATGCTGGCAGGACTCGATCAGCTGCAACGGGAGGGGCCGGTCTTCGCGGCAGGGGCCTACGGCCCCGCGGATGGGCGGTACGATACTTTTCTGGGCGGCGCTCTTGACGGTGCTCTCCGCTCTCCGTCGACAAGCAGCTTCGATCCGTATGAAGCAGGCGACAACGCGCCCGTTGTGCCCGATATGGTGCTGCGCGTTGTCCGTCCCCTGGTGGCTCATATCGGCGCCGGGACATATGCGCGTTTCTTCGGTGCGGCCATGGTCTGGCCGATCGGCGAGGCGCAACTGGATGCCTATCTCGCGACAACGCTCGCCTATGGCCATGCAGGGATGTGGGAGGCCGACGCCATCTCCGAATCCCAAGCGGTCAAGCACTACCACATCGTAAGACCGCTTCAACGTTTGATGCTCGGCGCCGCCGACGTATCGGTCAGCTACGCGGCCGCCGACGGTGTCGAACGCGACCTTTCGTCCGCCCTCAAAGATGGGCTCGACCTTGCGGGCCCAAGGCTGCATCTTCGATTCATCGGCGAGGAGACGCTCGAAATTTGGATCAATCATGGCCGGAATGTGTGGCCGGTCGAGCGGCGCGGCGAGTCTTGGCTGCTGCCGGCCGACGGCTGGATAGTCGAAGCAGGCGGTACTCAGGGCTATAGCGCATTGGCCGAAGGACGGCGCGTCGACTTCCTTCGCACACCGGATTACACCCTGATGGACGGGCGGGGCGAGGAAACCACTTTCGAGCGCGCTAGTGCCAAGAATCTGGTCATTCGCTTCGCGGATGGCCGGGTCGTGGAAGAACGCGATGACGGTCGACTCGAAGTTGTCGGTCCCTAGTCCACCGCCACCATGAAAAGCATGGGCTCGAGCATGAGGACGACGATGTCCGTCAGAGTGACGCCCACGGGCCAGAGAGACAGCGGCGATCGCATGCCGAAACTCGGTCGGGTGGTAGCCGCGCTCGGTCTGGCCTTGCTCTTGTCCGTCCTAGTTTTCGGCGGTCGCAGTCAGGCACAAAGTGCACCGATAGTCTTGCGCGACCTGGCTTACTATTCCGGTCCCGACTTCGTAGCTGGAAGCCATACGCTCGACCTATTCATCCCGGCAAGTCGCCAGTTCCCGCTTATCCACTTTGTGCACGGCGGGGGCTGGACTATGGGCGATAAACAGGAAGTGCCTGGCGAACGCTACGACAACGTTGCTTGGTCCTTGGTATCAGAGGGCTTCGCCGTTTCGCTCGTCAACTATCGCCTTAGCGATGGTCCGCCTGACGGCGTGATGCATCCGGAGCACGCGCGGGACGTAACGCGTGCGATCGCCTTCGCGAATTCGGTTCTCATAGCGCGCGGCAGACGGGCATCGGGCCGTTTCGTCATGGGACACGACGCTGGGGCGCATCTCGCAGCGCTTGTAGCGACCAATCCTCGCTTTCTCGGAGAACAAGGGATGGTCACCGCCGATATTAACGGTGTCATCGGCCTCTCCGGAATCTATTCAATCCCGCCGTTGAGTGATACGTGGTCGGAGGTCTTCGGCCTTGATCCGGAGACGCGGCTGGACGCTTCGCCGCGGCGGTTCGTCGACCAATCCGCTGCCGACTTCCTCCTTTTGCGTGCCACCGACGATCTGCCCGGTCGAGCGGAAGAGGCGCAAGCGTTCGCCGCCGCTCTTACCGGCGCGGGCCGCAGCGCTGTCTCGGTACCGATCGCAGGCCGCGATCACCTTGGGATCATTCGTCGCTTTGGAGAAGCAGGTGACCCGGCGGCAGACCGCGTCGCCGATTTCGTGCGCGCCGTTCTGCCCGTGCCAACCGAACCAACGTCGACTCCCATCGCGGAATTGTCGCCTACGCCAGGCCCGACTGACACCCCGTCGGAAACCGCTACTCCTACCGCGACTTCGTCGGCGCATACGCCACCCGGCCAACGGATAAGAGGTCCTGGCGGCTCTGAACGGGCACACCCGGAGACTCACACGGAGCGTGGAGCAGGCTGGATTGCCGTTCTGCCGGATCCACCGCCGACGGGGCCGCTCAAACTGATCGTCTTCGTCCCGGATCGGGATGTCTTCGACGAGCCGGGGTCGCTTTCGAGTTCGAGTTGGGAGCTCGAGCCCTACGCTGGTTGGTGGGAACATCTTGCCCGTGGCGGCTTTGCCGTGATTGTGCCGGAAGAGCCGGTCGACGGTTCGGAGCTTGGCGTCGACGAAGTCCGATCGGCGACGGGTGACGCGATCATATCTCTGTCGCGGCGCGCGGAACTCGACACCGACGGTGTAATCTGGGCCGGGCACGGACTCGGCGCTACCACAGCCACGTTGCTTGCGGCTGATTGGTTCGAGCGAAGGTTACCCCCACCTCGTGCCCTCATGGCCGTCGATCCGCGCCGGCATGGCGAAGCGCTTCCATGGCTTGGACCACCACACATCCCTAACGATGTCCCCGTGGTATTTATTTCGCTCGAGGACGCACCCCGCTTGGATCCCTTCATCGAGCCGGCTTTGTGGAGCGCCGCCGGTCGCGTTTCGGGAAGGCGGAAGACGCGGATTGAACTCCGGACCGATCGCTTCGGACAGCCCTGGCTGGTTGCCGATGCATCGGCGCCGTTCACAGAGGCGCCTGGTCGAAGCGACGCCCTGGATTGGTACGGTACTTGGCGCGTGCTCGACGCACTGGCGGCCTGTGCGACTGCGTCGACCTGGTGCGAAGAGCTGTTCGGCGACCCGGACATCGTGCAAGATATGGGCCGGTGGTCGGATGGCACGCCGGTCCAACTCGCGCTGGTAAGCGACGGCCCGCCTTTAGCACCTTGGATTCGCCTGTTGCTCCCGTCTGTCGGGACAGGCGTGGATCGCTAGAGCCACTTCTAAGCCGCCAAAGGAGGGGCGGAAGTCGCTCGAGTCGCATCTCTAGGCAGCTCTAGGCCGGTTCCTTCTCCACCTCAAGCGCACCGCCTTCGTCGATCGCAGCGCGGTCCACTAGCGTGATCGAGAGCTTTTCAGGGCCTTCGTCGTCAGCAGGGGCACGATCGATGAGTAGCTTGTCGCCCGGCATGATTTCGCCCGACAGCAATCGCTCTGAGAGAGGATCCTCGATCAAGTCCACGATGGCTCTTCGGAGCGGGCGAGCGCCGAACTCCGGATCGTAGCCCTTTTCGAGGATGAATTCTTTCGCGTCGTCCGTGACTTCTATTTTGAGCTTCTGTTCTTGCAGCCGCGGATTCAGCCGTCCGATCTGCAGATCAACGATGGAGCGCAGGTCTTCGCGCGTCAGCGGATGGAAAACGATGGTCTTGTCGACGCGGTTCAGGAATTCGGGCTTGAAGGTGAGCCGGAGATCCTCCACGATCTTGTCGCGCATTTGATCGTATTCAGACTGAACTTGCGCTTGCTCATCCCGCGGCACGTCGAAACCGAAGGCCTGCTGGCGATTCAAGCGCGAAGCGCCGATGTTCGATGTCATGATGATGACCGTGTTTCTGAAGTCAACCTTGCGACCCTTGGCATCGGACAGGTGTCCATCCTCCATGATCTGGAGGAGCATATTGAACACCTCGGGGTGCGCCTTCTCGACTTCGTCGAGCAAAACGACTTGGTATGGGCGGCGACGGATCGCCTCCGTGAGCTGCCCGCCCTCGTAGAAGCCGACATAGCCGGGAGGTGCGCCGACAAGGCGGCTCACCGCGTGGCGCTCCATGAACTCGCTCATGTCGATCTGAAGCAACGCATCGTCGCTCCCGAACATGAACTCCGCGAGCGCTTTGGCAAGTTCCGTCTTTCCTACGCCCGTCGGGCCGAGGAAAATGTAGACACCGATTGGTCGGTTGGGATCCTTGAGGCCTGCGCGCGCCCTTCTGACGGCTTTCGAAATCGTCTCGATGGCTTCATGCTGTCCGATAATACGTTGGTGCAACGCCGCTTCCATCTGGAGAAGTCTTTCGCTTTCTTCTCCCGCGATACGTATGACCGGAACGCCCGTCCACATCGCCACGACCTCGGCGACGTCCCCGTCGGTTACGATGAGGGTCGAGTTCCCCTCTTCGCGCAGATGCTCGATCTGCTGCGTCAGCTCGCGTTCGCGTTCGCGCAAGACGACCGCTTCGTCATAGCGCTGATCCGAAAAAGCTTGATCGCGTTCCTCGCGCACTTCGGCCAAAGCCTCGAAAGCCTCAGAAAGGCCCGGCGTGTCGGGGATCTTATACATTCTGACGCGGCTTGCCGCTTCGTCGATGAGGTCGATCGCCTTGTCGGGAAGGAAGCGATCCATGATATAGCGCGCTGCTAAGTGAGCGGCTGCGTAGAGCGCTTCATCTGAGATCTTCAGGTTGTGGTGTTCTTCGTAGCGGGGGCGTATGCCTTGAAGGATCTTTACGGTGTCATCGACCGACGGCTCGTCGACATAAATCGGTTGGAAGCGTCGTTCCAGCGCGGCATCGGATTCGATGTGCCGCCGATACTCATCCAGCGTTGTCGCGCCGATCGTCTGGAGCTCGCCGCGGGCCAACGCGGGCTTGAGTAGGTTGGCGGCATCGACGCTGGATCCGGCAGCGCCCGCGCCGACGAGCATATGCAATTCGTCGATGAACAGGATCGCATCCGAACCCTTGATCTCGTCGATAACACGCTTCATTCGCTCTTCGAATTGGCCGCGATAGATAGTGCCCGCCACGAGGCTACCGACATCCAACATGAACACGCGCTTGTCGCGAAGCTGTGCCGGCACGTCACCCGACGCTACGCGCTGCGCGAGCGCCTCGACGATCGCGGTCTTGCCCACGCCAGGTTCGCCGATGAGCGCCGGATTGTTCTTTGTGCGGCGGCTCAGGATCTGGATCAGGCGCTCGATTTCGACCTGTCGACCCACAACCGGGTCGAGTTGACCTTCTTCGGCCTTGGTAGTGAGGTCGACTCCAAGCTGATCCATGAGCGGAGTCTGCTGCTGCTCCTTCTTCTTCTTACTCTCGGTCCGCTTGCGGGGCGGACCCTGCATGATGGCGCGGGTAGTCTTGGCGCGAATATCGTCGAGATCCGCGCCGAGCCCTTTCAGGACTTCGATCGCCATACCGCCGCCCTCGCCTATCAGGCCGAGAAGCAAATGTTCGGTACCGATATATTGATGGTTCATGCGGCGTGCTTCGTCGACGGCTTGCTGAATGACCCTCTTGGTGCGAGGGGTGAGACCCGGCGGCTGGTGACGCACCCGATTGCCGGCGCCGCGCGAATTCTCTTCGATCGCTCGCCTGACTTGGAACGGTTTGACACCGATGTCGCGCAGGACTCGTGCCGCTACCCCGCGCTCCTCCGAAACGAGGCCGAGAAGAAGGTGCTCCGGACCTATGTATGAGTCATCCAGACGCTTGGCTTCTTCCTGCGCGAGCATCAGAACACGGCGGGCGCGCTCGGTGAATCGGTCGTCAAACTTGCTCGACATCAGCGCCCCCGATTCGAGAAATACGCGCGCTCCGTTGTTCGCTGCTCAGTCCCTCGCCGCGGACGATCGAGGACCGCGCGCAACGGGACCGCTCGCCTTGATCGCCCGACGCATCGCAGCGCCGGCGGTCTACGCCGACTCCGATTCCCCATCGCCATGATCGGAATCGGCAAGAGGGACTACCGATTCAGGCTCGATTTCGGAAGTCGGCACGTCTGCGGCCGATAACTCGGCCGCGATGTCGGCAACCGCGCCATCGCCCGCGATGTCGACAACCGCGTCTACAGTTGCCGTGTCGGCAACCACATCTTCGGCCGCCGAATCGACAACCACATCTACGACCGCCGGCTTAGCAGCCTCGTCAAGTGCATCGCCGACGTCTTGCAGATCGCCGAGTGAATCGAAGGAATCGTCCGCTCGCTTGAGGCTCAATCCAATCCGCCTCCGATCCGGATCGATCCGGATCACTCGCAGCATCAGCTCTTCGCCAGGTTGTACCACATCGGTCGGCGGGACCTCTTCATCGGTCAGCTCGGAGATATGGATCAGGCCCTCGATGTCATCTTCGAGTCGGGCGAAAGCACCGAAGTCGGTGATCCGCGTGATCGTGGCCGACACGAGGTCGCCGACCGTGTAGCGATCGTCGATCGTGCTCCAAGGCTCCGGCTGCAGTTGCTTGATGCTTAGCCCGATCCGCTTGCGATCCGGATCGATTGAAATAACCCTGACTTTCACATCTTGACCGAGCTCAAGTACCTCAGACGGATGGCTGACCCGATTCCAGGAGAGCTCGGAGAGATGGACGAGACCATCGGCCCCGCCGATGTCGACGAACGCCCCGAAGTCCGCAAGGCTCGTTACCGTGCCTTCGATCAGCTGGCCCTCTTCGAGCGAGTCGATGAGGTCGGACTTCGATCGCTTCCGGCGCTCGCGCATCGCGGCGAGCTCGGAGAGGATCAAACGGTTCTTGTGGCGATCGATTTCGATGACCTTGACGTGGATCGGCTGACCGACGAAGCGTGCCAGTGGGCTGTTCGGAGATCCGTCCACGTCTTCGCGCCGGATCGCATGCCGCCGGTCCACCTGGCTAGCGGGGATGAAGCCCCTCACTTGGCCAATGTAGAGGATAAGACCGCCCTTGTTGTGACCGTCAACGCCCGCTTCGAAGACCTTTCCGGCCTCGTGGAGCGACTCAGCCTCATCCCAGTCCTGGCCGATCCTGGCCTGCTTGATCGAGAGCACAAGGTTGCCCTCCCGATCATTCGGGTTCAGCACCAGGCACTCGACGTCATCGCCGACATGAATCGCGGCGACCTCATCCTTCGTCATCCGGCCGAATTCGCGCGGAGCAAGGATGCCTTCCTTCTTTCCGCCGACATCGATCAGGATCTCATGGCTGTCAACTTGGACGATCTGACCCTCTACCACGTCGCCGCGGCGGTGGATGCCTGCGTCCGCCGCCGCTTCGAGCAACGCCAGCATCGGGTGTATTTCGTGATCGTCCATCGTGGCCATCTGGGGCGTACTCCCATCCATCGTCATTACCTCAGTCCCAAAAAGAATCGAGCGACGATTATAGACATGGGGGACGGATCTCGGCAAGCCCACGCCTTGTTCAGATGCCCGGGGCAAGGCCCTCACTGCTTCGAATCGCGACCGCGTCGATCTCGACAAGGGCGCCCTTCGGAAGCGCGGCGACCGCGACCGTCGAGCGGGCCGGCGGTGCTGCCGCAAAGCGCTCGGCGTAGATCGCGTTGACTTCGGCAAAGTGATCCATGTCTACCAGATAGATCGTCGTCTTCACCACATCGTCGAAGCCGACGCCCGCGGCTTCGAGCACCGCGCCGAGGTTGTCCAGAACCCGCCTCGTTTCCGCGCCGACTCCGCCTGGAACAATTTCGCCTGACCCGGCATCAAGGCCGATCTGCCCCGCGGTGAAGATAAACCCTCCGGCCGCGATCGCCTGCGAATAGGGCCCGACGGCTGCCGGAGCCGCATCGGTCTTGACGATCGAACGCTCGGCCATCGCTTAGCTCCTTGTCATTTCGACGGCTGATACCGATCGAAGGCGGCTCGGATTTCCACGATCAATCGGTTGCGCCGTGCTCAAGTCCGGCGTCGGTAACAAGTTGGGCGAAGACCATCCGGCCCGCGACGGTTTGGAGGACCCGGGTGACCGCGACTGTGAGTGTTGAGCCGATCTGTTCGCGCCCGCTCTCGACGACGACCATGGTCCCGTCGTCGAGGTAGCCGACACCCTGGCCGGACTCCTTGCCCTCCTGGATCACGTCGATCTGGATCCGTTCGCCCGGGAGGAGAAGGGTCTTCACGGCGTTGGCGAGTTCGTTCAGGTTCAAGACTCTGACACCTTCGATCTCAGCGACTCGATTGAGGTTGTAGTCGTTGGTCATCACGGCGCAGTTGAGGCGCTTCGCAAGGCCGACCAGCTTGCGATCGACTTCGTTGGTACCTTGCACGTCCATTTCGGTGATCTCCACCGTGACGCGCTCGGAGCTTTGAAGCTGGTTCAGCACGTCGAGCCCCCGCCGGCCGCGATGCCGACGCATCGCATCCGAGGAATCCGCTACCTGCTGAAGCTCCGAAAGTACGAAGCGGGGCACCAGCAACGTGTGCACGATGAAGCCGGTCTCCGCCACGTCCGTGATCCGTCCATCGATGATCACGCTCGTGTCGACCAGGATGACGTTGCCCGGCTCCGAACTGGTTTGGCCGCCGATGATCGAGCGGAGCACTCCGAGGTACGCACCTGGATTGCTTCCGACTGTGGCCGCCCCGATGTAGGCGAGCGCGGCGGCGGACATAACGGGAAAAAATGTTCCGAAAGGCTTCGGCAGAAGCGAGAGCGGATACGCGATAAGTGCGCCAAGCAGCAGTCCGATAGCCATGCCGATCGCCGCGCCGGTCAATCTCATCGGTGGGAGTTCGCGCAGCTCCTTGAACACCGCATCGAGCGGTCGAGCCACGAGCGGTGTCGATAGGTAGCCTATGGCTGCGCCGAAGAGCGAAAACGATATCCCGAGAAGAAGATTGACTACCGCAGCGCCCTGCGCCTGGCGCAGACCGTCCAGCTGAGCTGTCGGACTCAGCGAAGTGCCGGCGCTATAACCGGCCACGGCGAGAATGCCCGCGCCGATGATGCGGGCGAAAAACATCCAACGCGCTTTCATGGCTCTCTCCCGCGGAATCGGTCGGAGCCGGCGCAGCGGGCGTTAGCATGCCCGGGAATTGCGTGGGTCGAGCGCTTCGTTCAGGTGCCTGCGATGATCTTGCCGACACCGCTTTTCGATGCGTCCGCTCGTCCGCGCGTTCGGTGTGCTGCGTCGGTCGGGATGAATAGGGATGAACAGGGATGAATGCGTATGAGACGATGGATCAACGGTGACCGAACCGCGATCGGCAGTCTACCACGCCAAAGGCATAGGTACAACGATATCTTTCGATGACATCCTTCGAACACTTCAACCCGTCAAAGAAGCGGAATCACATATCGTGTCAGCGCCAGCACGGCTAGAGCGAGCATGCTGAGGCTGATGCCAAGCAGCCCCGCGCGGACGATCCGTACTCGGGCCGGCCTACTTGCGCCCATCAGCCGCGCTCCACCGTCGAGCACCCATCCGACGCCAAGCGCGCCGAACGCGGCCAGTGGGATAAGCGCCGGGAAGAGATATCTGCCCTGGTGTTGTACGAAGTGAAGGTTATACCAAAGGTAGCCGGACACGCTCGTCAGAATCGCCATGCCGAAGATCGTCATGACGCGCCGCCTGTCGTCATCGTTTTTGATCTCACCGCAGGCATAGCCCACGAATCCCAGCGCGACACAAGCCGAAAAGAGCCCTAGCACGGCGTAAATGCGCTGGTCGAGAAAGAGCCCCATCCATCCGAATACGCCCCAGAAGCTTTCGAAAGTCCATATGAATCCTCGCGAAAGCGTTGCCCAAAGGCCTTCTCGGGCTATCCACTCCGCGGTAGTCGGCTGACCCGTGACTACAAGGTCGTGGGCTTTCAAACCGAATGGATCCGTCAAGCCGTAAACTGCGGCGTTTCTAGCAAACCAGGGAATCGCGACCGCACCACCTAGTAGGAGCGCGCCCGATGCATGCCGGATCGATTGCGCCGTCCGCATTCGTCCATCGCGCATCCAGCGCATGAATTCGGCAAGCACAATCAGGCTTGCAGCGGGATAGACCGTGAGCTTGGTCAGAAGTGCCAATCCAAGTGCGCTACCGCCGATCATGGTGAAGCGCCGGCCCGTCAGACGGCCGGTCGCGCGGCGTACCGCGACGAAGAGCACGGCGGCCATCGCGACGTCGGCGAGGACGTCGTTGTTGATGGCCGCGACTATAGCTGCGTGCATTGGCAGAAACGCGACCCCGGCCGCAACGGCTAGAGCGAGCGCATGATCTTGGCCCGGCCACGCGGCGCGGAAAATCGCCCAGGCGAACGTAATTGTTACAAGTCCGAGCAGCACCCCGCTCAGCCGGATGAGCAGCGCCCGCCCGGCTTCGTCCGTACCACCGAAGCGAAATGCGATAGATGCGATCGCGTAATAGGCTGGTGGCTGATGATCTTCGTACTCGATTCCGCCGATGTCCGAGCCTTCGACGAAACCCTCGGACTTGAGGCGCTCGAGTCTCTCGAACGGGTAGTCGCCTTCCGCGATTTGAGGGTGGCCTGGAAGGCCATCGGCAAGCTGCGCCACATAGTTGTAGTGTGCCGGTTCGTCGGGCGATTGCCAGAGCGGGGTATGGAGCGCGAATCCGGCGCCGAGAGCCGTCGACGCGAACAAAATGGTCGCGAGCATCGATCGCTCGCTCCAACCCACCACCATCCGAAGCGGCGTCATCGAATGCGCTTCTCGATCAAGCAAAGCGTGCCAGAAGGATGCCGACTTCGTACAAGAGCACCATGGGGATGAACACCATCAGCATCGTGAATGGGTCAGGCGTAGGTGTCATTATCGAGGACAGAACAGCTAGCACCAGGATCGCATGCTTACGGTGATGGCTCAGGAACGCCGGTGTCACGATCCCGAGCTTGGCGAAAAGGTAGACCACGAGCGGCGTCTGAAACGCGGCGCCGATCATGAAAAGCAGGTTGCTCATGAAGGCGACGTAGTTGCCGATGCGATAGGTCGGCTTGGCCACCATCGAGTCGCCCTCGGCGAGGAAGGTAGCCAAGAAGCTGATCGTCCTGGGCAGAACGAGTTCGAAGCCGAAAACCAGGCCTACGATAAAGAGCACGCTGGCGCCGGGCAGGAGGAGAATCAGATAGCGTTTCTCGTGCTTGTGCAGTGCCGGCATTACGTACATCGCGATCTGATAAAGGATGACCGGAGTGCCGAGAATGAGCCCGAGTACCAGCGCTACGCGAAAATACGTCGTGAAGATCTCGAGCGGGTCGATCGCCTGGAACTCACACGCTTCGCACATGTCCTTGAGGCCCTCTATCACGGCCCGCGAAGCGAGGAGGCTCAGTAACATGCCCACAAACACTGAGCCGAGGCTCCACATCAAACGGGTGCGCAGCTCCCTCAGATGATCGACTAGCGGCATGGTTAGCAGCGAGTCTCCGACAACTAAATCCTCGGGCGCCGATGTCAGGTCCGCTGGCGCGAGTTCGTCGCTCATCTCTCGGTCGGTCCTTCTGTTCCTGGAGCGTTGGCTGTATCTACGGATATTGCGTCAGCGTCGGCGTCAGCGTCCGTGGACGTAGGAGCGCTATCCGTCATCTCAGCGGCCGCATGGGCCCTACGTCCCGTCTCGCGTTTCTTGCCCGGCTGCCCGATCGATGGGACGCGCGTCGCCTCTTCGAGCCTTCGCGTGACGTCGCTACCGGCCTCGCCTAGAACGTCGCGTGCGGCGCGAGCGTCCGAGGCCGCGTGTTCGATTTCGCGCCTTAGATCCGCGGTCGCACCATCGGCGAGCGAACGGACCTGCCGGATCAGCCGTGTCACTTCGACGATGACTTCCGGGATCTTCTCAGGTCCGAAAAGCAAGATGAAGAGAATCGCGATGACGGCGAGCTCCCATCCGTTGATGTTGAACATGATCAGTCCAGTTCAGTGCGCAGCTTTCTAAGTCAACGTCCGGCGGTTTCGACGGCCCGTTGTAGCATAAGAAACAGGAAGAACGAGCCGGCCGCGAAGATGATCGACTCCCGCCTTCCGCCGCCGCCCCCTCGGGTGAAAGTGTAGAGGAACGGCCACATAAGTACGACGAGCAGGCCGTAAAGCACGTGAAGGCCACCGCCGATGTCGCCACCGAGAGCCAGCCACAACACGGTTCCGAGTGCCGCTTCGGCGACCAAGAGCGCTTCACCGATCGCAAGCGCGCCCAGAAATCCGCCGCTGAGGCCTTGACGTCTGACTGTGAGCCAGACCGCCCACAACCCCATGGCGGCGACAAAGAAGCGCGCTGATAGCGCAAGACGTTCATGAAGCGTTTCGATCACGCCGTGTGCTCCTCCGCGAAGGCGTGGAGAAATTCGATGATGGTCTCGATACCGCGATGATACTGGTCGATCTCGAATTTCTCGTTCGGGGCATGCAGGTTGTCATCCGGAAGACCGAATCCCATCAGCACCGTCTGGAGGCCCAGTTTGGCGGCCAGCGTATTTACCACGGGGATTGACCCGCCCTCGCGGCTCAGCACCGGCGCCTTTCCGAAGCCTGCTTTAAGTGCAAAAGCCGCCGCCCGCATCGCTGGAGTGTCGCGATCCACGATCGCCGGCCGGGCGCCGTGAAGCGATGTGACCTCAACTGTCAGACCTGGCGGAGTCAACTCTTTGACTCGCGCTTCGAAACGCCGTGCGATGTCATCCGGATCCTGATCGGGGACGAGCCGCATGCTGATCTTGGCCGATGCCCTAGCGGGCAGCACGGTCTTGGCGCCGTCGCCGATCCATCCGGAAACCAAGCCGTTGACGTCCAGCGAAGGGCGTGCCCCGATCCGCTCGTTCGCGGCAAAGCCCGGTTCCCCAAAACCTCCGGCCCGACCCGTTGCGGCATCGAATGCCGCACCGTCGAAAGGAAGGGCTGCGAATTCGGCCCGCTCCTCATCGGATAGAGGTCTGACCGCATCGTAGAATCCGGGGATCATTATCCGGCCGTCTGCGTCCTGAAGCTTCGCGATGATCCTGCAGAGCGCCCCAGCCGGATTGAGTACGGCGCCGCCGAACTGCCCGGAGTGAAGGTCTCGATTCGGCCCTTGGGCCGTGATCTCCATATAGGCCAGGCCGCGGAGGCCGTAGACAATGCTCGGTTCGCCGCGAGCGACGAAGGCGGTGTCTGAGATCAGCGCCACATCCGCAATGAGTTCGTCGCCGTGCGCAGCCAGCCATGCGTCAAGGTTGGGGCTGCCGATCTCCTCCTCGCCTTCGAGGACGTAGACGATGTTGACCGGCGAGCCGCCTGCGTTCGCGTATGCCGCCGCGGCCTCGAGATGCGCGAGCACCTGGCCCTTGTCGTCTGAAGCTCCGCGCGCGTACAGCGCCCCTTCGCGCTGACTCGGTTCGAACGGCGGTGAATCCCAAAGCTCGATCGGGTCGACCGGCTGAACGTCATAATGGCCGTAGACCAGTACCGTTGGAGCGTCGGCTGCAGTCGCACTCATTTTCCCCGTCACTACAGGATGTCTTGGCGTAGGATCCACGCGGACCGAGTGAGCGCCGGCGTCTCTCAGTCGCGATGCGACCCACTCGGCAGCCCGGGTTACTTCGGCGGCAAGCTCCGGTATCGTGCTTACGCTCGGGATGGAAAGGAAAGCGATCAGGCGGGCTAGCGCACCCGCACGGTCTGAACGCGAATCTTCCAGGGCGCGAATCAAGGAAGCTGTGCTCATCGATCCTCCGATCGCTGCGCGGCAACTGATTCGCTGGTTTCTCCAATCGCCGGCACTCCAAGTACCACCGCGGCAATGGAGCCTAGGTGGCACGAGCGAATCAATTACACCAGTAGGGCTCTTTCGGAAGCCGTTTCAGGACCGACTTCCTGTCCCATGTACGCGTTCGCGTCCGGGTCGCCAAGATCAGCGGCTACCGTCCTGAGCCGGCGAAGGAAGAAGTAGATCAAAAGAACGAGGCCAAGCGGCGCCGTGATCGCCATCGCCGATCCAAGCTTGGCAACGCTTCCGTGCGCAAACTCGGCTGCGATTCCCCCGATCACGGCCGCGAGGACGAGGGAATTCCACAAGCCATGACCGATTATCGCCAAAGCGATGCCACGAACACCGGGGATCCACCGCCCTTCCGCGGCCAGCGCGTACCATCCCAGGCCGGCGATCCCGCTGAGCAAGGCGTGCATCAGGGTAGAAAACACACGAACAAGCATCGATGCCGCCCAAAGCGGGCCGAGACCGGCCATCCCAAGCAGCAGAGCTTCGGCGAAACCAAACCCAGCTCCGCATGCCGCACCCACGAGGAAGGCGCGCGCCTTGTCCCGCGGGCGGATCACGGCGACGCCACCGACTTTCGCGAGCTCTTCGATCGCCGGCCCGAACAACCCAAACAGGCCGAAGGCGGCGAGGACAAAGGAAGGCCGCAGCAAGATCGCCGCGACTTCCTCGCTGTCGAGCATACTTGGATCGAAAGCCTCCGGAGCGTTCGCGAATTGAATGTAAAGGCCCCTGAGTGACTCGATAACGGCGAGACCTTCAGGGCTCGATCGAAGGCCCATAAAGAGCAGCAGTGCGATAACGCCAAGAACGAGAACTTCGGCGACAAATGCGATGAAAGTCGCGATCGCCGCGCCCCACACCAGACCGCGGAAGACCGGAGCCGGCTCGGCGCCGCGCTGTTGGAAGGCTATGGCGGCGATAACCGCGAGCGCGGGCATGGCAGCCGCGAGTGGGTGGGCTACCACAATCGCAATGCCGCCACCGCTGCCCAGGAGCGCAAGCTGACCGGCAGCAAGCGCAAGAGCGAAGACGAGGAGCGGTCGTCCCGCCCCTCGCCGTTCGAAAAGTCGAAGAGGGCGATCCGCAGGATCGCGCGAATCGGACATGAGGCGTAATCCGGTGAAGATCGCGAATGCGGCCAGCGAGCAGATGACAAGCAGCGAAGCCAGGTCGATCATTCCCGCTAACAGGGAAGGGCCGAAGCCCCGCGCCTGAAATTCATTTGCGATACCCAGCACTGCCGCCGCGCCGATGCCCCCACCTGCCGCGGCGAGCATGGCGCCCGCACAGCCGCAGCCACCGCCTTTCCGAGGCGTCTCGAAAGCGGGAGCGGTCTGTGCCATCTGGGCCGGGTTGTCGATTATCGAGTCCGGTATTGCCAGCGAAGCCGATACGGCTCTTCGATTTCGTCGCCCTGGGCCCAGATCTGTACCCAATACAGGCCGGCTGGCAATCCGGGCAGCTCGATCAGCTCGTCGACGCCGGCAGGCTCCCGGCTCATACCGCCAGGCAACGGATCGTCATCCAACCAACCATAAACGAAGATGTCATAGTCGCCGGCGGATGCCTCAGGCACCTCCAGTTCAACGTCGATTCCTGAGCTCATCCGCGGATTGATGATGAACAGATCTACCGTGTCGGTCCTGAGATCCTCACGCTTCAATCGGCCCCTGTACCACAGTCCGGGACAGAGCCTGGGCTTCACGCGTATGGAGCCCCGGCTGTCGTTTGGCTCTGTCAGGTCGTCTATGAACCACGGAGGGTCGCAGAGCATCCACTTCTCCAAGACCACGAGCGGTAAGTACGCCGGCTTCGTAGGAGTCGGAGTCGGGGTGGGGGTGTTGGTCGGCGTCGGTGTGTCGGTGGGAGTGTTGGTCGGCGTCGGTGTGTCGGTAGGGGTAGGCGTATTGGTGGGGGTGGCTGTATCGGTCGGCGTGATCGTAGGGGTGCCGGTGATAGTGACCGTCGACGTCACGGTCGGATCCTGCGCGCGTCGCAACCAGGTCGAGCCATCGATCTCTCTGGCACCGCGGCCGGCGCGGGAAATTCGATAATCCAGGTTAGCGCGGGACAGCGACGCAAACATCATTCCGGAGCTATTCGTTACACCACGCTCCAGCGGCACCACTGGCGGCGGGGCCGGCTTCGGGGTCGGAGGGTCTGGTTTGTTCGTGGGTTCCGGAGGTGCTTCGGTCGGCGGCGGTGGTCGTCGACTGCCGCCTCCCCCTCCCCCTCCGCCACCGCCTTCGTCCGGCGGAGGGGGAGGCGTTGCAGTGTCGGTCGGCGCGATGCTCGCGGCAACGGTCGGTGTGGGGGGGACTGCTGTCGGAAAAACACGTGTCGGAGGAGCGGGGCCGAGGCTGGTCGCGACCTCCACGCTCTGTCCAGGATCAGCTGTCGTGCCGGCCTCCGGTTGCTGAGAAATGATGTAACCGGGCGCGACGTCTGACGAGTAGAGCCGAACCTCATCGAAGACTAATCCGGAAGCTACTATAGCTTGCTCGGCATTGGCCAACGTTTCGCCGACGACGTCGGGGATGCGCACGAATGAATCCGTAGGGGGCGGCGTTTCGCTTGGACGGACGGTATTGGTCGGCACTACGGTCGGCGGCGGAAGTGTCAGCGCTGAGGTGGCGGTCGGCTGGGCGCGGTCAAGCGCGGCCAGTCGAACGTCTTCCACGAAGCGCCATGGACGGAAGATCATGATCGCCGCCAGCGCGACGATGGCGCCGCCATACATAGCGACCTTACCCCACGCGATATCGCTTGGGATCGATTCCGGTGCGACTGGGACCGGTCTATCTTCGACCTCGAACGGCGACACCACAAGCGCCGTGATGTTGTCCCATCCGCCGCGCGAATTGGCGAGCTCGATCAGCTTTCCCGCCGCTTCCGGCGGCGTGTTTTCGTCGATGACCTTTACGATCTGTTCGTCGGACACCAATTGATACAGCCCGTCGCTGCACAAGAGCAATCGATCGCCCGGTCCGAGCGGGATCACGTCGGACACGATGGGGCGAGCCGGCGCGCCACGCCCGAGATGAGCGCCTTCGACCCCATCGTCCGTCAATCGATATGCGCGCCCATCACGAGCAAGATAAGCGCGTGCTTCGCCGACTTGGCCGATGATCAGCTCACCGTCTCGGATAACTGCCGCCACGGCCGCAACCCCGGCCTCGGCTTCGGACTCGATAGTCTCAACATCAGATCGGAGCGCGCGATCGGCGGCGCTCATCGCAACCGCAAGTGCATCCGCGCGTCCGTGCTCGATCACGGCCGCATAATAAGCTCGGACGATCGTACGGATAGCCTTATCGGCCAGGAGCGATCCGGATGGCCCGGGACCCATACCGTCCGCGACCACATAGATGCTGCCCGCGATATCCGCCAGCCGTGGATCGTCCGGCAAATAGAAACCGAGTTTGTCTTGATTATGCTTGCTGCCGCGCCCGATGTCGGTCGCGTAGCCCAGCGTCGGGTCGGAACGGGAGGGCACGGGATTTACCTCGATGAGCGCAGAATCGGCTTCGCGCCGCGATTGCGCGACGGGTGTACCGCATCGCGGGCCAGTCGCACAGGGTCGTAAAGTCTATACCCCGCTGGAAGCGAGCGTCAAGGGATCGAGGGCATGGCGATGGGGTCGGATTATGGTATAGTTGCCGAGGTTGCGCATTTTATTCTCGCGAAGCGCGCGAGAACCGTCGCGCGAGGTTAATTAACGGCAGACATTTCGCGTGAGATGTTTCGGGCGAGACATTTCCCGAGAGATATTTGGCGAAAGATTGTGAGGGAGGGACTTTTGACCAAGGCGGAAAAGATTGAAGCCGAAGGCACCGTCGTCGAGGCGTTGCCCAATACTATGTTCAAGGTGAAGCTCGAAGACGATGGCCCTGAGGTCCTCGCTTATCTCGCCGGTCGCATGAAGAAGTACTACATAAAGGTGCTCCTCGGCGATCAAGTGAGAGTTGAGCTTTCGCCATACGACTTGACCCGTGGGCGGATCACATATCGTCACCGAGTGCCGCCGCGCACCGGCTGAGCAGGTAAGCGATCATGCGACGAGACGCCTTTTTCGCGATCATTGCCGCCGCGGTTGTTATAGGCAGCGCGGTGGGATGCACCCGCTCTTTGCGGCCGGAGGTCGATGATGGGTTGTCGGGCGACGAGGCGATGACTGCGCCCGCTCCCGTGAATCCCGATGCCGAATCTACTATAGCCGCGGGATCCGAAGTCCAGACGATCGACAGCGAATTGATCACGATAGACGCTCCGGCTCCCGGCTCCAGCATTGGTTCACCGGCGGTCCTAGCGGGACACATCGATCTCCAGCCCGGTCGCCTGCCGGCGGCACAAGTTTTGAGCCGTAGTCCGGATGGCGAACTAACCCGCAGAGGAAACGGCCCAATACCGGTCGACGACGACGGCCGTTTCGAGGTATCCATCGACTACTTTCTCGAAGTCGCTGGGCCAGGCGCGGTCGAGGTCGTGATCGTCGACCCAGCCACCGGAGCCGTGACGGAGCGGGAGCGCATGATCGTGGAGCTCGCCGCCGCACGCTGAACTCTGCACAGTCCGTCGCTGTGAGGGTCCGAGCGGACCATGACTCGGCGACCACCGATGGGAGCGGCGGATCGCGGCATGACCAGCACCAGACAAACCGTCAGCACGGCTCCAAGTGCACCGGCAGGGCAGCCGGCCGGAATCCGAGCTGAAGGCATCGACTTCCGTTATGGCCGCGTCCTCGCGCTTAGAGGCGTCGATCTGGTCGTACCTTCCGGCACCATTACGTCGCTACTTGGACCTAACGGCGCCGGCAAGACGACTATGCTCTGGATCATCGCAACTTTGCGGCGCCCAGAGTCGGGTACTGTTTGGATCGATGGGATCGAAGCGGGCAAATCCCCGACGCTAGTCCGTCGGAAAATGGGCTTTGTCGGGCATCGGAACGGCCACTTCCCCAACCTCTCTTGCACAGAGAACCTCGCTCTGTTCGCAGGCTTTCACAAAGTCCCGACGCCGGCGATAGCCGTTGAAGAAGCTATAGCGAGGGTCGGGCTTTCCGCGCAGGCATCCAAACGCGCTTCGACCCTTTCGCATGGGTCCGCGCGGCGGCTGGCCATCGCCCGCGCGTTACTCCATTCGCCGTCGGTGCTCGTGTTCGATGAGCCGTATTCAGGGCTTGACGTATCTAGCGCGTCAGCACTCGACGATCTGATCGGCGCGCTTGCCAGTAAGGGCTGCACGATTCTGATGGCTACCCACGACGTTGAGCGCGCGCGCGAAATCTCACAACATCTAGTACGGCTCGATCAGGGCCGCGTGGCATGGTCGGCCGCGGCGCAAGACGTCGACCGCGCGATGCTGCTCGCTGGGGACGGCCAAGCGGGATCCGGTAGCGACGGCGGTCAGGCACTAAGTGCAACCACACGGATCCAGCGGGGTTCGGCCGCCGCTGCATTCGGCGCTCCGGCCCGCAGCTCCTCGGCCATAGCCAAGGCTATTGCCTCGTCTCTGCGAACCAGATCGCCGGTACATCGACGCCCTCTCTATCCCGCTGCACCTGTGAGGTTGCACTTGGGCTCAATCAGCAAAAATGCGGCTGGGAAGGCCGCGGCAGCACGCGATGAGCCAGGGCCCCTGCTCATGCCTGCGCTTGCGCTTGCGAGGAAGGACCTAGCTGTCGAATGGCGTGCGCGACGGACTCTACCGGCGACTGTTGTCTTCGCGCTGATTATCATCATGCTCTTCGGATACGCCTTTCCGAGCGGCCCCGAGGACATGCGCGATTTGGCGCCCGGCGTCATGTGGGTCGCGCTCATCTTCGGCGCGATGCCTGGTCTGGCACGTGCGGTGTATGCCGACGAAGAAACGGGAGCGCTCGATTCGATCCGCATCAGTCCGATCGACCGCGGCGCACTGTTCTTTGGGCCGTGGCTCTCGGCGTGGGTCATGAGCGTCGTGACCGCGTGCTTGCTTATTCCCGCCCTTGTCGCGCTGCTGCAAGTCGACGTCTCGGCTATCCCGTCCCTTATCAGCATCGCCGCGTTCGGACTCGTCGGTTGGGCGGCCGCGGGCGTATTGACGAGCGCCATGGCCGTTTCCGCGCGAGCGCGCGAACTTCTACTTCCGGTAATCCTGCTGCCGCTGGTCCTCCCACTGATTCTGGCCGCCGTGACGGCGACTGCCGGCGTGCTCGGCGATCCCAACGCCCATGTGGGCACGTCGCTCGTACTTGTCGGAGCATACGACGTGGTCTTTCTGGTCGCGGGCTTTCTATTGATGCCGTTCGTGCTAGAGGCTTGAAACGTTCCATACGCGCTGCGAGGTGAATTGCATCATGAAATGGCGAAAAAGATCGATGCGCGCCCTCGGGCCGCTTACACTAATCGCGGTGGCTGCAGCCATGATCGCGGCGTTCCTGGTCTCTCCGCGTGAGATCGTTCTCGGCGAAACGGTTCGCATTCTCTACCTTCACGCGGGGGCGGCTTGGGTGGCTTATGCCGCTTACGGAATCACGGCTATCGGCGCGCTCCTTTTCTTGGGGACGCGCTCTCGACGGTGGGATCAGCTAGCAGTCGCCGGGGCCGAAGTCGGTCTCGTTCTCACGACTGTGACCCTCGTCAGCGGGATGATCTGGGCTCGCGCTGCGCAAGGTTGGTGGTGGCAATGGAGCGATCGGCGCCTCACGCTGACCTTGTTCTTGTGGCTGATCTACGCCGCCTATATGATCGCACGGCGCAACCTCGATGGCTCCAATCGCGCAGCCGTCAGCGCAGTGCTGGCCCTCGTCGGCATTCCCGCGATGATCCTCAACCATTTCGCCACGCTGTTGTTCCGCGGTTATCACCCCGATCCTGTTGTCAGCCGACCGGATGCGCCGGCGGCGGACGCCTCATTCCTATGGGCGCTCGGACTTTCGAGCGCGGCATACATACTGGTCTTCGTGTGGCTGGTGGCCGAGCGAGCCAGGCTCGAGTCAAGAATTGACGAACTCGCTGGCCTCGGAGTCTCCGACCCGCCGTAAGCTCCCAACTTGCTCGATCACTGGCACCGTCTTGGAGCATTGGTATAATCGCCGTCGGCAGGCGTCAGTCTGCCGGCGGCGACTTTGTCCCTCGGCCGTCGATCGAATCCCAGGGAGTGTTCGCCAATTGCGGCGATCCGCGATTCCCGAGCGCAGGAGGAAATGCATGTTGCGACTTCGATGGTTGCCGATGTTCCTGGCATTAACACTGATGGGCGGCTTGATGGCTGCGTGCTCGTCGAACGACGACGCTGAGCCGGAGGCCGGAGACACCGCAAGCGAGGAAACGGAAGAGGCTGAAACGGAAGTCGAAGAGGGCGCCGACGACGCCGAGACGGAAGTAGAGGAATCGGTCGAGGGAGCCATGTCTATCGACGACGTGCGAGCCGATCCGCTGGGCACCGTAGAATTGGCCGAAGGCGATCCGATCGAGCTCGGCGCTATGCTCGTTCTTTCAGGGCCGAATACGTCGCTTGGCGGTGACTCGCGCGACGGCGTCGAGCTCGCCATCGCCGCGTTCGGCGACTATATGGGCCACGCCGTCAAGTTGACGGCGGAGGACGAGCAGTGCACTCCGGAAGGCGGCCAGCTCGCGGCAACGCGGATCGCGGCGAACGAAAGCATTATCGGCGTAATCGGAACGAGTTGTTCGAGCGCCGCTGAGCCGGCCATTCCGATTCTCGGGGACGCGGGCATTGTCATGATTTCGCCGTCGAACACGGCACCGAAGCTGACCGCAGCCGATCGACCTGCCACCTTCGCCGGCTATTTGCGAACAGCGCACAACGATTTGTTCCAGGGTCGAGTAGCCGCTGAGTTCGCATTCAACGAGCTCAATTTGACAACGGCGGCCACTATCCATGACGGCAGTCCCTACGCCGAACAACTACAAAGCGTCTTCGCGGACGTGTTCACAGAGCTCGGAGGCGAGATAACGGCGCAGGAGGCGATCAACGTCAATGACACGGACATGAAGCCGGTCCTGACCTCGATCGCAGCCAGTGAGCCCGCCATCATCTACTACCCGATCTTCACCGCCGAGGGTGGTTTCGTGACTCAGCAAGCGCGCGAGATCGAGGGTTTGGCGGACACGGTGCTCATGGGCGCAGACGGACTATTCTCGCAGGCCTTCGTCGAGGCGGCGGGAGCGGCGGCTGACGGCATGTACTTGTCGGGTCCGTTCGTCGCTGATAGCGCGGAGTACGGTGCGTTCATCGATTCACTCGAAGAGACTTATGGGCGTCCGCCGCTATCCGGCTTTCACGCCCACGCTTACGACGCGACGATGATCATACTGAACGCGATCGCGCGGGCATCGGCGACCGACGCGGATGGAACGCTTGTCATCGGGCGCCAAGCGCTCCGGGACGCCGTGTACGCCACAGAGGACTACGCGGGACTGACGGGTTCACTAAGCTGTGATGACAACGGCGATTGCGCGACGGGTGAGGCGCTTGCAATCTTCATGCTTACGAACGACCAGGTGACCGATCCAGATGCAAACTGGCCACCTGCGGCTGTATATCAGCCGTAGCGCTCGTCTGACGCGCGGGCCTTTCCGGTCCCGCTTGTAGTGCGGTAAGAAGCTGTGGAGGTGGGTCGATCGGCCCGCCTCCACAGCTTTTGGAAATCCGCTGGTTCACCGGTGAACTCCACATCGAACAACTTACGACGTCTCCCTTCGGCTTGACATTGAAGGTGCGACGCGATATCACAGCCGCCGACATGCCGACACGACACACACGGACATGCTGATGAGCCATGGCGCCCGACGTTTTATCGCTCCCGCGCTGGGACTGATCGTGCTGGCAGTCCTCATCGTACTCGGTGCAATTGCGGTCGTCTTCGGAAGGGAGACTTGGTTTCAGAGTGTGCTCGGTTTGGCCCGAGACTACGGCCTTGTTTGCCTCGCGCTTGTGTACGCCGGCTCGTATGTGGTCCTAAAGTGGCTTGGGCGAGATCCACTTGACGGTGTGCTCGGCGGCGGCGGAATCACGGTTGTAGCCCTTGTCGGCTTCGGTGCGACCGCATCTCTTGCGAGCGCTCGCTACTCGAGCAGCGATTGGCTTGACTTCGTATACGCCGGTCTCACACAAGGCAGCATCTATGCGCTGATAGCCCTTGGCTACACACTGGTATACGGCATCTTGAGGATGATCAACTTCGCACACGGCGAAGTGTTTACAGGTGGTGCGATGACCGCCTATTTTCTGGCGGACGTGCTGGCGGCGCGAGGAGTTCTCGCACGCTACCCCATCCCGTCGATCGTACTGCTGGTGTTGTTCGCGGCGCTCGTTTCCATGGTCATAGCGGTCCTGCTCGAAAGGATCGCTTACAGGCCGCTAAGGAACGCGCCGCGTCTCATTCCACTCATCACCGCTATCGGAGCCTCTTTCTTTCTCCAGTACACGTTTCGAGGCCTCTACGGCTCAGGTATCAAAGCGTATCCCAACGTCGATCTGGCTGTTTTCGGCATTGCCATCGCGAACGAAGCCCTTGTCATACTCTGCGCGCTGCTGCTCATGTTGACGCTCGTATCGTTCGTGCAACTGACCAAGTCGGGAATGGCGATGCGGGCGGTCGCCGAAGATCGCGAGGCCGCGGCGCTGATGGGTATCGATGTCGATCGAGTGATCGTAACCACTTTCGCAATCGGCGGCGCGTTGGCCGGCGCGGCAGGTGTGCTCTACGCGCTCGTCTTCCGCCAGACCCAGTTCTACATGGGGTTCATACCTGGTCTGAAGGCCTTCACGGCCGCGGTGTTGGGCGGCATCGGCAACATTCCCGGAGCGATGATTGGCGGTCTCTTCCTTGGCATTATCGAATCGGTCGGACCATTCCTCTTCCTCGAAGGACTCGGCGTTCCTTCGCCGAACCAGCTAAAAGACGCGATTGCCTTTTCGATGTTGGTTCTCGTCCTGATCTTTCGACCGACCGGAATTCTCGGCGAGCGCGTGGTGAAGCGGGCCTGATCCGTCGAAATTGAAGCGATACACAGTGGAGAAACGATGATGGATCAGCGCGGTGAGTGGACGCGATCGGCTCGGCAGGGCTTGATCGGCGGTCTTGTTCTGATCCTAATCGCGCTCATCGGCATGATCGACGCGTTCACCAAGCGGGTGATCGTCGCCGGACTGCTGGACTTGAGCCAAGCCACGTGGCTTGGGATAATCCTCTTGACAGGATATCTTTCGGCGGCCCGATCGGAAGACCGCGATGCCGACGGCGGCGTGCGGCGCATGATCACCCGCGGCGCATTCGCTGGTGTGATAGTTGGAGCCTCGGCGTGCGTTTTCGTAGCGATCGGTCGCGAACTCGATCTTTCGTGGATCTTCGATAAGGCACGTCCACGGCTCTTCGATCTACTCGCTCTCGACGCATGGCTTCAAGATGTATCGGGAACGGACCTCAGGCCTTGGTGGGCACTTGCCGTCCTTTCACTCGCAGCCGTGCTCGGCGCTCTTGGCGCTGTTCTCGCGCTCATGCCGCAACCTGTCCGAGCCGGGATTGAGCGCGGCCTGAGCGGAGTGATCGTGCTCGGCACGATGCAGGACCTTCTCATCAAAACGGATTGGATCAAGAACAAGCCTTTCGTCCGAGAAGGGATCTATGAAACTCTCTTCGAACGCAACGGTCTGAGCCCGCTTGGCGCGACCATCGTTTTCGTATTCATGTTCGGTCTTGCGTTGGTGTGGCCGCGAGGGCGAGCGGCCTACGATCGGGTGAAACACTACAGGACTGCGAAGAGGGCCGGCCGTCCGGTGATCACCTCGCGCCACGTTGGGATTGCATTGGGCGCGATCTTCCTGATCTGGTTCCCATTCGGCTTCGGCAACTTGTGGACGGACGTATTCGATACCGTTGGAATCTATATTCTGATGGGACTCGGGTTGAACATCGTTGTCGGCTTCGCCGGCTTGCTCGACTTGGGCTATGTCGCGTTCTTTGCTATTGGCGCATACACGGTCGGCGTGCTCACCTCCACCGACAGCGAGGCCGAACTATTAGTCGGACTCGGGTTCTGGCAAGCATTACCGTTCGCGATCTTGATGGGGATAGTTGCGGGCGTCGTTCTAGGGGTGCCGGTCCTGAAGACGCACGGTGACTACCTTGCGATAATCACCCTCGGGTTTGGAGAAATAATCCGCGTTCTGGCGATCAGCGATCTCATGAAGCCCATCATGGGCGGTGCCCAGGGAGTGACAGAAATCCCGAAGCCTTACGATGTCGGCAGGCTTGAATTGCCCATGCTGGGATCATTGGAGCCGACGAACCAGCAAGCACTCTACTATCTGATCCTCGCATTGTGCGTAGTTGCGGTCTACATAACGTGGCGAATGCGGAATTCGCGAATCGGCAGAGCGTGGATGGCGCTACGCGAGGACGAGAATGTCGCCGAAGCGATGGGCATCAACCTCGTCCAGACTAAGTTGCTCGCGTTTGCTACAGGCGCAGCGTTCGCTTCCGTGGCCGGCGCCCTCTTCGCGGTGAAGTTGCAGTCGATCTACCCAGCGTCCTTCGGCCTGCTGGTGTCGATCAACGTACTTGTCTTGATCATCGTCGGCGGTATGGCGAGCATCCCCGGCGTATTCGTCGGGGCGCTGGCGCTCGTCGGGCTACCAGAGCTACTTCGCGAGTTCGAGGACTTTCGACTACTGTTATACGGTGCCGTTCTCGTCTTCATGATGCTCAAGCGGCCGGAGGGGCTTTGGCCGGCCACGATAGTCAAGCGCGAGCTCGGCCGCGACATCCATGGCGAGGCCTTGCCTTGATGGCAGGGAGAGGGCTAGGTCCGGCCAGCCTCGAAGTCAGGAGCGTGACGAAGCGCTTTGGAGGGCTCACCGCGGTCGACGATCTCACTCTTTCGATTCCGGCGGGCTCGATTCACAGCGTCATCGGTCCGAACGGTGCCGGAAAGACGACGCTTTTCAATTGCATCACCGGTTTTTACGCGCCTGATGGAGGCAGCATCGTGCTGGCTGGAACGCATGCGTTGCACAACTTGCGCTCCGATCAGATCACGCGGCTTGGGGTGGCACGGACTTACCAAAACATCCGGCTTTTTCCTCAACTTACGGCTATCGAGAACGTGCTCGTAGGTTTGCACGGGCGCCTCACCTCCGGCCTGTTCGGCATTCTGGTCAATTCGGCCAAGACTCGCCGCGAAGAGGCGTGGGCGACCGCGGAAGCGCACGATTTGCTCGAGTATGTGGGCCTGAGCGGCAAGGGTGACGGGCTTGCCAACAATCTGCCGTACGGCGATCAGCGCCGCCTCGAAATGGCGCGGGCGCTTGCGACCGATCCTCGGCTGCTGCTGCTCGATGAGCCGACGGCAGGGATGAACACCGGCGAAACCGCGAAGATGATCGATTTCATCCGCCGACTGCGCGACGACCGCGGGCTCACCGTTCTCTTGATCGAGCATGACATGAAGCTCGTCATGGAGATTTCCGAAGGGATATCCGTGATCGACTTCGGGCAGAAGATCGCAGAAGGTACCCCCGAAGCTGTTCAGGCTGACCCGAGGGTTATCGAAGCATACCTGGGCCGAGGCGCCGCCGAAGTGCTCCGTGTCTTGCGGATTGATCGAACGCCGAGTGCTGACGGGATGGATCCATGAGTGCCATCGGGGCGGCAGTATCAGCGACCCACCTACTGGAGGTCGAGAACGTTCATGCCTATTACGGTAACATCCACGCGCTCAAAGGCGTATCCCTTCATGTAGATCGCGGGGAGATCGTCACGCTTATCGGAGCGAACGGCGCCGGCAAGAGCACAACATTGCGGACAGTTAGCGCTCTGATGAAGCCGAAAGGGGGCCATGTCCGCCTTGACGGCGAAGACCTTACGGACCGAGCCGCACACGAGGTCGTGAGCCTTGGGGTCGTGCACGTTCCGGAAGGCCGTCGCATTTTCGCCCGACTTTCGGTCAAAGAGAATCTGATGGCCGGCTCGTTCGTTCGTGACGATCGCGATGGCATCGCCGAAGACCTGGAAATGGTCTACTCGACTTTTCCACGTCTGCATGAGCGAAGGCGGCAGGCTGGCGGGACCCTTTCCGGCGGTGAGCAGCAAATGCTCGCTATCGGCCGCGGCTTGATGGCGCGGCCTCGAGTCCTCCTTTTGGACGAGCCGTCGATGGGGCTCGCGCCTATCCTTGTCGAAGAAATCTTCTCGATAATTCGGCGGCTCAACACGGAGCAGGGCACGACCATCCTATTGGTGGAGCAGAACGCTCTTGCTGCGCTCGACGTCGCTCACCGCGGCTATGTCCTTGAGACCGGAACCATCCGGTTGCGTGGCAGTTCACTCGAGCTTCGATCCAACCCTGCAGTGATTGAAGCATATCTGGGTGGCTGAATTACCAACCGTACTCAAGCCGCGCCGCGAGGCGCGGGGGCAAGCCGGCGGCCAGGATCTTCGCCTGTGTGATGGTAATCGGATAATCCACGCGATGCAGCGTGAAGCTTCGAGTTTCCGAATCGAAGCGCATGTAGCTGGCCCTAGGATCCCCATCCCGCGGCTGGCCGACGCTCCCTGGGTTCACCATCCACCGCGCTCCGGGCTCAATCGAGATCGGTGCGCCCGGCTCGAGGACCACTCGCAACGTGCCATCGAACGCCTCTTGATATACGACCGGCAAATGGGTGTGGCCGAAGAGGCAAAGCTCGGTTTCGAACGAGTCGAAGTTCTCAGCGGCGGTCGAAGCGTTCAATATGTATTCGCGGATAGGTTGGCGAGGGCTACCGTGAACTAGGGTGGCACCGTGCTCCGCCACTTCGATGCGCGGCTTCGCCGCTTCTAGACTCGCTCTGGAGACCTCGCTGAGCTGTTCGCTCGTCCACTCGGCGGCACGTTTAGCTTCCGGGTTGAACTCCGAAGTGTCGATAATGCCGAGAGCGGCATGATCATGGTTGCCTGCGAGCCAAACTTTGGGTTCAAGCGATGTCAAACGCGTTACGCACGCTTCAGGATCAGGGCCATAGCCGACGGCGTCGCCAAGGAACCACAGCTCGTCCCAGCCGCCCGCGTGCTCGAGCACAGCCTCCAGCGCTTCTATATTCGCGTGGATATCTGACAGGACGACGATCTCCATGGCTGACTCCCGCGGGGGATGGTACCACAGCGCATGCCGCCGGCCCAGCCATTCTTTATGTTTCTGTAACGACGCGAACGACGGTCAAAGAGAGATGATTCCTGCCGATCGACGCCGGAGCGTGGGCTATACTCGGGTTCGTGAACACGCCTATCGCGAACGAATCGGGGACCGGGCTGTCGACCATATCTCGTGACCCCGCCTCAACACGTTGGATCGGCTCGATTCTTGGCGCGGCGGTACGCGAACTCGGCCGAGGAGTGCTGGTCGAACTTCACGGTCCGCTTGGCGCCGGCAAGACCACTTTGTCGCAGGGCATTGGCGCCGGCATGGGATTGCGGGAGCGGGTGACCAGCCCGACGTTCGCGCTGGTGCATGAACACGGTTCGATCGGCGATGGCGCCATGTTCGTGCACGTCGACTTGTACCGGATCGGCACGGAGGACGAAGTCCGAGAACTCGCACTCGAAGAGGTGCTCGATGCAGGTGGCCTTGTTGCGGTCGAATGGCCGGAGCGGGCGGGAGGCTTTCTAGAGGAAGCAGCGCAGGACGTGCTGACGATCACCATGCGCCCGATCGTCGGCGACGGCGACCGTGCGGTTCCAGAAGGAAGTGACCTCGACGAAGAGGGTGCCGGGCCGCGCCGGCTAGACTTCGCGGGCCGCGGCCGTTTTGCGGAAAAATTGGTCGCGAAGCTGCGAACAGCTGTCGAGACTCTCGGGGCGGATGTCGGCGTACGACTTTCGCGTCGTCCAAGTTGAACTTCGGATCGTCCGGCACGGCTTACAACGGGTTGTCGACAGACGGCCCTATCCTCGCTCTGGACACAGCGACGGACGAAGTGAGTGTCGTGATTTGCACCAGCACCGCGATGCTTTCCGAACAGCGTTGGACCAGCGTGCGGCGGCAGACGGTTGAACTCGCGCCGCGGGTTCGCGAAGCGCTTGAGTTGGCGGGCGTCGAGCCAAGTGATTTGGTCGGAATCGCAGTCGCGATCGGCCCTGGGTCATACACCGGCCTGCGCGTCGGCCTCGCGTTCGCTAAGGGGCTTTCGCTGGTTACGGGTGCTCCAATCGTCGGCGTACCTACGCTCGATGGACTTGCACTTTCGCTGACACGACCGCGCGCCGAAAGGGACGATCCGCTTGTCGCCGTTTTCCGGGCTGGACGCGGACGTATGATCGGTATGCATTATGCGGCGGATGGGTTGCCTTTGGGCGACCGCCGAACCGTGATCGAAGCTCTCGTCGCCCTCCCGCTCGAACGCCTCGTTGCGGCCTCGCCGCCTGGAGCGTGGGTCGCTGGAGAGCTCGATTCGGAGCAGGGGGAGTGGCTGAACGGGCAGGGCTTTCACGTGGTCGATCCTTCGCGCGGACGGCGACGGGCCGAGTGGCTGGCTGCACTTGCGAGAGAGCGCCTCGAAGCCGGCGAACCCGACAATGCCGCGGAGCTGTCACCGATTTACCCCGGAGGGCGGGCAGTCGCCGGCCCGCAGCCGGCGTCGATAGAATGATCGGACGGTCCGGCACCCGATGCCCAGTCGAAGCCGCTGGGAATCGCCACACAGACACGCCGGACTCACGTCGGGTAGGAACCCTCGTGATACGGCCCCTGCTTCACGCGGATATTCCGCCGGTGTTGGCGCTGCTCCGCTCTACGTTCACTCACCCTTGGACGGAGAAGTTGCTCGACTCCGAGCTGAGCATGTCAAATGTGACCTGGATCGTCGCCGAATTGCACGACGGCGATTCGCCGGAGACCGACCGAACGGAGATTCCGGGCCCGACAGTGCAGATGCACATCTCAGCTGAGGGACCTGCCGACTGTGGAGGAATCGTCGGCGTAGGGTCGATCTGGTACCTTCACGTGGAAGCGCACATCACAACCCTCGCCGTTCAACCAGAGTGGCGGCGGCTCAATATCGGCGCACGCCTTATCGAAGCGCTTATGAAGCGAGCCGGGTCCACCGACGCCGTCAAATTCATTCTTGAGGTGCGGGAGTCAAACGCCGGCGCCCTCGCGTTCTATTCGCGATTTGGCTTCGCCGAGATCGGTCGCCGAAAGGGCTACTATCCGGCGCAGGAAGGGAATGCAAGCGAAGACGCGATCGTGCTCAGCGCACCTTGTGGTGGCGGGAGCTCGGCGGACGTAGGACTGCTCACTCAAGACCGAGGAACGGGGGCATGAGCGATATCGCGAAGAGCATGAAAGCGGCGATAAGCCAGGCGTTGTCAAGCGTGGCGAAGCGATCGAACCACGCATCGCGGCCCGGCACCGGCGATGGAGGGCGTGCTGGTCGGCCGCGCATCGCGCCGAGCACACCAGGAGGGCTCCTGCGCCCGGCCGCGGTAACCACGATCGATCCGGCCAGTAGTACGCCCGAAAGGTAGAAGATCAGAACTCCGACGATTTCGGTCGACATGCTTAGCTGATTGCCGATTAGCAACGCGATGCCGGTGATTACACCCGCCGTTACCGCGCCGTCGATCACCGATTGTAAGCGGTTGAACATGACGCCATTGTTCTAGTACTCCGCCTCGCTGGAAATGTAGGGTAGAGCGGACGTCCGGCCCGAATGTATCGGTGGCCGAACCCGACAGATTCAGCGTGGCAGAGTACTAGGCTGTGCCCTTAAACGCAAGACCGCCGGGTTAGAAACCCGACGGTCTGCTGAGGAGAGAAAAACCAGTGCTCGCGTCAAGCGGTGCCCCCGCGGCACTCTAGCGGCGCGAGAAACTCAACGTCTCACACCAAGCCAAAACCAACATAACGCTCAAGATAACAATTCCTGTGCTCATTTCAATGTCCTTTCAAATCTCGCTAATGCGTCCGAAGTACCGAATTAACCTTTATGACGCGAAGTCGGCGCGGAGGATACGCTCGGGTTACAAACTTCGTTCCTCACGCTTTATCGGCCTCCTTCACATGAACGACGCCCCGGACGAGATTCTAGTACAAAGGGTCGAATCTCGCGGGAAAGAGAACGACCACCGCCGGGCGCGAAGCCCGGCGGTGGACTGAGGAGGAGGTGTGTCGATAGTGTCGAATATCTATTAGCGCATGGTCCGAGTGCGTGTTTGGCGAAGCGCCAGTAACGGGGCGAGAGGGTGAGAAGCCGGCTGCACAGGGCCTGCAAGATCGCCCCATCTCTTCAGCGCGAAGATAATCCAGGTGCTTCGCACCACATCAGGATCAACACAATCGATACGATCACAATTCCGGTGGTCATCTCTTTCGCCCCATTTCGTGAAGTCTCCTCGAATCTCATCCATTACAGACGCCGAAGGTCTCGATGCGATACGCCGACCTCGATGAGCATTCGATGAGATGGGCAAAGACTTCGATGTTCCCGATCGCTCACGGCTCGGCTTCGATGACATTACGTCATCCGCCTTGAGTTAGGCCGTCGAGACGCTGTCGTTTGGGTGCTGTTTCCCAATCGCTGTGCGCCCGGAACCCGCGCGCCCCGTAGTCGCCGAGAGCTGTCGGGGATGAGATCCGGCTGCACCCAGCTGGTACTCCGCCTCGTTGGAAATGTCGGGTAGTGAGGGCGCCTGCGGAGTTCTAGAGCCGTCCGAACTCGATGACCTGGCCTTCGGCGGCCGCAAAGACTTCGAGACCATCCGGTGCGGCACGCCGTGCCTCGTCAACCATCAGATCAATCTCCGAGTCATCATGGTCCGGGCTGTGATGAAAGAGGGCGACGCGACTCGCGCCCGCTCGCGTGGCGATGCGAACCGCCTCTTGGGGTGTGCTATGGCCCCACCCCCGACGCCGCATCTTTTCGCTCACTGTGTATTGGGCGTCGTGGATCAGCAGGTCGACGTCGAGCATCAGATCGAAGCCGGAGATCCAGCGTGGATCGCCGTCGATGGCGACCGCGCCGAAACCGAGTTCGTGATCAGGCAGATACGCGACCGATGCGCCGTCGGCCTCGATGCGATAGCCAAGCGTCGGACCCGGATGGCACACCAAATTCGCGGAGACATGAAACGGTCCGATTTCGAACTGGCAATCCGCAATTTCGTGGAGCGTCAGATGGCACGCGAATTCCCGAAGGTGGATGGGAAATAGCGGAGGCGAAAGATATCTGCCCAAATGCGTACTCAGGTCGAAGGCTGTCGACGGCGGACCCCACATATGCACGTCGAAATCCTCGCGCCGGAGAGGAGCGAAGAATCCCAGTCCTTGAATGTGGTCCATGTGAAGATGCGTCAGCAGGATATCTATCCGCGTCATGTCCTCGGGGAGCTCGCGATCGAGGCGGCTAATGCCCGTGCCGGCATCGAGTACGATCACGGAGCCGTCATCTGCTCTGACCTCTACGCATGAGGTGTTTCCACCGAAGCGAGCGGTATAGGGCCCGGGCGAAGCGAGTGAGCCGCGAGTGCCCCAGAATCGGACTTTCATCCAGCCGGCTCTTCCCAGAACATCGCCAGGGCCCCGCTGAGGCGGTTCGCGGTGCCGATCAGCGGGATAGCCGTGACCCCGATCCGCCGCCGCCTCCCATCAAGTCCCAGTATCCAGAACCGACTGTGCGACGCACGTCTGTGCTCAAGCGCGATGACGAGCGGCAAGTCACTCGCAGGAAGCGGCGTACCAGACTCATCGGTCGGTACGAAGTCGCGCGACCAGCGCTCCAAGGGCATCGGCCCCGCATCCTCGAATCGCCGTCCAAGGATGGTTTCAGCCGGTTGATTGAAGTAAAGAAGCGTTCCCTCTGGATCGACCAGGAAGGCCGGTACCGCGAGCTGACTTGCCAGCTGGCGGGTGAGAATTAGCTCGATGGCATATTGGGCCAATGGACACCTCGTAAGCCGGATGCGCCATCGCGCTGGGGCGATGGTGCCACACCGACGCAGCTCTCTTCGCTATCCGTTTCTGGAAGCTTGAGCGCAAACGCGTAGGACCACTGTAAACCGGGGACACCAGCAGCACAAGCGCAAGGATAGCGTCCGATTCGCGCTGGCCCGATGCGCCAACCTTTGTTAGCATGCTGGCGCGCGCCGCACAACCGGCGCGCTCTGCGCTTGTTCGGCGGATCGCGTGATCCGAACCCACACTTGTGACGAGAGAATTGGAGGCCGCGATGGACACCCTAATCCCACCCCTGCTCATCGGTCTTGTCGGACTGGCCTTCGTAGCCTGGACGGCGATGCGCGTACTGGCCCATGACCGTGGAACCGAAGAGATGATCAAGATCGGTCGCGCCATTCAGGACGGAGCAAGCGCCTTCTTGATGGCGGAGTATCGAGTTCTATCCGTCTTCGTGGTCGTCGTCGCGGCCGTTATCGCGGTCGCTCCGGGGCTCGGGTGGCGCACTGCCGTCGCGTTTATTGTCGGGGCCTTTCTCTCGGCCGTAGCCGGGAACATCGGGATGAACATCGCGGTGCGATCGAACGTTCGGACGACAGCGGCTGCGCGTAAATCGCTGAACGACGGCCTCATGGTGGCCTTTGGTTCGGGCACGGTCATGGGGATGTCCGTCGTCAGCCTTGGGCTTGTCGGCCTGGCAGCCACTGTATGGCTCTTCGGCAGCACCCGCGAGGCGGTTGAGATCGCTACGGGCTTCGGCTTCGGCGCGTCCAGCATCGCACTTTTCGCCCGCGTTGGCGGCGGTATCTTCACCAAGGCGGCAGATGTGGGAGCCGACTTAGTCGGCAAGGTCGAGAAGGGCATTCCAGAGGACGATCCGCGCAATCCGGCGGTTATCGCCGACAGCGTTGGGGACAACGTCGGCGATGTCGCCGGCATGGGTGCCGATCTCTTCGAATCATATGTCGGCTCGATTATCGCGGCCTCGTCGCTCGCCTTCGCCGGCGCAGCTGCAGACGCGTCGATGAGCGGACGGGCGATCCTACCCTTCCTTGTGGCGGCGGTCGGCATCGTGAGCGCGATCATCGCCTCATTCTTCGTCCGGACGAAGGAAGGGGCGACCCAGCACGATCTTTTACGCTCGCTTCGCGCAGGCGTCTACGGAGCATCAGGGCTAGTCCTCGTCGGCGTCGCGGCGCTTGTCGCGCTGGACGGCGAGCTAGGCTGGAACCTCTTCGGGGTGGTTGCGGTCGGCCTGATCGCCGGCAACCTGATCGGCTATTTCACAGAGTACTACACCTCGTATACCGAGAAGCCGACGCAGAACATTGCGCGCGCCGCCGAGACCGGCTCGGCCACCTTGATCATCCAGGGCCTTGCGGTCGGTATGGTCTCGACCGTCGCGCCTGCGCTGATCGTCGCCGCCGCAATCCTCTTGTCATACATCCTTGGTGGTGGAGCCGACGGTGGACTCTACGGCATCGCGCTCGCGGCTGTGGGCATGCTCTCGACGCTGGGAACGACGCTCGCCACCGACGCGTACGGCCCCGTGGCCGACAACGCGGGCGGCATTGCCGAGATGGCGGGGCTGCCGCCGGAGGTTCGCGAGCGCACGGATGCGCTCGACTCCCTCGGCAACACTACTGCCGCGACCGGCAAGGGCTTTGCGATTGGCTCCGCCGTCCTCACCGCGCTCGCGCTCATGGCGGCTTACGCCCAGGCGGCCGAGATCGAGAGCCTAAACCTATTGAACCCGGTCATGCTCGGCGGCCTGATCGTCGGCGCGATGCTGCCCTATCTCTTCGCAGCGCTGACCATGACCGCGGTCGGCCAATCCGCGATGGCGATCGTGATGGAGGTCAGGCGACAATTTGCGGAGATCCCCGGCCTGATGGAAGGTACCGGCGAGCCGGACTATCGGCGCTGCGTAGAGATCTCGACCAAAGCGGCCCTGCAGAAGATGGTCGTCCCGGGCGTGCTGGCCGTGGCCGCTCCCCTGGCAGTCGGCCTGCTGCTCGGCAAGGAAGCCCTTGCCGGACTCCTCATCGGCGCAACCGCTTCCGGCTTCATGCTCGCCGTGATGATGGCTAACGCCGGCGGAGCGTGGGACAACGCGAAGAAGTGGATCGAGACGGGAGAACTGGGCGGCAAGGGCTCAGACAACCACAAGGCGGCGGTTGTCGGCGACACGGTCGGCGATCCGTTCAAGGACACCTCGGGTCCGGCGTTGAACATCCTCATCAAGCTGATGAGCATCGTCGCCCTCGTCTTCGCGCCGTTGATCGCCGGATACGGCGGCTGGCTGCTGCGCTTTATCGGCGGTTGAGCCGGCGGATGAAGCCGCGCGATAACCCTATGCTGACCTCGCTCCCTTCGACGGGAGCTTGACATGCTTCGCCGGCGCGGCGACACGGTATGGGCCTTTGGCCCGTTCAGTCGTGGCGCCGGCGCTTTCTTGGGATTCGGCCTTCTCGCGCTTTGGATACTCTGGCCCGCCGTAGCGCCGAATTCGGCGGATCGGATGACAATCGGCACGGCGGCGGACGACTTCCTGCGCCAGTTCTATCCGTATCGAGCCTTCGTTGCCGGCGCCTGGGCAAGCGGACACATCCCATTCTGGAATCCGCATCAGTACGCCGGCACGCCTGCCTGGGCTGATCCACAGCTCGCCGTCCTTTATCCGTGGCGGTTGCTTCAAATCCCGTTTGCTTTCGGAGAACGGACCCTGCCGCTCTGGTCGTTGACGCTGGAAGCGATCGGGCACCTCGCGCTCGGCGGCATTTTCACCTTCGGCCTGGTCCGAACGCTCGGTGCACATCCGACGGCAGCCTCTCTCTCCGGCGTCGTCTTCGCTTCGAGCGGTTACCTGACGGGCTACCCGCTTCAGCAGCTCGCCGTCCTGGACACTGCCGTGTGGATCCCAGCGACACTTTGGGCATTGACGGCCGCTCTCGATGCTAATGATCCCGCAGGACGGCGCCGCGCTGCACTGGCCGCAGGCGCCGCGACCGCGCTCGCAGTCTTCGCCGGACATCCGCAAACGGCCCTCTACGCCGTGCTTGCCGGCGTCTTCTGGGTGCTCTGGCGCGCGGTTGCGGAGAGACGGTCCGTCATCGAAGTCGCGGTCGTCTGGCTTGCTTCCGGCGCCGCTCTATCGGCCGCGCAATGGTGGCCCACACTAGCCTTCTCGCGGGTAGTCTCGCGCTCTCCGAGCGCTGAGGAGCTCCTGGCCGGCTTTCCCTTGCGGGACGTCGTGCAACTCGCGGCACCGCATGCCGTCAGCTGCTTCTCGCCTCTATACGTCGGCTCTGCCGCGCTCGCTCTGGCAGGGTGGGGAGCGGTGAGGTCGCGTCGTGCGCGACCCTGGATCGCGCTCGCCGCGTTCGCCTGGCTCGTTTCTCTCGGAGGCAACGGTCCCATCGTCCCGCTCGCGTTCCGCGTCCTCCCCGCGCTCGCGATCTTCAGGCACCAGGAACGCATTGCTGTGCTCGTCGCGCTCGGACTAGCGGTTGCGGCTGGACTAGCGCTCAACGAACTCATCGGCCGATCCTCAAGCCGCGCAGGCGCCGCCCGCACCGCTTTCGCCTTGTCCGCCGGCGCCGCCGTGGTCGCTGCCATGCTGTACATCGCGCCCGTCGGCGATGCGCTCGCAGCGACATGCAGGCCCGAAGTCACGCCCGGACCGCTCTCGCTGGCGCTCGCGGACGGCCTTGTCCGCACGGCGCTCGGCTCCGGAGCGCTGGCCCTCGTCCTCGGCGCGCTCGTGGCCGGCCGGCTTCAGGCGCGTGCGGCCGGAATGGCGATCGTAATGGTCGCGATCCTCGAACTCGTTTCGGTCAATCGAGGCCGCGCGCTCGCGCCGATCGACCCCGCGGCTGGTCCGGTATTCGCCCGCTCGTCGATAGTCGAGGCGCTTCGGCAACGCGCGCGTGACGGCCGAGTTTCGAGCGAGTCCCACCTGCCCGGCGGCCCCAACGCGGCCAGCGTTCACGGGCTCTACGACGTGACCGGCGACAGCCCGCTGAACTTCGCTGCCTTCGACAATCTTGTCGAAGAGGCGCCTGAGATGGTTTGGTGGCGTCTATTCGGCGTGCGCTACGTACTTTCGCGGCGCACGATCGGTTCGGCCGAGGCGGGCGTCTTGTCCGAACTCGCTCGCGACGGCGAGTCGGTACTCTACGAGGTCAGCCTGCCGGTGCCGCCGGCCTGGGCGGCACCGATCATCGTGAATCCTCTGTGGACGCCTCGGCAGGACTTCGATCCTCTTCGTTGCGTTGTCCTGGACGAAGTCCCTGTGGTTGCGTTCGAACTGCAGATACCTGAAGGTTCAGAGAGAGATTCATGTGACCCCTCGTCGGTCAAGAATCCTCACGATGTCAGCTTGACGGGCCTTGATCCCGGTCGTGCCAGCGTGACTGCGCTTCTAGCCGATCCCGCCGCTGTAGTTCTATCTACAGCCTATGACCCAGGCGGCGGCTGGTCGGCCCGCGCGACCGCTGCGACCGGTGAGGTGATCGAGCCGCAGGTGGTGCGCGCATACGGCGCACTCCCGGCGGTCGTACTGCCTGCAGGCGAATGGACGGTCGAATGGCGCTATCGGCCGCGCGCTATACTCTTCGGGATCATCGTCAGCGCTATCACTCTTGTACTCGTGCTGGCGGGAACGCTCGGAGCGAAACGGTGGCGACGAGAGCCGTACGCCCAATGGTGAGTTCCGACGTCGCGCCCCGCGCGATGTGGGCCGGCGGTGGCCGGGTGGGAATCTTGATCCACCCGCGCATCGATGCGACGCGTGTCCTGGCCGATCAGCTCGCGGAACATGTCACTTCGCTTGGCGGAAAGCCGTCGATCGTCGATGCATGGGACGATGTGATGCTGCGCCGCTACATTCAGGAATTCGATTGGATGGTCGTTCTCGGCGGCGACGGCACGCTGCTTCGATCCGCGCGTCTCGGAGCCCCTTTTGAAGTGCCTATACTCGGGATCAACTTCGGCCGACTAGGCTTCCTGTCAGAGATCGAACCGAGCCACGCCCTTTCCGCAATCGAAAGGGTGCTGGCGGGCCAGGCGCGCCTGGAGAAGCGCCTTACATTGCGCTGCACGATGCGCGACGACGGCCATGATGTCGGCCCGCTCGTCGCCGTGAACGATGTCTTCGTCGGGCGAGGCGGGCTCTCGAAGCCTGTCCGGCTCGATACCAGGATCGACGGCGCGCCCCTCGCTCGCTACTTCGCCGACGGACTTGTCGTCGCCACACCAACCGGCTCGACTGCGTACTCACTGTCCGCCGGGGGTCCTATCGTCGCTCCGGAACTCGATGCCATCATCTTGACCTCGGTCGTCGCGCACCCGATGCCGATAAAGTCTCTCGTACTGTCGACAGCGGCATGCGTCGAGATCGTGGTACGTACCGACACCGACGCGATATTGGCCGTCGACGGAAATACATCGAGCGTTCTGCGAGACGGCGATACGGTTGTAGTTACCGCCGGTGAGCATCGAGCCTGCTTCCTGCGGCTTGGCGATCCTTCGGAATTCTATGGTTCCCTAATCGAGAGGTTGAGACGTGGTAAAACGACGCCTGGACATGAACTCGCTGACGGCTGAGGAGGTTCTTCGCCGCGGAATTGCGGCAGCGCGCGTCGGGGATGACGACGAGGCGCGCGCGCTCCTCTCCGAAGTGACGCTCCGAGAGCCGGACAATGAAGCGGCATGGCTATGGCTGGCCGGTGTCGAAACGGGTCCACAGCGGAAGCGCGCCGCATTCGAGCGAGTTCTGGCTCTCAAGCCCGATGACGAAGAGGCAACCGACGGACTCGAGTGTCTGGCCGAAAAGTACGGCGCCGCAATCCTGAAAGACGACGAAGGACTCGAGACGCTGCGCTGCACTTGGCACGCGGATCGCGAGACCTTGCTTCGTTGCGCACGTTGCGACAAGCCGATGTGCCCTGAATGTTCGCGCCAGCATCCGGTCGGCCTGCGCTGTAAGGAGTGCATGCGCGAGACCCGATCCCCACTCTACAAGGTTTCGACCGCACGCTACTTCGCAGCCGGACTGACCGCGGTGGCCGCCGGATCAGCAGCGGCGCTGATTCTCGCCGCTGTTTTCGGATTGGTCTCCGGCTTTCTGACGATGATCATCGGTTTTCTAGCCGGCGGAATACTCGGCACACCGATAGCGGAGGCCGTCAGCGTTTCGGCCGGGAGAAAGCGCGGACGCGGGCTGGTGTATGCCGCGGCGGCCGGGATGGTGCTCGGCGTCGCCGTCGCGGGCGTCGTTTCCGTCTTCATCGGCGGCCTTTTCATGAGCGTGCTCGGCTTTATCGCTTATCTCTTCGCCGGAATTGGGGCAGTGCGCGTTCGGCTTCGTTGAGAGTGTTCGCATCGGTGTGAAGCCAAGGTTGGCCGCGACGCGTCCATCCGCGGGCGCACGGCGTTCGACCGGGCCTCGACCCCGGTCTACAATTCGCACGTTTGTTCTTCCAGATCTTGGGTAGACTCCATGCGGTGCTTGCCCCGGCAATCCCCGGAACCGAGACAAGAGGATCCGGCATGCTCATCGAGCTTGAAGTCCGCGACTTCGCGATAATCGAACACCTCCGCCTCCGCCTCGGGAGCGGCTTCAACGTTCTGACCGGTGAGACGGGCGCCGGCAAGTCGATAATCATCGGCGCGGTGGGGCAGCTTCTCGGCGAGCGCGCGAACGCGGACACCGTTCGGGCAGGGACGGAGCGCGCGATCGTCGAAGGGGTCTTCGAGCCGGGCAATGCGGCGAATGCGATCCGCAATGTGCTCGAGGAGTATGGCGTCGACGAGGATCCGGTGCTGATCATGAGCCGTGAGATCCACGCCGCCGGTCGATCAACCGCCCGCGTGAACGGACGCGCCGTACCCGTGCGCGCTCTGGCCGAGATCGGTCGGCTGCTCATCGATGTGCACGGACAGTCGGAGAACGCGTCGCTAAAAGTCGAGAGCACCCATCTCGTGCTCCTCGACAGATATGCGGGTCTCGAAACGGATAGGCTCGCGTTGGCCGACCGCGTGCGCCAGCGTCGAACGTTGCTGGCTGAGCTCGCGGGTCTCCAACGCGACGAGCGAGAACTCGCTCGGCGAGCCGGCTTGTTGAGCTTTCAGATCGACGAAATCGATGCCGCTGGACTGAGCGCGGACGAGGAAGGCGGTCTTGTCGCCGAACGCAACCGGCTTTCCGGCGGCGAAAGGCTGATCCGCCGCCTCGATCAGGCCCTTGCAGCGCTCCGTGGAGGCGACGACGCCCCGGATGGTTCGGCCGGTGCGCTCGACCGTCTTGACGCGGCTCTCGCGGCGCTCGACGAGATAATCGCGATCGACCCGTCACTTTCGGAGGTGCGGGACGCACTTGCAGGAGCGACCGAGTTGGCGGCGGACGCCGCTCGCGCACTCCGCTCTGCCGTCGACGGCTTTGACTTCAGTCCGGAGCGGCTCGAAGAAGTCGAAGAGAGGCTTGTCGCGTACTCGGACCTGAAGCGCAAGTACGGACCCGAGGTTTCGGATGTCCTTGCTTTCGGAGCGCGTGCCGCGGAGGAACTTCAAGGCATCGAGAGCGCGGATGCGCGGGTAGAGTCGCTCGGAAAAGAGATCGAGCAAGCGGGTGTCGAGATCGGCCGCCTTGCGGACATGTTATCGAAAGCACGGCAGAAGGCCGCACGAAAGCTCTCCAAGGCGGTCGTAGAGCAGCTCGAATCGTTGGGCATGGAGGGCAGCCGGTTCGAGGTCGATTTCGAGCGGCGCGAAAGCGCCGACGGAGTACCGGTCGAAGGCACCCGATTCGCCGTGGATGAGACCGGGATCGAACACGTCCGCTTCAAGGTATCCGCCAACGCGGGTGAGCCGGCCAAGCCGCTGGCTCAGATCGCATCCGGGGGCGAGACCGCCCGGATCATGCTCGGCCTGAAGAGTATCCTCAGCGCTGCCGATCAAGTGCCGACTCTGATCTTCGACGAAATAGACGCCGGCATAGGCGGGCGGATCGGCGATGTGGTCGGACGCAAGCTATGGACATTGGCCGCGGGTCATCAGGTGTTGTGCGTCACGCACCTGCCGCAGGTGGCAGTTTTCGGGGACAGGCACGCGCATGTGCGCAAGGCGGTCGTCGGCGGTCGCACCGCCACTCATGTCGACACTCTCGACGAAGCGGGGCGCGTCACGGAGGTCGCGCTGATGCTCGGCGGGGAGGGAGAGGCCGTCAGGCGCAACGCGTTGAGCCTTATCGAAATCTCGCAACGCTGGAAAGCTGAAGTTCGCGGCCAGGCGGCGGCAACCAGGGCGGCCGGCTGAGCGCGTCCGGCGGGCCAACTCGGACGCTTGGGGAAAGGCTTCCAGCTCCCGGCGATTCGCCGCCAACTTCGGACGCAATTCTCGTAAGCTTTTTCGAGTGGCTCGTCGACATCGGTTTCGAGCCGTATCCGGCGCAGGAGCAGGCGATTCGAGAGCTCTTCGCCGAACGCCACGTGGTGCTCGACACCCCGACCGGCTCCGGCAAGTCGCTCGTCGCGATCGCACTGCATTTCAAGGCGCTGTGCGAGGGTCGACGCTCGTTCTACACCGCTCCGATCAAGGCATTGGTAAGCGAGAAATTCTTCAATCTAGCGCGTGAGTTCGGGACCGAGCGCGTCGGGCTGATGACAGGCGACGCAAGCGTGAATCGAGACGCGCCCGTTATCTGCTGCACAGCCGAGATTCTTTCCAACCTTGTGCTACGGAATGATCAAGCTGCGGCTCCGCCGTATGTGGTGATGGATGAATTTCACTACTACGCGGATCGAGAGCGCGGAACAGCCTGGCAGATCCCGCTCATCGCTCTGCCGGAGACGACATTCCTACTCTTGTCGGCCACGCTCGGCGACATGAGCGGCATCGCGTCTCGTCTCGAAAGCCGGAGCGGGCGCCCGGTCGTGATCGTGCGCTCCGAAGATCGGCCAGTCCCGCTCGACTTCGCGTATCGCGAAACGCCGCTCCACGAAACCATCGACGCCCTGCGGAGGCAGGGCCGGCTTCCCGCCTACGTTGTCAGCTTCACGCAGCGCGATTGCGCGGAGCGCGCCCAGGCCCTGACCAGTCTTTCACTCTGTTCCCAGACCGAAAGATCGCGCATCGGCGCGAGACTGGCCACGGCTGATTTTGGCACGCCGTACGGCCAGGAAATGCGACGCATGCTCCAAGTAGGCGTTGCGGTGCACCACGCCGGGCTGCTGCCGCGCTACAGGCTGCTGGTCGAGCAATTGGCTCAAGATGGATTACTCAAGGCGATATGCGGCACCGACACTCTCGGCGTCGGCGTGAACATCCCCATCCGCACGGTGGTCTTCACCGGTCTCGCCAAGTACGATGGCCGGCGCGTTCGACTGCTTGATGCCCGCGAGTTCAAGCAGATCGGCGGGCGTGCGGGTCGTAAGGGATTCGATGTGCGTGGAAGCGTCGTCTGCCAAGCGCCTTTGCACGTTATCGAGAATCGGCGGAAGGCAGAACGGTCGGGACGATCGAGCGGGCGACGGACCGGTAGGCGGCCCGTGCGACCCGCACGCCAAAAACAGCCTGACAAGAGTGCGATCCTTTGGAACGAACGGACCTTTCTCGATCTCGTTTCCAGGCCGCCCGAACCGCTGCGCTCTCAATTCAGTGTGACACACGGAATGCTCCTCGCCACGTTGCAGCGGAGCCGGGATACCGATCGCTCACCATCGGACGGAGAGGAAAACTCACCTGAGCCTTCCGGCGGTTATCGCTTCCTAGTCGACCTCGTAATGAACTGCCACGATTCTGTCTCGCGGCGCCACGCTCATCTGCGGGGGCTAGCTCAACGATTCCGTTCGCTGCGCCGCGCGGGCATAGTCGATCTCGTCGCACGCCCGGATGGTGGACGACGTGTCGTGGTCAACGAGACGCTTCAGGATGCTTTCTCCCTCCACCAGACGCTCTCGCTCTATCTCGTCGGTGCGGTCGCCGCGCTCGACCATTTGGATCGGGAGTATCCCCTAAACGCACTTTCAGTCGTCGAGGCGATCCTAGAGGACCCGCGTCCGGTCCTCTTCGCGCAGGAACGCAAGGCCAAAGATGCTCTGATCGCGCGTCTCAAGGCGGAGCGTGTCCCACATGAGGAGTGGAAGGACGAGCTAGACCGCACAAGCTGGCCTAAACCGTTGGAAGAATTCCTCGAATTCACATTCGATGCCTTTTCGGAGACTCATCCGTGGCTTGAAAGGAGTGAGATCAAACCCAAGCGCGTGGCGCGCGAAATGGTCGAAGGCTGGACCAGTTTCAGCGACTATATTTGGCGGTACGGCCTTCAGAGAAGCGAGGGCACGCTCTTGCGCTATCTTGGAGAGGTTTACCGGGCGCTGGCGCATGCCGTGCCCGAGACCGACAAGGACGATTCGCTGGTCGAAATCGAGGACTTTCTCCGACGCGTGCTCGACGGCGCGGACGCCAGCCTGCTCGGCGAATGGGAACGGCTACAGACGCTGGAGGAAGGGGTGATACGGCTGGAGTAGGCTTGGTCGATCCAGCATCTCGCCACACTGGACCTGTCTGGTTCAGGCGCCGAAGAAGTTAGCGCATTGCCTCACGCTCTTTCAGGTTCGGCGACTGTGCGGTTATTCTTGCCAACAGACACGGCGCCATCGGGTCCCCCTACTCTGGTCCTAATACCCAGAAGGTTATCCGAACTCAGGCGCCGTGTCGCTCTATCTCAGCCTAGCCCTCCCCCAACTTCGAAATGCGCCCGGTCCAGGGCTACTAAGAGGCCTAAGAGAATCGTAAGCGTTCACGGGGGTCGTAGCAAGAGCGATCAAGAGCGATCAAAGGTGAGCAACCGGCCATTCGGAGTGAGGCGGGAGGGCCGGGCACAGCCGTAGCAAGAGCGAGCAACGCCTAGCAACACGAAGCGTCCCGTGGCCCGAACCAAAGCGATTGCTGCCCCCCGTGAACGCTTACCTCCGGTGCGACAACAGGTCCATCGGCTGCTGGTTAATGCCGCTGACCATGCGCCCCCAGATCGGGTCATACGCGTCTGTGCCCTTCTGCTGAAGGGCGAGAACAAACTCTGGACCTTCCTCGACCACGAGGGAACACCGCCGACCAACAATCATGCCGAGCGCTGCGTTCGCAAGGTCGTCCTCTGGCGCGTCGTGTGCTTCGGCTCCGACAGCATCACCGGCAGTCGCTACGCTGAGCGCATCCTGACCGTCGTCAACACCCTCCGTCTCCAAGGCCGCGACCCCGAGATCCTCGATTGGCTTACCGCCGGCCGCCTTGCCCAGATCTCTGGTCTTCCGGCCCCAAGCTTCGTGGCTGTTGCTCTTGACCCGTGAACGCTTACCCACATCGACGGTGACTGGGACGACTACCAGCGTTTCCTGTGGCATCGCCAGCACCTTGAGCTATATGGCGAGAACGCTATGCCAACGCCCCCCGAGCTTCGCGTGTTGGCCGCATGAGCCGGACGATTTTTGGCCACACCCGGCTGAACCCGCAGGTGCAACACCATATCGGCCAGGTTTCCTTACAACGTATACCCCGATATCTTGTATCTCGGAAAAATGTAACCCGAACTCTCGCGTCGCGACAATCTCATGGAAGTGGTATCGGTGTTGCGGTAAGAATGACCAGGGGCTCATTGACAAGAGAGGCTAGGCGATCGTACGTGAACCATGCTTCAGATCCTGCGGGGTCATCTAGTTGGCCTTGTGCGACAGGCAGGCCGCCCTCGGCTTCCCACACATAATAAACTCCGCTAACCGGGGGCGAGGGTGTGCCGCTCGCGTCCTGCGTTGCGAAAATGGCGAATGGAGGATCAATCGAGACATCAGCTTCGGTTAAACCTACGGTCCTAAAGCCCACAACCCAAACAGGTACGTTGGGTTTCCATTGACTGGGGCTTTCGAACCATTCGTTGTCCAGAGTGGACATGGACACCAAACGTACTGTCGAGTCGCCCATCGCGAATCGGTGCTCAGACGGAAACTCTTCAAGTGACCTTAGGAATGCATCCGTTTCCGTCAGGAGGGGCTGCGGATGAAAACTGCTAGTTGGAGTTGGATCGCCTGCAGTACCGACGAAGTCCGGGAGACCCCTTGTGCCGAATCGACCAAGAAAAAAAGCCGAAGGGGAAATGATCAAAACCATTAGTACAAGTTTTCGTCCCTTCGCCATCGCTCCCTCTCTCATCTATGTAGCGAGGCTTGGCTCGGTGCTGCCTGTCATCGGCCCTGTCATCGGCTGCGGCACCACCTTGCGCCATCAAATTGTGTCAGCACGTTGTCAGCAGCCTACCCCGTGAACGCTAACGAATTTTCATACTCTAAGCAACCCCCAACTCCGCCTCCACTTCCACCTCCGTCTCAAGCCTGGCCACCGCCCGCGCAATCCACAGCCGTGTCAGCTTCTCTTGCAATCCATTCTGGCCAAGCCGCTGGCGGAGCGTTGTGAAGTTGACGTCGTCGAGCGGTTGATCCTGGTTGAAGCAACTGAAGACGACCCGCTCTTCGCCCGTGACCGGATCCGTATGAGCTTGAAGGCACTGAGCGCAAATCTCCTTCATCATGCACTGCATCGGCGAGTTGATCGACCCAATCGCTACATGATCGGTCTTCAAGTATGGCGCCAGAACGCCGTGCCTAGCTTCCGCTACTGCGCGCATCATGCCGTCGGAGCCGATTGCGACCACGCGATCAACGTCTTCCATCCTTATCGCCGGCTCGCCTAACTTCCCTTCCGCATACGCGACCATCGCCTGGACGATGTTCCCGGTGAAGGCACAGTCCCGCTGCCGCTCCGGTACGAAGTCTGACTCCTCGTCGCACGCCCAAACCACTACATCAGACGCGCGCATGATCTCCTCGATCTTGTAACGATCGCGCGACTGCTTGTAGCCTGCGAAGTACAGGACCTTGTTGCCGGCCTGGCGCATAGCACGGCCGATCGAAAAGAGGACCGCGTTGCCCAGTCCGCCGCCGACGAGCATGATCGTTTCGTCGGTAGGGATGTCGGTTGGCGAGCCCGTCGGGCCCATCACAACAACCGGTTCGCCCGGCTCCAGCAGCGCGCACAGGTTCGACGATCCGCCCATCTCGAGCACGATCATCGAAAGCAGGCCCGCCTCGCGGTCCACCCATGCGCCGGTAAGCGCCAGGCCCTCCATGGCCAACGTCGTATCGTCGGTTGTCTTGGCGTAGGCTTCGTAGTTTTGTAAACGGTAGAACTGGCCGGGTTCGAAGCAGCGCGCCGCCGCGGGAGCGCGGACGATAACGTCGATGATGTTGGGTGTGAGGCGTCGAACGGCGTGCACGGTCGCTCGAAAGTCGTCATTCATGTTGTCGACGAAGGCGTCGAACGGCGTGCCGCTCGGCCGGCGACGGGCAAGAACGCGGGAGATAACCGGATAGCCCCGCTTGGCGCTCGCCATCGCGGCCACTACGTTGCCCGCGAACGACGGGTGCAAGTCGCCGAAGAAGCTGACCGCCGTTCCGTCTTCGCGCAGGTTCATGAGCACATGCGCCTCGGCCGGCTTCACGCGCCTTTCCGGGGCGACATGCTCGCCGTTTTCGTCGACCGCCCTGAAGAATCGACCGTCGAGCTCGATCCCCTCGGTCTCGCGCGCAAGGACCGTGTTAGGGACGGTGCCTGCAGCGACGAGGATCGTTCGAGCCGGGATGACGGTCTCGGCGTGAGACTCCATGTGCTCGATCCGCAAGCCTTCGGCATGACCGAATTGATCCAGCTCGACCGCTACCGGCGAATGGTGCTCGATGAAGCCGATACCCTCTTCGAAAGCCTTGTGGACTTCTTCGTGGTTGTTTCGATAACTCGGAGCGTCCGACAGCGCACGGCGGTAAACGATCGTCGAGCCGCCCCAGGAGCGAACCAAGTCGTCGACTCGCGACTGCCTGCCCTCGCCCTCGGCGTTTTCACGCTCGGCGCGAAGTGCCTTGGCATGCGATATCCACTCTTCAGCCGTTGCCTTGTCCTCTTCGTTCCACGATCGGCGAACGTGCTCTTCGCCCAGCTCCAAGACAAGCGTCTCATAGCGCGTGAGGAACTTCTCGACCTGGATGGGGTAGTAGGCGAGCGCTTCGGTACATGTGTCGATGGCGGTAAGTCCACCGCCGATGACCGCGACGGGCAGTCGGACGTGGAGGTTGGCGACGCTATCGCGGCGCGCTGCGCCTGTGAGTTGAAGTGCCATCAGGAAATCCGAGGCTTGCCTGACGCCGCGGGCGAGCCCGTTCTTCATTGGAATTACGGTAGGTCGGCCCGCGCCCGCGCACATCGCCACATGGTCGAAGCCGGCGCCAAACGCGTCCTCGAGCTCGATCGTTCCGCCAAACCGAACTCCGCCGTACATAGCGAAAGCGTGTCTACGCTCGAGGAGCAGACGGATCACCGTTAGGAAATTCTTGTCCCACCGGACCGTGATCCCGTACTCGGCAACTCCTCCGAACCCCATGCATGCCCGCTCATCGAGACGCTCGAAGAGATCGGCGACGTCGCGGACTGGCTGGAAAGGCACGCGCTCCCCGGCGACGGTGACGCCGGAGATCGATTCGTCGATCGGCTCGATCTTCAATCCGTCTACCGCGACCACACTGTGCCCTTCGTTCATCAAGTGGTGCGCCAGCGTGTACCCGGCCGGGCCGAGACCGACGACGAGAACTCTGTAGCCAGTGTCCTCCTTGGGAACGGGCCGCCTGATGTCGCAGGGGTTCCAGCGCGTCAGGAGGCCATAAATCTCGAATCCCCATGGGAGCTCAAGCACGTCCTTCAGAATGCGGGTCTCGGCCTGGGGGATGTCGACCGGGTCGCGATTGCCCCGCTGAAAGACACACGAAACCATGCAATCGTTGCAGATCCTGTGCCCTGTGCCGGCGCACATCGGATTGTCTACCGTGATCATCGCGAGCGGCGCCAGGACGAGGCCACCTGCCTTCGACTCCTGCATCTCCGAAATCCGCTCTTCGAGCGGGCAGCCGAGCATCTCGCGCCCATGTGCGTTCGTCAGGATTGCGTCGGTCTTGACGTCGCGCAGGCCGTGCGCACACGAGTCCTTGCCCTGATGCTGGCAGTAGATGCAATAGTGCATCTCGTCGAGGGCTTCCAGGAGCGTCGCGCCGGGGTCGGTCAGGCGGAAACCTTCGCGCGGACGAAAGTCACCCGCCGGCAGCGACAGGCGATCCACTCCGCCGACCTGGATCGATTCGAGCGGGATGAGGGCCATCGGGTCGTGCGTGGTCGGCGCGTCGAAGAGTACCCAGCCTACGTGAGCGTGCCGCCCTTCCGGTGTGTGATGCGCCCACGCCGCGTATTTGCCGGCGAGCTCGAGCGCTTCGACGTGCCCCGCCTTCGCTTCGAGCCACGTCAGAACATGTCGGGAGTATGCCAACTCCGTCAGCCGCTCGCCCATAAACGTCTCGAGCTCTTCACGAATCTGGCACGCGTCGAATTGCGCCGCCTCCGAGGCCGGATGGCGCTTCAGAGCACCGCGCTGGACAAAGCTGCGCTTACATTCGAAGATCGGCGCCAACGCGTTCTGAGATTCGGCGAGAAGCCGGACTTCGTCGCGAATACCAAAGAGTTCGGCCACGAATTCCTCGACATGTCCAGCGAGCGCAAGCAGCAGATCGCCTTCAGCCGTGCGGTCGAGGGTATCAGGACTCATACGCGCCGTGTCGAGCCTGGCTCGAAGCTCAGGATCAGCGGCACCCAGGGCGTCCATGAAGGCCGCATCTATCTTGAGCAAGCCCGAGCGTTCGAAGAGATCCTCAAATCGGACACCGAAGGCGAATTCCGGCGGATCGGACTGCACCTCATCGCCGCCATATTGAGTTCGGTCACGGACGGTCGGCTGGAGCGGTCCGCCCTCTGGGGTCTTCGGAAAGGATATCGTCGACATGGAGTGTGCTCTCAGATGCGAGGTGCGAGGCGTAAAGATGCGGGTTTAAGTATAGCGTCGGCCGGTTATGATCGGATGTGCTCACCTTAGCAACTCGGTGGGCGCCAACGAGACATGTAAGGGCGACCGCCACCATGCTGAGGCGGCTACCTCGGAACATAACGCAGCGCGCGCCGCCAAGGTTCGGGCAAGTGGGACTTATCGCAGAGCCTGCTTAGCTACCCGGTCGATCGAGTTTCTTATGTCAACGAATTGACCCACCTCACTACCTCGACTACACTTGTGCACGTACAGATTTCACTCGTGGGGATGAACAGGTTTCGACGGGGAGGGATGTGTGCGAATTGCAAGCCGAGTTCGGTCCATACTCGATAAACAGGGCCAACACCACAATTGCCGAGCCTACGCTCGCTCTCGCTGCCTAAGAGGTAGCGATGCCCGCCCGGCATCCCGCCGGCGTGATCGGGATCGGGTATCATGCAGTCGGCGTGCCGTCGTTCTGATGCCGATAGGGCGCGACGAAAGACTACATCGGCTGGCTATCGGTCTACGCCCCGTCGGAGGACGGGCCGGTTAGCGAGATCCAAACCCCGACCAAGCTTGTGGACGAAATTCGTAGGCGAACTCTTCGGACCCCGGTTCGATTCCGGGCATCTCCACCAGTATCAGCGCACGCCCCGGTCATCGACCGGGGCGTGCTCGTTGAGTACACGTCGGCGATCGTGCTCACGATCGCCTGCCTAACTGCTGGTTGGCTCGTCGCATGCACGCCGACTCCGAGTCAAACGCCCAACCCGACCTCCAACCGTGCGACACATAGCCAGTTGACGCCGGGTCCATCAAGAGTTCTACCGGCCTCCCCTTCTAAGGTCGATCGGGGCGCTAGATCCGTGCGTCGCCGCTTCCTGCCGATCCTTGACTTCAGTCGGATCAGCGACGAGCCCGCATCCAAGACCGGAGTTGCCGAAGCGACCCTTAGGGCATCGTCAGGAGGCGGGTCGGGCAATGCGACCCATATAGCATCGTCTGGAAGAGGGACGGCCGAAGCGACCGGTCCAAGTCTCGGCGGTTCGGGGCGCGCGACAGACGGGAAGGTCGATTTAGGGACCTTGTTCGACAAGTCGAAAGGGCGGCCTGCGAGCGACGGATTGGACGCTCGAAGGAGCTTGCTCACCGAGGCGATCGGCTACGGTGCCGGCACGACCGGCGGCTTTCAGGGCCCGCTAGTGCGCGTGACTTCGCTCGAGGACGATGGCCCGGGTTCGCTGCGTGAGGCGGTGGGTCTTCCGGGTCCGGCGTGGATCATCTTTGACATCGATGGCGTCATCCACCTGCGCGAGAGGCTTTGGATGACGTCGGATAAGACGATCGACGGCCGGGGCAGTTCTATCGAGATTCGTGACCACGGCTTCGCTCTGCGCGAGGTCGAGAATGTGATCATCACCAATCTCCGCCTGGTGCGCGGCAATCGGGACGGGGTTGACGTACACGGCCGGAGCCGGAACATCTGGCTGCACCATCTTACTGTCGTCGGTTACGAAGATGGTGCGATCGACATCACCCGCGGAGCGACCGACGTCACCGTCTCTTGGTGCCGAATCGCCGACCAAGTGAAGGTCATGCTGGTCGGCGCCCACCAAGACCACGTCGGTGACAAGGACATCCGCGTCACCCTGCACCATACCTTGTTCGAAGGAACAGGTCAGCGCCATCCGCGGGTCCGATGGGGCCGCGTGCATGCCTTCAACAACGTCGTGGATCATTGGGACTCTTTCGGAATGGCCGCTTCGCAACATGGCGAATTGCGGTCCGAGAACAACGTGTTCATCGCCGGCCCGGACTCCGAGGAGGCGATCAAGTCGTCGGCAGGTGATCCGGACCCGGGGCGCGTGGCTTCGATCGGAGATCTGGTGATAGGAGAGGCGCGTATCGAAGTGCGGGAGGCGGAAGCGGTGTTCGATCCGGCCGTCGATTATGACTACGCCTCTGCTCTCGACTACGCCGACAACGCGCTCATCGCTACGCTGCGGGCGGGCGCAGGCTGGCAGGCGTTGCCACGGGAGTTCGACTGAAGGTTGATGAACCGTATGTCGCTCACGATTGCGAGAGTTCACGGTTCAGATTATGTTTCAGTTCAGGCCAAGGGCTACCGCATGTAGCGATCGGCTCGGCGAGACGCTGCGATCAGCGACGTATCGAACGGAGATTGTAGAATGCGATTGTTGAGGTCCGACGTCCAAGCAGGCGTCACGTACCTGGTGGACAGAATCACGCGGGGGCCGGGCAGGACGTCCGCGGCGGATCGAAAGGCGGCGGTAAAAGGCCGAATTGAAGGCCGGCTCACCGCTTACCTCGACCAGGTTCGTTATGCGCCGACTTCGATTACTGACGCCGACGTTGCCGCCCTCTTGGCGTCGGGTCACTCCGACGACGAACTCTTCGAACTGACGGTGGCTTCCGCCCTCGGCGCAGCCGTCGAACGCGCAGAGGCCGGATTGGCAGCGATTGCTGGCGCGTATCAGAAAGTAGAGAATTCGACTTCCAAATCGACGGGCACCTGACATGCGAGTTCCCAGCATCGACAGCGGCCACCGTCTTCGGGAGAAGCTCTTTCTGACGATGATTCGCGTTATGTCACGTCGGCCAGCACCCGACGTTGTGAAGACGCTGCTGTATCGCCGTGACTTCTGGGGCGATCCGTACAACGAGGTCATAGAGAAGGTGATGCGCGGTCCGTCCGACTGGAGTGTTGGCGAGCGCGAGTTGTTCGCCGCAGTCGTGTCCAAGGAAGTAGACTGCGTCTTCTGACTGGGTTCGCACGGCGCGGTCGCGTCGCTGGCCCTTGGTTCTGAGTTTACGGAGACGATCCTAAACAATGCTGATGCGGAAGCCATCGACAACAAGTTGCGCACAACGCTTGAGTTCTTGAAGAAGGTGACCATGGACCCAGCCGCGGTCGACGCCTCCGACGCCGAGCGCGTCCTGGAGAGCGGCGTGTCGCGGCAGGCGCTGGAAGATGCGGTGATGGTCGCATTCTGCTTCAACCTAATCACTCGGCTTGCGGATTCGTTTGGATGGCGAATCCCGGATCAAGCAGGTTTCGACGCCTCCGGGCGATCCCTGCTCCAGCACGGCTACTTGATGCCGATGCGTTCCAAGCCGATTGAAATACAGTCGTAAGTGGGGGAATGGAATCCGATTGCTGCGGGCATTCTACTATCTGAATGTGCTGATCGTGGCCTTGGTCGTAGGCTACAAGGTGTACCTTGACGTCTTCGACTCGAAACTAGAATCTGTCCACGCTCAGCAAGTCGAATTGGTGCAGTCTAGACTGGCCGGGCGCGAAAAGTTTCAATTCGCGGTAGTCGGCAACGTCAAGAACTCAATCGGCATCTTCGAGCGCCAAATCGTGCCTATGCTCAACTCTTCCGGTGCTGATTTCGTTGTTTCGGCCGGCAACGCGGTCAGCGACGGCGGAGAGGACAAGTACAGGTCCCTTCGCGGTACGCTCGCCCGTCTGGGAATCCCGTTCCTGTTGACCTTCGGTGAGAATGAGTCGAGCGGCCTTGGCGGATTCCGTTACTATCGCCAATTCGGACCCTACTTCTTCGCGTTCACCGCCGGCAACTCGCGGTTCATTTTCCTCGACGGCACCGGCGAGACTTCCTACGAATGGCAGCTGCGCTGGCTTGAAGAGGAGTTGGAGCGAGATGAGCCTCGACACAACTTCATTTTCATCGGACGGCCGATCATGCGGCCGGCTCATGAGCCTATTTGGGTCAGCGAGGAGGACTATCTAGGTCCGCCGACGTTCCGCCAGTCGCTGATTGACCTCATCGAACATTACGACGTCGACGCGGTAATCTCCGACAACTTGCCGCTATTCGACCGTCAAGACCGTGGCGGAACCAGCTACGTGACCACGGGCGGCGCCGGCGGCCTGATGGTGCGCGATGAAACGGGCTTTCATCACTTCGTTATAGTCGAGGTGGACGGCGACGAAGTGTCCATCGAGGCGTTTCCGCTGGACGTATCCCAACACCCGATACTTCAGACTCTGGAAAGCCTTTGGCTTTTCGTACACTCGTTGTTCTTCGTCGGCTACTTGAACTTCCTCCTGATCCTTTCGATCCTGATCCTCGCGGCCGTTCAACTGCACGGCCTTGTCTTCGTTGACAAAGACTACTATCCACGCTTCGACGTCGATCCTTCCCCAATCGCCGAAGGGCCGCTTAGGGTGGCGATGTTCACGAACAACTACTTTCCCTTTATCGGCGGGGTACCGATATCGATCGACCGCCTTCGATCTGGACTGCTCGGACTCGGTAAAGGGGTCATGGTGGTCGCGCCGCGATTCGACGGCCGAGAAGGTGCGGGCGACAAGAGCCTTCAACGTTCGGGTGTCGAAGAGGATGGTGTCCTTCGGGTCCCTTCGCTGATCACTTTAGGCAAGGATGCCGAGTACAGAGTGGCTAATCTCTTCCTGCCCTGGGTCGTCCGTAGGGTGAAGGCATTCGCGCCCGACGTAATCCATTTGCACCACCCCTTTTGGATGGGCTCACTCGGGCTCTGGATAGCGAATCGGCTCAACGTTCCCGCAATCTACACGTACCACACGCGCTTCGAGCACTTCGCACACTATGTCCCGGTTCCGGGCCGCCTCTTCCGCAACTTGATCTCCCACTACGTCATCAAGCGTTTTGCGAACAGATGCTATGGAGTCGTGGTGCCCACTCCTTCGGCTCGGGAGTATCTGCAGACCATCGGGGTGAAGCGCCGAGTGATCGTACAGCCGACAGGGATCGATTATAACTCCCTGCGGGCGGTCGACGCCGATTCGGTGACTGCGCTGAGGCATCGGCTTGGCATCGGTGAGGAGCCGGTCCTAGTAAGCGTTTCGCGCTTGAGCCGGGAAAAGAACATCGACTTCATCATGGAAGCGGTGTCGTTGCTACGAGATCGATTGGATCGACCGTTCCGCCTCCTACTGATCGGCGAGGGAGACGAACGACCGCGACTCGAGGATCAGGTCAAGGCCCTTGGTTTGCAGGATGTCGTCATCATGCTCGGCTCGGTCCCGGTCGATCTGATGCCGCTTCACTATCACGTTGGGGATGTCTTTGTTTTCGCCTCGACTTCCGAAACACAGGGGATGGTGATCCTCGAAGCAATGGCCGCCGGCCTCCCTGTGGTCGCGATACGGGCGAGCGGAATCGATGACATTGTGCAGCAGGGCGTCAATGGGTATAAGACGCGCGAAGACCGCTCCGAATGGGCGGACAGAGTAGAGCAGCTTCTTGTCGACAACGGATTGCACGCGGAGATGTCGCAGAATGCGGTGTCTACCGCCAGCGAGCATGACATCGAGCCGTTTGCGCGAGAGATTCTCAACTTTTACGCGGCGGCGTTGGCGGAACGTGGGCCGAAGCGATGAGGGCGGTTGTGGGAGTGCCAGGCGTTCGCCTCCTGGAAAAACGTCGAATCGCAGCCGCGTGCACACCAACTTGCCTCGTTTGAACTCCCCTGGGATACTGGCGAACGGGGTTCGCTTGCCTGCATAGGAAGTCCGTGTCCCCAGAGCTGGGGCGGCTTTCTACAATCGAGTGCTCGCGGTCAACCCGCCGTCGCAGATCGGCGCGCCGATATTCGACAGTTCCGATCTTGTCTAACGTCTCGCCGCACGGACATCGCGACACCGAGCCGATCGACGCCGGGTCCATCGAACGTTCTCTTGACCGCTCCTTATCTGTCGACTTCGTCCACCGATGCGACAAGGACATCGGCGGCTTCACTGACGCTCGGGACACTCTCGACACTCGGGACACCCTCGACTGGCGGTCTGTTTCCGGCCAGCTCGCGCAAGATGACGCCAAGACCCAAGATCATCCCTAGGTAGATCGTCAACGCGCGCCATGCCAAAGTGAGAAACGGCAAGACTTCAGTCGCGACGCTGCCGTACAATAGCCGCCCGAAAACGCTCTCAGCAATGCCGGCGGCGCCCGGGGTTGGAGCTACATAAAGCAGGGCAGTCGTAAGGGTCATCAGTCCGAGAAGGTCCAGGTATGGCGCTCGATAACCTAAGGCGACGACAAGGGCGGCGGGGAATGAAAAGAGCGTCACAAGAAAGATCAGCGTCGCCACTGTTGCTAGGGCAAGCTCGCGGCGCCTGCCACCGTAGGCGTACACCCGACTGGCGCGGGCGAAGCGCAGGGTCTCCCTGCGCAGGCTACGCTGCCAGCGCAAATGGCGAACCTCGCCGATAACTCCAGCCTTGTGTGCTGAGCCCAATAGATTGCTGCCAAGCGCCAATAGCCAGCCGGGCCGTCGCAGCACAAGAAGCAGTCCGAGTAGGCTCAAAAGACCTACAACAGCAAGTCCCGTCAATAATTCGCCCGTCCAAGGCCAGCTGTGCAATCGCCTGACCCGCAGTAGCGCGAAGGGCACTGCGCCGAAGATCATCGCCGCAGCCAAAAGAGTACGCAGGCTGGTGGCGGCGGTGGCGGCGCCGATTGGCACTCCGCGGCGGTTGAGAAACCAGACTTGGGCCAAGCCGCCGCCGGTGGCGAGCGGCGTAAGATTCGAAACGAAGAAGTTTACAAAGGCCACCTGAATCAGACTCCGCCAAGGCAAGCGATGGCCCAGCGCCGCCAGCGTGTAGTGGAGTCGCATTGTATCGGCGGTGAAATAAAGCACCAGAAGTAGGCCCAAGAGCGCCGGGGCAGGCCAGACGAAAAGAAGCTTCAATAGTTCAGCCGGGGCGTCCGCTGCTTCAGATGGCAGTCCGCGCAAGCCGAAGGCCGTCAGGGCCACGAAAACCAAGCCGAAAGCAAGCCAACGGCGCGGCCCGGGAAGTGGGGCGCCACTCGACCTGGGATCGTCGGACCGCGAGTCGACGGTGGTGGGTTCGGTCAACGCGGTCCGCCTACGGAACGGCCGTTTCGAGCGCTCGACTCCCCGGACCGCCAGCTGTCACGTAATCGCAATCGCCCCGCCACCCGTCGATAGGATTACAAGGTTGCAGACCACGTACAGCAGCTCGCTGTTCCAGCCCTGCCCGTCCTTACCCCAAAAGCCGGTCTTCCAGACCATCGCCTTCTTCTGAATCGCACCCAACATCACCCCGCTCAGCAGGATGGCTGCGACTTGCATGGTCACCTCTCCGAGCGCCTTCGGCCGCTATTCGGTCGTTACTTTCCGTCCGTCGATCGCCCGAACGGCCTTCTCCATTAGGTCAGTTATCGCGGCGACATCCCCGACCCCCTCGACGCGCTCTAGCAACTCGGCCGATTCGTAATACTCGATCACAGGTTCGGTCTGCCTTCGATAGGTCTCAAGACGAACCCGAACCGCCTCCGGCAGGTCGTCCTCACGCTGGTACAGATGTTCGCCGTCGCACTTCCCTTCTGGACAAGTCACGAACGGCCGAAAACGCTTGTGGAACGATGCTCCGCACTCGCGGCAGATCTGACGCCCGGAGAGGCGCGCTACCAGCTCGTCCTCATCGACATCGATCAAGATCGCGCCGTCGATCCTTCGGCCGCTCTCACGGAGCATCGCGTCTAGAGCCTTGGCTTGGGCGACCGTTCGCGGGAAACCGTCGAAGAGGACCCCGGCCGAAGTGTCTGGCGCCTCTAGGCGCTCTCGAATCATCCCGATAGTCACGTCGTCCGGAACAAGTTTGCCCGCTGTCATATAGCTCTTCGCGAGCTGTCCCAGGTCGCTTCCTCGAGCGAGATGGTCCCTAAACAAGTCCCCAGAGGCGACATGCGCCAGGCCAAGGCCATCGCGCAACAGCGAGGCCTGAGTACCTTTGCCGGAGCCGGGCGCCCCGAGCAGAACGATGTTCATCACCACCCCCGAGGGCGAGAGCGCAGCCGTTTGCCGACTTTCGATCGCCGAAACTTCTAAGTCGTTAGCGTCTCATAGCGCGCTGTTGGCCACGTCACTCCGTCCAACGCGCTGAGCAAGTGTAACCGACCGACGCGGTGGCGCAAGGTTCCCGCCGTTCCGCGCCACTACTGACAATTCGCACGGCAACTTCGCGGGTGCGTCGTCAGGTGCCATCTCGGCGCATCGGTCGGCACTATCACGGCACTCGGATCGGCCGTCGGCATCAAGGTTGGCGCCGCGCCTGGAGTAGGTGTGGGCGGCGGAGGGGGTGCCGGTCGGCGCGCCTGGCTCCGATGTGTCCGTGGGCGCGGGAATCGTCGCCGTGGAAGGACCCGCCGTCGGAGGATCATCCGGTCCCGGATAGGCCTCCAGAGTCGGGAGAGGATCATCCGGTCCCGGATAGGCCTCCAGAGTCGGGAAGGGTGTCGCGGTGCTTGCGCGCGGCGGGCCGATCGGAGCTCGCGGCTCCTCGCTCTCCGTCCCGTTCAGATCCACCGGCGTCAGCGTCGAAGTCGGCGACCCAAAGGTGCTCTGCGATGTCGCGCGCGGGGTCGAACTCGCCGGGGCCGTCGCATCGGCGCCGCCCAGCACCGGTCGCGGCGGTCCGAGCGGAGTCCCTCCAGGGACGCTCTCCTGGTCGATCTCGAGACTTCCCTCGCCGGCCTGTTCTGTCGCCGCCTGAGCGGTTGCGGTAGCGTCGGCCGCTGAAAGCGGCGCCGTCGAACGCGGAAGTCTGAAGAGGAGAAGTGCAAGAATCGCCAGCGCCGCAACCGGGATCAGAATTTCGGCCAACATCTGATTGCGCGATGCCGGTGGTCCGATCGGCGATCGACGTCGACCGAATCGGCTGCACTCGCTTGATCCGGCAGCGGATTCACTGTCATCGATCCCGGCCTCATCGCCACCGGCCGGCCCGCGCGCTTTGAACAGGGCCGCGGACCGACTCCATACACGGGCAACGACAGCGAACACGCCTTGAATCGGACGGACGCCGATTGCGGCCGGGTCACGTGCGAACGACACGTCGAAGACCGGATACTCATCCGGCTCAGGCAGCGATTCTTCCCGAAGCCCGCGCAAGCCGTCTAGGAGCAGCCGATGCTCCTCGGCGCGCAGCGGATCCTTCTCGATGAGCGCCGCGACCAATGGTTCTTCCGCCGCGGTATCCCGCCCGTCCAGCTCAGCTTCAATGTACGCGTGAAGCCGCGCCCTGCATTCGGCCGCTGAAAGTGTCTCACCATCGCCTAAGATCGCGACGCCGAGTTCTGCTAGGCGCGTCGCCATATCTGGGCGACCCATCAAGAACGCATACGCATCGCGAACCGCCGTCCGATCGCTCATCGGATCCGCCAAGATCTCAAGCGGCGACCGTTCGTCAAAGAGGGCCATGGAGACTCCTCAGCCGCTCCGAGAACTCATCGTTCGCGCGTAGCTTCGCAAGATCACGGCAGCGGATCACGTGCACGTTCGTGCGTGAAGTTCCGAGCAAGTCGGCTAGCTCTTCATCGTCGAGGCCCTCAAGGAAGCCCCGCATCAGCACGATCCTCGACCTGTCGCTAACGTCGGGGATGACGTGTATTTCGCGCAACACGGCGCCAAGTGCCGCTATGTCTAGGCGATCGACAACATCGGTCGCCGCCGGATCGGCCAAGCGCTCACCCAGCGAGCGAGCGTCGTCGCCATCTTCGGCGTCGAGGCTCATCTGATCGCTTGCCGCCACCCGCTTGCTGCGCGCCGTCGTCGTTGCCGGCTCGATGCGCCTAAGCTCGTCCAAGAGCTTGTTGGTCGCGATTCTGGCCGCCCAAGCCACGAAGCGCTCCGGCGCAACCGGACCGCGACCAGCTTCGAGTTTGCTCCAAACAACCACCAGCGCCTCCTGACAGGCGTCAGCCGCAACTTCGCGCAGCTCCGGCCTTCCACGGACGCGAGCATACGCGATACGAAAGAGCGTCCGCCCAAGCGTCTCAAAGGCATCCAATCGCTCACGCTCCGAGCGCGAAACGCAAGCCGCTAGAAGCGCAGCGGAATCTAGTGGTGACGTAGCCACAGCCTTCAGCCTTTCATCGCTCTAGAGCGAAGTTCATACAACGCTTCCAGCGCCTCCAGGGGAGACAGATTGTCGGGATCGAGCTCGCGCAGCGCCCTTACGGCCGGATGCTCCCTCTCTACCGGCGCCAGAAGCGGCAGTTGCTCAGGGATATCGCCTCGAACGTCTCGCGCCGGCCGGCCGCTCGCTTGCTGCAACGGTACACCTGCATCGGCTTCGAGCGTGCCCAATATTTCCCAAGCGCGTCGCACCACATCGCGGGGCAGCCCTGCCAGCTCCGCCACGTGAACCCCGTATGATCGATCCGCGGCGCCGGCCTCAACGCGGTGCAAGAATCGAATACCGCGATCCGTCTCCGCTACCGCCATGCTGAGATTAGTAACTCTAGCGAGTCGCTCGGCAAGTGCCGTCAGCTCATGATAGTGGGTCGCGAAGATGGTGCGCGGGCCCTTGGTCGGGCCGTCGTGAAGGTATTCGATAACCGCCCACGCGATGGCAATCCCATCGTAAGTGCTTGTGCCTCGACCAAGCTCATCCAGGATGACGAGGCTTCGCGCCGTCGCATGGTTCAAGATGTTCGCGGTCTCGACCATTTCGACCATGAACGTCGATTGCCCGGCCGCGATTTCGTCATGCGCCCCTATTCGCGTGAAAACCCGATCCGCCAGCCCGATCCGCGCCGAACGCGCCGGCACGAAACAGCCGACGTGGGCAAGAATGGTGATGAGGGCCGCCTGCCGCCCTATCGTGCTCTTGCCGGCCATGTTCGGTCCGGTCAGCAGAGCGATCTCGCCGGCGCGTAGGGTGAGATCGTTCGGCACGAACGGTTCGGCCTGCATGCGCTCCACAACCGGATGGCGCCCCGCGCGAATCTCCAACTCGCCCGAATCATCGATCTCAGGCCGCGAGTAGTCGTACCGCCGCGCCACTTCCGCAAGGGACGACAAAGCGTCCAGCCGCCCGATATCGCGCGCCGCCGAAAGCGGCCCTTCGGCTCCGGCAACAACGGCGGCGACGAGCTCGGCGAAGAGTGCGCGCTCGCGCTCCGATATGCGCCGCTCGGCTTCCAACACCTCGCCTTCGCGCTCCTTGAGCTCCGGAGTGACGTAGCGCTCCTGATCGACCAGCGTCTGCTTTCTGATCCAATCGGCGGGCACATCGTCCGCCATGCGCTTCGGGACGCTTAGGAAGTAGCCGAAGACCTTGTTGTAGCCGACTTTGATGCGTTCGATCCCGGTTCGACTTCTTTCGCGCGCTTCGAGGCCCGCTATCCACTCCCTTGCCGCTGCTACCGAGTCGTGTATCGCATCAAGTGCCGGATCGAAACCGCGCCTGAAGACGGTGCCGTCCAAGGTTGCGGGCGGATCATCCGCCAGGGCGGCCCGTAGCATATCTCCCAGCGCAGCCAGGGGCTCCGCATCGAACGAAGGCAGCCGATCGGCCCAGGTAGGCTCGGAGTCGATGCATGCGACTAATTCCGGGACTTCCAAAAGCCCGTCGGCAAGCCCGGCAAGCTCGCGCGGCCCTGCGTAACCCGCCACGACCCGATTAGTCAGCCGCTCGAGGTCAGGTACGCGCTTCATGACCGCGCGGAGTGCATCGCGAGAAAGATCCGCATCCAGCAGCGCCTGCACCGCATCGAGCCGACTTTCAATCCGCGCTTGAACGGCCAGCGGCCGCTCGACCCAACGTCTGAGCGTTCGCCCGCCCATCGCGCACACAGTCATGTCTATCACCCACAGAAGCGAGCCCTTTACCCGCCCGTCGCGCATAGCTCGGGAAATCTCAAGCGACCGCCGGCTCACCGCATCCAGGACGAGATAGCCGGAAACGTCATAGGTCGACAGTCGCATGATCTGGCCAGCGGTGCCGCGCTGGGTTTCGAGCACATAGGCGATCGCGGCTCCAGCCGCACCGGCCGCTAGGACGCGCTCCGCGCAGCCGTAACCGTCGAGCCGCTCGGCGCCGAAGTGCTCGAGGATGCTTCGCCGCGCATTTTCGAATTCGAAGTGCCAACTAGGCCGGACCACAACCTGTGTCGGGCAGCCAAGTCGCGACAGCCGATCGCCAAGGCTTTCGAGCCAAGCCGATCGCGATGAGGCGGTCGCTTCAGGCACGAGAAGCTCGGCGGGACGAAGCCGGGTGAGTTCATCGACAACCCTCGCGTCGGCGCCGTCTCCGATGAAGTCAGTCGTCGAGAAGTCGCCAGTCGAGAGCTCGAGGTGCGCAAGACCGAGACCATCTTCTCCGATCGAGAGGGCCGCCAAGAAGTTGTCGACACTTGATTCGAGCAGATCGCCTTCGACGAGCGTCCCTGCCGTAACGACCCGGACTACCTCGCGCCTGATAATCTCGCGGCCACCGGCGCCGGCAGCGGAACCTGCACCGGCGCCGTTCGAAACTGCTCCATCCGCGGCGGCCGAGCGAGAAGTCGGCCTGCTCATCCGCGAACGCTTCTCCGGACTCGACTCGCCGCCGGTCTGCTCCGCGATCGCCACACGGACGCCTGCTTTGACAAGTTGGGCGATGTAGCCGTCGACCGCGTGGTATGGCACGCCGGCCATGGGGATTCGTGTACCCTTCGAAACGGGCCGGCTGGTCAGCGTGAGTCCGCACACCTCGGCCAGGACCGCCGCATCCTCATTGAACGCCTCGTAGAAGTCCCCGAGGCGAAAGAGGATCAGACAGGCCGGGAAGTCGCGCTTGAGGTCCGCCCACTGGCGCATCATGGCGGTTTGGCTTTTGTGCGGGGCTTTGGACATAGGGATGATTGGGTTTAGCCGGTCGACACGCCTAGATCTCCCCGCCCCTGGAGTCTCACATGCCTGAAGCAAAGTCAGGAACATGCATGCTGGCCGTCGATCTGGGCGGAACGCGGGTTCGAGTCGCCTCGGTAGCGAGTGACGGCAGGATACTATCACAGGCCGACGCGCGCACGCTTGCGGCCGACGGTCCGGAAGCAATCGTCCGCCAGATTCTCGAACTTGCCGCGGTTGTGGCCAATGTTGCGGTGGCGGACGCTGGGGTGACGAATGCGGCGGTGGCGAACGCGGAGGTCGTAACACCGCCTGAACAGCCCGAACAGGCAGATCCGCCGGAACGTTCTGAGCCTGCAGAATGGTCTGCACCGCGGGCAACGCTCAAGACACGGTCTGAACAAGAAGGGCATTCTCAGCAGCGGGTAACGCTCAAGCCCTTGGCCGTCGGCGTCGCGGCGCCAGGGCCGCTAGATCCGCGCACCGGGGTTGTATTCGACACACCAAATCTTGTCGGTTGGCGGGACTTCCCGCTTCGAACCGCCTTATCGGAGGCGTTTGGACTGCCGGTGCATGTTCACAACGACGCGAACCTCGCAGCTTACGGAGAAGCCAAAGCAGGCGCGGGCAGGGGCCGGAATCTCGTCGTCTATCTGACGGTTTCTACTGGGGTAGGGGGCGGAATCGTGCGGGCAGGTCGAATCGAAGCGGGCGCCAACGGCCTTGCGGGCGAACTTGGGCATGTGATCGTAAAGGCCGGAGGTCCACGCTGCAATTTTGGTCACGCCGGCTGCCTGGAAGCCCTGGCATCCGGCACCGCGATCGCTCGCGCGGCGCGGGCGCGGATGGCGGGTAGTGGAAGAGAAACGGCGGGTGGGGAGGGAGGGATCGCGCAGATCGTTGGCGGAGACCTATCCGCGCGTGACGTCGCGTTAGCCGCCGGCCAGGGTGACCCGATAGCCTGGGCGATAATGCAAGAAGCGGCGACTATGCTCGGGTTGGCGATCGGGAGCTTTGTTAATGCGTACGACCCGGACATCGTGATCGTCGGCGGCGGGGTGAGCGAAAGCTGGGATCTGATCGCAGAAACCGTGCGAAAGTCGGCCGGAGAGGTAGTCATGGCGCCTGAACGGCGACACTTTGAGATCGTGCGAGCGCAGCTCGGGGACGCGGCCGGGATTGTCGGGGCGGGGCTATGGGCGTGGGAAAACGAGTTGGGGCAAGAGTTCGGCCACAGTCACAACGCTGGACACCCGCGATCAAGCGGCTCTCCTGTAGCGTGACGATCTCGGTCTTGGCGGAAGGCCTCGACGCTCGTCACCACCAACTTGGCGTTCGGCGAATGGGGCCAGTCCAGCGTTCGGCGTCGCCGATGAGCGGACAGGTCCACACGCCGCGTTCGTGCTCGACGGTGCTGGTGCGGTTGATGAAGGTGCGCTCGAGCGTCATGGCCAGGTCGGCCTAGCAGATCGGATGGCCGTCGGCGTCGAAGCTGCGAGCAGCCATCCCGCCGCGGGCCACGAAGGGAACGGCGGCGAACCCCCCGGCCTCGTCGAAGTAGTCGTAGACGTAGAAGGCGTCGAAGGCACCGTAGCGCGGTCGGCGGCCCAGACGTCGCTCGGTGTCGGCCATGAGCGGCTCGAAGTAGGTCACGTCGTGCTTGTCGATGGACTGGGTCAACTCGGCCAGCACGACCTCGGTCCCGTCGTCCAGCCGCGTGGCCACCACGCCCGAGGCGTAGCCCCAGTAGTACTCGGCTCGCCCCGCTTGGCTGGCCGGCGTGGCCTCGACAGGCGGCGTGTTGGAGCGGCGCTTGCAGCCCATCCATCTGAGTTTGCTCCCCTAGCGTCATAAGCAGAGGCGCAAGTTCGCTCAGCTCGCTAACGCCTTGTGCGGCAAGCTTCCCAGTGCGATCGATCACGGTCACGTGAGGGAAGATCCTCACATCAAACGCGGCCTGCAACAGTCGGTCTGTGTCCGCGACAACTTGAATCTCAGGTGACAAATCCGCCTTGAAATCGAACCCGTCGCCCACCTCAATCACGGCGATGAACGCAACGTCCGGATGTTCCTCCGCAAGCGAGTTCAACTTTGGGACATCATTAATGCAGGCGCCGCACGTAGGAGAAAGGAACGCCGCCACGGAAACACGTCCACCACGGCTAATGTCATTGAGAACGACTGGCCGGTGCGTTCTCGCCTCGCGGCCGCGTAATTCAGGCGCCGCAGCTCCCACTCGCAAT
>JBCLES010000003.1:0-105611 GCA_038913135.1 Anaerolineae bacterium
TTTGACACACCTCAAGCGCGACGAACAGCGGCTGCGGGCGGATCTGCTCTCGATCCGCAGCCGCTACAACGTCCTGCGGCCGGCGCGGAAATGACGCTGTATCCGTCGGAGAACATCTGACCCAGGCGACGCTTAAGAAATTATCCACCCCGGCCGCACCAGCCGGAATATGCACCTCCTAACCCACCGCCGTCCTCGTCCCTCCGCCGTGCTTCGTCACCCGCGGGCGCAAGCGGACCTTGACGGCGCGCCGTGTGAACACTGGGTCGGAGGCGCGGTTGGCCCAGACCAGCGCCTCACCTGGTTGGAGGGCGGCCATCATCGGCGGAGTCAACTCCGCCAACGATACGAGCGACTTCTGGATGTGGCGAAGCCAGTTTGGCGCGTTGAACCGATGCAAGATCACCGCCGATGACAACTCGATCACCGTCTGCGGAACGTTGACCGGGTCCTGTGACGCGATCACCACGCTGACGCCCTTGTGGCGCATCTCACGGATCACGCCGACTACATGGCCGATCAGCGGACCGCCCATGTACTTGTGCGCCTCATCGAAGACGATCAGCTTGTTGAACCGCTCATCGCCCATTCCCGCGCCGGCGAAGACGTTGAGCATGGTGATGAAAAGCCCCAGGGCCTGGTCTTGCTCGATGAACTCGTCGCGGAGATCGACGACGATAAGGCGGCCGGGGCGGACGAGGTCGCGCAGGTCGCGGTCGTCGTCGATGAACCGGCTGGCGAAGTCCAGCCGCGTCTCGGCCAGCGCACGTTGATTGTCGGAGAGCGGTGCGTCTGCCAGCCCCGCGTGGATGGCCTCAAGCGTCAGGTCGGCGCGCGCCTTGCGCATGATCTCGTTGACCAGCTTGAGATAGAGCGCATCGCTACCGGTTGCGCCCATGAGGAAGCGCCAGTCCGACACCGTCAGCTCGGCGCTACTGAAAGCGATAGGCGCCACGTGCGCCCGCGGGAACTCACGCTGGCGTTGAGCCACCGTGTCCGCGGTCGTCAGCACCACCACGTCTTCGAGCGCGGCCGGCTCGGCGCCCCAGGCGCTTGCCAGCGCCGCGACCTGGGACGCATCGTCGTTGGGTTGGTCCATCGTGACGAACTCGGGCGGGTAGTCCTGGGTCTGGTGATAGTGGAAGAGGACGGTGGCCAGCGGCTGCGGCAGCACGTTGAGGCGTGGAAGGGGCCGCGTGGCCATCTCGATGATGGTGCCCAGCGTGTAGCTCTTGCCGCTACCCTGCACGCCGAAGACCGACAGGGTGTTACAGCCGTTGAGGTCTAGCGCCACGCGGCGCCAAGTCTCCGCCGCCACCTGCCCGATGAGGCCGTACTGCGGGCTGGTCCCTGTGTCGCCGAGTAGCACGTCGTACTCAGGGATATCCGTCACTCCAGTCGACTCAACGCCTTCCACCGACGCATCCGTTGCCGTCACGTCCGCCACTTCCGTCCCGGCAACCGCGGTCCCCGTCACTGCTGCTGGCTGCTCCTCCGGCGCTTCACCGCCATGCGATCGTTCATTCGTCGGTTGCCCTTCGGTGTGCTCGGTTGCCGTTAGCTCTGGACCCGCCTCGGCTCTGGGAGCGTCGCCCGCGGCGTCCTGCACTGGCGCTCCGTCTAGCGTCAGTCCTGCGCCGGTGGTCACCTGCGGCGGCAGCACGGGAGTGTGGGTAACGTCCTCCGCTGCCTCGCGTTCAGCCCAACGCGAGCGATCGGTGCTCGGGCCGCCGAACGCTCGGCGGACGTCGTGCCACGTGTCGGAGCCCACCATCGCCGGCGCGGGCGGCTCGGCCTCCGCAGTAGACGATGATGGAGCAGCTAATTCCGTGGCACTGTAAACGCGAAGGGCGTGCTCAACGATGGTCTGGATGAGGTCATGCCCGACCACATGTATCGGGACGTCCGACTCGGTATCGACGAACGACTCGTTAGCGTCGAGACGGAAGACCAGGCCTATCTTGCGCATGGTCAGCTCGTATCCGCGATCCGAGTCGAGTCCGTTGAAGAATTGTCGCATCGTGTCGAACGAGGCCTGATCGATCAGTCCGTAGCGGTGTGCGCGCTCCGCGTAGAACGTAAGGACGCTGGCCAACCGCCAGCTCTGGATCGCGCGGTCGATGCGGTCCGGCTCTTGGGCGGCTGGGTCGAATTCGGCACGCAACGCGGACTCGCTGCCGGCCAACTGTTGGACGATCTCGGCCCGCAGCGCGCTATCGATGCCGTGGCCCTTGCGGCACTTGGCCTCGACCAGGAGGAAGTCGAGCCGTCGCTCGACCGGATCGGCGGATACTACGAGGAGGTCACCTCTCAAGTTTGGTGAGCCTGGGTCGCGCTTGGCCGACGACAGTTCAGGATGCGCGTCGAGCGGGATGATCATGGCCGTCGACAGCATGTCGTACGCTTCGAGGTACAGGCGGGTCAGAGCCATGCCCAGGGCGCCCTGAACTTGCTGGGGCGAAGAGAGGAGCTTTAGCGCTAACCGGCCAGACAGCGAGCGAAGCGTCTCGAGAAGCATCGCACCGCCGCTGCCGGAAGCGTCCAGGCCGAGTTGCTCCGCCGCTGGCTCCATGAGCTGGTTGATCTCGTCATCGATGCGCGTGGTGAGGAGAAGCTGGCGCCCGCCGCTGGCCAGGAACTCAGGCGTGAAGTCCAAGAGATACCCGGGCCGATCGCCACGCCGCGGTTCGTCGAAGTAGTCCAGCCCCAGATGCGGGTCCAACGTGAGCACCCAGGTGGAGACTCGATGGGCGCAGTACAGGAGAGACTGGCCGCGGCTGTCCAGGTCCAGGGCAGTGACCGCGGTGGTTGCCGTTGTATTGGCATTGGGCGCCAGCACGACGGCGCCAAGGTTACCCATGGCGGCGAGCATGGCGGCCATCACCGCGGCGCGCCCCGGCGCCGCCGCAAGCTCGGCGCTGGGGAACGGCGCCGGCTGCCGGAGCCAGGCATACCCTCCGCGCGCGTCCAGACGTCGCGGCGCCTCTTGGACTAGGCCATGCACGAAGCTGCTCCGCCCGAGGAGATCGATGCGAGCCACGCGCACCGAGATCGGGAACGCATCCAGGATGATGGTCACGTGCGCCTGGAACGCTTCCGACTTCTCGAGGAACAACTCGAGGCTATTGCAGGACCACGTAAGCTTTGGGAACAGGAACGATCGGCCTGGGCTGACCAGGCTGTCGGCGGCTTGGGATATGGCACGCTCGGGGTCTAGGAGGGCGCGGAACGCCTCGCCGATGGTCGAATGGTGACTCGACTCCGATATGAGGTGAACGTCGTAGCGCACGTCGGGCAGCCGGGAATCGCGGCGACCCTTTTCCAAGGCGACCAGGGCCTCGACGATCAGGGCCGCGTCACCCGGGTTGATCACGTTGACGGTCAGTGCCTGGACGTACGCGTGCTGCCGGAGGAAGCGACCCAGCCTCTCCGCCAGAACCCCCGGCGCGATGTCCGCTTCGGACTCGTGCGCCGCGCCCGAGCCTAGCCGCGACCGGAGCAGGGCCAACACCGCGCGCGAGTCGCGCAGGCGCGGCGGGAGGTATGCACCCCAGCCACCGCGCAACGGGCCGGCGTCCATGAACGCCTCGGTCGGGGACAGGACGAGTAGCACGGGGATGCCCTGGGCCGCCAGCGCATCGCGCCACGTCGCCAGGAGATCGCCCGCCGCATCGCCGCGCTCCCGGGCCGCGACCAGCCAGCTGCGGCCAAGCTGCTGCTCTTGGAGGAGCCACAGCATGCGCAGCGGGTGGGTTGGCGCGACCAGCGCAGCCGAGCCGTGCTCCGGGATCTCGGCGCGGACCACGTCCAGGTGCAACGCGTTCGGGTCATCGGACTCCAGCCACTGCAGGTAGGCCGCCGCGTATGCATCGATGAGGGGCGCAAACCGAACCAGGTCGACCATTGCAATCACCGGCCGGCCCCCATTCTCCATGGGCACCGACTCGACGGCCGCGAAGACTTCGCGGCGGGCCTGGGCGAACGCAGGTGGCAGCGCGATGGGCAGCCACTCGGAGGCGGCCTGCTGTGGGCCAAGCGCGACGTGCAGCCGGCCGCCGGCGTCGGGGTCCTCCAGGATCACCCGCTCGAGGTTGCGAAGTCGCTGGCCGAGCCGGACCGCGTATTGGCGCTGGAGGTCGAAGCGGATCGTCGCCGTGGCGACCTCGGTACGCACCTCGGGCGCGGTCGTCCACTCCATGGCCTTGGGTGCGGCGATCTCACCGCCGCGCTTGGAGGCCGGCAGGGTGAGCTGGGCCTGAAAGTCAGCCTCAGCGAAACCGGAAACCATGCGGTTGGTGACGGCCTGGAACTCCTCGATCTCACTGTCCTCGGCCTCGAGAAGGAGGAAGTCCTCGGTCGCGTTGACTCGCTTGCCGCCGTCGCCGGCCTTCTCGTCGCGCAGACGTGGTCGACCGATCGGGTCGCCTGCTTCGCTGAGCCCTGCGACGCGGAAGAAGTACACGCCGGTTTCCAGGATCGACAACTCACCGACCGTCTTGCTGCGACGCTGGGTCCGCGTAACCTTGATCAGCGCGCTCTCCCAAACGACGACGTGCTCGGAGTTGAGCACCTCGACGCGGAAGTGTGTGAGGCCGGGCACATTGATGGCAGCGGGATCCGTGGTCCAGGCGATGATGACCTTCTGGTCGGCCTGCATCGCCAACATCCCGTCCTCGGGCCGGCGTGCCATCCTGAGCGGCTGGACGTGGATCTGGAAGTCCTCGACGATTGGCTTGGCGCCCACCAGCGGCCAACGGTCCAGGCTGAGGTCGCGCCACTCCGGGTCCGTGGCCACGGCCTCGCCCCATGTGCGGACGTCGCGCGGCGGAAGCCGCTTGAGCAACGCGATGAGGCGCGCGCGGAAGCCTTCGTCGGTGAGACGCAGGCGCAGCACACGCTCCAAGAGCGTTGCGCTCTCGTCCTGGAGCACGTCGACCGTGGCCATATTGAGCTGGCCAAGTCGATGCCGAAGCTCGTCCGGGACCTCGAAGAGGCCGAAGTCCGGGATGAGGCCGAGCGCATACAGCGCGCCGCCGACGACGGCATCGTCGTGGCCCGGTTGAGCGGCGACGGTGGCCAAGAACGCCAGGCGCTGGGGATCGGACGGCGCGTTGCCCGTGCACTCCTCGATGTAGCGGAACAAGTGGTCGATGGCCTTGCGCCGCGGCTCGGAGAGCCCGCGGTCCAACTCGGCCGCGATGTCGTCGGCTAGCGTGGCGGTCGGGATGACGCGGAAGGTGGAGATGTCCACACTATCGCCCGCTGCCAACTGGAGATCGGGCGGGAACAAGGCCAGGAGCACGCCCTCGGAGGCATTGCGACGCTCGACGACCTTATGCACCGCGGCGCGCCACGGCTCGGGACCGGCCACCCCGTCGACGAAGTACACCTCGGTCTCCGGGAGATCGGCCTCATGAAGTGCACCGGCGATGCGCTCCAGGATCGCCCGGGGCAGATTGCCGGCGCGCAGGCACTGCCCGGAGACGGCACTTTCGATGGCCGCACGAAGGCGCCGCGTGCCCGCCGCTACCCAGAGCGCGTCGATCTCGTCGCGCCCGAGAGGCCGTAGCACGTCATCCATTGGGCCGCACCTCATAGCGCGGGCGGAGCGTTTGGGAGTTGTACGCGTCCGACAAGTCGGTGAAGAACCCGATCTGGTGCAGGCGTTCGCGCAGTGCCTGCTCGTTGCGGCGCCACGCCTCCTGCTCCTCCGGAGGCGCTTGCCGATGGTTAGGGGCGTAGATCACGAATCCGTAGCGCTCGTGGAGCCAATGGACGAATTCGTCGATGAGGATCGGACGCGCGCGTACGGCGCCGTCCGAGGCGCGCTCGACCACGGCCAGCTGGACCAGCGTCTCCAGCAAACGGCTGCCCAGCACGAACCATCGCGGAGAGCGCGCCCCGGACGTCTGGCGCAGGAATCCACCTGGCCGATTCTTCTCCGTCAGCGAATCGAGAAGGGTGATAAGGCGGTGGCGCTCATCCTTGAGGCGGGCGAGACACACCAGTTCGACGTACTGCTCAAGCTGGGACATGGAGTCACCCATGCGAAGGATAGATTGAGCGATGGGGTCGAGTTCCTCGTCCCTGTCCAGGGCAATGGCGTCGGTGATGCGCGCCCCGAAGAAGCCGTCCATGGTGGGCGGCGGATCAGCGACGATGGCGAGCAGGTCGTGGACGGTCTCCGCTGGCGGTCGCTGACCGCGCGCGGCGAGCATCTCGGAAAAGTCCTTGACGCGGTTGAGCAGGATCACCGCACGCGTGTAGGCGGAGATCCCGTCGAGATGCTCCGCCGCCGAGGCCCGGGCCAACGCCGCCGTCGGGCCGGTGGGGTCCTCGATCAGGTCGACCACGATCTCAAAGGCATACGGACAATGCTGGCCATCCAGGGACCCGCTGGCGTCAACCTCGCACGGCGGCGACGCTTCGCCGTTCTGGGCGCGCGCGACCCAGTCGGGGACGAGGCGGAATAGCCGCAGTTGGAGCAGGCTGAGGTGCAACGCCAGCGTGATGCGCACGTAGTTGGCCAAGACGTGCCGCGGTACAGCGCCCTCGTATGCCAGGAGCCGGCGCAGATCATCGGCCAGGATGCGCCCCTGCCCGAGGCAGAGCGGGGCAATCGGATCGCGCCCCGGCGAGGACGCATGGTCCATGGTTACCTGATCGACGAGCCCGAGCACGGCCAGCGTCTCGAGGTCCAGCGGCGTCACGCCGTCATAACGGTCCGAGGCGGGATCGACGCCGTGGCCGAAGAACGCCTTCAACCGCGCCAACAATGGCCGGTCGGCGTGGAACAGCATGGCCCAGACCTGCATCGAGGCGCCGTAGTCTTGCATGTACTTGGGGTTGCCCAATTTGAACGCGTTGAGGTGGAACGGCCTCGGGCCCACCACGGCTTCGCGGCCCGGCTTGCCGCGGTTGATCAACTCGAGCAGGTCGCCGACAAGCCAGGCGCGCGTGACATCGCGTTGCTCTGCAAAGCCCTCGAAGCGTTCCGGTGCGCCGCACACGAGCGCGACGAGAGAGTCGACGTCGATGCTCTTTCGACGCCGGCGGACGGCCGGGTGGCCATCGAAGCGGAGCAACTCGAAGAAGTTGAGCAGCATGCGGTCGAGTTGGATCGACTTGCGGTCGAGGTAGGTGATCTCGTCGGCCTTGAACGCCCGCTGCTTTCGATCGAGGTTGAGCTTCATGGCGTCTCCGTCGCCAGCACGATCCGCCCAGGTGGTGTGCCGATGGCGATCCGCAACGTCGCAGAGCCATCGATCAGCACCACCTCCTCGGTCGGGACGGCCAGAAGTTGCTGCTTGAACAATGCCAGGTTGATCAGGATCCCACGTCCCTCGTCCTGTGTGGGCACGTAGCCCTCGCGCAGCCGGTCCAGGACCTCGAGCAAGTCGATGTCGAGCGTCAGCCGGGCGCCGGAGTCGTGCAGCAGCTCCAGCCGGTCAGCCTCCGTCTCGATGTAAGGCATGGCCATGTCCACCGCACGCACGGTGAACTGCGACTCCGGGAAGCGCCGGAAACTGCGTAGGCCCGCCGGGTTGTCATCGCGCGTAGCCAGCCAAAGAACACCCTTGGAAAGCGCCGCGTCGGCCGCGCCCTCGGACATCGAGATGGCGCGGATGACCTCGCTCCGGATCGCGTCGCGTGGCGCGATGTCGTCCTCCGCCGCCAGCGTCTCTTGGAACTGCCGCAAACGTTCGTATGGGGGCATCTCCCACCAACCGTCATCCGCGCGCTCGTAGAAGAGGCGGCGCCGCGCCGCGTCGTGCGCCCGGCGCATGCGATGGACATCGGCGTCGTAGCCCTTGCCGGCCTCCTCGCGGGCCTGCGCGATCCGCTCGGCCATTGCTTCGCCCGCGGTGCGCTCGGGAAACGCCATGGAGCGCGGTCCGCGACCGCGCGCGATGGCGCGATCGACATCGGGGTTTGCCACCAGCGCCACATCGACTTCCCGGAGCAGGCTCGCGCCGCGCTCGAGCGCGCTGCCCTCGGGCACCCCTAGGCCGGCCGCGCCCTGGAAGTACGCCACGTCGACGACGGCCATCGGGTCGGGATCGGCCAACAGATCGGGGATCTCCGTGCAGTCGCGGTCGCGGAAGAGGAGGTGGGCGATGAGCGACCGGACGTCGCGCATGGTCAGGTGGCGCCGGCGCCGGAGCCGCACCAGGTCGACCAAGGTCCTCAGCCGCTCGGTGGCCGCTGGTCCGGAGGTCGGGTCGCGGAACGTGTCGACGTTGTGCTTGATCGGGCACACCGTTCGGTGGTCACACGCTTGGCATGGCTCCCAGAACGGGCCCGCCGCGATCTTCTGAAGCTGCTGGCTGAAGATGGAGTCGGCGCCGCCGGTGGTGACCGAGCGCAAGTTGAGGTTGACCACCACGATCTCGTCGCCGAACTCAGTTTTCAGCGGGTCATCCAGCGTCGTGATGACGCCTCTGGCCAACCCGTCGAACGCGTCGCGGTGGCTGAGGAGGAAATCGCGCAGGCGCCCCTCGTTGATGGCCGCCAGATGAACGGACGTGCCGTCCGCCCGGCCGGTGGCAAACGGGCCGAGGAAGGCCTCCAAGACCTCGTCGCTGGTGCGGTCCTCCTCGTCCTGACTTCCGTCGTAGAGCGTGACGATTTCCCGCCCACGGTACGTCAGTCGCGCGCCGTTGGCCGCATTCTGTGTGTGCTTCGCGCCCTTCTCCAGAGCCACGGCCTCCACGCGCTGGATGAACGCGGTCTTGCCGTCGCCGGCATTGCCGGTCACGATGACCAGGCGGTGGCGCCCCGCGAGCACGGATTCGGCCAGCCGGTTGTCGAGCCGGGTCTCGACGTAGGTGGCCAGAGCCAGGTCGTCGATGCCGCGAGTGCCGCGGTTGGTCCGGCGCGCCTGGCTGGAGAGCGCTAAGAGGCGCCCGACCAGCGGGTTGATGTTGGGCGGGGCGCCGTCGAGCAGGCGCCGAAGCTCCTCCGGGAGCCCGTTGCGCGCGTCGACCGCTTGCAGGACGACCAGCGGGTCGATAGCGGCCAGCTCCGCGCGCATCTCGACGGCCGTTTGGAAGCGCTCGTCACGGTACGGGGCGCACGCCTTGACCAAGAGCTCGGCCAACGCCGGTGCCAGGTCAGGGCGATGCTCCCGAGGGTCGCGCGGCCGGGCGTCGGTGCGCGGCTGGCGGTCGGGGTACGGGTGGGCGTGGCACAGCAGCTCGTAGAGGACGACGCCGACGGCGAAGAGGTCGGGCGAGACTTCCCATCGGTCAACCCCGGCCACCAAGTCCGGCGCCTGATAGGGCGGCGTCCCCGACAGCGTGTGGACGGGGGAGCCGGCCTGGGACGAGATGTTGAAGTCGATGAGGACGATCCGGCCATCGTCGGTGAGCATGACGTTGTTGGGCTTGATGTCGCGGTGCACGATCCCCCGCGACTCGAGATCGCCGAGCTCGTCGTACTCCTCCGCCGTGATGCCGTCCGGCGCGTTCGCTCGCTCCTTGAGCTCACGTATGCGGCGCGCTTTGGGGTGAATGACCTCCAACGCGCCCAGGAGATCGCCGATCAGCCGAACGGCCTCGTCGATCGCAAACCGCTTCTCGCCGTCGGCGTAGCGCTGGAGCGTCTCGCCCTCGATCAGGTCGGTGACGATGTACCACTGCCCGGTGCGCGTGGTATCCGCCCAGACGGCATGGACGATGTTGGGGTGATCGATCTGCGCGAGGATGCGCGTTTCGTTCTGGACCTTGTCGTACGCGACATTGGTGTTGAAGACCTTGAGCGCATACTCGCGGTCGTCGACGGCGCGGTAGACGCGATAGACGGTGGCAAATCCGCCACCGGCGATGCACGCCCGGACCTCGAACTTGCCGTCGATGAGCTCGCCTGGCCCGTAGCTGTCCTTGGGCCCGGTGGGCGGGCGCCGACCATCCGCGTCGCGCAGCGGGGCGAGGACGCCCAGGACGTCCTTCGCGCCAGCCGGCCTCTGTAGCGGTTGCGCCGCAAGCAGCTGTCGGATCAGAGCCTCCAGCTCGCCTGGGGCACCGGGTACGGCGGGAACGGCATTGGCGCGGGCCTCGTCGGGGCCGACGAACGGTGGAGCACCGGTGAAGAGCTCGAATGCCACGCAACCCAGGGAATAGAGGTCCGTCGCCGACGACACGTCGCCGAGCGCCGCGTAGGACAGTTCCGGTGCCAGGTAGCGCGGGTCGGCGTCATCGATGTTGTCCGGCGTCCAGACTGTGGCGCCATCCGACACGGCCAGCTTGGCCAGCCCGAAGCCGGTGAGGCGTACGGCGCCGTCGTCGCCGATGAGGATGCGATCCGGTGCCACGGTGCGGTGGACGATGCGGTGCGCGTGGGCATGCGCGAGAGCGCGGCAAACGTCGACGAGGACGTCGAGGCGCTCGTGATACGTGAGCGGCGTGCCGTCCTGCAAACGCTGCCGGAGCGTGCGGCCCTGGATGTCGTCGAGGACGGTGACGACCACCGGCCGGACCTCGTCGTCGAAGATGGCGCGGGCGGTGACGATATTGGGATGGCTGCCCATCATCATCTGCGCATGCAGCTCGCGGTACACCGCCTCGCGGCGCTCTGTGAACTGTTGCGGCGTAAGGCGATAGGGAGACAGGCTGGTGACGCGCAGTCGGACGGGCGGCGCACCAGGGAACTGGGAATGCTGGGCGAGGTACAGCGACTCCTCCGCACCCTGTTCCAGCACTTCAATGACGCGATACTCGCGGAACGTGCGCGGGCCACCGCGCCGATGCGTGACGCCGGTGATCGCGCGTACGATAGGCTCGCCGAGATCGATAATCTCGGATGGTCGGCGATCGATGGCGCCAGGGTCCAAGATGTACTGCGCAAGAGCCTCGGGCGTGGGCCGCACACGGTCCTCCGCGTCCGGCGTCAGCTCAAGAACATCGGGACGCCGGTCGAAGACCACGACGGCCTGGACCCGTACCCGCGCCAGGGCAGGCGCGTGTTCCACTAGCTGCGACTTGAGGATCTTGGCCTTGCGCTCGATCAGCCCGATGGGAGCACGGCGCGAGGCGCCGTTGACAGACCACTCGCGCAGATCTCCGGTAATCCGCCCCGTCCAGCTCTTGGTCTCGACGACGTAGACGGCATGCGGCGTGATGACGATGATGTCGTATTCGAAAGCCTGCCCGCTGGCCTCGGCCAACTCGACGTTGGGGATGATCCAGCAGCTGTCCGGTAGCCGCTTGAGCAGCACCGCCACCACCGCGCGCTCGCCGTCGTTGACGGGTTCGCTACCAGGCAGCTCGATCAGCCGAGCCACGCTTCGACCTCCTGGATGGCGCGCTCTTCGTCGGCATCGGCTTGCTCGCGGAGGGCGAGGGCGCGGGTGGCATTGGCGGCCAGTTCATGCGGCAAACTGGGGATGTGAAGCGTGGCAATGCCCGCTTCGTTGAGCTTTGGAATCGATGTGCCATATGAATGGCGCAGGGTTAGACGACGTCCACTCTCACTGCGTAGAAAAGCGAACACCCACGGGATATGATGCTTGTCATGAAGTGCCACGCGAATGAGGTCTTCGGACGCCGACCAACCGTCCATACGTTGCGTGACCATGGCAGGCCTTCCAAGTAGGCCATAGCGCTGGCCGCCACGCTGTATGAGTATCTGGCCCGTATGAACGAAGGTGTTTGCTCGTTTCGCTTCGGAGGTCATGATGTGCTGGCGAAAGGTCGGCCGATGCTGATACACATCGATTCCTGAGACAAAGGGAGTGCCACGCTGGACAAAGCGCCGCTTCACAATTCCGGGTCGTGAGACGTGTGCCAACTGTTCGAGTGTCGTCCCCTCATGTGCAATTGATTGTACAGCCCACCCCACATGATGGAACGCATCCAAGCGCATGCTCAACCGCGATCGCCGCACGACACCCGCGGCCCGCGCATGGTCGTGCGCGTAGCGCATGGGATCGACCAGCCCGTCGAAGTACGCGGCGGCTTCGTCGAGTAGCCGGTTCGCCTCGGTGCGAGCGGCGGCGGCGCCGGCAACGAGGTCGTGGATACGCTGCTGATCGGCGGGATCAGGGAGCGGAACGGGGAGATCGGCGATGTGATGGGGCTCGATGTGTTGGATGATCGAACCATATGTGTTTTCCTGAAGCAACTCGCGGCCAACCGATGTCGAGAGGAATGCAAACAGATACCCTGGCGCAACGTTGTCGCTCGTTGGAACAACACGCATTACGTGCTGCGAGGCCGTCCAACCAGCAATTTCACCGCGCACATAGGACGTGTTTCCAATGGTCCCCGAACATGAGACGAGAGTCCACCCTTCTTCAATATGCAGTTTTGGTAGCCTATCCACAATTGACTTTGCCAGCAGTGGAAGGTCTTGCATGTCCGCAAGCATGATACCCGAGCTAGAAAGGAACGGAGTCCCGCGCCGCGAGTCACGGACATAGATACGTGAAAACCGTGGACCGTTGAAGATCTCTGCGAGTGTCGCCATTGGTTTTGAGGGCAGTCCACAGCGCATCAACTGCTCGCGCACCTGAAACGCTCCACCTGCAAACGCACCAGCATCTAATCGTGTGCCATTGCCCTCAAGCCATGTTCGGCGTACAACGAATGGCTGCACAGTCATCTAACGTCACCGCCCCGATCGCCGCGCAGTGTACGACCAGCGCGCCACCCCAGGTACTCCCCCGCGATCTCGGGAAGGTCGTCAGCGAGCTTGCGCCGGCGCAATGTCCGCGCCTCGATGACCTCTTGACCGTCGCGCAAGACCGCGTTCTCCTCCGTGTACTCCTCGTAGATGTCGAACCCGTCCGGGTCCCGCCGATACACCGGGTTGTCGCGCCGGTCATGACCGATGAACTCGGCCACTGCCATGAAGATGGGGTAGTCGTCGTCCACGTCGGCGTTGATCTCTGCTAGCGACTTCTTCTCCAAGAAGAGCAGCGACGCTTGGACGCCGACCTGCGGTAGGAACGTCTCCACCGGCAGGTCGATGGACGCCAGGACGCGCGCGTTGTCCAGGATCCATTGGCGAATCGGCTCGTTGTCCGGGTTGCCCAGAATCCCATCCGGTAGGACGATGCCCATGCGGCCACCATCGCGGAGCCACTGCCAGCACCGCTCGATGAACAGGATCTCCGGAGGCACCTTGCCCTTGACCTTGCCTTCTTGCTTGACGAAGCGCCCGTCCGGGCCGGCCCGCCAGTGGTGACCCAAGTCAAAGCCCTGGAGCACATTCGGGTCATCGATGGGAATCTTGGAGCCGAACGGCGGGTTGGTCAGCACCACGTCGAACGAGCCGAAGCCAAGCTCCTTCGACCCCTCCACGGCGCCCTCGGCGAGAGCGGTCTTGGTCACCTCCAAACTGTTGGCCTCGAACAGGTTCCCATGTCCGTCGTTGTTGATCAGCATGTTCATCTTAGCCGCGCGCTTGAGTTCCGGGTCGACGTCGATGCCGAACAAGCAGCGCGCCGCGTACTCTGCGCCCGCACCCAGGATCTCAGCGCTGTTGCGCCGCGCTCGCAACACCACTTCCGATGCCGACCCCTCGGCCAACGCTTGCTGGCGCCGGAAGCGCTCCAGACACGCCACCAGGAACCGCCCGCTCCCGCAAGCCGGATCGAGCACGCGCTCCTCGGGTCCGGGCGCCAGGATCTCAACCATGGCCTCGACGACGTTGCGCGGCGTGAAGAACTGGCCGCGCTCGCGCTTCATGGTGGTGGCCACGATGGCCTCGTACGCCATGCCCTTGACGTCGACTTCGGCGTCGAGGAACTGGTAACGCCCCAGCTCGCCGGCGATCCAAGCCAGCACCTTGGGCTGCAGCTCGATCTCGTCGGCGGGCTTGAACACGTCGCGGAACGTGCCGTGGTTCTTGACCTGCGTGAACAGGTTAGTGATGCGCTCAGCGACGGCGCGCTGGCCCTTCGGGTGGTTGCGCTCCGTGAGGCCCACCCAGAACTGGCGTTGGTAGCTGTAGTTGGAGCGGAGCTGCTGCTCGTCGTAGATCTTGCAGAAGATGAGCTTGACGATCTCGCCAAACGCCCGCGGCGCGGTCATGGACTGGTTACCATAGAGGTAATCGTGACACCGCAGGACGGTCTGCCGCAGATCGTCCGTCACCGGCACGCGCGCGGTGCGGCGGTCCGGTCGATTCAGATCGTCAAAGTCCTCCCCATTGCCGGGGAAATCCGTGAGTTCGTCGAACCGCGACTCCACTGGCCCGGGAACGCGACGCAAGTACGCCACGTCGCGACCGTTGGTCCAGAGCCCGAACTCCGTCCCGTCCCCGGCGTCCAAAAGGTCCTGCAGCAGAGCCACGCCCCGCTTTCCGTCGGTGGGCTTGGTTCGAGGCGGCTGCACCACGACGATGCGCTCTGGGACCGCCGCGCCGTAGTGGACCGCGGCTTCGCGAACGACGAGGTCCGCCGTGCGCGACCGTCGGCTGCCATCACCGCCCTCCACCACGAGCTTGACGTCGCGTTCGATCGAGCTAAGCGGGTAACGGTACTCCGCGTTGAGCACGATGATGACGCGCTGGAGGATCTCTTCCTTGTCCGTCCGCTTGCGCGGATCACCCGACAGCGCATCGATGACCACATCGCCCGTCTGGACCACGTCATCGACTAGGACTTCATCCAGCTCGTCGTCGCTCATAGCGTGTGCTCGATTCCGGTGGGGGTACGACGGCGCTGCAGGGATCGCGAGCGGGCAGCAGACGGGAATCTTGCCACGGCAGGGCGGTGGGTCAAGGTGGTCGTGGGCACCGCGGTGGGTCTCGGTCGTGCATCAATGGCACCGCGCCGCGCGTATTGGCGAAGTACGCTATCGGCTGGTGGGCGTTCACCCCTCCGCGACGGAGCAGGTGGCGCTTGACCGCCCGCTACGGCCTACCGCTCGCGCTGGGCCGTCTGCTGTGGCGGCATCTTCACATCCGCAACGAGGGCGGCCAGATCCCGTTCCTCACCTTTCTCATCGACATGAACGAACTCTTCGAGCACTTCGTCGCGGCATACCTCACCGAGCACCTCACGGGCGACGAGGTGTCGGTCACCACGCAGCATCTTATTCAGTTGGATCGGCACGGCCTCGAAGCCGCCAACGTCGATCTGGTTCTCCACCACGGTCGCCGACCGGCGCTGGTCGTCGACACGAAGTACAAGCACTACAAGGGAAGCCCGGCCCGCGACGATCTCAATCAGGTGTTTGCGTACTGCCATGCGCTTGGTGTCCCACGGGGCATCTTGCTTTACCCCCACGCCCGTCCCCTTCGCGATGCGCGCCACATGCCCGGCGCCACGGTCGAGGCATGGGGCATCGATCTCGGCGGGACGGTCGATACGCTGCGGGAGCGGATGGGCCTGCTAGCGGAGGAACTGGTCAATGCGGGCAAGCATGGCCCGGTCGCAGCGCTCGACTTCAGCCACGTCGCCCGCACTTGAAGCCTGTCCATCACCCCCTGATCGTAACCCCCAGTTACTCTGTGAGATCCATGGTTGCGTCCCGACCGCCACACGCCTAGGCTGACCCCATGGTCGAGCGACCGAATCATCCTACCCTATCGAGCCGACTGCGCGCAGCCATCGGGTGCGGTTCTCGCGGGCGCAGACTCCGCTGCCCTACGTGCCGCCGCGCCGCTCACCTCGTCGCTGCCCGCGTACTTCCCGCGCGTCGATGCTTCCCCTCGGCCGGCCTTCGAGCAACTATCGCAACTCGGTGGCTCGTCGCGCGGCATTGCGCTGCGTGGGCGCGTGGTGTTCGTGGGTGTCGGGGCACGCGTCATGGTCTTTGACGTTGCAGATCTGGATGCACCGTTGGAGATTGGGCAGAGCCCGCTGCTGCCAGGTGTCGTCGAGGACATCCAGCTTGTCGGCGACCTGGCGTGGATCGCCGTGGGCGATGCAGGGATCCTCGCGCTCGACGTCACGACGCCCGATGACATCACCGTGGTGGGAGCCTTCGACACACCGGGTCACAGCTTTTCGCTCGACGTGAGCGAGGACGTGGGTCTTCTTGCCGACACGGATCACCTCCTCGCTCTTGACCTGCGCGATCCGACGGCGATCCGCGAACTTGGCCGGTGGCCGACGCCCGGGCTCGCCGTCCACGTGACACGCTACGGCGAGACGGCTTTCGTTACCGACGAGCGTATGGGCTTGCACGTGCTCGACATCAGCAACCTGGCGTCCATGCAGTTGATCGACGTTTTCGATCGTGACGGTGCCGGTAATGCTCAGGCGTCTCTGGTGTATGGCTCGACCCTGTACTTCAACTCGAGAAGCGAGATCTACGTGCTGGACGCGCGAGATCCGGACCACCTCGTGGAGGTGGGGCGCTTGGACGAGGGGGAGGATCGAGGCGGCGTGCGTGCAGGCATGGTGATCGCGGATAGCGGGATTGTCGCGAACGGCCGTCTCTACGACCTGAGCGATCCCTGGGCCCCGCTCCGTGTGTCCGGCCCGCTGCACGATACGAAGGGCACCGACCTCGTGCGGGATGACAACATAGCGACGGACGGCGATATTGTCGTGGCGGCCCGTGACCACGAAGACGGCGGCGCTGCTCGGCGACACCGCATGGATCGCTGGCAGTATGCCTTTCGTCGATCGATCGTCGCCCATTCCGCGACATCGTCACCTGGCAGGGCACGGCCTACGTCGTGGTGTTGAACTCCAATCCTGATCCTCTTCTTCGCGACCAGCGTGGACGAAAGAGTGCGAAGACATGGTGTCGGATCGGCGCCATGTCGACGGGCGCGCCAACCATCGGTTCGGTATGCTGCGTGAAGTCGACAGCGCCTATTTCGAGGGCGGTGATTACGCGCTGTGGGACACGGACACGGGCACGATGGCAAGGATCGAGAATTCGTTCAGCTACGCAGGTGGCTACTCGGATGTTGCCTGGTTGCCATACTCGAACCAACTGATTCACGCTCGATCCGGCTCCGACTCAGGTGGCGTCGCAAAGCTGAGCCTCATCGACCCGCTCGACCTCACGCTGGAGAAGGTGTTGATTGAATTCCCGTGGGAGGGTCCAGAGAGCGTATTCTCCTCCGTGCTCGGATTCGCCGAGCGGCCTGATGGCACGATCGTGTTCGGCCTTCGTTCGGGTCTCCTGGTCGACGGCTCCAGCAATGGCTTCTTCAGAGTCCAACCGGATGGCGCGGGACTCGTGAAGATCGTCGAATTGCCGGATGCGCGCTCCGGATTCACTGCGGATGGCGGCGTTGGCGGCCTTTGGTGCCGTATGGTCTTTGCGCCCGATGCCTCGATCTATCTCTGTCACAACGAGGGATCGACCTGGCCGAGACACGTCCTTGGAGTCGTCGAGACAGGAGAGATGTGGGACGTCACCTCGATCTTCCGCCCGAGCGGGCAGGGGCACAAGTAAGAGATCGCGTTTGGGATGCGCTGAACCTCCGAGGTGATTGACCGACCACAGAAGTAGCCGGGGCGCTCAGCGCGATACTCAGCTCACGCTTCGAGCGTCCCTACGTTTTCGATGCCGAGCGCAAGACCATCCAAGTTTGTGAAGGTATCCCCGCTGGGCAATGGATCCGGCTCGGACGGGCGACGCGGAACGACCCCGCGCGCGATGGCGGCTTCGAGGTCGGACGTGGACATCTGGACGCCTGTCACGACGCTCGTCGCTGTATCGCCCTCGATGATGTACGGAATGGCGAAACCGCAGACTATCTGGTTGAAGTTCGGGTCTGCCGTGTCTTTGGCTTCTCCGCAATCGTGGTCTCCAGGCCCATGGTAATACGAAGTGGAGAAGACGATCTGGTGGCTTCCGATGGCAAAAGGATCGGGATCTCTGGCTGTTCCATTAGGCTCCATCATCGGATCGAGGTCATGAGGTACCACGGCAAAGATGGTGGGCCATTCAAAGCTCGGCTTGAGATGTCGGACGACCGTCATCTCGACGATCCTGCCACCCAGCGGTGTGAGAAACGGCGTGTTCATCTGGTCGAGCTGCGAGAATCGCTCGATTGGATGCACCGCTCGTACTCGTACCTCGGCCACGATGTCGGCAAGCCGCGCATGGGCTTCGGGATCGAGTGCCACGCTGATCGGTGCATCCGTAATTGCTGTGCTGTCCGGAGTCCGTGGCTCGTCTGAAGTACTGGGGTCGATCGACGTGGAGTTACCGTGACACGCGACGAGTGCCAGGAGGAAGGATGCTGAAAGCGCTGAAATTGCTGCGCTGAGCTGCGGCCGCGGTGGTTGACGCCGGATCATTGCTCCCCCTTCGGGGCCGAGACGTAATATCTCGGGTGGCGGAAAACTCCAAGTCCATCTGAGCCTAGACACTCTACCGCCGCGCGCGAACTTCGAATCGAAAGACCGAGCCTTACTTTATCCGGCAGAGGTCGCCAGGAATTACGCTCTCCCAATAGTCCGCGGACGCCCCGACGTAGTCCGGTCCCTCGGCGGTGATCTTGACGGCCCGTGCCCGGGAGCCGTCCTACTGGTGGCGCACCTGCGCCATGTGCCACTCTGCCGCCCCCGCTGACCCAAAATTGTCCCAAGCCTGGCCCAAAGCCGTAGATACGCCTACCCCCAAGGTTGTAGCTTGATCAGCGTGTTCACCCGCCGATCGGCTCCGATCATCGGTCGCTCGTGCGGTCCATTTCCGTCGATGATCAATCACGGAGACCACCCCCGGTCTCGGATAAGAAAAGGAGGTACATCATGAATTTCTCGGTACCCTTGTCCATCAAGTCGCTTATTTCGGCCGGAATCATCGCTTTCGTGGTGGCGGCAGGCTCGAGCGGCGTCAGCGAGGCGCAGTCACGTGGTGGTGGGCTGAAAGTCTGTCCAGAGGGCTGGCGACAGGTCACCCCGCCGCTGAATCCGCTCCTCCTCTGCCTCCCGAACACGATCGTCATCGACACCGGCCGTGAGGACGCGCCGCCCGAGGGCGTATGTCCGGAAGGTTGGTCCCGTGCTACCCCGCCGCTCAACCCGGTGCTGGGTTGTCTGCCGGACAATCTTGTCCAGATGGGTCCGCCGTCGCGCTCCGCTCCAGGGCACAACGGTATCTGCCCGGATGGATGGCAGCAATCCACCCCGCCCCTCAACCCGGTTCTAGGCTGCATGCCGAACACCTTCCACCTGGTGCCAAGTAGAGAATTCGACGGACCGGTTGCGCCCGGGTTCTGCCCGGATGGCTGGCGACAGGTGTCGCCGCCGCTCAACCCCGTCCTCCTCTGCATCCCCGACACGTTCACGGTGGATCTTCCCGGAAGGCGATAGGGATCCGACACGGAGGTGCTTGGGCACGCACGGTTACGTCGCGAATGTAGCTACGACCGATCGGAAGAGGTCTTTCCCACCGACCTCTCGAACCGATAGCCGCCCGAATCAACGGCGGAGCAGGCAGCACGCCTGCTCCGCCGCTTTGATTCCCGAAGGTGCGTTGACGCGTCTCCTGCCGGTCGCTAGACTCCGTGCGTTCAGTTCGGGAAGGACTCAGCGAGCGGCAGGGTGATATGGAGACACAGACAGCGGTCATTCACTCAAACCCAGAGATCCTCGGAGGTACTCCCGTGTTCGTGGGAACCCGTGTACCACTACGGAATCTCATCGATTATCTCGAACGAGGCCATAGTCTCGACGAATTCCTCGATTCCTTCCCGACGGTCACTCGGGAGCAGGCAGTGGCTGCTCTAGAAGAGGCACACTCGATTCTGACGGCCCGTGCGCGTACTCCTTGATGAGCAACTTCCGCGACAGCTGGCGCGTCTTCTAGTAGGTCACGAAGTCCGCTCCGTTCAGCAGCAGGGCTGGGCAGGTTCGACGAATGGCGAGCTTCTCACGCGGGCTGTGCATGCCGGTTTCGATGTGTTCCTGACAGGTGACCAGAGCCTACAGTACCAGCAGAGTCTCGCGAAATCAGGAATCGGTGTGGTCGTTCTGTCGGCACGTAGCAATGCGCTTGAGGATTTGCTCCCGCTGGTCGAGAGCACGTTAAACGCGATTCCGTCCATTCGACCCGGGCAAGTTGTTCGAGTCGATGCCTGAAACGCGTCGACATACTCAACCTGCAATCTGAACCCAGTCGGAATCCTAGACTTTACCGCAGCCCAAGATATCCGGGAGGCAGAGCGATGACCGATGCAATGACTGGAATCCGTCGAGAACTGCGCGTAACTCAGCGAGGTCTTGTAACCTTGCCTAAGGCCTGGCGTGAAGCTTACGCGATCAAGACTGGAGATGCGTTGACATTGCTTGATCTCGGCGGCGTCTTCGTCCTCGTGCCCCGCGAGAGCGAGATAGACCGCGTCGCTGATCGGATTCGCGACCGCTTGGAAGGGGAGGGCGAGACGCTCGAGAGCATGTTGCTCACGATTCGAGAAGAACGCACCGGATAAAATACTTGAGGCGCCGAATCGGCTTCGGGTTGTCCTCGATAGCAGCGCGCTCTTCTCTGGTGTGTTGTCCGGATGCAGCGATGCCCGAATTGCGAGGATTATTGCTTGACGGCCCCTAAGGATTCCGAACCCTCACCACCCGCATCCCAAAGCCGTGAAAGCGCGTGTCGGGTCGGAGGCCGCTGCGCTCGAAGGTAGTGCACTCGTCTGCGGAATCGACGTAGCCTCCGCCACGTTGAACGCGGCGAACCGTCGCCGGCGCGTCGAACTGCTCGCGGCCGTCGTCCGCGCGGTAAGGGTATGCGAAGTCGCACCGCTCCAGGTCCGGACCCCAAAGGGAAGAGGTCCACTCCCTAACATCCCCAGACATCATCTCGGCACCGCACGGCGCCCGCCCTTCCGGCATCACGCCGATCGGTGCCGTGCGCCGCAGATGGCTCTCGGCAGAGTTGCTCGCCGACACGATGTGGGACGCTCCCCAAGGATATCGCCGGTCGTCGCCTCCACGCGCCGCCGCTTCCCACTCGGCCTCGCTCGGCAAGCGATAACGTTGCCCACTATGCGCGCTGAGCCATTCGCAGTAAGCGCGGGCCTCGTACCAGCCAATCCCGCTGACCGGTTGCGCGGGCGCGGCGTGTTGGCTGCGCTCTCCGACATGCGGGGCCGAGCACTTGCCCTGCGGGTACTTAGACTCGAGATGCTCCTGCAGCTCACCTTCGTCCATGGCAAGGCGCATGCGCCACAGCGCCTCCTGCGAAGGGCTCAGGCCTTGCTCGATGTAGGTTTCGAGCACGTTCGGATCATTTCGCATTTGCTCGAGCCACTCCCTAACCCAGCGTCTGCTCCCTTCGGCCGTGATCTCTCCCCGTTGCCAGGCCTTCGAATCCATTGTGTCCCACCATCGATCATCGTCGTAGCCGCCCGCGGCCATGAAGTAAGACCACTCGCGATTAGTCACCGGAAAGCGCCCGATCTCGAACGCGTCAAGGTGAACGGTGTGCAGCGGAGCCGCCCTCATATCCGTGCCCGAGTCATCGCCGATCACGTAGTCGCCTGCCGGTACCTCGACCATCGATGGCTGCAAGTAAGAGCCATCGGGTCCCGTGCACAGCTCGAAGCGCGGGTCGCCAAGGTCTCCGAGGGCCAAGCCGGCTTCGATTCGTGCCCTCAGGTCGATGTCACTGTCGCCGGCCATCTCGACGAGCCGGTTCCGAAGCACGTCGAGCAAGTGCGCCGGCAGGCGCGCCTCCAACTCCGGCTGTGCGGCGGCGCGGGCCGCGAGCGTGAGGTTGGCCTCCGCTACGGTTTCGACGAATTCCGCGGATGCGTCGCTCATCGAGGCCGCCAGGAGCACGACTTCCTCCCAGCCGGTGGATGGGAGCGGCGGTAGCGGCTCGGTGGCCTCCAAGTCGGCGATGACCTCCTCCAAGGCTGGCGCCACCGCTCCCGCACGAAAATCACGTCGAACGCAAGCTGCCGCTTGCTGCGGATCTGATGCCAGGCGTCGAGCCGTGAAATACTCCTGTTGCAGCTGATGGAAGAACAAGACCTCGTCGCCCCCGCGGCGCTCGTCCAGCACGGCCAGCGCCTCGCCCGCGCGGACGACGTCTTCAGCGGCCGGGTGGTCGATCAGCTCGAGCGCGGCATCGAAGTCCACGCTGACCTGCGAAGCGCGACCGCCCTCCACGCTGGCCTGAATTCCGTACGCCAGCGTGGTCAGGCGCGGTATTAGAGCGCCGCGCTCGGGCAATGACCATGGCGTCGCCCAGCGTTGTCCGGAGACCGCACGACGGTAGTCGCGCTGATCGAGCAGCACCCCTGGCTGGAACAGCGGATTGTCGCGCTCGATCTCGCGTCGAAGCGCGCGTCGGACGAAGCTCGTGAAGAGCGCTGCGCGACCGACCGGCACGTCGCCCGACGCTATCGCCTGCTCGACGAGCAGCGTCAGCAAGTAGGGACTCCGCACGAGCTCAAGCTGCGGCGCGTCCTGTAGGCTCGCCCAGATGGAATCGGCCTCTGACGGCGCATAATGGTGCAAGAAGGATCGGATCTGCTCGTCCGTCATCGGCTCGATGCGGACCTGCGGCACCCTCTGCTCCGGCGAAGAGAGCGGCGCGCCGTAGTCAAGGCTGCGGCACGTGAAGACTAGGCGCACGCCGGGGTACTCAGCGACCGTCTCCTGAAGGAAGCGCTTCCAAGTCAGGAAGCGTGCCCGATATTCATCGAGACCGGAGTGGTTCATCTCGTTGAGCCCGTCGAGAAGCAGCACCAGCCTGCGGTCCTCGAGCAGCTCGACGAAGGACGGCAGATCCGGATAGCGGCGATCCCACGCTCGGGCGAGCCATGCGGCAGGACCAGGCGATTCGGACCCTGCTTGCTCGGCCCAGTAGCGGCCGAGCGACACCAGGAAAGGCACGGACTCCGTTTCCTCACGCAGGCCGGCCACCGCCAGATCGAGTTCCAAGCGCCGCAAAAGGGTGCTCTTCCCGCTTCCCGGTGAGCCCAGGAGCACGACAGCCGGTGCATCCACTTTTTCCAGCACGATGCCGAGATCATCGAAGGTCTCTTCGCCTGCCTCCCATCGCTCGCTGGCGTCCTCCCCACGATCGAGCAACAGCGTGAGTTCGACGAAGCGCGCGCCGACACGATACGCAGGCCGCGACCATGCCGCAATACGAGAGAGCCGGTACGCCTTTAGGTCTCTTGGCCGTTCGATGGCCAGGCTCTCGAGTGCGTCGGGAGCGATTGGGGTCCTGCGGGCCCCGTTGCCTCGCACGGCCTTGAGCAAGTCGTCGTGTGGTCGAAGCGCAGCCTCAGTCGGCGATGTATCCTCACGCGCCGCGACCCGCCGCACCTCGATCTGTTCGACGATCGGCACATCCGATCGCTCCGCCAACCGCCTAGCCGCCTCCCGATCGCGAGCTGCCAAGGCCGTCGCTAGCCGCCTGCGGGCCACGCCAAGCCGGCGACCAAGCGTGCGACGGGATATGCCGATATGCGTCGCGATCTCGCCGGCCTGGATTTGACCAGGGTCGAGGTACCGATGGTAGAGCGCGCTCCAGATCTCGAGCTCCGGGCTCCCCGCCCCGAAGTCGGCTTCCAGCCGCGCGAAAGCAGAGGCCCCTTCCGAAGGGGAGATTCCGGCCGCGCGCCGAGCGTCGTCGAGATGTTGGACGATGACTTCGTTGACCAGGACGCCGAGCGCCCAAGCGCGGCCCCGTGCTCCCGTGGCCACCCCTTCGCGCAGGAGCACATCCCAGACCGCGTCGAGCTCGGTGAGCGGGCTGTCGGTGAGCGGCTGGTCGTAGCGAATGGCGAGTAGGACCCGCCGCACCTCGGCCGGGTCCAAGATTACGGATGGGCCACGCTCGATGATGACCGACTTCAACATTCGCGTCGCAAGACCTCGCAACCCCCGCGTCTACAGGCTGGGATAGCCTAACACGGATGTTGCGCGGCCGCCACACCAGTTCCGCGGACTAACAACGCCGTGTCATTCCACGACCCGCTCGGCGTGGCCGGATTGGGACCGTAGCCGGCGTCGTTACTGTAGCCCGGCGATTCATCGCCGGTCGATCGGTCGGCCGCACGTTTACCTGCAAGCGAGCCTTAACTTGTCGCCAATGGGTAGGGAGGGCGCCGAGCCCCTACCGGAAGTCGAACATCTCCGACGTCCCGTCTTCTTTCCGCTTATCCGCCTCCACGATCCGCCCGCGGACGCCAGCAAGGCCGATCATGCCGACGAAGAGGCCGCCGAGCGAACAAACGAAGGCGATCAGGCTGAGCAGGAGCGAATTTGGGAAGACCGCGATCACCATGAGGAACGGAAGCACCGCGCCGACGACAAGCATGAGGCCGCCGGTCCACAGCAATCGATCTGAACGGTCCATCGGAGTCCTCTCACTCTTCGTCGATGCCGTCGCCGGTATCGATGACGTCGTCGACAACATCGGCGAGCGTCTCGGGCATGCTGTGGTCTGCCGCTCCGACAGCCCCTCCAGCGCCGAATGCCCCAACCGATCCGACCGATACGACCGATCCGGTCGCCCTGCCCACTTCGCCCACCTCACCCAATTCAACCGCTCCCGACCCCTCTTCTGAACCAGCCGTATCGGCCCTGCCACCCGACCAGTCGACCGCCGCGCTCTCGGTGCGCATGTACATCCCGTCCTCGCCGCGTTCCGGGAGCGCATTCAGGGATGGGTCCAGCAGCCAGCACGCTACGCCGTGACCCTTGCCCGTGTCGAAGATCGGCGGAATGTGGACGTCGCACTGGCCTTCTATTCGGAAAGCGCAGCGCGGGTTGAAGCGGCAGCCTTCCGGCGGATTGACCAAGCTTGGGGGCTCGCCCGGCGGCACTTCACGCATGACCAGGGCGTTCTTGGCATCCGGGTCGGATGAAGCCGCGAGGAGCGCCTGAGTGTACGGGTGGCTCGGTCGATCCAGGAGGTCGTGGACATCGGCAAGCTCCACGATCTGGCCCGCGTACATCACGAAGATCCGTTCCGAGAAATAGCGGACGGTGGAGAGATCGTGAGTGATATAGAGCACGCCTAGATTGTGGGTTTCCTGGAGGCCTCGTAGCAGCCGCAGAATCTCGACGCGCACCGATGCATCGAGCATCGAGACCGGTTCGTCGGCCACGAGCAGCTTAGGCTCCAAGATCATCGCGCGCGCGATCACCACGCGTTGCTGTTGCCCGCCGCTCAGCATGTGCGGGAACTTGTTGATGACCTCATCGATCGGGGTCAGCTTGACTTCGGTCAAGGCTTGCTCGATCCGTTCCATCCGTTCCGCCGGATCCTTGATCCCGTTGATGATCAGTGGCTCTTCCAGAATTCGCTTGATGTTCATGAAGGTCGGGAGCGCGCCGAACGGGTCCTGCTGGACGTAGCCGATGTTCGAGCGGTAGGCGCGTCTATCCTCGCCGGTGAGTTTCGAGATGCTCTGTCCATCGAAGTGAATGTCGCCGCTTGTCGGTGGTTGGAGGCCCAAGATGGCCTTCATCAAGCTCGACTTACCGCAGCCGCTTTCGCCCACGACAGCCACCGATTCGCCGCGCATGAGGTCGAAACTCACGCCGTCGACCGCACGCACCCAGCCCGCGTGAGCGAATCCGAAGCGCTTCAATTCGTACCAAACGTGCAGATCGTCGACCGCGAGCAGCCGCGTTCCGTGCTCACCTGCCATCGTCAGGTCGGACTCTCCGGAGGCAACTGATTCGGTCGTCATCCCGTCGTCGATCACGGCCGTCTCCCCCATGGCATCGGTCGTCACGGCGTGTACTCCGGGAGCAAGCCTTCTTGCAGCCAGCACTTCGAGATCTTGCCGTCCAGTCCGAAGTCCGGCGGCTCCACGACGCACTTGTCGAAGACGTGCTCACAGCGCGCGGCGAAGCGGCAGCCGGTCGGCGGCTCAAGAAGGCTTGGAGGCTGGCCGGTTATGAAGACCGGCTCTTGTCGGCCGTGCAATCGCGGCACGCTGGCCATCAGCTTCTGGGCATACGGGTGCAACGGATCCGAAAAGAACGAGGCCGCGTCGCCGACCTCCACGATCTGGCCCGCATACATCACGGCCACGTTGTCGGCGAGTTCGCTCGAAGTCGCGATATCGTGGGTGATAAGGATGAAGCTTGTCTTCAACTCGTGCTTGACGCGCTTGAGCAGGTTCATGATGTTCGCCTGGGTCAGCACGTCGAGGGCGCTCGTGGGCTCGTCGAGGATGATGATGTCCGGCTCCGTGATAAGCGCCATGGCGATGATCGCCCGTTGCCGCATTCCGCCGCTCAGTTCGAAGGCGTAGCGGTGCAGAAAGTCGGCAGGAACGCCGACATGAGCGAAGGTCTGCAGCGCCCGCTGGAGCGCATCATCCTTGCTCAAGCCGAGGTGGACCATCGCCGGCTCCGCCACCTGCTCGCCGACGCGCATAACTGGGTTCAGGGCGTTCATCGCCGCCTGCGGCACCATCGAGATCCGATTCCAGCGAATCGTCCGCCTGAAATCCTCGTCCGACAGCTGCATGATGTCTTCGCCGTTGAGGAGCACCTGGCCCGAATATTCGCCGACGTTGCGCGGCAGGAGACGGAGAATCGCTTTGGCAAGCGAACTCTTGCCACAGCCGGATTCACCGATGATCACCGTGGCGGTGTTGCGCGGCAGGTCGAAGTTCACACCGTCGACCGCCTGCACCATGCCCCGTCTAGTCTTGAAATGCAGACGAAGGTCCCTGACCTGGAGAAGTGTCTCCTTGGTCTCCGTTTCGGACATCGACTAGAGCTCCCGGAGTCGAGGATTGAAGACCCGATCGAGCGCGAAGCCGACCATGGCGAAGGCCAATCCGGCCAGCATGAGCAGCGCCGCCGGCTCGAGGATCCAGTAGTAGTAGCCCTTGAAAAGAGCGCCCTCGTTCCGGGCGTCGTTGATGACTTTGCCCCACGTAGGCAGAACGGGATCGCCGAGGCCGAGGACCGCAAGGGATGCCTCGAGGAATACGAAGCCCGGGACAAGAATAACAAGGCTAGGGATGATCAGCGGCAATATCCGCGGCACTAGATAGCGGAAGATGATCCGCATGTTGCTCGCGCCGTAAGCCTGCGCTGCTTCGATGTAGGGCAGCGTCCTGACTTGAAGGAAAATTGCACGATACGTCTTGATCGACGCTCCGAAGATGGAAAGGATGATCACCACCCCTAGGATCACCCAGATACTCTTGCTATAGAAAGTGCCAACCATGATCAGGATCGGGAGGACCGGCAGGATCAGGTTGACCTCGGTCACGCGCTGGATCACGGCGTCGAACAAGCCGCCGAACCAAACCCCGACCGCCGCGATCGCCATTGTGGTGACGGTCGTCCCTATCGCGGCCAAAAGTCCGAACGCCATGGCGATCGGCGTGCCCCAAAGGAGTGCGACCATCAAGTCCCGGCGTTGGTGGTCCGTACCGGCAAGGCCGTGGACATGTCCGAATAAGACGAGCCGGCCGTCGACGGTCGCGTCCTCTTCGAAAAGCCTGGCCTCAACGTTGAGCCGGTAAAGGCCTTTTAGCGGAACTGAAGGATCAGCCGGATCCGCGAACAGACCGCGCTCAGCTGGTACTCCGCCAAGCCTACGCGTCAGACCCTTGTCCTGGGCGAAGCGGAACGACTGTCGGCGCGTCGGAGTGATGTCACCAACCCGTATTTCGCGGCCGTCCGGCGTCGTCCATGCCATTTCGATAAACGGCTGTTTGGCCGTAAACGAGGAATCGAAGAAGATGATCAACTCACGAGGGAATTCGTCGGCGTCGAACTCAAAATCGTACGTCAACGTGATCTTGCGGCTGGTCTCCGAAACCCGCTCTTCCGCGCGGATCACCCCGTCGGCCTCTTCCAGGCTGTTCAGGACGATCGTCTTGGGCAGCTTTTTATCGGTGAACCAGTTGTACCAGACCGGCCAGGCATTGCGCGGGCTGTCCGACCAGACAGCTTCGCCGCCCCGCCAAAGGCGAATCGCCTCGTCGTACGGAATTGCGATCACGGTATAGAGCGACAGAATGATGAGACCTGCGATCATCGTCAGCCCGACGATTGCCGATGGATAGCCGCGCAGCTGCGCAAGCCTTTGCTTGAAGGCGATCATCGCCCAGTTCCTCCCTTGCCGACCCTGACCCGTGGATCGACGAGCGCGTAAAGAAAGTCCAGCAGGAAGACGGTGATGCCCAGGAGATACGCATAAACCACTGTCACCGCGACGATCACGGGTGTGTCGTATAGACCGATGGCCCTGAAGTAAAGTTGTCCGATTCCGGGCCAATTGAAAACGGTCTCCAGGATGATCGCCCCGGTCCAGAGATTGATGACCAGGAGTGCGAAGCTCGTGAGGATGTTGGGCAGCGTCGGCCGCAGTATGTAGCGCCGTTCGATCATTTGATCCGTCAGTCCCTTCGCCTTCGCGAGTTCCACATAGTCCTCGCTCGAGAATATGAGGAAGAAAGTGCGCCAGTTGTAGATCGAAAGGAAGATCGCCCCCATCAAAGTGGCGGATACAGGGAGGATCATGTGCCTCAGCACACTGAGCGCATACTCGACCCGATCGTCCGGCGGCGGCGCCTTGACCATTCCACCGAAGGGCAGGACACCGAAGATCCCGGCGAAGATAAGGATGAGGAAGAGGCCGAAGAACCATCCTGGAGCAGCCGAGGTCGGCGCGAGCGCCATCACCGCTTTGTCGAGCCAACTCCCGTAGCGCCGGGAAAGACGCAGCGCGACCCAGATGGCTAGGAAGAACAACAAAAGGTTCGATGTTCCGAAAAGTACAAGTGTGGAAGGCAGTCGTTCGGTGATCACACGTCTGACCAGCTTCGAGCCGCTGTCGCTGACGAGTCTCTCCGCAAATCCAAGATCGAGAGTCAAAGCGTTCCTAAGATATCGAAAACTTCGGATGAGGAAGGGTTGGTCGAGCCCGAGGCGCTTCTCCTGAAGTCTGACCTGTTCACCGATCAGCACCATCCGTTCCGCGTTGGAGAGACGATCCAATTCCGGGTTCATCGAGACGGCGACATCCACCCCTTCACGTATCTGCGCCTTGCGGATCAGGTCGACGTGCCCGCCCATGTTCGCGATCAGGATCGTTAAGTAAACCCCGATCACTACCGTGAAAAAGAGTGCGACGAGCCGGAGCACTGTGTAGCGGCCGAGCCTCAGCCATGTCTCGCGTGCCGCCTTCTTGGCGGCGGACTCGACGGCCTCGGCTTCCATGCGGGACAGGTCTTTAATGGTGAGCGTATCCTGGGCCACCGCGCACTCTCCGCTGGCTGGGTGTTTAGACGGGATTGTGGGGTCGGTCAGCGGGAGGGCCGGCCGACCGGCCGGCCCTCCCGCTGGAAGATCATGTTACGGCGACGAAATGAAGTCCGTTGCGCCAAGGCTTGGCAACGCGACGAGGTTCGAAACCACAACGACCTCTAGCCGATTGGAGCCTTCGGCGAGTCCCTGCGTGATGTCGCTCGAGAGCTCGACCTGCCACTTGCCGTCCGCGACATTCTCGGCCGCACCTGTGTCGATGAGCTCACCCGCCGAATTAAAGGCCAGGTACTTGACCTCTTGAACATCGGCGGCCGCGTACGGCGCCCCGTCAAAGGTGACGAAGACGTCGAAGATTGCGGCCTCACCAGCCGTCACCGAGCCCGGTCCATCGATCTCGACTTCGGCGATCTTGGGCTCCGCGAAGCGCGCCCACTTGTCGGATGGGTCGGGGAAGTTCTCGTTGCGCACAAGGCTCACCGTCTTTTCGACCGGGAACGCGCGTTCGAGGTAGAAAGGCCCGGTACCGATCCAGTAGTGCTCCCGCTCCGTGAACCATGTCTGCAGGTTCTGGTAACGCGCCGCGATCTCGTCGGGAGTGACGAACTCGCTCATCGTGGCGGCGTACGGGAGGGTGCTCTGGCCGGCCGCTTCGGTGAGCTGGTTGGTGAGGATCTCGATAGTCGGGCCTGCGATGTAGCTGAATTGCTCGGTCTCGAGCGCCGTCGCCTTGTCGGCGGAGAAGGCGGCCAATCCGGCAGCCTCGCCCATGACTCCAAGTCCGACGGTGTGCCACGCGCCCTCGCCCTGAGCGTAGTACGGCCAGAGGGTACGTAGATTCGAGATCGCATTTTCGGCATCCAGCGACCAATTGTCGCTGTAGAACTCGATCGTGACCGGATCGGTCGATGCGATCTTTATACCCTTGAACGTCGACATGAAGGAGTCGAAGTTGGGGACCTGCGCCTCGTCGTAGATCGCGCTGGCCGTCTTAGCCTGATCGAAGTTCATGATCAGGTACATCACCATGTCGCCCAGGCTCAACGGGCTGCCGTCATGCCAAGCCACCGTTTCGAACAGATCGGCAGGGTAAGTCGTGACCGTCTTGATCAGCGCGGTCGCGGTCTCCGTGTAGAAGTCGGCGGCCGTGATGAAGGTCTGCGTTTCAGCATCCCAATCAACCCACACATCGTCAGGCACCACGATCTCGGGCACCTTGTTCAGTTCAACCCAGTCCAAGGACGAATTGACCGGCAGGTCTTCCTGGACGTCGACCTGGAAGCTCTCGACGCGCTGCGGCCAGTTGAGTCCCGTGTTCGGGTCCGGCATGTACGACCACTGGCCGGTCGCGCGGATCAGCGCATTGTCGTAGATCCAATTCGTTCCGGCTACCGGATTCCAGACCTCGGTAAGGATGCTGGCGCTCGCCCACTTGACTTCGCCACCCTCTTCACCGTCGTGGCGGAGGGTGTATGGCCAAAGAGCCGAACCATAGATGCTTCCCGAAAGGTCGTACGAAACGGAAATGCCCTCGCGATACGGTGCCACGCTCGTCCGATCCAGCAGCCAGATTCGTGCGGAGTCCTCGAGAGCGAGCGGCAACGCCTGCGCGAAGAGTTCCGTCCGTTCGTCCATGCTGGAGTAGTCGCTATCGTCGAGCCGCTGCGAGATCTCGGCGAACTCCGCGGTTGGCGTGTATGCCTGCCACAACGGGCGCGGCAGACCGGACGGCGTGTAGTAGAAGTTGAAGTTGCCGCTGGCGTCGCGGTCGATCACTGTCGCGATCCAGCCGCCAGTGTAGAAGCCGAAGAGGCACTCCGACGGCTCGCTCGCCTGCCAAATAGGCGCGGCTTCGGCAGAGGTCTTATAGTCAGGCACGACCGTAAAGCCGATTTCCTTGAGTTGCGCCGCGAAGTAGTCTCCGATCTGCGTTCGCTCGTCCTCGGACCGGATTAGGCCGATGATCTCGACCGGCGCGCCCTGGTAGGTCCACACGTCGTTCTCGAGCGAAGCGCCAAGCGTCTCCATCTCTTCCGCTACCACCGTGCGAGCTTGCTCGAGGTCGTACGCGTACTTCGCTTCGATCGCCCGGATCTCCGCCGCCAGCCGGCCGCGATCGGCCGATGCCGTGTTGATCGGGACCCAGCGCGGGGTGCCGAGGCCGCCCATGATCTCCGCGATAAGATAGTCGCGGTCGACGAGCCAGTTCATGGCCTCGCGGATGCGCGGCACGGAGAACGGGTTAAGCTTGGTCGTATCGGCACATGCCGAAGGGTTGAACGTCATCTCGTTGTAAGAGCCGTAGGAGGTGGCGTACTGCAGGCCTTCAGCCTGTTGAATCGCCTCGAAAGTGCCGGGCGATGCCACCGTATAGGCATAGACATCGATGTCACCGGCGCCGAGGCGCGTGACCGCGGCATCCGCGTTCGGCTCCTCGATCACTGTCACTCGATCGAGCCAGGCGCCGGTTCGATCCGTCGACGGCATCTCAGGCTCTTCGACGACGGGTTCAGTCGGCAGGTCGGGGTCAGGCAGCGTGGGGTCCTCCGTGCCTTGCGCGGCGGGATCCGCTCCATCGGGCGTCGTGCCGCGATCGCATGCAGCGAGCGCGAAGCCCATGAGCGAGAGGACCATCATCGATCGAAGCAGGTTCTTAAGCATTGCGTTCTCTCCTTCCCTGATGCGGGTACTTCTTCGGATGTCCGGTCGAAAACAGGGTAGCGCGATCGAACGGATCAACATATGAAACGAACGTGGAGCGATGCGGTTCAACGGATTAGCAAGAGAGCATATCAAATGGCGGGTTTGTCGGCCAGTTGAACGATAGTGGAAGGAGCATGTTCCGGGCTGTCGAAACCGATCGGGCCATGTAGCGGCGGGGAGTATCATTGGTCGGATCGTGCGCTCGGTGCGACCGAGAGAGGTGAGGTATGAAAGGTCTAGATGGAAAAGTGGCGTTGGTTACCGGTGCCGGGTCGGGTATCGGACGCGCGACGGCGATAGCATTTTCACGGGAAGGCGCAGCGGTAGTCGTCGCGGATGTCGATGCCGACGGAGGCGCGGAGACCGTCGACTCTATCGAAGCGGTGGGCGGTCGTGCAATGTACGTCGCAACCGATGTGTCCGACGAAGCAGCCGTGAGCGCGCTTGTGGCGCGCTGCACGGAAGCGTATGGCCGGCTCGATATCGCCTGTAACAATGCCGGTATCGGGGGCGGATCGGCGCCCACGGGAGACTATCTTACCGAGGAATGGGACCGCGTTATCAGCATCAATCTCACCGGCGCATTCTATTGCATGCGATATGAGATACCGGCAATGCTTCAGACGGGCGGCGGAGCGATTGTCAACATGTCATCGATCCTTGGAACCGTCGGCTTCGCCAACGCGCCGGCGTACGTCGCGGCCAAGCACGGCTTGATCGGTCTGACCAAGACCGCCGCGATCGAGTACGCGACGTCTGGAATTCGCGTTAACGCCATATGTCCGGGATTCATTGCGACGCCGCTCCTGGAGGGTGCCGGCTTGCTCGAGGAAAGTCCGGTGCACGACATGCTCGTCGGCCTTCACCCGATGCAACGCTTCGGGACGTCGGAGGAAGTGGCCGAAGCCGTTGTATGGCTGAGCTCGGATGTCGCTAGCTTTGTAACGGGCCACGCGATGCTTGTCGATGGGGGATACACGGCGCGCTAGCTTCCGACTCTCGGCCGCGCTTCCGCCATGAACTTGGGTCTCACGGCCAGCCGGGCCCGGCGTGGTCGGCTCGATCGCGGTGGTGATCTCGATTAGAATCCCACGTTCAGACCATTCAGGTTTGCCCGCCGAGCTGGGGGAATGTAAGGAGTGGCGCTCATGAAGAGGTTGACTTCATTGTTGGTCGTGTTGGCTTCGGCTGTGGTGCTAGGGTGCGGGGGAAGATCCGATCGAACCGTCATTGAGAACAAGGGATCGGACACCTTGGTCAACGTTGCGCAAGCGTGGGCCGAAGCATATCGGGAGATCGATCCAAATGTAGCGGTCGCCATCACCGGCGGAGGGAGCGGCACCGGCATCTCGGCGATGATCAACGGAACCGTCGACATTGCGAACTCGAGCCGCGTCATGACACCTGACGAGATCGAGTCGGCGCGCGCGAACGGCATCGAGCCCGTGGAGCATATCGTCGGCTTCGATGCCCTCGCCGTGTTCGTCCATCAGGACAATCCGGTGGACGAGGTGACGATCGAGCAGCTCGCCGACATCTATGGCGAGGACGGGTTAGTGGAAGTCTGGAGCGATCTTGGGGTTGTCGTGCCGGGCTGCCAAAGCGATGAGATCGTCCGCGTCAGCCGACAGAACAATTCCGGAACGTACGTGTACTTCCAAGAGGCCGTGCTCGGCGACTCTGAGTTCCGTTTGGGGTCGCGCGACATGCACGGCTCCAAGGACGTCGTCGATCTTGTCGCGAACACGCCGTGCGCCATCGGCTACAGCGGAATGGCGTATGCGACCGACGAGGTCAAGATGCCCTGCGTCGTCTCGGGGAGTGACGGTTGCGTCGCTCCATCGATCGAGAGCGCCTTGGATGGCAGCTATCCTATCGCCAGGCCGCTTCTCATGTACACAGCCGGCGCTCCCGAAGGCGCGGTCGCCGCGTATCTTGATTGGATTCTTAGCACTGGTGGGCAATGTATATTGCAGGACAAGGGATACGCGCCGGTGGAGCCGGCGAATTGCGGCTGAATCTTGTGGGGGTAGGCGCTCGCCCGAACTCGCTCAAGAACCGGCTCAAGCCGCGTGGAGGACGATCCGATGTCCCATTATGAACGGCGACTGGAAGCGGACGTGGAGCGCATTCGCGAGGAAGTGCGCGAAGTCTCGGAAAGGATCCAGCGAGCCCTCGACGATTCGGTGCGGGCGCTCCTGTCCGGGGATCGCGACCTGACGAACGCGACGATACTCGGCGATCTCCAGATCAACAGGGAGATTCGCGACATCGACCATCTCTGCCTTGTCTTCGTCAACCGGCACCTGCCGACGGCTGGGCACTTGCGCTTCGTATCGGCGGTGCGACGCCTGATTATAGGGCTCGAGCGGATTGGAGACTACGCAGTTACGATCGGGCGCGCCACGATCCAACTCTCACAGCCACCTCCAGGCACCCTGATGCGCGATATCGAGATGATGGCCGATCACAGTCGCCTGATTCTGGCGCAATCCATGGAGTCCTTCAATCAAGAGAACGCGGACTCAGCCAAGGCGATACTGACCCTTGCAGGCCAGATGGACAGCACGTTTCACCGTGCGCTTTCGGATCTCATCCGGGAAGGGGAAAAGGGCAGTCGTCCGGTCGGCGACATCGTTGCGCTCCAGACCATTTTCAATCGGCTTGAGCGAGTGAACGATCAAGCTAAGAACATCTGTGAGGAGACTATTTTCGCGGTTACCGGAGAGACGAAACCCCAGAAGGTCTATCGCATCCTGTTCATCGACGAGCGCGACGATTGCCTCACGAAGATCGCGGAGGCATTGGCGCGGGTCGAGTATCCTGAAAGCGGCCGCTACGCGAGCGCCGGCTGGAATCCGGCCGAATCGATGGACGAAGCGTGCCGAAGGCTCTTGGACCTCCACGGATTAGATCTAGACACTTATGAGCCGACACAGCTCAGAGCGGTACACGAAGTTCTAGACGATTACCATGTGATCGTTGGGGTCGGAGCAAATCCACTGGAGCATATCCCCGACCTCCCGTTCCACACCGTGCTCCTGCATTGGCCGCTCGAGGTCGATGGCCAGGCGGCGGCGATGGAGACGCTCAGGAAGTACGTACGCCAGTTGATGGAAACTTTGCGCGGTCCGAAGGCCGGCTGAGGTGGCGGCGGATCTCAAGTACCGGCACGCCGATCGGCGCGACCGAGCGTGGTATGTCGATCGACTTGCCCAGGCCGTCGTCTTCATCGGAGGCATATCAGGCATCGTCGCGATCGTCGGTATTTTCGCGTTCATTCTGCGCGAAGGTCTGCCGTTCATACTCGAAGACCTCCGTCCGCGAGAATTCTTCCTTTCTCAGGCTTGGCGTCCCACCTCGACCACTAAGCCGACGTACGGCATCCTCGCTTTGATGGCCGGCACCGCGAGCGTGACCGGCCTTGCGATGCTCGTCGCGGTGCCCTTTTCGCTCGGCGCAGCGATTTACATCGCTGAATTCGCCACGGGCCGGCGCCGTGAAGCTCTCAAGGTTCTGGTCGAGATGCTGGCCGCGATCCCTTCCGTAGCTTGGGGTTTCATCGGACTGAGCATCATGAATCCGCTGATAATCCGAATGTTCGATGTTCCGATCGGGCTCAGCGTTCTCAACGCCGGCATAATTCTCGGTTTGATGGCCGCGCCGATCATGACCACGATCGCGGAGGATGCGCTGAAGGCGGTCCCTGAAGCTTATCGCGAGGCGGCCGTGGCGATGGGCGCTACCCGCTGGCAGATGGTCCGGCGTGTAGTCTTGCCCGCTGCCAAGAACGGGCTTGTCGCGGCCATCCTTTTGGGCGTCGGGCGCGGCTTCGGTGAGACGATGGCGGTCCTGATGGCCAGCGGACATTCGATCAACATCCCGACGAGCCCGTTCGACTCTGTCCGTGCGCTCACCGCGACGATCGCCGCGGAGCTCGGGGAGACGGCGGTTGGCTCGGATCACTTCCGGGCGCTGTTCACGTTGGGGATCTTGCTGTTCGCGGTCACCTTCTTCATTAACCTCACAGCTGACCTCGTGATCCGCGGCAGTCGGCGCGACGCGTGAGCGGCCAAGGTCCGGCCTCACATGGCCTTGCACAGGACCAGGATGACGGCGTGAGGAACTCCACACTCCCGCTCGATCCGAGCGTATTCAAGACGACGCCGCTCGATGTGCGCAACCGGAGGATCGAAGGCCTCGTCCGAACGCTCTTTCTCATGATGACGCTCCTGCTTATCCTGCCGGTCGTCATCATTCTAGGCGTGCTCGTGGTCGAGGGCGGGCCGGTCCTTTCGGTCGACTTCCTATTGACATATCCGACTTCCGGCATGACGGCCGGCGGCATCTTTCCGGCCCTCGTAGGCACTATTTGGCTTGTCGTCGTCGCCCTTCTGGCATCCGTGCCGATCGGCGTGGCGGCGGCCCTTTACCTGAGCGAGTATGCGCCGGATAATTTGCTCACGCGGGCGATCAACCTTGCCATCATCAATCTGGCCGGCGTTCCTTCGATCGTCTACGCGCTGTTCGGAATAGGCGCATTCGTACTCTTCCTTGGCTTTGGGACGAGCATTCTGGCCGCTAGCCTCACACTGGCGATCATGACGCTGCCCGTGGTGATCGTCGCGACGCGAGAGGCGCTCCAATCGGTGCCACACGCCTTTCGCGAGGCGTGCTGGAGCATGGGGGCAACGCGCTGGCAGACTATCAGGCATGTCGTTCTGCCCAACGCGATAAGCGGCATCCTCACCGGAGTCATCCTGGAAGTCTCGCGCACGGCCGGCGAGACAGCCCCGATCATGTTCACGGGCGCGGCTTTCTTCCTGCCCTTCCTGCCGCAAGGTGTCCTCGACCAGACGATGGCGCTATCACTGCACCTCTTCGTAGTCTCGACACAAGTGCCGGATGTACCCGATCGCCTGCCCTACGGAATCGCGTTGGTCCTGATCGGCCTCGTCCTGCTTATGAACTCGATCTCGATCGCGTTTCGCATCCGGCTGCGGGGCCGCAAAAAGTGGTGAGATCTCCGTTCGACCGGCGGATTACCCTGGCAACTAGCGATGATCGTCCTCCCAAGATCGCGGTGCGCGGACTGACGATCCGTTACGGGGACAAGATCGCGCTCAACGACGTCACACTCGACATCCCGTCCAACGAGATTCTCGGGATCATAGGGCCGGCCAACAGCGGCAAGACTTCGTTCCTGCGTGCGCTGAATCGCATGGACGAATTTACGCCGGGCATGCGCGTGGACGGCGGAATTTTGCTCGACGGCAGAGACGTGCGAACGTGGCGGAACTTATACGCGCTGCGACGGCGGATCGGTGTCGTCTTCCCGTTACCGGTCGGCCTTCCGCTTAGTGTCTATGACAATGTGGCGCTCTCTCCGCGCTTGGCGGGCACGAAGAAGACCGGCGAGCTAGATGTGATCGTGGAGCGCTGCCTGCGGCGCGCCGCGCTGTGGGACGAGGTGAAAGACCGGTTGAATTCGCTCGGCAGCCTGCTGTCCGGTGGGCAGCAGCAACGCCTCACGATAGCCCGAGCGCTGTCACAGGATCCCGACGTGCTCCTGCTTGACGAATTCTCGATCGCCATCGATCCGGTCACGACCATGCGTATCGAGGACGTGCTCGCGACTCTGAAGGACGAGATTACGATCGTGCTCGTTACAAACCTAGTCCAGCAGGCGCGGCGGCTGGCTTCCCGCACCGCGTTCTTCCTGGGAGGCGAGCTTATCGAGGTGGGTGAAACCGAGCCGATGTTCGAAGGCCACGTAGTCGATACGCGGACGCTCGACTACTTGGAGGGCCGCTTTGGTTGAGCCCGCGGAGGATCGCGTGGACGCAATCCGGACGCGCGACCTCAACCTTTGGTACGGGACGTTCCAAGCGCTGTTCGACGTGAACCTCGGGATTCCGAAGGGCAGGATCACGTCGTTGATCGGACCGTCGGGCTGCGGCAAGTCGACGTTTCTTCGCTGCGTCAACCGCATCAACGAGCGTCTCGGCTATGTGCGCACAACCGGCAGCATCGACGTCCTTGGACACGACATCTACGCGCCCGAGGTAGAACTGGTCCAGGTGCGACGACAGGTCGGCATGGTGTTCCAGCGGCCGAACCCTCTTCCGCTGACCATCCGCGAAAACGTGCTCTTTGGACATCGGCTCCACGGCGATCGCGGCGGCGGCCCGACCGAAGAAGAAATCCTGGAAAGCGCACTGCGGACCGTGCTTCTATGGGATACCCTTAAAGACAGACTCGATCAGCCGGCAACCGGACTGCTGCTCGAGGAGCAACAGAAACTATGCATAGCCCGCCTGCTGCCTGTGAAGCCGAGCGTTCTGCTGATGGACGAGCCATGCTCCGCCCTAGATCCGAAGGGCACCGAGGCGGTCGAAGAACTCTTGTGGGAGCTTCGCGGCGAATTCACAATCCTTATCGTCACGCACAACATGGCCCAGGCAAGGCGGGCGAGCGAAGAATGCATCTTCATGCTCCTGGGCAAGGTGATCGAGCACGAATCGACAGAACAGCTATTTCTGACGCCGAACGATGAACTGACGGCGGACTACATCGAGGGTCGATATGGTTGATCCAACGTCCGAACGCTGATCGATGGCGCGAATCCACGTCGTTGAGAGCGAGCGCGATGACGGCACCCCGTTCTTGCGCGGCATGCTCACCCGATCCCTACAGGAAGCTGGCCTCTCTTTCGAGGAGGCCTACGAGCTAGCTTCGTCCATCCGCGACGAGCTTTCCAACAAAGCGAAGATCACGCGCCAAGAACTTCGGAAACTGGTCAAAGAGCGCTTGAAGAATCGCTACGGCGAAGAGGCCGCCGCCCGCTACGACGCGATGCTTCAGCCGCCCGGGACAATCACGGTACGCAGCTCCGGTGATGATCCCCAGCCGTTCTCGCGCGGTCAGTTGCGTCGGCACCTGGAGTCATGCGGCCTGACTGGCGAAGAGGCCACGCTGCTCACGGCCGATATTTTCAATCACCTGGTCACACACAGTGTCACCGAGATCGGCTCAGACGATCTCGGACTCATTACCTATGATCGCCTCGGCCGCCGATTCGGGGCACAGGCTGCGCTCCGATACCTGACCTGGTCGCACTTTCGGCGAGGAGATCGCCCACTTCTGCTCCTTGTCGGAGGCGTTCCAGGCTGTGGGAAGAGCACCGTAGCGACCGAGGTTGCGCACCGACTGGAAATTGTGCGCACCCAGTCGAGCGACATGCTTCGTGAAGTCATGCGGATGATGATCTCGGAGCAGCTCCTGCCCGTGCTGCACACGTCTTCCTACGCGGCGTGGGAGACTTTGCCGAGCCGCGCGTCCGTGAGGGCTAAGCACTCCGATCAAGTCGAGGACGGGTATCGCGCGCAAGCCCACCTTGTCTCCGGTGCCTGCGAAGCGATCATCCAGCGTGCCTTGACCGAGCGGGTCTCTCTCATCCTCGAGGGCGTCCACATTCTGCCTTCGCTGCGCGACGTCTTGCCCGATGAGAGTGATGCCGTAGTCGTACCGATCATGCTGGCGGCGCTCCGCAAATCGGAACTTAGGGAGCGGATTGTCGGTCGAGGTCGTCTAGCCTCGAACCGAAGAGCCGAACGCTATCTGACCCACTTCGACGATATCTGGCACATGCAATCATTCCTGCTTACGGAAGCCGACCAGCGCGATGTCCCGATCATCGAAAACGTCGTCTTGGAGAGGACCGTTCAGCTGGTCATTACGACGGTGGTCGACACGCTGGTCAGGGAGCGCGAGCTTGAGCCAGGCGAGGTATTCCCTACGGGCCGGCCGTTCGTCGAGCGCTCGAGCAATCGATGATCGGCCCGTGTGAGGAAAGTTGGGCGACCGTAAAGATCATCGTCGCGAAGGTTGCCGAGCGTCATCAATGGATGCCGTCGCTTGGCTCAAGCGCTCACCTGAACCCGGCAAAAGCTGGCATCAGATGCTCCGTGTTGGACCGAAAGGTACAAGTTCAAATCGGCACGCCGGATTCAATTTCCGTTTCGATTGCCGGTTCGCTTTCCGTTGCGCGTTGAACGCTGCGCTTCTCCCACTCCTCGTCGGTGATCATAGTCACGACGCGATAGGACTCTACGAATTCGTGCGGTGTGTCCTTGGCGGCATTCGACGCCCACTCGCGCACCGTCTTTTCCGGATCCCACTCTGCGAGCTGGCTCTTGTGCTTACGGAGTGAGCGCAGTTTGTCCTCCAGCGTGTCGGAGATATCGACGACGGTTGAGCCCGGCCCGTTGAACGAAACCACGAATAGCTTTCGTACTTTGTGGGCGTTCAGACCTTCTTGTTCAAGTTCGGAGAAGACCAAGGGTTGGCCGGAGGCTGGAAAGACAGCATCGACCGCCGCGACTCCGACTGCCCGATGGTCCGGATGGTTGACATAGGCTTCCGAAATGAACATGGCGGTTGGATCGAACGTCACCACCGCTTCGGGCTTAAAACGCCGAATCTCGCGCACGAGGCGCCTCCGGAGGTCGAGCGTGTTCACGACCGTGCCGTCTGGCTCGCGGAGAAAAGTCACATCCGTGACGCCAATCTCGGCCGCGGCTTCGGTCTGCTCGGTCTCTCGTATCTGGGCAGCGCGCTCGCGGGTCATGCCCGGCTCGTCGATACCGACATCGCCGCTTGTGACGAGAACATATGCGACCTCGGCGCCGCCGGCCTTCCATCGCGCCGCGGTACCTGCACAGCCGAATTCGATGTCGTCCGGATGAGCGACGATGAACATGGCGCGGGCGGGGATATAGCCGTCGTCCTTGCGGAGTTCAGCGTCGCTCATAAGGAAACCTCGTTCTGGTTGAGAATCATGCCTTCGGGAAGTTGATCGGCCTGGCGGAGTACCAGCCGAAGTTCAAGTTTAGCGTTGCATCGACGCCGTTACATCGATGTCGCAAAGTGGTCGCGTCGCTGGCGCCGAGTGTACACGTCGGATTGTCACACCGATATACTTGGGCCATGATGAACCCTGAAGTGCGGCTAGCCGCGCGACACGAATGGCGTAATGAGCTTCGGAACCGCTTGTGCCTCTACACAGGCCGAGGGGCGCTATGATGGCGGTGGCGCTACCTGAGTCCGTGCGTAACGCATGGGGCGAGTCAGTTGCGCGTGACTTTAGCGCATGGTTCGAGGCGACTTTGAGCGAGCGAACAATAAGCCGCCAAGAATTGGAGGCGCAATTCGGAGAAATCCGAGACGCGATCGTCGGTCTGCGTTCGGACATGAACGAGCGCTTTGCCGCGCTGGACGCGCGCTTCCTCGAGTTAGAAGGGCGCTTCCTCGAATTAGAAGGGCGCTTCGACGGGTTGGAAAGGCGCTTCACCGTGCTTGAAGGGCGCTTCGACGGGTTGGAGAGACTGTTCACTGTGCTTGAAGGGCGCTTCGACGGGTTGGAGAGACGGTTCGACGGGTTGGATGAGCGCTTCGACCGCACTCAGGCTCTTTTCGACCAACGCTTTGACTCTCAGAGCGCGGAACTCGCGCGGCGCTTCGACACGCAGAACGACCGACTCGATGCACGTTTCGCCCGGATCGACGAGCGCTTCGAGCGACTCGACGAACGCTTGCTTGTCCAGATGCGATGGTCGATAGGAATCCTCGCACTCTTCGGCTCGTTGATAACGGTTTTGCTCGGAGCACAGACGTTTCTTCCGTAGCACGCCTTATCTGCGACTTACATAGCCCGCGCATATGCAGAATCGACCGCGATCGTATGCCAGACTGCGGTCGCTCTCGCCGCCCACGATGATCCGACATTGTTCGGCTGGATGCGGTCGATCAGGACAGCGCGCTACAGGGGTAGGCGCGCAGCCACGGGTCAGGTGTCGCAGGCTCGACGCGATCTCGGCGCGTACTCGTCGCAAACCGGCATTCGCTTCGCGACACATCGGTCATCATGTCAGCCGCGATGCTCGTGCATAGTTCGTTCAAAGTCGTAATCGCCGGATGCAGGGTCGATGTCGCGTGTGACGACGAGCGAATCGACGCCGCGCTGAAGGCAGTGTTCGCACGCTGCATAGCCAACTCCAACACGGAATACCTCAGCCCGATGAGCCTTCCGAGCCGGAATCCGGCATCTGAGGTGCGCGTTGCGGTCCTAGTCGGTGGCCCCATCGGTCCAAGGGTCGAACTCGATGACGTCGTCGAGCGCGTAGCGTCGGTTCCACGCCTGGTCGAGGTCGCGCGGCGTGCAATCGCCCAGAAGGCGGCTGCTGGGGAGTTCGAGCCGTCCTGCCGTCGCGGCGCCCGCCGCGTTCCGGACGTTGTCGGCCGAACGCTTCACGCTGCGGCCATCGAACATTGTGGCCGCGCGCTCTTGCTCGTAGGACCATCCGGTGCCGGCAAGACGACATTGGCTCTCGAACTGGTCCGGCGCGGTCGCCGGCTGCTAGCGGACGACTTCACTTTGCTGGGCATCGACGGTAAAGCGCTCGCCTGTCCGGTCGCGGCGCGGATCGACCGTGGCACGGTGCTGAAGCTCGGCCTCGGCGCATACGAGCCGCTCAGGGACTGGGCGGCCATCCCGACTTTGGATGACGATGGGCGACCTGCTTGGCTGATAGATCCGGCGGTAATGCCTGGCGTCGTGTTGGCTGAGCGGGCGGTGCTCCAAAGTATCGTGATCTTGCGACGCCTCGGTCCAGCCGGCGCGCAGATCGAACGGAACCGGCACCGATTCGGCCCCATGCGGCGATTGAGTTCGAGAGACGCTTTGCCGGCACTGTTACCCTTTGACCTCACTCTCGCTGGGCAGCGGCGCCGCGGCGCTGACGAAGCCGAGGCCGTTCACTCATCTATGGTGGGCCTTGGCCGAGCGCTGGACGCGTCGCGGGCGGAGGTCTTCGAGATCGGCTTTGCGCCGGACTCGTCTCCGTCGGCAGCTCCAAACCTCGACGCCAGCAGTGCCGATCCGCTGCTCGATTTTCTGGAAGGCCTGGTCTCGTCGAGCGGCGTGCGATGATGCACTTCCGCTCCTTCGACGCGCGTCCGATCCGTGAGGACGACATGAACGTGGCTGTGTCGCAATTGAAGGCGGCGGGCGGTATCGCCCGGATCGTGGTCGTGGGCGAAAGTATGCGCCCCACACTAAGGGACGGCGACGTGGTCCGCATTCGGGCGGGTGAGCGAGCGAGAACCGGCGACATCGTGATTGCGCGCGGCATGTCCGGACTAATCGTCCACCGCGTGATCTCGGCAACTGCCGAGGGCATCGTCCTTCGGGGAGACGCGACGCCGCATGCCGATCCGGCGATGCCGCATGCGGCAATCCTTGGGCGCGTCGTCGCGATCGACGGCAGGGCTAGAGCTCGAGGATCGACTTGCTCGTCTGCATGCGCGATTGTCGACCGCGGGGCTGGGACGCGAGGATCGACTTGCTCGTCTGCATGCGCGATGGTCGACGACCAAGTTCGCGCACGCCGCCTCGACGGTCTCGCCGAGCTGGTGGTCGGGCGAGCAACTGCTGGTTGGAGTCGAGCGCAGTATCTGTCCGATCGTTGGCCGTCGCGGCCCCGCCCGTCCGCAATCCCAAGGTTCGCTCTCTCGCTCAGCCGCCGGATCTCGCCGCCGATCCCGATGTTGGACGCCCTGCTTCTGATCCTCATCCGCCCGGATTTGGATTCCAAGACGGCATATGAAGTTGTAGATCGCGCCGCCTGCCTTGCCGCCGCCCTCGATGTCCTGTCTCGCCCCGCTTGCCTTGCGGGCACCCGCGATCCCTTCGATCGCCCCGCCCATCCGGCGTCGAAGCAGCTATCGAACGCCCGAGCCGCGAGGGCCGAGAACCCAGGTCAGGGCGGTGTGAATTCGAACCGCCTGGTCGCCCTCGCACACCGCTGGCAAGTGGGTCCGATTGCTTTCATCGGGGCGAAGCGGTTGTCGGAGGCGGGCGTCGACTTATCGATCGAGATCTTCGACGGCCTGCGGCGGCTGTATGCGCTCAACCACGCGCGTCAGCACAGGGTTGTCCTGCCCGCACTCGCCGCCCAGCTAGACGCACTCACTGTAATCGGGATCGAGCCAATGGCGCACAAGGGCGCAGCTCTCGTCGCCGGCGTATACCCCGATGCAGCACTCCGCGTTATCGGCGACATCGACCTGTCCGTTCGAGATGCCGATCTGGAACGCGCCGAATCGGAAGTGAGATATCTCCGTGAAGAATTGGTGCGAACCGATCCGGTCCGGCGCGATCCTGACGGTATGCATGTGGAGCTCGACGGCGAGGCACATCACGACGTCGATCCGGCGCACGGAGTGAATCCCCGCGGGCGCTGGGCAGCGGAGCAATTGGACTGGCGCGCTGTGTGGGAGCGCGCCGAACGCGCTGCGCTGCCGGACGGGCGCTCGGTGCTGGTACCGTGCCCCACCGATCTCGTCCTCACCCTGGTCGCCAATGCGGCCCGGCGCGGCATGCGCCCACCGCGCCTGATCGTCGACCTAGCATGGGCCGTTCATGTGGTCGGTGAACGTATGGATTGGGTGGCGTTCGAACGCCGCGCCCGCCGCTCCGGCTTGGACCGGCGAGCATGGATTGTGCTCGATCTTGCGCGCGCGTGGTTCGGGGCGCAGATACCGGCCACGCTTCTCGAACCGCCTCCGCGGCTCCGGATGGCCGGCTACGAGCGCTCGATGGTCGGGCGTCGTCGCAAGCGGCCTGACGCGCGGCTGCCGACTCGGGTGCTGTGGGCTGGTTCCTATCGCGCCGCCGTTGTAATCGGCCTAAAGCTCATTCGGGCTGAAGGCTCGCGCAGAATTGTGTTGGCATGGTCCGCTGCTTCTCGGAGTATCATGGCGACCGTGCGCGGACGTTGGAGTATCCTCTGTCGCGCAGGCTTGACACTTCGGAGGTGGATCAGATGAATCGTAAGATCGGTGTGCTAGTCGGACGCCGGCGATTTTCGACCCGAGCGCTCTTCACTGAGCATCCGGCCCTCTCCTGTGTGGGCATTACGATCCTCGCCTGCACCCTTGGCCTTATCGCGCCTGGCCCGCATACGCGTATCGAAGCTCTAACAGCCGGAGCGCAAGCCGCCGACCTGGCGCCCGTTGTCTCCGGCCATGTCCTTTCGAAACGTTGGGTGTACCTACCTGCCAACTTTCAGGTTTCTTCGACCGTCGATCGGCTGAAAGGAATCCTGGACCGAGCTAAGGCGGCCGGCTACAACGGAGCGCTTGTTACGGATTCGAAATTCGGTCGACTGGAGGACGGCTCGCTGATCGAGGCGTACTATCCGCAGCTCCAGGAAGTTCTCGAGTATGCCGACGATCTCGGAATGCAGATGATCCCCGCGGCCACGGCATTCGGCTATTCGGAGCAGATTCTTTGGCACGATCCGAACCTGGCCGAAGCGATGCCGGTGCGCGGTGCGAGCTTTCGCGCCGAATCGGGCGCTCTCGTCCCGTACGAGGCTGAGCCGGTGCGCATCGTGAACGGCGACTTCGAGGCCCAACCTCCGATCGGCCACGCGTTTCCCGGCTGGGCTTGGCAGGACGTGCCGGGCACTTCGACCTTCGTGGACAGGGCGGTGAAGCGCTCTGGCGCAGCGAGTTTGCGCATGGACGATCTTGGCACCACGAACCCTCCGCACGGTAACGGACGCATCCACCAGAGCTTCACGGTCGAGCCTTTTCACAACTATCACGTGCAAGTCTGGGTGAGAACCGAAGGCTTCCGAGGCGGCGACGTCCGGGTACTCGTCCTTGGGCAAGCACCCGGTAGAACGCTCCAATGGAATTCCGTTCCGGTGAGCCCTGATCAGGACTGGACACGCTTCGACACCACATTCAACAGCCTGTCGCATGACGAGGCCCTCTTTTACCTGGGCGTCTGGGGTGGGGATGAGGGATCGATCTGGTGGGACGATGCCTCGATCGAGCCGGCCGGCCTTGTCAACCTAGTCCGCCGGCCGGGCACGCCGGTGCGCATCGTCAGTAACGACGGATCCACCGAGTACCAGGAAGAACTCGACGTCGACGTCCTTGTCGACCCGCTGATGGGCAGCGTTCCGTGGCCAGGCAGCTTCGACGCCTGGCACGAACCGCCCGTGATCAGCCTAGCGGTGGGCAGCCGTATCGCCGACGGGCAAATCGTGAAGATCGACTACTACCAGACGACCACGATCTACGGCGAACAGGTGACAGCCAGCCTAACCGAGCCCCGTGCGCTCGAGATTGCGACTGAGCAGCTGCATGCGATCAAGCGTGCCTTCGACCGGGCCGGGCTGTTCTCGGGCTGGTTCTTCAGCCACGACGAGATCAGGATGGGCGGCTGGGACGATGCGCCGAGCCCCGGCGACGGTTCGCCCGGCGCACGTCTTGCCTTCAACGTGGCGACGTTGCATTCCGAGGCGCGCGATGCAGCACCCGATGCTGAACTCTACATTTGGTCTGACATGTTCGACCCGTCACACAACGCCGAAGAACGCGACGAACCGTACTACTTGGTCAACGGCGATTGGTCGGGCAGTTGGGAAGGCCTGACCCCCGATGTCACGGTCATGAATTGGAACCGTGGTTCCGGTACCCGGCGCGCTTCGGCCGAATTCTTCGCAGGCCGTGGCCACGCCCAGATGCTCGCCGGCTACTACGATGGATCGCCGGATGAGTGGATCGATCGGGAGTGGCTGGAGGACCTCAGCGGCATCCCCGAGATCGAGGGCGTCCTGTACGCGCAGTGGGGCAGTGGCTACGATCAGCTCGAAGCTTGGGCTGAGTACATCTGGGGCGACGCGGAGTGGATCGACATCGGTGCGCCGCCGACCGACACTGCCACGGCTCCCACCGCCGAACCGACGTTGTCGTCGACCGGCACCGCATCGGCTCCCACCGCCGAATCGACGCCGCCGCCAACCGGAATCGTTCCGACGACACCTACTAAGATCTGGCTGCCCGTTGTCCACCGTGGCCGAGCCGAGGCTGTGCAGCACCGTTCGACGCCGCTGGATCCTCGACTAAAACAAGCGTCACATTTACTGTGAGCGGATCCTGAACGTCGAAAACGCCCAAGAAGGAGGGCGGTTCGATGCCGAAGGACGACAACAAGAAGGTGGTCTGCGCCTCAGCTTCGATACGCCCGTCGACGAGCGTTGCCGTAGATTCGAACGTTACCGGTTGCGACAGCCCGGCGATCGTCATGTCGCCGACGAGCTGGAAGTTAGCCGTCTGACCTTCGGTGTAGCCGGGCGGGAAGCCCTCGATGGAAGTCGGTATGAACACGGCATCGGGGAACGATATGATGTTCAGGCGCTCTTGGAGCTGCTGATCGCGGCGATTCTGGTCACTTGTGAGGCTGCCAAGGCCGACGCGGATCTCGCCCGAGACAATCGTCGGGGGATCGGTCTTTACGACCGTCAATTGGCCGCTGACATCCGGGGTCGTTCCGACGGTTATGGTTTGACCCAGCGGGACGTTGAAGCGCTCGACCGCGTCTTCGAAGAACTCTTCGTCGGCGACATAGCTTGCCGACGACTCTTCGGTCACCACGACGAACGTGATCGGGCCGGAGCTCTCTGGGGCAGCGGGCTCCGTCGGTTCGACAGGCTCTTCCTGCGTCGGTGACTCCTGGACAACCGTCGGCTGATCGACGACGGCGACCGGATCCTCATCCGGCTGGTTGTTGCATGCGCCTACAAGGATCGGGGCGAAGGAGAGCAATGCGATCTGCATTGCGCGATTGAACGTGAAGACGATCGGCAATTTAGGGGGCATGAAATCTCTCCGTTTCGATAAGTGCGCTGCAGGGTTGCGACAGGGGGAAGGGACAGCCGCGTGAATGTCGGACACGATAGGATACCGGCGGCAGGTTATACAATGCCTATATGAGAACATGGTGAGATGTTGAACGACGTCGGCGCCTAACTCTCTTGGATAGCTCGACTCGCCGTGATTAGCCTATCCTAGCGTCTCTAATGGAACGTCGATCCGAACCCGAGCACGAGACCGTGCTGCGACCGAAGGCCACAACCTCGGTCGCACTGCGCGCCGCCCTCCGCCGCTGGCATGATCCGCACCTGAGCGAGACCGCACTGGCCGACGGTTGGCAACTGGTGAAGGCGGAGATCGCATCCGGGGACAGGGCCGATAGCGCACTGGCTCGAGGTCAGGCGCTGCGGACTATCCTTTCCCGTGCGCTGGGCTCCATGCGCGAGCTTGGCTTTACAGACGAAGCGGAGCTTCTAAGCCGTCAATACGTGAAAGGCGATTCGATCTACGCGATCGCCTCCGATCTCGCGGTCGGAGAACGCGCTTACTTCAAGCGCCAGCGGCGCGCGATCGAGGCTTTGGCAGGCGTTCTCGATGCGATGGAGGCCGACACGGCTCGGAAGTCGGAGCGCGATGACGGCGAAACCTCCGTTCAGCCGTCGCGATCGCCTGGTCCTGCGGGCCAAGACTCACCCGTCGCGCGATCCGGACCATACCAAACAGAGCTGTCTCCGCCCTTCCAAGCGCCGCCAGTGCCCGGGTGGTGGGTCGGTCGACCTGAGGAGTCGGCCTGGTTGATGCGCCAACTTCGAGTTGACCCGTCTGGAACCGGTCCTGTCGCGGCGACGACACGGTCCGTTGGTATTGTCGGAATGGCAGGCACCGGGAAGTCAGCCCTGGCCGCGCGTGCGGCGCGGCGAGTACGAAAGCGCTTCCCCGACGGCGTTATCTGGGTCGAGGCCGATAGCGTCGAAGTAGACGCGGCCTTGATCTTTGTGGCGCAGGCGCTGCGCCGAGATTCGCTCGTCGCGCGAACTGGGCCGGGCGCGACGCGCGAGGCTATGGTGCGTGACCTGGTCAACCGGCGCGCATTGCTAATCGTGATCGATGGCGCAAAGTCCGACGCGGTCATAAGCGCTCTTCAGCCGTCAGCCGGGCGGTCGCGCCTTCTGGTCACGACGCGGCGCGCCGATCTACCCGCGATGTTCGGCGCGCCCATGCTCACGCTCGGCGGTTTCCGGCCGGAGGAATCGCTCCGCCTCCTCCGCCGTGCAGCCGGCGCCGAGCGCGTGGACGGAGCGGTCGCGGCCGCCCGGGCGCTGGCCAGCGTTTGCGAGCACTTGCCGCTCGCGGTTGCTGTCGCCGGCCGACTGGCCTCAAGTCACGCTCACCGCTCTCTCGAGGAGATAGGTGTGCGTCTTGCCGAGGCACCTCTCGACCGATTGCTCCTAGCGGACAGGCGGGTCGTCAGGGCTGCGATCGAGGCCGCATGGGATGCGCTCGACCCTCCCCTTGGCGCATTCCTTACGGCGATTGGCAATTTCGCCGATCGGATCACGTCGGACACGGCCGCGTTGTTAGGGAGCGGGCCCGGCGATGCCTGGGAAGCAGATGAATGGCTGGAAGCCCTTGTCGATCGATCCCTGCTTCAACGCGGTCGGGGCGAGGCATATCGGCTGCACGGTCTGGTTCGCGCACTCGCCGCCGAACGCTCGCCAGACGACTCATCGCGCCGGAACTTGTGCGCCGGTTACGCCCTGCGCTTGATCGAAGTCTGTAGCTGGCTCGAGACCGCGCGATGGCCGGAGGCGCTCGCCTGGCTCGACGCCGAGCGCAGGAACCTCGATGCGCTCTTCGATTGGGCAGTCGAAAGACCGTATGTGCCCGAGGCCGCATCGCTAATTGTGGCGTGCGGAGGCCATTGTTCACCCTACTTCGAGCGGCGCCCCGATCCAGCCGCTCGGCGGCGCTGGTCGGAGGCAGGCCTGGCCGTCGCGCTGGACATCGAGGATGACGCCGCGATCGCCGCCTGCAATATGCAGCTCGGCGTGGCGGCATACCGGGAAGGTAACCTGGAAGAAGCAGAGGCTCACTTGATCTCGGCGCGCGAGCACTACTCATCGCTGGCCGATCCATTGCTTGGCGCCCAAGCCGGGCTGTGCCTCGCGGCTATCAGGCTCGCCCGGGGGCACAACGAGGCTGCCATCGCGCTCAGCGCCGAAGCGGCGACGACCGCGTACAATCTCGGGGCGCATGCGCTAGGGGCGCGAGCGGGCAACTTACAGGGCCTTGCGCTCGCGCGACACGGCCGCGAGAGTGATGCCGTCGAGGCACTTGAACGGGCCATCGCTTCGGCTCGCGCCTCGGGCGATGACTTTGCGGAAGGTTTCGCGCACTCGAACCTTGCCCTGATATGCGCGCGGACTGGGCGACTTCCCGCAGGTATCGAACACGCACGGCGTGCTCTAGAGATCGCCGAGGCAGTAGACACTCCTTTGCGCGTGCTCAGGTGCCTGGACACCCTGGGTGGGATAAGCCTCGCAGCAGAGGACGGACCTGCGGCCGAAGCGGCATACCGGAAGATGCGGTCCGTGCTCGGCACGATGACCGTGAGACCGCCGATCGAGTGCCTCGCGCTCGAAATCGGACTCGGACGGACGGCGATGATCGCAGGGCGCTGGCGGGCCGCGGCCAGCCGACTGAGACGCGCTCGCTCAATCGCCGTTTCGTCGTCGTCGGACTTCGGGTTGGCCGAGGCGCTCCGCTACACGGCCGCGCTGCGGCTGAATCGTCCGGCACCGAGTCCCGAGGGCGCGATGAAGGCGGCCGTTCGCTCCTACATCATTTGTGACGCACTTGGTCGTGCCGTCGGACGAGAGCGCGCGTGGCGACCAATTGTGGAAGCGGCCGGAGGCGAGGTGGAGGCGCTGGCGGTGCTGGAGAAGGAGCGGGGAAGGTAGGGTCGACGTTGCCGGAGATCGAGCGGGGGAGGCGGCGCATCCTCGATGCCCTACATGACTCCATCGCCTCCGATCGGCCGCACTACGACCATGTGCCGTTCCCCATCGTCGACGAGCGGGATCACCGCGGTATCGAGGATGCGCCCATCGACCACAATCTCGACCGCTAGCGACTGCGTTTCCTTGGGTTCGATTTGACGCTCGCGCCCCTCGATACCCTTGCCTGAACGCTCGCGACCGTCGGTGAACTGCTCCGCCCCACCGATCGCCTCGCGACTTGGTCTTGCAGCCCGCATCGCCTCGCCCAAACGAGCCGGCTCATGCACTTCGATAACGTACACCGCCGACCCGTGGCGATACTCGACTGTAATCGCCTGCCAGCCGGTCGGGACGCATGGCTCGATCACCAGTGTGTCCCCCCGCTTGCTGAAGCCCAAGATGGCCTCAAGCCCCACCCGATACATCCAGCTCGCCGCGCCTGTGTACCACGTCCAACCACCGCGACCCAGTTGCCCGTCCGCCGTGTACACGTCCGCAGCGACCACGTAGGGTTCAACCTTGTAGCGCTCCACTTCTTCCCGCGTCCGAGCGTGGGTGAGCGGATTGAGCATTTGGAAGAGTTCGAAGGCGCGGTCGCCGTCGCCCTGCAGAGCTGTCGCCAGCACGCTCCATAGCGCCGCATGTGTGTATTGCGCTCCGTTCTCGCGCACACCGGGCAGATAGCCCTTGATATAGCCGGGATCGAGAGGCGTCTCGTCGAACGGCGGAGTGAGCAAAGCGATGAGCTTGGCTTCCTCGTCCACCAAGTGCGCCTCGAACGAGCGCATGGCTCGCGATCGTCTGTCCGGGTCACCGGCGCCGGAGATGACGCTCCAGCTTTGGGCGATCGAGTCGATGCGGCACTCGGTGCTTGACGCTGATCCGAGCGGTGTGCCGTCGTCGTAGAATGCGCGGCGGTACCATTCGCCATCCCAGCCGTGGGTCTCAACTGCCGTCACATATGCCTCTGCTCGAGCGAGCAGGTCCTTTGCAACCGGCTCGTCGCCGCGCCGTTCGGCGTGTATCGCTAAGGCTCGGAGCGTTGTTGTGAGAAACCACGCCAACCACACGCTTTCGCCCTGTCCTCCGATGCCGACCCGATTCATTCCATCGTTCCAATCACCGCCGCCGATGAGCGGCAAGCCGTGCGCGCCGGTGGTGCACGCCCGATCTAGCGCGCGCAGGCAATGGTCGTAGATGCTCGCCTGCTGCTCAGACCTTTCCGGCCTGCCGAAAACTTCGTGCTCGCCTGGCTTCAGCTCGGGCATATTTAGAAAGTTCACGACTTCGTCCAGCACGGACTCGTCGCCCGTGATCCTCACGTAGTGGTCGACCACGTACGGCAGCCAAACTAGGTCATCCGAGAAACGCGTCCGTACCCCGGTGCCACTCTGTTCGTGCCACCAGTGCATCACGTCGCCCTCGACGAATTGATGCTCGGCGGCGCGCAAGATGTGGGCGCGAGTGATCTCCGGTTGCGCATACACGAACGCCATCACGTCCTGCAATTGATCCCGGAAACCGTATGCGCCGCTGCTCTGGTAAATCGCGGAGCGAGCCCACATGCGGCAGGCGAGCGCTTGGTACAGAGACCATCGATTGATCATCGCATCGAATGCGGGCTCAGGCGTCTTGACGATGATTCCTGACAGCCTGTCGCGCCAGGCCTCGACGCTGTCGGCGATTGCCTGGGAAGCGGATTCAGGCGATCGATATGCCGCCACCAGTTCGCGCGCCCTGACTTCGCCCAAGGCCGCGCCGAGAAGCACGACCACCTGGCGCGACTCGCCGGGAGCGAGTTCGATCACGCACTGCAAAGCCGCGCAAGGGTCGATGCCAGCGCCGGTACTACCGGCCAAGCCGGGGCTGGAGGCTGGGAAGCGCAGCGCCGACGGATCTCCCAAGGTGCCGTTCCGCCCTAGGAACTCACGTCGATCGGCGGTGTGGCACGTGGGTGGCTCACTCATGGCTGCGAACGCAACCTGGCCCGCCAGCTCGGGATTGAAGGAATTCCAGGCAAAGATCGCGCCGAATTCACCTTCGTATGCCGTGTGCACCCGATGCTGCGCCTTTTCCCGACTGACCCCTAGAGTCCACTCCGCGTACGAAGTCACCGAGAGCCGGCGTGACCGAGCGCCGGTGTTCTTCACCTGCAGAACGCTGATCTTGACGGGCGAGTTCTCAGCCATGGCGAGCGTCAGCGACACTTCTAGTCCGTTGTGCTCATGTTCGAAGACAGTGCTCCCCGCTCCGTGGCGGACGGCGTATGCAATGTCCCTGCGCACCGGCGCCGGCGTGGCGCTCCACATATCTCCGCTCTCGTCGTCCCGTAAATAGATCGCGTCACCCGTCGGGTCGCTCACCGGATCGTTGTGCCACGGTGTGAGGCGGAAGAAATAGCTGCTAAGCGCCCATGTGAAGCCGGCGCCCCGTTCGGTGACCACGAAGCCGCCAAGCGGGTTAGCGATGACGTTCGACCATGGCGCCGGCGGCAGATCGTCGCCGCGGACGCGGATCACGTAGTCTCCGGTCGAGCTCAAGCCACCGAAGCCGTTGTCGAAGAGGAGCGGCTCAGGGACCTGGCTCTTCTCCCCCTTTGCTTCCACCGCCGCTTCCATCGCTTCCATCGATGCTTTACGAGCGTCGCCCATGTCCATGGGTTGAGTCCCGTCGCCTTCCGTGCCTTTACCTTGCCCGTACCCACGACCCTGCCCCTGCCCCCGGCCCTGGCCCAGGCTCTGACCCTGCAGATCCATCTGTCCCAACTCGTACGCCACACCATTCTCGGTATCGGTCGCCCTGCTTTCCGTTTCCAGGATCTTGCCTAGCGATCGACCGTCGCAGGGGATGTGGACACGAGCGGTTGCGCGCAACATCTGGAGTCCATCGGCAGCGAGTTGGTCCGCATGGCGCATGAAGATACCACCGGGACGATCGATCAGGTCGGCGTCGCTCGAGGCATACCAAGCTTCCATGATCCGGTCTTGGAGCGCCCGGGAATAATCTGATGCCTTAGCGTTCAGCACCACGAGGTCGACCATCATTCCGCGACGGCGCAGGTAGCGGTGGGCAGTGAAGATCCGCCTTAGCGTCGGGAGCCCGTCGTCCGCATCGATCGTCGCCAGGAGGATCGGCCAATCTCCGGAGATGCCGTTGGCCCACAGTACGTGCTGCGAGCCACGATTGGCCAGCATCTCCTCTCCGCTAGCCCGAAGAGCATCGTTTGCCGACCGTGGATAGAGCAGGCGTCCCGCGAGTTCCTGGCAGACCGCCGCATCCGCAGGCGTCAGCCCAAGCTCGCGAAGTTCAACCCGTTGCGCGGTCCACGCGAGGTCGAGCGCGCGCTTGGCAGCGTGCGGATCATGGTATCGATCCGCAAGTTCGAAGGCCTGCTCGCGCGTGGTGGCGACGAGAGTGGTAAACGCAACCGACGCCGTTTCGCCCGGCTTGAGGCGCAGCCGGACGCGGAGAGCAAAGATAGGGTCGAGCACCGAGCCCGTAGTGCCGGAAAGGGCTCCGTCCATGTTCAAGGCCGCAGGATCGCGCGTCGTCCGTCCGCGGCCGAGGAAACGGGCTCGATCGGTCTCGCAGCTGACCTCACCGATCCTCCAGCCACCGGTGTCGACCACGTGCACACACCAGAGTTCCGGCTCGGAGAGAGAGCGCGGGCGCCTTGTGGCGGTGAGCGCCGTACACCACGGGTGATACTCGGTCTCCACGAAGAGATTGGCGAAGGCTGGATGCGAGCGTTCGACTTCGGGCGGCGTGAGCACGATCTCGCCGTAGCTTGTCAGCTCGAGATCGCACGTCGAGCGACCGCTATTCGTCACGCTCACCCTCCGCACTTCTGCGGCATCTTCAGGCAATACGGCGATCTCCGTACGGGTCTCTATCGGACCATCGACTCGGGAATAGGTGACTCGATCGGTAGCCAGCGTCGCCTGATAAATGTCGGCCGGCACGCACGTGGGCTGATAGGCCGAAGACCAGGCCCGTCCTGCTGTGACGTTCTTCACGTAGCAGTATTGACCGGTCGCATCGGTGGTCCCGTCAGCCCACCAGCGCGTTACGGCTAGATCCTCGTATCTGCTTGAGCCTGAGCCGGAATGGCTGATGAGAACGCTATACGGTTTGCGGCCGAGAAGTGCGACGTGCGGGTAGAGCGTGTTCGGATTATCGAATTCGCGCACCGCCGGCAGGTCGATGTCTGACGAGGAGAACGCTCCGACGGCTTTACCGGCCAGCACCGGCTGCAAGACAAGCTTGCTCGGAATGCGCTCGTGTAAGAGCAGTTCGACCGATCGGACCAGCGGGTCGGCGTGGAAGCGCTCTTGCCAAGGGCTGCCCATGAGACTGTTGGTCAAGGCGACAAGTCCCATGCCGATGTGGTGCGCCATGTAATTGCACACGATCGCCATGCGCTCTTCGCCTTCAGGTCGCGTGTAATCTATCGCGTCTCGAAAGCCGTATGGTCCGAGCGCACCTAGAGCCTCGAGAGCGCCTAGGTTGTCCATCGCGCGCCGCGGTTCGACCAAGACGGCCAGCGCGGACGCATAGGGCGCGACGACGAGGTCTCGGTAGAGATCGCGCTTCAGAGCCAGGGTCGGTACGCCAAACGCGCGGTATTGATAGATGAAGTGGCGGTCGCGGAGGTTGTATGCGCTTTCGCTAATACCCCATGGCACTCCGCGCTCAGCCCCGTACGCGATGTGCCTTCGCACAGCGCTCTTACACGTTTGGTCTAGAAGCGTGAGTGGGTACGAGCGCATGATGAGCGACGGCATCAGGTACTCGAACATGCTACCGGTCCACGACAAGAGCACCGTGTCGGGACCAGAGCGTGTCAGGGTGCGGCCCAAGCGGAACCAGTGCTCGACGGGAGCGTCGTTCTTTGCGATCGCGATGAAGCTTGCGGTGCGGGCCTCGGAGGCTAGAAGATCGTAGAACGAATCATCCAGCCTGTGCTCGCGCTCCTGATATCCGATGGCGAAGATCTCGCGCTTCGAGTCGTAAAGGAAAGCGAAGTCCATACCGAGCGCAAATGCGTGGGCGCGGTCGGCAAGCTCGATCAATCTCCCCTTCACCTCCTCGACCGAACCCGTTTGCCCGGCGATCTGGAGGCACGCCTGTTTCAACGCGATCAGATGTCCGGCTAGGTTGCCGCTGTCAACAGTCGAAATGTAAGCGGGTTCCATGACGTCGAGCGTGTTGAGGTCATACCAATTGAACCAATGGCCGCGAAAGCGGCGCATCCGTTCGAGCGAACCGAAGGCGAGCTCAATCCGGCGCACCATTTCATCGGCTTCGATGAAGCCAAGATCGAACGCGCTCACAGTGGCAAGGAGCTGAAGTCCGATGTTGGTCGGCGAAGTTCGCATTGCGACGACGGGCGTCGGATCCTCCTGGAAATTGTCGGGGGTCAGCCAACTCGTCTCCGCGTTTACGAAACGCTCGTAGAATTCCCAATGCAGGCGCGCGTAGCGCATTGCCTGGTCCCTAAGACCATCCGGGATTTCGGGCTCGATGTTCTCGACGGGACGGCTCAGGCCGGTTGCGATCGCCGGGGAAGCTGCCCATAGAAGGGCGATCGGTACAACGGCCAATGCGAATCGCAATGAGTCGGCGGTGACTGCTCGCGTGAACGCGTCGATGCACCCCAACACCAAGAGGACACAAGCGAACACTACTGCCGGCGACATCGCCCGCCAGTTGGCCCTAGCGTTGTTCGAAATCGAACGCTCAGTCAGATACGCGGTCTGCCATTCCAAGAGGTTGCGCCTGGTAACGAACAGCCGTACAAGCGTCCGCAGAATCGCGTCAGCCGATACCCAAGCTTGATGCGGCAAGAAGGCGACGGCAAGCCCGAATTGCTTCACGCTCGTCACGGCATCGCGCAGGACGGAGCCGTAATACGCCCTTAGGGACGCAGAGTGCGGAATGCGCAATGCGGCAATCAGAAACGCGATGATCCACGGAGCCGCGATAGCACCGAGCGCCAGCGCCGTGTAGCGGATCGGCGACCCAGGCAGCACGGTCCAGCCGGCGACGAGGAACGCAAGGAGCGCGATTTCGGTTCCGCTTCGCCGGAGATTGTCGAAGATCTTCCAGCGCGACAGGATTGTAAGAATGTTCCGTTCGCGGCTATCCGGCCGGCTGATGTGCGGCGTGAGCCAGTCGAGAAGCTGCCAATCGCCCCTAATCCAGCGATGCTTGCGGCGGGTGAACGCGAGATAGTGCGCCGGGTAATCGTCATAGAGCTGGATCTCGGTGACAAGACCGGAGCGGGCTAAGCTGCCTTCAATGAGGTCATGCGATAGGACCGTGTTCGGCGGAAAGCGGCCGCGCGTCGCCCGTTCGAAGATGTCGACGTCATAGATGCCCTTCCCGGTAAAGCTGCCTTCGCCGTAGAGGTCCTGGTACACGTCGGAAACGGCAGTCGTGTAAGGGTCGACTCCTGGCTGCCCTGAATGGATCGCGGCAAAGCGCGAGCGATGAGCGCTGGGCAGCGATACCCCAACCCTCGGCTGCAGGATTCCGTAGCCTCTGATGACACGCCCACGCGCAGGGTCGAACACGGCCCGATTGAGTGGATGCGCCATGGCTCCGACAAGGCGCTGGGCAGCGTCGGGGGGCAACACGGTATCGGCGTCCAGCGTAATGACGTAGCGCACCTTCCGGAGCGGCTCGACATCGCCGACGATCTTCGAGAACGCGCCCTCTTGGCCGCGCAGGAAGCGGTTGAATTCGGAGAGCTTCCCGCGCTTGCGCTCCCAGCCCATCCACACGCCCTGTTGCGGATTCCAGCGCCGTGGTCGGTGGAAGAGATAGAAGACGTCGTCAGCGCCGTTGGTATAGCGTGCGTTGAGCGCGCGAATCCCCTCGGCAGCAGCTTCGATAATCGCCGGATCGCCCGGCTCGAGTTCCTGCGGCGCATCGACTAGGTCGGACAATATGGCGAAATGGAGGTGGTTGCCCCGATTGGCAAGGTATTGAACTTCAAGGTGCTCCAACGTTTCTTCGACCGCGCCGACGCTCTCTATGAGAATCGGTACCACGACCGCGGTCCGGAGTTCCTCAGAGATGCCTGCCGGTCCGCTCATGTCCAGCATCGGCAGCCGGCGGGGCGGCAGGAACGTCGTGAAAAGCTGATTGATCATGTTCACCGCGATGTCTATCGCGGGCAGTAGGACGAAGGGCAGCACCGCAGCCCAAGCGGAGCGCGCCTCGGGCCCGACCAGTCCGAAGGCCGCCGCAATCCCGATAGCGGTCCCGATGACGATGCCCCCGACGAACACAAAGTTGGGGTGCCGCATCCCCAGGCGGAAGATCGCTTGGCCTACTTTCGGATTGTATCCGCAGGCACGTTCCAGGTCGTCGCGACCGTGGTCTTCGATGTAGTAGCCGATGTGCGAACGAAGCGGGATTTCGAATGGCTGCGATTGGCCTTCGCCGCCTTCCACCGTGTCGGATCCCAGCGCTGCATCCCCGGCAGCGCTGCGCGCGAGTTCGACTACCCTGCGAGCCACCGCCGCCTCGCTCAGCTTGGTCCGGCGAGCGATCGATTCGATCGCGTGGCGATAGCGATCGCGTGTCTCGAAGTCCATGCGGTGGTAATAGCCGGCTGGATCCTCGCGCAGCATGGTATCGATCACGCACAGACTTTCGACGACGGTCCGCCAGTCGATGTGGGCGAGGGTTCGCAGGCTCGTAATGCTGTTCGCGATCATGATCTGGGTGTGCGCCAGATGCTCGGTCGCAAGGTCCGCCGCGGTCTTCGAGCTAAAGGATTCGAGAGCGATCCATTGCTCAAGGCGGACCAGCGGCTGGTACTGGCCTTGGATCGAGTGCAGCTGGTGAAGGAAGCGCGAAACGAAGGTCGGCGATAAGGGAGGGTGGGAGGTGGTGAATTCGTCGAGCAGGGAGCCGAGTTCAGCTGCACCCTCGCTATCCGCTGCCTCGATCCGCGCCGCCCACTGGTCGGCGAGTTCGCGCTCTTCTATCCGCTTCAGCGTTCGCAGCGCCATACGTCGAATGTTTTCGATTAGGCTGAGGCGAAGCATCGCCGGCATTGCCCAGAGCTCACCCAGGGTGAGCGCCTCCACTTCCTGGAAAGCTCCAAAGCAAAGCTCGATATTTTCTCGGTCTATCCGACCTTCGGAGTGCGATATCAAGGTGATGCAAAGGTCGTAGATTCGCGGATATCCGGAGAGTGGGCCATGCTGCAGCGTCGGCAACTCGTTGTAATAAGATGGCGGCAGGTTCAAGCGCACTTCGCGCGTGTGCTCTTGGACGACATGGTTGTTGTCCAAGAGCCACTCGCCGGCCGGTCCGACGTCGCTGCCCCGCTCAGCAGCCTCCACCAACTTGGAGTGAACGTCGGACAGGACCTTCCGACTCTCATCGAGCCGCGCAAGGAGCAGCGACACACGCGGTTTAGCCGTTCGGGACGGCCAGATCCGCTGTTCGACGGCGATGGCCCTCGCCCGCTGCGCGAGATGTTCCGATCCGAGCAGCGCGCCGCGGATCGGACCGGTCAGAAGCTCGCCACCTCCCGCCGCGGTCCGACGCAGGAGCCGATCGAAGACCGATCGTCTGCGATCAGCCACCCTTCAGATGCACATCGAGGAGGCCGGTCGGGCGCCGAGGCGAACAAGTAGTCACCGCAGTGACCGCCTGCGGGCAGAGGATATTTATGTCCTCGGTCGGGCTCAGTGCATTGAGGTCGGTGGGCATGAACTTGCTCCGTGATCGCTTCCCGGCACCTAATCGGCCTGGACTATAGCGATACACAGTCAATCGAGGGCATCGACGAGCGAGGAGTCACCGGGAGGGGGAGGTGGTCGAGTGATCAAGACCGCACGGTTCCAAGTATGGTCTAGGATAACGACCCGCCCAGCTTCGTCCCACGCCGAATCCGCCGCCTGAGCGAACGGCAACGGTACGACCCCACTCGCAGGTACGGCGGAGACGCCTTCAGGCGCGGGATCATCGTACAGGAAGACGCGAAAATTCTGAGGGTTCCCGTAGCCGTCGACACTCAACAGCATCCGATTTGTGACCGGCTCGAAAGATATGAAGCGCGGCGTGCAGGGTTCCTCCTCTCTCTTGGGTGAGCAAGCCACGGCTCGGAAACTCTCTTTGCCGTACACCCGCGCCGCCTCAAGCTCGCCCCGCGCCCAGAAGAGCTTTGGTGAAGGAATCTCTGGTAGATCATCCGCCAGATATGCCACCACACGCTGATTGCCCTGACCCTCCCAATGCCCGTCGACGACGTACAGGTCACCACGCCTATCGAACCTGATCTGCGTCGGCAAGCAGAAGCTGTCGGCGAGCGGTGCCGGACGACTCCGGCCGCGATTGCAGTCGCCACTTGTCGCGTCGTCCTGTCCAAGTACGACATCGATCTCCCGCTCCGGCGTGCTGAAGGCGAGCACGCGAACAATCCGATTCATTCTGCTGTCCGACAGCCACGCTATGTCCCGCTCAACATCGAGAGCGATGCCCAACACGTCGAGGCGAGTGGTCCCTCCACCCCGCAGCTTCAACACGGATCCGATTCTGAAATCCGGTTCGGCACGAGACTCCAAACCACCGTCAGTCCGCCAAACCATGATCCCGTCGGCATGAGCGGCGTAAAGAAGCGCCCGCTCGGCATCGTGGGCGAGCGCAACGAAATCGCCGCCGATAGGGCCTGGCGGCGAGTCCTGTCGCTCGAAGCTCGCCTGGCCAAGCACGGCATCCGCCTCGCCCGCCCCGGCAGCCGCTTCATCGATGCCATCCGCATAGCCGTGCCAGACCAGCAACCGCCTCCGGTCCGCGATGACCAATCGGTCGTCGACGATCGTGAGCGCTCCAGGATTGGTCAGCCCGAATGCCCCGAGTCGATTGGCATGCATCAGCCTTGAGCCATACGTGACGGGCGGCGGAAGCAGGGCGGCATCGGCGCTCCGCGCAACACGATCAGTCCGCGGCTCAGGGATTGGCGCCGGAAAGCGCACCACGTTCTGGTCATATAAGTTCATAACGTAAACGCTGCCGTCGCGATCGATCCCAACCGAGCCATATGTGTTGCATGCCCGTGTTGGAAGCAACCCATCGCCCAGACTGTCCCGGCAGCCGACGGTCTCGAAGTCAGCCTGGCCCAGCACTCGCCGAGGCTCGCCACCAACGTATTGAATGATCCGGCTATGGTCGCCGTCGCTCACCCAAAGACCGTCCTCGACCAGCGGATCGAGCGTCAGTCCTCTTGCCCAGAACAAACCCGCAACCGGCGGTTCATACACTCGTGCCGCAACCTGCCCGTTCTCCCGCGGCGCGTCCCAAATCACCACGCGAGCATCAGCTCCGTCGCCGTCGAGCACATAGAGTCGATCGAGCGCCGGGTCATACCGAACGGCATTCGGCTTGCATAGAAACGCCAATTCATACGGCGGGCTGCAGCGCGCGATCCGGGTCGAAAAGTCAGGCTGCCCGATGACTAGATCGGCCTCGCTCCCGTCCGTCGGAATGCGAAGCACCCGATGATTCCCCAAATCCGCAACCCACAGATATTGCCCATCCGGCGTGACGTCAAGTCCGGCCGAGAAGTAATAGTTGGGATAGAAGCGGTCGACCTCGCCGGTACAGAGCGTATCGGGTCCGGGCGCCTCCCGCCCCTGGTTACATTGCCTCGACACAAAGTCGGATTGCCCCCAAACGGCATCGGCGCGCGTCGCCTCACCGCGATCCTCCTCCGCTGTGCCGAACGGATCGTCGAACCGCAGCACCCGATTGTTGAACGGATCCACCACGTAAACATCGTGCTGGGCATCGACCGCAAGGCTGTTGCCGCGCGGTCCTTCCGAAGTGCTAATCTGCTCCGGAAACGGCACCGCGCACAAAGTATCCGCCGCAGCCGGCGCCTGCCGCGTATTGTCCCGATTGCACGCCGCATGCCCTGCCCCTGAAGGCTGCCCGAAAATCAGATCGGCAGGCCGGTCAGTCCCCCCTGAACACCTCCCACCACCGCACCCCGAATTTTCAGTACAAGCCGCCCCAGCGCTAGACCCGCCCTCGCAAGTCCCGACATGTTCCAGCCCTAACATCCGATTGTTCCCAGCATCCCAGATATACACCCGGCTGGGCGTGCCCTCCGGCATCCGATCAACTACCACTCCGCCCGGATGAAACACCCTATTAGCGACCACTTCGTTGAACGCGGTCTGAGTGAAGTCGATCTGGCCGAAAATGCGGCTTGGCGTCCAGCTGGGCTCGCTTGGAGAAGGACTCGGTGTCGGACTTGGTGTCGGACTTGGACTCGGTGTCGGACTCGGCCCCGGGGATGCGGGAGTGCCCGGCGTGTCGACCGACGTCGGCGGCGGACCGCTCGTCCCCGCCGTCTCGGTTGCTCCTGGCGCCAGCGTTGGTGGAACTCCGTGATCGAGAACAAGCGGAAAGTGCACTCGACCATCCTCCACCTGCGCTCCGCTTCCCCTTGGCGAAGGAGCGAAGCAGGCGCTAACGCATGCCGCGATGATTACAGCGTGTCTGAATCGGCGCATGTCGCTCTCCGATCTACGTTCGTCGCGACCTGTATCCCTGAAGTAGTCTGCGCGCTAATCCTTGTCTAGCTGTCGACCATCCGCAAGGTCGGCGACTAAGTGTCTCAGATACTTCGCTGCGCGCACCAACCTACTGCCGTACCATGAAAACATCTCCCCATCGACCAATCGCACGTTGACGCCCGGAAACTTTTCGGCGAACTCTGCTCGATAGACCTCGTCGAACGGAAAGGGCTCGGAGGCGAGCAAGATAAGATCGAGTCCGGACGTCCGCAACTGGTCGTCGTTTACTACCGGGTATCTCGAGTCTCCGGCTAGCTGCACTGACATCGGCCCCGCCGGCTTGTCGCTCGCGGACAAATCCCCCGCTAGCGCCGATTCGGCTGGAAGCGTCTGCGCTCCGAACGCATTCTCGAATCCACAGATCGTCAGCATCGCATCGATAAACGTCGGCCGACCGGCGACCATGTGCGGCTTGCGCCAGATCACATAGGCGACCCGAAGCGCGTTGGGAAGCCGAGGCAGGGCGTCGAACGCAAGTTCAACATCGGCCGCGATCTTCTCGGCCTCGCTGGCCCTGTCGACCACGCCGCCGACCGACCGGATCATCCGTATCGCCCCGACAAGATCCCGGACGTCGCTCATCCATACCGGATAGTCGATCTCCAGCCGTTCGATCGCTCCGCGCTCGTTTTCTTCCATGTTCCCGATGATGAGATCGGGCTCGAGCCGCTCGATGATGTCGAAGCGGAGCGTCTTGGTACCACCGACGACCTCTTTCTTAGCCACCTCGCCTGCCGGATGAACGCAATAGCGGGTCACCCCGACAACGCGCTCACCGACCCCGAGATCGAACAAGAGTTCAGTCTGCGATGGCACGAGCGAGACGATCCGTTGCGGCAGCGCCGGCACAGAAACGGACCGCCCCATCTGATCGACGACCAACTTCCTGGCGGCCACCAAATCACCCCGCCGAAACACCAACCCCGACCGGACAAGCCACCCCGGTCCCGCCTATCCCGCAATACCCGTTGGGGTTCTTTGCCAAATATTGCTGGTGATAGTCCTCCGCGTAATAGAACGGCCCCGCCTCCGCCATCGCCGCAATCTCCGTGGTTATCTCGCCGCGTCCCGCCTTCGCGAGCGCCGCCTGATACACCCTCAGCGATGCCTCAGCCGCCGCCAATTGATCTGCCGACGAAGCAAGAATCACCGATCGATACTGCGTGCCGACGTCGCCGCCCTGGCGCATTCCTTGAGTGGGATCGTGGTTCTCCCAGAATATGCGCAGCAGCTCCTCAAAGCTGACTACGCCCGGATCGAACACCACAAGCACCACTTCCGAGTGCCCCGTCCGCCCCGAGCAAGCTTCTTGATAAGTCGGATTCGGCGTAAATCCGCCCGCGTACCCTACCGCCGTCGAGTACACCCCCGGAGTCTCCCAGAACAGGCGCTCGGCTCCCCAGAAGCAGCCCATTCCGAAGACAGCCTGCTCGAGCCCTTTCTGGAACGGCGGCTTCAAGGGATGCCCATTGACGAAGTGCGAATCCGGCACGACCATTTCGGCAGCACGCCCCGGCAGCGCGTCCGACGGATCGATCATGTGCGCCTTGTTTCCGAATAGCTTCGAGAGCATCAGTAACTCCCGTAAAAGGTCTTCCAATGGGCGAGGACCGTTGCCGGTCGAACTTGGATCAACGATAGCCCATCGCCCCGTGCAGCGCGTCCAGAAGCGCCCCGCGCAGCACGCGTAGCTTGAAGCGCGCCAACGGCATCGGTGTGGCGGCTTCGATCACGGCATCGACCGCACGCTCCAGCCTCTCAACGTCGCCCGGCGCCTCGATCAGCACGCGCTCGAGAGAACCAATCCGCAACGGGATGTTCGCCACGCCACCAAGCGCTACGCGGGCGAAGGAACCATCCGCCGATAGCCGCACCAGAACTTCGACCAACGGCCACTCCGCGACCGCTCGGGCGTTCGAGCGGACGTAGCTCGAACGTTCATCCGCCAGAGGCGGCGGCAGGCGGACCGCCGTGAGGATTGCCCCGTCGGGAAGCAGATGGTCGCGGCTCGGATCGGAGCCGTCACCGTAGAGGTCGGCGATTGCCATCGACCGCGCGGCAGTCGCGACATCCGCACCGAGCGCCTCGACATCGACGCCCCTGCTCCGATCCTCGCCGGCCCGTCCGCTGTCCTCGACTGCCCCACCTCTCGCCTCGCCAACTCCACCGAGCGCCTTGCCGGCACCCTCGCTTGCGACGCTCCCCCCACCGATGCCATCTCCGCCCGCATGGAACACCTCGACCTCGGCATCATGTGCCAACAGCGCCATTCCCAGCGTCGAAGGATGAGGTGCGACGCATGGACCCAAGTCGAAACAGACCCCCAGGAGGTTGTTGCCGTCCCTCGACGGGCAGTTGTCGCCGCCTTTCTTGAAGCACTGAAAAGCATGACTGCGGAAGTACCAGCAGCGTGTGCTCTGCAGGAGGTTCCCCCCGACCGTCCCGATCGCCCGGATGTGCGGAGCCGCGATGTTCGCTGTCGCCTGCACCAAGCCGGGGTAAGCCGCGCGCACTCGCACGTCGGACAAGAGCGCCGCCATCGTCACCATCGCGCCGATTCTAGCGCCGCCGTCAGCGTCCCACTCGATACCGCGCAGCCCTGCGATGCCCGAAAGATCCACGATATCGCCACGATTCGCGCCGTAGCGCCGCGTTTCCGTTAGGTCCGTGCCGCCCGCCCGATAGACATCGCCCCGTGCTGCGGCTGCGTCGTTCAGCGTCGACGGAAGGCCCATCATGATCGCACCTCGCGCACCCCGCGCAATGCGCGCCCCGGCATGATCGGCAGGGAGCGTGGCCGCCAACCAGTCGCGTGGTAGACGGCGTTGCCGATCGAGGCCGCGACCGAAAGAGTGGACAGCTCGCCCAGACCTACAGCCCCGCCGCGCACATGCTCGAAGCCCATTTCGAAGAATTCGACTTCGATCTGGGGCGTGTCCGAGATGCCCGGTATCCGGTAGTCCTCCAACCCGGCCGTCAGTATTACTCCCGTACGCGGATCCACATGGCGTTCTTCGAACAAGGCGTAACCGACGCCTTGAATGACCCCGCCCAGTGCCTGGCTCCGAGCGAGTTCCGGCGCGGCGAGCTTGCCGCAGCCCAACCCGGCCCAAACCCGTGGAACACGGATCTTGCCGAGTTGCATGTCGACTTCGACCTCGCTGACGTGTACCGCCCGCGTAAACCCGCGCCCCGTGCGCAATCCTTCGATGTTCATCGGCAAGAAGTAGCGCTTGTCGTCCGGTCCTCGGCCGGCGGTAACCGCCTGTGGCGGCACGGCGGCGATGACCTCCGCCCAAGGGAGCAAGCCGGCGGAATGCCGCACGCCTTCAGTTGCGGCTTGAGCGTCGACAAGTCCGAAATGCTCAGCCGCCGATTCCGAAAGCAACCCGGCCAGCTGGGCGGCTGCGTCGAGAGCGGCGGGCCGAATGGAAGCCGTCGTGCGGCTACCGCCGGACATCGGACCTTGTGGCAGCGACGAGTCTCCGATACGCATATAGATCTGATCAGGGCGAAGGCCAAAGACTTCCGCCACGGCGCGCGCTATAACCGTACGTGACCCTGTGCCAAGGTCCTGCACCCCACAAGCAGCCCCGAAACCGTCAGGGCTCGCCGAGACTTCGACCTCGACATTGGGCTGCAGGAAGTACATCCAATTCGCGATCGCCATGCCGATGCCGCGCCGGTACCTCCCTTGATCCGATGCGACCTCCGCCCGATCGCGCCACGCCGGTATCGACTCGACGTAGTCCATGAGCGTGTTCCGAAGCGGATTCGGATCCCAGCGCCTGCGAAGCGTGACCGGATCGACCCCGAGCTTTTCCGCCATTTCGTCGACCGCCTGCTCGAGGGCCCAGGCCGCCATCGGCCCGCCTGGTCCGCGGAACGGCTTGCCCGGCGGTAGATGGCTGACGACGTCGTAGTCGGCAAGCGCCTTGGGCGCCTTCGGGTAGATGAAGCGGAACAGGCTGGCTACCGTAGAGCCCGGCGCAATACCACCGTCGCCGTGCACGTCGACCGTGAGGGCTTCGAGCGCCCCGTCCTGATCCGCGGAAATCGCGAGTTCGATCTTCGATCCCGGCCGATTGCCACCTACGGAAAGCTCTTCTTCGCGGTCGAGAAAAACTCCTACAGGCCGCCCCGTCACGCGAGCTAGGTCGATGGCGGCGACCACCTCCATCGTCATCTCGAGCTTCGCACCAAAACCGCCCCCGACGTGATCGGATAGAACGCGCACGTTTTCGCGCGGCAATTCATAGTGCTTCGCTATTTCATCTGCAACGCGGGCGGCCGCCTGACTCGATATGTACGCGGTCAGCCGCGCGCCAGGGCCGTCACCTTCCCACGTAGCAACACATGCGTGCGGCTCAAGGCAGGTGTGCGATTGGACGGCCGTGTCCCACGTCCCTTCGACCAGCCGCTCTCCGCCGGATGCGCGCGCCGCTTTGATCCGTCGCCGAGCCTTGCCGGGAAACACCGACATCGCCGTCACCGGACCGCGCACGTTGCCATGCCAGCGGGCAGGTGTGAGCGGGCCTTCAGCTGAACTCGGATGCTTCTTGCGAAAGCCTTCATGCACAAGCGGGGCGCCGGGCGCCATCGCCGCCCCCATGCCGATCACAGCCGGCAACGGCTCGTAATCCACGCTGATTGCCGCGAGCGCGCGCTCAGCCGTTTCACGATCATCAGCCGCGACGGCCGCTATCTCAGCGCCGACGTACTTCACCTCGCGCTCGTTCCCAAGAAGATCGATGACGGCGTGGACGCCGGGAAGCGCTAAAGCGGCGCTGGGATCGACTGATCGGACAATAGCGTGCGGATGCACCGACCGAAGGATCCGCCCGACAAGCTGGCCGGACAGTCTCACATCGACGGTGTAGCGCGCCTTGCCGCTCACCTTGTCGCGCGCCTCGTGCCGCGCCGGAATGGGCTCCGGGCCGTCGTCGAAGCGGCCGGCGCAGGCGTCGGCTACGGCTTCGATAATCCCTTGGTACGCGCCGCAACGACAAAGGTGTCCGGCAAGAGCAGCCATTACCTCTTGTCGCGACGGGCGTGCGAACGCGTACTCCTCACCGCTTCCTGACTGTTGTGACGCACGCCACCTGTCGAAGAAGGCCACTCCCTCCATAACGAAGCCGGGCGTGCAATAGCCGCATTGCAGCCCGTCATGCGCCATGAGTGCGCGCTGCACCGGGTGGAGACCTCCTGACCCACCGAGCCAGGTTACACCCTCAACGGTCCGCACTCGCCGGCCTTCCAGCGCGACGGCCGGCAAGAGGCAGCTCGCTACCGGCTCGCCGTCGAGATGGATGGTGCATGCGCCGCACGCGCCGCTGCCGCAGCTGAGCTTGGTCCCCGTGAAGCCGAGCCGGTCGCGGAGCACTTCGACCGCGGTCGTGTCCTGGCCGGCTTCGACCTCGGCCTGCGTATCGTTCAACTGAAACGTCACGGAGCGTTCGATGGGAGGCCCCCTGGTGAGATTCTCTAATCGGATTCAGAGCCGACCGGCCTTCAGGCCGGGTTGTCCTCGATAATATGGTAAGCGATCCGCTCCGCAAGCGCGCCTATCGTCATCGATGGATTGCGGCCTATCGAGCTAGGGATGATCGATCCATCGGCGACATAGAGTCGCTTATGCCCGAAGGCCTCGCCTAGATGGTCGACGACGCCGTCCGAAGCCGACTTTCCCATTCGGCATCCGCCAAGCGGATGGACGGTGACCAGGCTGCGAAGGATGCGCCAGAAGAAGGGTGTGTCCAGTCGCCCACCTCCGACGGCCGCAATCCGTTCGTGCATTTCGATTATCGTGTCGATCACTGCCGCCGAGGAGGCCGCATCCCAGCTCAGTTTCAGCCTTCGTTCCCAAGGCCGCAGCGTGTCACGGCCGAGCCAAAGCCTCCCATCGCCGGCGTCCACGCCCTCGCCGAGCCAGACCATGACGTCGCCGAGCGGGTTCTTCTCGTCGAGACTTCGGCCACGTTCGAGCCGCTTTCGGAGCGCCCAGCGGATCGGGCTCATCCGGCTGCCGCGCGACAGGCCGTCCAGCGCGTTGAGCAGAACGTTCGGGAAGCCGTCGTCCTCTATGAAGAAGCGCTGCCCGTTCACCGATCCATCCATGAACTCGAGGCCGGCCGAAATCGTCGGGCCGATCGATTGCTCGATCTTCGCGCCGGCAGGGTAGCGCGCCGGAGAGAGGACGTTAGCGTTAGCGCTCCAGTGGCGGCCCAAGTGGGCGCTCAGACCGGGCAACGTGCCGTGCTCGTCGCGACAGCGGAGCAAGATCTCGGTCGAGCCGAGCGAACCGGCAGCGACCACGACACGCTCAGCACGTTCGCGGCCCGGCGTGAGTCCGTCCGGCGTCACGCGATCGAAATGAACCACATAGCCGGTCCCGTCCGGCTCGATGGTCCGCACCAAATGCAGCGGACGGACATCGGCTCCATGCTTCTCCGCCCACGGGATGTAGTTCAGGTCAAGCGTATTCTTGGCCCGTACATCGCAACCGATGTCGCAATTGCCGAGATGCACGCACGTGCCCTGTCGAACGCCTTGCGCGTTGTCGTGCGCCTTCGAGTGAGAGTGACTCAAGGGGTCGGGCAGGTCGTACGAATAATCAGGGTCGAACGTCAGCGCCAGTGGAACCGACATGAAGCGATCCGAGTGCCCGAGCGAGCGGCCCGCGTTCTCCAAGAGCAGGTGGCGCTTGGTTCGCTGTCCATCGGGGATCGGCGAGACGTTCATCGTCGTCCCGACGCGCTCGTAGAATGGTTCGAGCGACTCCAGGTTTATTTCCTCCGGCCAGCCGGACTCGAAGCGCTCGGCGTTAGCGCGCATCACGACGCTCGAATAGCAGAGCGAGCCTCCACCCACCCCGGCGCCCTGGGCGACCGTCATCCGCGGGAAGAAGCGCAGATCCAACCATCCGCTCTGCTTTTCGGGCCGCCGGTGGTCGAAGAGCCAAGGGTCGGACGGCGAGCGCGGGTAGTTGGTTGTGTCCCACCGACGCCCGCGTTCGAGCACGAGCGTCCTTGCGCCGGACTCGGCCAACCGGCAGGCCGTGATCGCGCCGCCGAAGCCGCTTCCGATCACGATGACGTCGTAAGTGTCGCTCATGCCCGCCTCCGTCGTTCGGCTCTCAGGATTGGTCCGGCGATGAAATCACCACACGAAGGCTCAAGTGGAAGCGGTATCCACCTGCACGTCGCGCGGGATCCAGAAGTGAATTCGCTTGTCTCCGCCCTCACCGATCGCGTACTTGGTGAAGGTGATTTCACCGAGCGTGGTCCACTCGGTCTCGTCGAAGTTCTTGACGGTGATCAGGTAGCGGAGCGAAGAATCGGGATAGTGTTCGAGCCTCAATTCGTCCCGGAAGTCGCGCGCGTTGATGCGCGGCATGCCGGGTGCGATTCTGAACTTGATCAAGTCCGGCGTGACGACCGGATCGCCCGGCGCCTGCCCGAGCATCGAGATGGGGAAGAGCTGCCGGTAGCCCGGCCGGGTGTCCATGAAGCGGAAGAAGACCCGATTGATCATGTTGGCGGCCGGGTCGAGTCCGACCGTCGGGAAGTTCAGGGGCTCCATGTCCGTGATGTGCTTCGACTTCTGGCCGCTCAAGTGAGTGACCGTCACGAAGTTTGCCGGCCAATGCCGCTCCATCGGATTCATGGTGGGCCACAGCTTGCCGGCGATACCAATTCCACGGCGGTCGTTGCTCATGATGAACGGCCCGGCTACGGACATTCGGACGATCAAAAGGCCCTCCGAGCCCTTCCGGAAGTGGCCGGTGTACGGAGAGTCTTCGGTGATGCGCCACGTTCCGGAGAAGCTGATCCCGTTGGAATGGATGAGCTTGTTGAAACGCGGTCGAATGTCGCGGTGGTCGTGCATGTTGCGCGACGAATCGTTCAGGAATCGCAAGAAGGTCGATGGCGCGGCGCCAAGCCCGGAGTGCAACGGCAACCCTTCACTTACCGGATAGGCCCCGCCCAGCGCGACCTCCTCGACTTCGTGAAACGTGGAGCCGTCGTATTCCTCGAGCTCGGTGTCATCGTCGTTCGGCTTCAAGACTCCGGCACGCCAATCCCGTTCCGGACCGGCTTTCATCGTCAGGAATAGGAGCGTGAATTGGACTGCGAAAAGAACCAAGTCGATCCAACCAAAGATCGGGTAGAGGCCAGGGTAGAGCACGAAGAAGAAGAAGATGCCGGGCGGACGTGCGAACACTGAGAGCCATGCCGCGATCTTGTAGCGGAAAGGATCGATCACCCCTGGGATATACATCAAGCCAAGGAGGACGAGCGCGAGCGACGCGAAAGCAGCCCACATGGGGTCCGGTGTCGGCCGCTGGTGCGCCAGCTTGAGGACTGCCTCAGGGAAGAAGAGGCCGGGCAGGCCGAGTGCGAGATCCTGTGCGATCCCTAACAGCATTATTCGGCGGAACCAGGGGAGATATCGGTTCATCGGCTTCGTCTCCGCGTGGGCTGTAGAGCAGGGTGGTGGCAGCGGTGGATGGGTGCATATGTGAGTGCTTTGCCGCGGCTCGACTGGGACTCGATTTCGTGGCTCGAAGATGAGACTCGACACATTGCCTATCTAAGTGTCGGGCTGCCGTGGCGTCAGAGATAGGGCGCTTCGCGCATCGCCTTCACCAGGAGCGGCAGCTGCACGGCGACCATCACGAGCGCAACATAACCAAAGAGCGGGTACTGGCCGGGCTGGAGCAGGAGGAAGAAGCAAGCGACTGGGATGCGCACGAGGACGGCAAGCCACGCAAGCATTCCATAGCGATACGGGTCGAGCGCGGCCGGGATGAAGAAGAGCGATATCAGGACGATCAGGAGCGCTGAAAACGCAGTCCACACCGGATCGCCCGGAGGGCGCTGACCCAGGACTTCCGCTACTCGGACAGGGTCGAAGATAGTCGGAATCCCTGTGATCCAGTCGAGGAGGACACCGGCGCCGAGCGCGATGCCGAAGGCTTTGCCGGAATTTGTCATCGCTCGCCTCTTGTCGGAGTGGGCCGGTCGGTCCGATGCCGCCGGGCTAAGGTGATGGGTCGGAAGGCTAGAGGGTCTTCATATACTCGACTAGAGCGTCCTTGTCGTCCGCTCCGAGGTCCGTGCCGTACTCGTGGCCGCCGTTGTCGTTGCCGGGGAGCGATGTGTCGTATTCGAAGAACGCGCGGCCGCGCTCCTCGGCGACGTCCGACACGAAGCCGACGTCGTTGGGGTCGAAGACGTCATAGCCGCGATAGAACTTGTCGGGCCGCCGAGCGGGCGGCTGCAGCATCGCCCTCAGATTGGGCACCGAACCGTTGTGCAGGTAGGGCGAGCGAATCCAAATGCCGTCGAGCGGTACGGCCTGGTAGCCGTCATTCCAGACGAAGCTCTCGAATTCCCACGGGTAACCCTCGGTGTACGCGTTGTAAGCGGCCGCTGCCTCCTGGGACCACATTTCGATCCGATGTGGGTCCGTTCCCACTTCGGATTGGGTGATGATCGTACCCACCCGCTCCCCGTCGAAGGCGTGGCATGTCGAACACTCGGCTTCGAATACGGCCCGCCCTTGGGCGGCGAGGTCTTCGTCGATCTCGAATTCGGAGCCGTTCTCCTTGTTCGGGAAGGCGGGCGGCTCAAGGTCCATCAACCAGAGTTCGATCTCTTCGAGCTCGGTCATGGGCAGCGACTTCGGGGTCGCGCCGTCGCCGAGCGCCGAGCTGAGAACGACTTCACGGATATCGTCGTTCAAGCCATCCGTATGGAACACATGGCCGCCGCGCACGCGTGGGCCCAGGTTCCAGATGGGCTGCATGTCCGAATTGCCGATCGTACCGCCGGCTTCGAGGTCGAGCAGAGCGACCTTGACCGGGTTGAACGGATCGATCCGCCCCGGTCCCCAATCCGGATTGTCCTCCATCCAAGCGTAGTTAGCCGCCTGTTCGAGCAATCCGCGACGGGTAGCCGGAATAATGACGAAGCGATAGAGCAGCCGATCCGGAAGCGATAGGTCCGTGACCTGTTGGATGGCGTCGAGGATCTCTTTGGCTCGGAAGCGCTCGTCTTCGGCGGCCTGGCGCAAGAAGCGGAGGTAAGCCTGCGAGTCCATCGTGTTGGCGGTTCCGCCGGGGTAGAATGTCGGCAGCTCCTCGGGGTTCAATCTCACGGACGACGTGTGGCAGACCGCGCAATTGAACGCCACGCGCTCGAAGCCGATGACTTTTCGCGAAAAGCCGATGGGCAACGCTTCGCCGCGCTCGACCATGAACCCCACCGACGGGTAGCCGCCTGGTCCGGGCAGGTATTCCGGGAAGATTCGAGGCAGTACAAGCCAGATCCAATAGGGGATGCCGGCTTCGGCCTCGGTGCCTATCGAACCGTACTTGAAATACTCCTCAGTGCCGCCCGTGATCTGTTGCGGGACTTCGCGCAAGAGCCGATTCCACGCAAAGACTCCGATAATCGCGACGACGATCAGCGCCGCAAGCCACTTTTTGGAAAGTCGATTTCCCACACGCTTCTCCTTCATAGGGCACTGTCGGCTCGTTGTGACGACGTGATCGCGCCCGCACGGTTTCTACGATTGAGCGCGGACGCCGAGGCCCGTCAGAGGGTCTTCATGTACTCAAGGAGCGCTTCGATGTCGTCTTCGCTCAGGCCTAAACCGTATTCGTGACCGCCGTTGCCGTTGCCCGGCAACGCTGTGTCGTATTCGGAGAATTTCAGCTCGCCTTCCGACGGCTCATCGTGCACAAAGCCCACGTCCGCCTGGTCGTACACGTCATAGCCGCGGAAGAAAGTGGTCGGCCGTTCCGCGGGCGGGTCGAGGAGCGCGCGCAATGTCGGAACGGAGCCGTTGTGGAGGTATGGGGCGCGCAGCCAGATGCCGTCGAGCGGCTGATTGGCATAGCCGTTCGTCTTCTTGAAATGCTTGAACTGGTACTCTGAATTCGGATAGAGAGCGTACTGGTTGACTGAGAAGAGGTAGGTATACGAATTCAGGCGGAAGGGGTCGGTTCCTATGTCATCTATATCGACGACGGTGCCGACATCGGCGCCGTCGAAGGCGTGGCAGCTTGCGCACTGCCTTTCGTAGATCGGCTCGCCTCGGGCAGCGAGGGCGTCGTCGATCGCGAAGGGGTACTCGGGCGGCGGCAGCTCCCAGATCCAATCCTTGACGCGATCAAGCCGTGGGTGGTCGATCGAGACCGGCGTTACTCCGGCACCGAGCGAGGCGCTAAGGTTGCGTTCGTCGACGCTCTCGTTATTGCCGTCCCAGTGGAGGTGCATGCCTTCGCGAGGCGCCTGGTTCCAGATCGAAGGGAAGTCAGATGCGCCCAGAAGCTCGTCGTGCGGCAGTTTCGAAAGGTTCCAGTTGAATTGCAGCGCCTTGTACGGGTTGAAGGTGTCGACGCGCCCGCGGCCCCAAGGGGTTACTTCGTCGCCCAGGATCATCCCGATCTGCTCGGTCATCGCCACCGATCGCTGATCGACCTGCTTACCTGGTCCCAAGAGCTGCGCCCGATAGATCAGCCGCTCGACGAACCCGATCCGCCCGTCGTTCTCCCGCGTGTGCCGCCGGACGGCGTCATAGGTAAGGCGCTCGTCCTGTCCGCAAGCGAGCAGGAAAGCTATCAGGGCTTGCATATCGAGCTGATTGGCAGGCATTCCGGCATAGACGACGGGCTCGCTGTCGTCGGTCTCGCGCACGGTTCCCGTATGGCAAACGGCGCAGTTGAGCCCGACCTCGTCCATACCGAGCCGCCGCCGGCGCGAGATGCCGATCGGTCGGTCGCGCCCCTCCTCCATGATCAGGCCTACGGCTTCCAAACCGCCAGGCGGGAGGAGATCGGAACAGACCTCCGGCATGGTCATGAAGATCCAATAAGGCGGCACGTAGCCGCCGGCGGGGTAAAGGACGCTCCCGCCGGTCTCACTGCCGATCGAGCCGTACTTGAATTGCTCGACGACGTCGTCGAAGTCCTCGGGCCGATCGAAGTTGAAGTAGCCGTAGACGAGGGCGAAGAGCGCCAGTAGACAAAAGACGCTCAGCACGGTCGCCCGGCGGCGGTAGCGCGCTTGGTACTCGTCGACCGGCGACATGTAGACGTTGTCCTCCAAGACGCCGGCCGCGGTCCGTGTCCGTGCGGTGCCTCCGATTTTCATGCGCGCCGCCTCCGTTGGCGTTGACTTTCGCCCGTTCTACTTCAACCGTTACGGAACATGAAATACGCTGCCAAAGCGACGACGACGATAACCGCGATGACGACCCATCGACGGTAGCGTGCCTGATAGAGGTCGACAGGCGACATGTAGACGTTGTCGACTAGATCCTTGTGGGCCGTCCGAGTACGCGCCTTGCCGCCGATCTCCATATCGTTTGCCTCCCTGACTAACCCGAGCTCCCGATTACGAACCTTTACTGGTCGCGCAACGCGATTGGGGCTGCGCAACACGTATCAAGCGGAACACATCAAGCGACATACATAAAAAGTGACATACATATCAAGTGAAGTGTGGCGGGTCGAAGACTGTCATCGCCTCTTTGATCATGGCTTCATCGTTGCCGTCGAAGCGCCTGAGGTCGTAGCAGGCGAGCGGGTTGAACATGACGTTGACCAGGCAGCGGTTGCAGAACGAGCAAGGCCGCTCCGGTTCTTCCGCGCCGGTCTCAAGGACGTTGGCCAAGTCGTTGTTAGCGATGAAGGGCCGGGCGATAGCGACGGCATCGCAGAAGTTCTCCGTGATGGCGCGGCGAATGACCGAAGCTCGCTGGAAGCCGCCGGTGTTGATCACAGGTACGTTGACACGCTCTTTGACCCACTTGGAGGCGTCCATGCATACGCCCTCGATGGGATGCTTTTTCTTCGTCCGATTCCAGAGGGCCAGGAAGAGCGGCCTGAGGGCGCGGAAGTGGAAGAAGGTGTAGTTGGGCCAGTAGCCGCGCACACCGCTCGAAGCCATGCTGCCATACCACCAGCCGGCTTCGTCGAGCGGAAGGGCGCCCGAGGGCAAAAGCGGATGCGGGAAGAGGCTGCCGATGGATACGTGCAAGGCGTCGCAGCCGTCGCGCTCGGCCCACTGGAAGTAGTTGATGGTGGTTTCGAGGTCGTCGCCGGGCTTTTCCCAGGGATAGAGCGCGTTGCCGTAGTCGACTGCGCTGATCTTGGCCTGGAGGTGGAAGTCGTTGCCAACCTCCTTCCTAATCCCGGTGATGATTTCGCCGAGGAAGCGATAGCGATTCTCTACGGAGCCGCCGTATTCGTCCGTCCGATCGTTGATGCCGGAACTCAAGAACTGTGTGATCAAATAGCCGTGAGATGCATGGAGTTCGACGCCGTCGAGGCCGGCTTCGCGAGCACGCCGGGCGCCGTCGACGTATTGTTGGACGACCATCTTGATCTCGTCTTTGGTCATCGCCTTGCACAACAAGCCGTGGAATGTGTCTTTGTCGCTGGTCGATGACATGCCGACGTGAAGATGGTTTTCCAGCCCGGGTACGTCCTGCTGTCGCCCCGAGTGGCTGAGCTGCATGATGAACTTGCAATCGTACTTGTGGCACGCTTCGCCGACGGCACGCCAAAAGGGGATCTTGTCGTCGTTGTCGATCATGGCGTAATTGGGCTGAATACGCCCTCGCACGTTGATCGGTACGAACGAAGAAATGATCGCGCCCGCGCCTCCGCGCGCGAATTTGGTCTCCCAATTGAGCCGGGCCTGCGTCCCTGATCCGTCGTAGTTGTCGAACTTGCCTGAGATGCTCGACCGGAAGATCCGATTCTTGACAGTGAGGTTGGGGAACTCGAGAGGCTGGAAAATCGGGTCGTCGGACATGCGGCGCTCCTTACCGGGAAGTGGCCGGTCCGCGGACGAGCGGCTCATCCTCGTCGCGGCGCGAAGCGCCCGCATAACGTGGGGGCGACACGCGATGCGTCCATTATCCACTTGGGAAACGGCGCGTCAAGAAGCTCTTCGGGAACCAGAAGCGGATCCACCGTGACCAGTGCTCAAGCCCGCAGTGATGGAAGCCTACCCGGCCGCGGTGAGGAACTATCGCAATCGTTCGAAAACGCCTTCCGCATGACAGCAATGCCGTGCAATGGTTCAGCGAAGAGCAGTTCGAGGCCTATCGGAAGCTCGATGAAGTGACGGTCTGCGGGTTGAAGATCTCGTGTGAAGCCGGAGAAGCGGAATCGCAGCAACCAAGAGTGATTGTCATGCCGCTTCCGGGCGAGGAGCAGATCGCCGATTGGTTCAGGCGGATGAAGAAGGCGATAATCGCTCCCCGATCGCTCGAGGAGACCCATACAACGTGATCGCCCGCCACGCCGGACTCGTCGCCGTCATCGCCCTCTATCTGGTCATCGCCGTCGCATACGCCTGGCGGATCCCGATCATGGAGGGCGCCGACGAACTCGGTCATGCGCTGTACGTCGACCACATCGTGCGGGAGCGCGCGCTGCCGGCGATCGGTACGTCCTGGGAGGCGGTGCAACCTCCGCTGTACTACCTGGTCGCGGGGAGCGTCGTCGCTGCGGCCGGGGGACCGCGGCTCGTCCCTGAGACGTTGCAGGAGAATTCCGCCTTCAGCTGGGAGAATTTAGTCGTCGCGAATGTAATGGACCCCGCGAGCTATTCCCCCGCCGAAGCCCGGCCCTCTCGCCGGCTGCGCCTGTTGTCGACTCTCTTCGGCGTCTTCACACTCCTGCTGATACACGCGACCGCCCTCCAGGTTAGCGGCGGCCGGCGTCACCTTGCCCTGGGCGCAACGGCGCTGCCCGCACTTACGCCGCAATTCGCCCACCACCACGCCGTCATCACAAACGACTCGCTGTCCACGCTGTGGTGCGCGCTCGTCACGTTGCAGCTCATCAAGGCGCTGTCCGGACGCCGACTGCGATCGGCGGTGTCGTCGCCGGCGGCCATAGGTGTAGTGGTGGGGCTCGGGATACTCACCAAGTATTCGATGGTCCCGGTGGGCGCCGTCGTCTTCGCCTCGCTGCTGCTCATGCCGGGCGACGCGCTTTCCCGGATCCGCCGCACGGCCGTGTTCGCGGCCGCCGCGCTCGCGATCTGCGGTGTCTGGCTGGCTTTGAACACATACCGATACGGAGGCCCGTTGGCCAACGTCGCTATGCGCGATGCCCATTCGGCGCTGGCCGTGGATGGGTCGATGCTCGACCTGGCCTTCGAGGGCGCCTTCCTGCTCAAGGTGTTCAAGAGCTATTGGGGTATGCTGGGTTCGATGACCGTGCCGCTCCACGTCGCAGCCTACGCTGCGCTCGCTCTCTTCACGATCGTCGGTGTTCTCGGCGTGCCGCTCGCACTTCGCCGTAGCGCGGTGCCGCGTCGTAGCGCGGCTGCGCTCGGAGCGATCTTCGCCACGACCTGGGTGGCCTTTCTGGCGCACAACGCGCACCTCAGTGCGGCGCAGGGCCGCCTGCTTTACGGGGCCCTGGCGGCGATCAGCGTGCTCCTCGTCGTCGGTTGGGCGGCCGTACTCAATGTGGCGGTCGTATGGGCGGGGCGCGACAGGTCCGGATTGCCCCCAACTGCCGTAGAATTCCTCCCCATCGCCGCGCTCGTCGCCGGCCTCTTCGCGCTCAACATCCACACGCTCGCCGGCCCTGTTCAGACCGCATTCCACTCGACCCCGTCGGCCGTGAGACCCTCCGAGCCCCCTCCGCTCGCGCTGGCTGTCCAGTCGTCCAGCGAATGTCATCCTTGTGGTCCTTTCGCGGTGTCGGATTTAGCCTATCCGACCCCTACACCTGGCCCATGACCGATCCGGCCGCAGAAGAGGAGCGTCAGCTGCGCGTCACGAAATTGATGGTCGTAGTGGTCCTGTTTCTCTCGGTGATGGCAGTGGGACTGATATGGCAACTGTCGCGCATGTCGTTGCCCGGCATGCCGGCATCGGGTGTACCGAGCGCACAACAGGCAACAGCTTCCCCACTGATTATGGGAATGTCTTTGGCGGTGGATTCTTGGACCGGGTTCACGCTGACGGCAGCCTCGAGTACGATCCAGGGGACTGGAAGACAAGGTTTGCGGCAAAGATTCCGGAGTTCCACCCTTAGTGATCTTAGGGATTTCCATCGCAATTCAATGGGTCTTTGGCGCAAGACCCTGTCCGCTAGACCGGGACAAGCTCACCAGCGCAGCTTTTGCTAACATGCGCTTCGTGGTTCAGCACCACTGACTCAGCCGGGCGATGACCCGCCCGCGGTATAATCGGTCACGTCGACTCGGTTGCTCTGGATTTCCAGCAGCACATCCGGCGGCACGAGCAGGCTGCCGACGTTCATCATGAAGTACTCTTTTACCGCCTTCCAGTCGTGCGGTCCTTCACCGGGCAGCGGCGCTTCCAAGTCCGCGTCAGCGAAGTAGGTCAGCGCACGCAGAAGCAGGCCTTCGTTCACGTCTTGCCGGTAAACCTGGCGAATCGACCGCAGACATTCGAGGACTCCAAGGCGCTGGCTTTGCAGCGTGACGTAGAGGTCGAAGAAGTCCCGGCGTGTCCCGCGGTCGAGAATGGCGTGAAGCTTGGTGGCAAGGATGCCGGTTGTACCAAGGCGCCGATCTACGACGTAGGGCTGCAGTAGTGGCAGCACGAATACCGACACGTTGATGCCGTTCCACCGGAAGTGAGCCGTGCCGCCGGCTCGTTCGCTGATCTCGACCTCGCCTGAATTCGACAGCTCGGTGATCAACGTGTCGAGTTCCTCGGGAGCATTGACGCCGAAGTCAACGTCTCGGCTGGGCCGGTATGGGACGAGACTCCGCACCGCGTGGCCGCCGATTACAAACCAGAACGGCAGGTGGCGTACCGCTTCTGCCAGTTCGGTTGGGATCACTTGCTCCGGCGAGTATGCGCCTTCGTTCATGTCAGATCCCGCGCCGGAGCATCACGGCGCGCAAGAGCCCGTGGCTCTTTGGCCGCCAGCCTCGCATCCGATCGGCCTGGTAGAGATCGAGCCACGGCAGCCCGGCCGCGAAGCTCAAGGCGCGGATGTCGCCAAAGCTGAATGCGTAGAACGCGAGCTGATGACCCGGAACCACACCGTCGAGGTCTAGGTTGTACAGGGACTCCCGCACTGAGTCGGGCAGCCCTGGGATGCGAACTTGCCGTGGCGGGCAGTTGGCCATGAACCGGTAGATCGTCGCCCGTGATGGCATCGTTTCGCGTTTCCGCCGACAGACCGCCGCGATCTCATCCAGCATCTCGCGCATCGGCGGGCGCTCTTGCCGCCGCAGCATGTCGAGCAAAGCGGCGGCGACCGCATCCGGCAGGCGCGACTTCCCGGCGTCCGAGCGGGGCCGGCGTGCCGTTGCCGCACGTTGGGGTGGCAGTCGAAGCTCTGCCTCCTTCATTGATCGTTCTAGATCAAATGGTCGCATCATCGATTCATTGTAAGGCATCTCCTTCAATAATTCAAGACATCTAACTGACTAACACGGACAAAAATACTCAGAGCGTGAGACAGATCGTGCGAGCGACTCAGGCCGCATCGGAATCGGATCCAGCTAGGGTGGGACTGAGCGTGGTAGAGAAGACCCTGATTTCCTCTCCCGGGTCAGGCGTGGTAGGCTGGGAGCCCAGCAGCCAGCGAGGGTACTGGGCCGACAGGTTGAAGAAAACGGTCGTTTTCGAGACAATGTGTGCAGGAGGTTGGCCGTGCATTCATATCTCCATCGAGGGATTGCCCTCTCAGCCGTAGGTTTCCTTATGACTGCCTCAGTTCTAATGGCTCAGGGGTGCCGATCGGCCAACAGCGGGCGCCCACCAGTACCCAACTCGGCCACGCAGACGGCGGACGCGATGAGTTTCGGCCGTAGAGCCCAGCCACCGGACTGCTCTGTTGAGCCCATTCGGACCGCCGACGGCTCCTATCCCGGCCCGGGCTTTAAAGGGATCGTCAGCGGCTTCGTGGCTGCCGGACTGGACTCGAGTTGCCAATGGCGGCAACGCAGCATGGCCGTCGAAGGCTCATCGGTCGAACTCTACGCGGCTGGCGCAGACGGTGAACACGGCGGCAGTGACGATCAGCTCGTTGCCAGGACGACTACAGGTCCTGCCGGTTGCTACGAAATTCACGACGTCGAAACCCCAGGCTCATATGTCGTCAGAATCGCCGGCCCCGACGTTGCGGTCTGCGACAGCGACAGCTATGAATACACAGAAGCCGGTGTGGCGCGCGCCGAGCTCCATCCCATTGCGGCAGTTGTGACGGCCAATTTCGGGATTGCGCGGTAGGGGGCGATGGCTTTGTGGTTGACTGGGGCAGTCCCAGTCGAACGGCGAGACTATTACCGTCTCGAAACCCCTGATTTCCTTGCCCGGGCTCGAGGTGGTAGGCTGGGAGCCGGCAGCCCGCGCCGAGACTGGCCCGACGCGGTAAAGGAAACGGTCGATTTCGACACCGCGAGCTCGCATGTCGTGCCCGCCGACGAACAACCTCGTCGAGCGGTGTTTCAGCCGGGCCGTGATCTGGGGCATGAAGTGCTTCGGTACGGACTCTGAAGTAGGGAGTCGCTTCGTGGAACGCATTCTCTCCGCTGTGGTGTCACTCATGTTGCAGGAACGTGACGTCTTCGCGTTTCTTGTTCACGCCAGGGATGCTGACGTCCGCGCTGCGATGCCGCCTTCGCACTGTCCGTCCACGTGAACGCGCACCCGCGATCTGCGTCCATCGCCACGGGGATCGTTCTCGTGCTCAGCGCATTCACGTTCCTCAACCGGGCTGGGGCCGCGCCGACGGGCGACGAGCGCAGCGCAGCTCCCGACGTCATCGTCTGGATCACGCCGGTGGCGGATACGTGGGTCCAGATGCCGATGGACGTACCATCCGGCATCGGGACCGTCGAGCCTGACGCGACACCGCGCGGGTCGGAGGGCACGCTTCGTGGGGGCTGGAACCATCTTTCGCCTGATGAGCGTTCGCTGCTCCGCTTCGCAATTCCGACCACGGAGCCGGGATTGGCACTCGAACAGGCGACGCTCGAACTCGAGATGCTCTATGCCGGCATATCGTACTATTAATTCCCGGGACCAGACTTCGGGACGTTCGCGCTCTATCTTCGCCCGGTGACGAGCCCCTGGGACGAGTTGAGCGTGACCGGCGCCGGGCCCCTGCCCATGTTCGTCAGCCCCGCAGTTAGAGAAGACGTCCCATGGGGGCCGTGCGAGGACGGCCGATGCGGGACGGCGGCCATCGATGTGCGCCCACTCGTAGAGCGTTGGCTTGCCGATCGCGATTCGAATCACAGTCTGTCGATCGACGTGCGGGCGGCGGACCCCACGCCGTCGTTCGGCGCCTTTCTCGTCGCGGGCAGCCGCGAGTCGCGAACGGCGCCCGAGCTGATGCTGCGCTACGCGCCGTCCGGAGTCGATCCGACCCCGACGCCCGTCAGCGATGGCGCAGACCTTACTGGGCGCGCCGGCTTCGACTGCGCCAACGGAGGCGTTCGGCTCGTAATCATGAACGTCGGTATCGCCACCACCGGACCGTTCAGCGTCGTCTCGAGCGCGGGCCCGCGGTGGGAGATCCCGGGCGGGCTCGGGCCGGGTGAGGCGCACGAGATCTTCGACCCCGGCTCGTTGACACGACGCTATCGGGTCGATCCGGACAACGTCGTACGCGAAACCGACGAGACGAACAACGAGGTTCTCGTGGCGATCCCGGAATGCATGCCGCCTTCTCCGCCGCCTCCGGATCCCGACGCCAGACCGGCGCTGCTCCCGTGGGCCGGCAAACGGCGCTGAGCGCTCACGCTCGGTCTAGCGCCACCGGCAACCAGATCCGATTGGACAGCGGCAAACGGAGGACGATGACTCAATTCGCGCTCAACTGTTCCATGATGGTGTCCAACCTAGGCCGCCGCTAGATCGAACGCAACGGTCCGACCACCGGACCCATCTGAACGGGTACGGAAAGTCTATCCTGATCCGCAGATCCGACCGCCTGAGCACGATCTTGCAGAAGATTATCAAAACGTAGAGGGTGGAGAGGGTTTGAAGGTTATGACCAAACCGCTGCGCCGGGACAACCATTATTTGCCCTGCATGTACTTGAAACAGTGGGCGCAGGATGACGGCCGTGTGTGGATCTACAGGACTCTGGTTTCCCACAATGCTGTCCCACCCTGGAAGCGAGTTTCCCCGCGCGGGGCTGCCTTCCACAGACACCTGTATGTCCGCATCGTTGCTGGTGTCGAAACGGATGAGTTTGAACAGTGGCTCGACCAAGAGTTCGAGAGTCCTGCAGCGGCGCCACTACAAACAGCAACTTCGGGCGCGCGAATGACGCGGAGTGATTGGCGTCATTTGATACGCTTTGCGGCAGCCCAAGATGTGCGAACTCCAGCGCGGTTCGAGGCTGGATTGGCGCGCTGGGAACAAGACTTTTCGGAAGGCATGGAGACGTCTCTCCAAGAGACGATGCGCGCAATCGAGAAGGCCGTGGAGGGCGGCAAGCCCTTACCAGAAGTGGCCACAGAGGAATCCGATGGCTTTCCGCTCCGTGTTATGTTAGAGCCCGGTGAGGATGGAGAAACAGGCCGGCTCGGCGTTGAAATTACTATTGGTCGTGGCCTTTGGCTCTGGGGCATGCGCCGGCTGCTTACGTCAACGCTGTCGATCCTGCAACAACACAAATGGACGGTGCTACGGCCCCCTGAGGGTTCTCGGTGGTTTACGACCGACAATCCGGTAGTGCGCCTGAATAACGCGAAGGGCGGAAGCTACGATTTTGGCGGAGGATGGAACAGGCCGGGCTCCGAAATACTCTTGCCTCTAGGGCCGCAGCACCTTCTATACACACAGGTTGGGAAGCGCCCTCCGCAGCGTGACTCCCGAGTGTCGGCCGAACACGCAGGATTATTTCGTCGGATCATTGCGGAGCACGCTCACAGGATGATCATTTGTGCAGAGCGTGATGACGACGTGCCGGCGCTGCGGCCCCGAGTGGAAGATGACGACCTATATCGTCGCGACAAGGAACGTTGGTCTACGTGGCACGAGCATCAGTCCGCTGCAGAGCATGACGCCCTTGATACAGGTGGCGCGTCGCCCTAATCGAAAGAGTCTGGTGGTGGGGCTACAAACCGAAGGGGACTTGATTGAGTGTCAAACTCCAAGAACATCGATAACCAAGAATCCGGGGGAGCGGCCGAAGAGGGCTTTCTTCAAGAAATCGTCCAGTTGTTTGTTGAGCCCGAGGTTCAACGCCGTGCGGCCCTTGGCGCTGTGGTCACACCCATCAAACTGGACCGCTTCCAGGTTCTTCTCTGGACCGATCGTAGTCCTGAGGTGCGGCTGAATAGCGAGGTGGAGCTCCTCGTCAAAGCCGAAGGCATTGACGCGACCGCCCTTACTCTTGATGAACGGGTAGAGATCCCCGAAAACGCCAGCATCACGGCTGTTCGCCCCGACGACCTAAATGCGGCACATGCAACGTTCTTTCAGCTTGGGAAGCGCGCGCACTTCTTGTTTGACTTTACGTACAATCGGGATCGTGAGCGAGGCGATTATAGACGACTTCGATATGGGCCCGCCGAGGGTGTCGGACTGACGAAGATTGCCGCGACTCGGAATAGTATGAGCCGAGATTGAAACGCCGGAGGCGGAGCGGTTCACTGCAAGTTGGGGTTCCGGTGTAACTCAACGATTGCATCGGGCGGTTTCCAAAATCCTCTATTGTCTGCCCGCGCAGAAAGGGGTACTGTGGTAGCCGGTAAACCCTTACGGACACTGGCCAAACGGTGTGTCAAAGAGGGTCGTTTTTGGACACGGCAGTCCCGAATCTCACTTGACCAAAGGCTCACCGACTGTCGTAAGCGGAGAAATCCGCGGAGTTGCTACTGCAACCCCTAGGCCAGCGGCGGGGAATGACCCAACGGCGGCAGCCAAATGGTCCCCGGCCCCTGCTGAGTGGCTCGCATCTTCATGCGGCAGGAGTGCGCCTATCAGAACGATGAGGGTCACCCCGCACAAGAAGGGTAGGGTTTGGATGCCATGCCTTCCGTGGCCCGAGTGTTGGACCTCAGGGATCAAGTTAACCATGGCTATGTAGAGGAACATGCCAGCCGCTGCCGCAATCAACCAAGTCAGGTTAGACATGACAAACGTGCGCCAGGTGAAAGCCGCCAACCCACCAAGCACTGCTGTCAAGGCTGTGAGCAGATTAAGAGCCAATGCCGTGGCCTTCGGCAGTCCGCTGCGCACGAGGATCGCGAAGTCTCCTATCTCGTGCGGTAGCTCATGCGCGGCGACGGCGAGCGTAGTCGACAAACCGGTCGCGGGGCTGATCATGAAGGCCACAGCGATCACCACGCCGTCGACGAAGTTGTGAACTGAGTCCCCAAGCAAGATCAGATAGCGGGCGTTTGAGGCGTGACCTGGCCGGACGTGATGGTCGTTCTCTACAGCCCTGGCGTTATCGAGAGCCCGCTCGAGCAGATAAAAACCCACTATCGCGACCAGAGTGGCCGTGAGCACAGGCTTCCCGTCAGCCCTCTCCAAGGCCTCCGGCAGCAGAGAGAGCAAGCTGGTCGTGATTAGGACGGCGGCGGCGAACGAGAGTAGTTGGAGCTCGAGCGTGGCAGTCCACACCCGCATCGATGTCACAAGCAGGCCGACCAACGAAAGCAAGCTCACGCCAATTGTTGCGAGCAGCGTTGCCGTCAAGGCGCTCAAGAACGCCGCTCCTAAGAAGTCGAAGAGATGCCTGGGCGGAAGTATACTCTTGCGCCGGTGGCGCCGCACTCGGAGTCGTGTCCCGATAGCGAGGAGGCAGGATGTTGGGCCTCTGCTCGCCTTCGGCCGGTCCCTTATGCTCATATCTCGGGTCCACTTGAATCCGCGCCTGTCCCAAATGCGGGACCGCCTCGAATAGCACCGAGCGCACATTCGCCACAACGCGTTGGCTCTCCACGAGCAGAAGCTCCTAGTCCACGATGATGACGAGCGCGGCGAGAATGTGGTGGCCGACCCACCGGGCTTGCGCGTTCGCAACGCGCTCGACACCGGGGACTTCGCTGGCGAAGTGTTCGATGCGGGTTATGATGCCAGGATCCCGAGTGCAGTCCAGACGGTTCGAATTCCGAATTCGCTGGCTCAATGCGCGTGGCCGTGGTGAACGAAGCCATCGTCGTCGTCGGCATCGCTGAACGCACTTCGTCCAACGAGCCAACAGGCCAGAGCCGTCGTGATGGGCACAGCCGCGATCAACCCAGTGGATGCCACAAGAATGCGCACCACTTCTTCGGCGACCACCTCGTAGTTAATGGCCTGTCGGAACGGCAACTCGTCCCGCGTGAACAACAGGAGAAGTGGCATCGCTGAACTCGCGTAAACCAGAACGAGCGTGTTGACCAGGGACGCAATGTGATCGCGGCCTACGTCCATCGCCCGCCGGTAGACCTCCAAGAGCGGTGCCTCTGGAAGCGCTCGTCGCATCTGTTGCACGATCGCAGCCTGGGAGATGGTGATGTCATCCAGGATACCAAGCAAGCCAATGACGATGCTCGCCATGAGCAATCCTCGGACGTTGATCTGTCCAGGTGACGCAGCTTGCAAGAAGTATACGTCCTCCGAGGCATATCCCGTAAGCCTTGTTGCATCCACCGCGACACGCGCCAGAAGCCCCGTTAGCACGAGTGATACGAGAGTGCCCGCCACGGCGGCCGCTGTCTTCCAGCTCCAGCCGTGGGACAGAGAAAACGTGACTGGGATGAGAAGCGCCGCTGCCATGATGGCGACGGCGATCGGATCACGACCCGCATTGATCTGGGGCAATACAAACACGAAGATCACAAAGAAAGATACGGCCATCCCGACGAGCGAGGCGGCTCCTCGCCTTCGGCCCACCGCGATCGACACCACGACGAAGAGGCCAAAGAGCCACAGCATCGGCGCCCTCCGTACGTAGTCGGTGATGTAGTAGACGGGTTCGCCGCTGGCATCACCTGACACCCCTAGGACCACTCGGTCTCCGACCTCGTAGCGGATCACCGCGACGGAGGCCCACTGGCCGTTTTCGATCGTCAAGGTCTCGCCCGCCCTGTCGCCCGAGACCAGTTCTACTTCGAGCGTCTGGAGGAGCTGTTGTTCACCGTTGTACAGATCGACGAGTTCTTCGGCAACGGCGCGAGTGATCACGGCCTCCACGACCTCGTTATCGCCGGCAACCGGCGCGCCGGAGTTCCCCTGCTGAGCCATCGCCGGAGTGGCGAGGAGGAGGATGAGACACGTAGGCGCCAATCCCAACAGACCGAGTCGCCACGGCCAATGGGCCCAACAATGAGACAAAGAGTGTCGCGCCAATCGATTCATGGTTTGAGATCCAAGGGTGGAAAGCGATCCGCCTCGCGATCGAGACGGGGTTGCAGTAGCAAGTCGGCGAAAATCTCGGCTCGACAGAATCCCACCGCAATGATGCATCTGGCGCGGGTCTGGCGTAACTCAACCAGTCTCCTTGAACGGTTTCATATACCCTCCAATATGCGCCCGGTCGGCGAAGCCGGCGTGGAGCCCGAAAGTCCACGCTGTTCGCGGTGAAGTAATCCGGTAGCGTAATCTACGTCACCATTCCAACCGTTCTTGCGAGTTTGTGGACTCAACTCGGGCGCGCCGAGGGCCCCCACCCGTGCGAACTGGGATCTTCCCGTCCCAAAGCGCCGCTGGTGTCGCGCCCCTGGGACTCGGCGCGAATAAGACCGTGCGTGCCGAACCCACCTGAACGCTTACTGATGACCAAGGAGCCCGTCGCCAAAGCCGTGCCGGCACCGCTGGATGACACCGAGGAGTTGACCCGGTCCCATGGACCCCGTACCGAGATAGTCGCCCACATCACCCCGCTTCCCGACGCGATCGCCATCGTCCTATCCCATCTCAGCTCCGCCAATGATATCTTCACCAGCCTTCAATCGCCGTCAGGTCACTCGCCCAGCACATCCCCCGCCGGCACATCCGGCTGCCTGAACCGGAACCAGATCGGCAAGTGGTCGCTCACGCTGTGCTCGAAGCGGGCGAAGAAGTCGGCGCGGGACTGTTTATTCGGGAAATCGTTGATGCCATGACCGTGCAGCGCTTCCGCGAACAGGTTGACGAAGTCGATCACACCGTAGTCCGGCCCGCGTTCCTCGACGCCTAACACTTCCTGCGACAACTTGGTGCGCAGGCGGGCGTCCCTTGAAAAGATGCCGATCTGGTCGAAGGTCTGATCGACGCGGGCGTTCGTGCGCATCGGTTCACCCGAGGCAGCGAGCAACTGGACCGAATTGGGATGGGGATCGAGAAGAGGGAAGAGCACGTTCACGTCGTCGCCGGCCCTGAGGTTCAGGTCGCGTATCTCTTCGATGATTCGCGGCAAATCGTTGACCGGGTTCTCGAAGTCCAAGTTGAGGTCCGCGAGCAGAAGAAGGTTGCGCGACGCGCTCGCGTCACTGGCGTGGATAGTGCCCAGGAGCCACTTCAGGAGAGCGCTGAACTCCTGGCGCCTGTCGGAGGTGAATTGGCCGAAGTTCAGATGCGCGTTGACGGCCATGAATTGATAGCGCTCGGAACCAGGGTGGCCGAAGAGCTCGAATTCGACCCCAAAAGGTGTTCGGATGAAGGCGAGGAAGGTGGGCAGCTTGATCGCCGCGATATCGCCGGCCGCCACGCCAGGCTGGTTAGCGACGGGCGCGAGCGCGTCTGCGATGTCGTCGAGGTTCTCGGCGAGCGTCTGCAGCACCTTCGTCCTATCGTAAGTGACGTCGGTCACGACCCCCCGCCGACGCACGACGCTCGGGTTATAGATGAATGCCAGCCGTTCATCCAGGCCCGGTTCGTTCGGGAAAGCGCCGGTCGTGTCGGAGAAGATCAGCCCAAAGTCCTGCCCGATCCTGTCGACAATGTGCTCTAAGCCGGACGTGTTCGGCATGACTTCCTGGATCGCCAAGAGGTCGAAGTGCCGGCAGATGTCTGCGAGGAAGCGCCACGTGTCCTCGTCGCGCGACTCGACGGCGCCGAGCTTCCGAATGTTGAACGACCCGGCGACGGCTGAGCCGTAAACGCGGGCTGGGAGGCCGTAGCGGGCTGGGTTGGCGTGGAGCGTGGCGCGGATTTGGCGCCATTCCTCGGGGCTGAAGTTCATGGGATCCTCCGATAGCGACGGCGCCATTGCCAACCGCTTCCGCAAAGTCGCCGCGCATGCCTGGCGATACGGTGGTGTAAGCCTATCCGGGTGTCGATCTGGACGTGGTTGCATCCCTAACGGGCTAATCTGGGCGGAGAACGTCGAGTATAACTGGAAGTGTCACAGCCTCAGCTTCGCACAATCGTACGCTGGAGCGCTGGGTGGGCCAATCCACTTCATCCGAAAAGGAGATCCCATGGACGATCCGACCACGGCGCGTCCCCGTCCCCGCCCCCTTCCGCCCAAAACCCGACTCGCGCCGCCACCAAAGTTGGGGTAAGTTTCCGATGTGAAGGCGAGCCGATCCCTCCGGGTCGCAGAGATCCGGCTGATCCTGACGTTCGACGGCTCGACTTGCCGCGCTTGACTCGGATCGGAGGGAAGGCTCATGCGGATCGTTCATCGATACTGGTTTCCGAATTTCGGCGCATTCGCCGCCGTCGTCGCGGCTCTCGTCTGCGGGGTGTGGCTTGCACTTCACGCGTCGCGAGTCACCGCATTGTCGCCGCTCGAACTCGCCGCCTTGTCGCCGCTCGAAACGGTGCACGCCTACCTCGCGACGGACGGCCTGCCCGGCTTCGCGGCGCTAGTGAGCGGCCTTCTGGCTTGGGACGTGTCAGACCCGCGCGGAATGTCCGAGGCGGGGCGCGCGACACGGATCAAGCCGCCCGAGGACACATATGACGACCACGGATATCGTGACATCGCCGCCACCGACAGTTGGGCCATCCTTGCATCAGGTAGCGACGGCGTGGAGTTCATCGACGTAAGCGTGCCGACCAGCCCGACAAGCGTCGCCCGTCTGGATCTCGACCCTGAGTCCGAGTTCGCGTTCGGGCTCTATGCCGAACGCGTCAGTATCGACGGTGAGCATGCGTATGTGGGGTGGTCTTGCTGCAACCCGGCCTTCCCCGACATGGTTCCGTCCGGCGGCGTCGATGTCTTCGAGCTTAGGCCTAAACCACGCGCCGTGGCCCGTTGGGTGCCTGAAGAGGGCTCCTGGGGCGGAGTTCGCGGCCTCGATGTAGACGCCGGCCGGATGTACGTGCTGTTCGCCGCCTGCGGTGGGATCGCGGGATTGTGCTCGTCGTCCATGAGCGTCGTAGACATCAGCAGGCCGGCGAGCCCCCACTCGATGGGCTCCGTCGATCTCGGGAGCTTTTCGTTCGACGGGATGGGTCCGAACGATCTGGTGTTCGACGACCCGCACGCTTTCATCGCCGACGGTGACGTGAACCTTGTCGCCGTCTTCGACCCGACAAGACCGTTCGAATCGACCGGCTTCTCGACGCCGGGAGACGCCGAGGCCATCGACTTCAGCGGTGGGTACGTGTACGTTGCTGATCGAATGGGTGGGCTCTTCAGCCAATATGTCCATGGCGACACTAAACCCGGCGCGCCCGACGACCTTCGCACCGTCGAAGGCGGCCTCGCCATCGACGCCATCGACGTCGCGACCACCGATACGCATGCATATGTCATCACGTCCGATGCCAGGATTGTGGTGTACGACATCACTAGCCACGAGCCGAGTCTGCTCTCAGAGATCGAGGTTTTGGCCGACCCGGATCTTCGTGCCATCGATGTTGTGTCCGACGACGGAGGCGACGACCTTTCGTGCCTGACCTCCGAGCATTCGTTCAGAACCCTGCCAGAGTCGCCGCGAGCCGGCGAGGCATTCACGCTTCAGGTCACAGGGACGTCCGGTTGGTCGTGTGCGCCGGGTCCGGACAACACTTCGATCACGATCGAAGGCAACACCATCGTCCTGACGATCCGTTCGCCGTTGTGCGACCTGATCTGCCTGCCCGTTGTCACCGCCTTCACCCTCGACCTCGAGTTCGAGGGCTTATCGGAGGGCGACTACATTATCGAATGGCGCGAAGGGTGTTCTAGCAGGCCGCCCCTCTGCAACACCGGTTTCATAGAGATCGGCGCAGACTCGGCGCCGACCACGGGAACACCGGCGCCACATACTCCGACTCCGGACCCAGGTACCGGCCCGACGCCGCGCCCTAAAGCGGTCTTCGTCCATGGATATGGTGGAGGCTTTCTCGGGCAAGGCGATTCCGACTACAAGTGCTCCGACGGACTGCAGCGTTATCCAGAAGACGACACGGACTTTGGATGGCTCGCCGAGACCTTCAAGGATGCCGATTACGACACGTACCTTGCACGCTGGACTTCGAATGCGAACGAGACAATTGGAATCCCGGCGGCGGCCGATTGTCTACAAACTCAGCTCGACGGCTTGCTTGTGGGCTCGCCGGGCGCGAGCGTCACGCTGGTCGGGCACAGCTTGGGAGGCATCGTGAGCCGCTACTTCGTCGAGCGAACCGGATACAAGGGCGACGTGGATCGTCTGATCACTTACGGCTCGCCACATGCCGGTATCCCCGACGCCTTTCTAGCGACGGTCTTCGCCGTGGATCTGACCAAACCCTTCTTCGCCTGCGACGCCCATCCTGGCGCCTGCCAGGCCTCGGTGACGAGCATGACCGGCTACAACAGCTCGCGCTCGCTCCGTTCGGGCGTCGATTACGAGTTGGTCGGAGGAACCCGCGGGCATCTGCTCACATCTTGGGGCCTCTCCGGCGAAGACGACGCCGTCGTTCAGACCGAAAGCGCCATCGCGCTTTCCGGAGTCGACGTGAGGCGCTGGGCGGTGCATGACACCCACGCGCTGCCCTTCTCGCCGTTCGCGCGCGACCATTACAAGGAGAGCGCGGAGAGCGTCAACTGCCTGCTGAAGATCCTCAGCGGTGCCGGCTCGCCGTCCGGAGGCTGCGCACCCGGGGTGATCACGCGGATTAACGATGCACCGTCAGGTTCGGCGGTGCGCGGCCTAGCCGACTCGCACGACGAGGCGATACCGCAACATGCTCCGGCCATCCGGGGCACGCTCGCGGCGGGCGAAAGCGCGGCCTTTGAGGTCGATATCGACGGCGGGCACGCGTCTATCGGCGCGGCTTGGCGCGGCGGAGACATGGCGATCGCGCTAGTTCGGCCCGACGGCGTTCGCATCGATCCGGAAACAGTCGAAGCGGTCGTGCCTGACGGGCAATATCAGCATTCGCCAGGCGAAGACGGAGGCCTGGCGGCCTATGACCTCCCGCGCCCAATGCCCGGCAAGTGGAGCGTCGAGCTGCGCGCCATCGGGTTCGCTGCCGATTTCGCGCTCATCACGATCATGCAGTCTAACGTCGAGCTTCGCGTGGCCGGGCCGCCCGCTGTCGCCGCCGGGGGAATTACGACGGTCCGCGCATGGCTCGACGATTCCGGTGCCTCGATCGCCGAAGCGGAGATTTGGGCGGAATTCGCGACCGCCACTGAGACCGGCCCCATCGTTGCACTTCGCCCTGATTGGACGGGCGGCACGCAGTACGTCGCGGAGGTGCCGGCGCCGCTCGGCGCGGTGAGCGGCGTGACCCTTCGCCTAAGAGCAAGCGGTGTGACGAACGCGGGCACGCAATTCCGTCGCGAGCACACTTCGATCGTGCCCGTGATCGCTCCGGGGGTTCGGCTTGACGGCGACGCGGCGCTGCTCATCGGTTCGCGGGATACACAGGGCCGCATTGAAAGCTTGAGGCTATATGCCCAGGTCGATACAGATGCGCGACGGCCGGCGCATGCCACGGTCGTCATGATCGGCCGCGACGGCCGAGTTGCGACCGAGCTACAGCGTGAAATCGAACTTCCGGATGGCCCGTTGCCGCTGAGCTTCGACATCCCGGGCCGACCGATAGGCGAATCGGGTATCGATGGGCCGTACGAAGTCGAGCTGCGGATTGTCGACGAGACCGGCTTCGCGGTGTTGCTGCACGAACGCCCACTTGTGACTACGCCAGGCTGGCTGGCTTCCGACTTCGTAGGAGGCCCACCGACACGCCCAGGCACCCGACTTTACATGCCGACGACGTTCAACGAGGTGGCGGGGGGCTTGTAGACGGCGTCGTCGATTGGGCGCGCTAAGGGGCCGTCAAGCAATAATCCTCGCAATTCGGGCGTCGCCGCGCCGGGTTGGAGTACCGATGCTCTATTGAGCACTTTCTTTCAAGGCGGGCGAAAGCTGCTGTCGTCATTCGCACCCTTCTCGCGCAGTTCAGTAAGAGTGCAGTCACAACCTGAAATACGGATTACTCTACTATCGCCGACCGCGGCACCAAGCTTCCCGGCCGACACTTTTCACTCGCTTGCCGTCCGAGCCCTCGTGCGAGGCCACCTCTGGCGGCGCGGAATAAAAGGGGGGCGTCATGGCACTTCGAAGCCGAGTTACCATCGCCGACCATCCGCGCTCCACTTCGCCACGCCCGTCGCTCGGGACACGCATACTACTGCCCGCCATCATCGCGTCCGCCCTAGCCGGCCCGCTGGCGGGACTCGCGCGTTCCGCCGCCCCACCTTTGGGTTCGCTGCCGGGAGTCGCGCGCTCCTCCGCCCTGCCCAACATTCCAGGCACCGTAGCGAGAGCTCTGGACGAAACCGTCCTGACCGCCAGCGACGATGCCACCATCGACGAAAGCTTTCCCGACACTAACTTCGGCGAAGAGTACTCGCTGACGCTCGAACACGTTCCGGGCGGCGGGACCGTCGGGCGGCGGTGGCGACACGCGCTTGTCAAAGCCGATGTGACTTCGATCCCCTTCGGCTCGACCATCAACTACGCTCGGCTCGAGATGTACACCACATCGGTCTCCGGCGCCGGCTGGATGGACGTCTCAACTTGCCGCGCCGAGGAAGCCTGGTCCGAGACCGGCGTTACATGGAATACGCAGCCGCCGCTCACCAGCTTGACGCCCTGCTTCCCGTCAATTGATCCCGAACACGACCGGCGGCTATGTCACGTTTCCCGCCACCGAGCTCGTCCAAGCCTGGGTCGACGGCAGCCAGCCCAATCATGGTTTCTTCGTCCTAGCGGTTCCGACCACTTCCGCCGAACGGACTTTCCAGAGCCACGAGCCGATCTCCCACGGCCATAACCCGCCTCGCCTCGTCGTCGGCTACAGTCCACCTTACGGGGCGATCTACAGTGGCCGGGGCTGCGATGCTGGGGCGGTGTATGCCACCGGCGAATGGCTTGACTACCTCTACCGGGTCGACGGGATCAGCAGCGCTACCGTTCGGATCCGGGGCATCATAGGTGGCGGCTCTACAATCCTCAAGGCCGACCACACAGTTTTCGACGGCGTGACGAACGAGGATGGCACCACTCTCAGCTCGACTACCGGACCGCGCGATATCGTCGTTGAGATCAAGGAACCAAGCGGCTACCGCGAGCTCGCGCGCTGCCGTATCACCGTTGTCGCGCCGACGCCCACCCCGACGATTACACGTTCGCCCACCCCAACACGCACTAATTCGCCTACTTCGACGGTCGTCGCTACGCCCTCCGCGACAAGGCCCGCGTCGCCCACAGCGACAGCGCCTTCGACGCCATCTGCTACCCCGACCCCGACGAGCCCGACCGACACCCCGACCGCGGTCCCGACCGAGACGCCCGTAGTGACACTCGTGCCACCGCCCGATGCCCCGCTTGACCCGGTCTGCTCCATCTTCCGGCCGCGCGGTGGGCTCGATGCGCATGTCGTCGAGTGGGCGGAGCCACCGATTGGCGCGACCAACGTTCACGTGGAAGTCATGAACAGGGACGGCACTTGGAGCGAACTCGGCGAGGCGAAGGGAAGCGCGACTTCGTGGACACGGCTGATCGAGTACGACGATTTCGCTCCGCCGGAACCTCGCTTTCGTCTTCGTTCACATCGCCATGGTGACGGCGCCTACTCGAGCTATGTCGAGGTTCCGCCCTGCACGCTGCCCTTCGTCGCGGAGCCCGACCCCACCCCGGTGCTCGAACCACCTAGCCCGACCGTCGCGTGCCCGGTGGCCGCGTGCATGGTTATCGACTTCGAAACCGAAGCCGACGGCGTCACGCCGATCGAGCCTGGGACCAGCGTCGAGCGGCAGTATGAAGAGCTATATCCCACCTACTCGCGCTCGGTGATCGTAGTCCCCGCCGCCGGCACCATTTCGCCCGACCAGTCCTTGCAAGCCACCGCGGGCGGTACGACGGTCGGCTTCTCCGGTCCGCTCGTCGTTCACTTCGCCCGTCCGCAGAGCTACGTCGCGCTCGCCATCGGTGTGGGGCCGGGTTCGGTCGTGCCCGTCGAGGCGACCCTGCGCGCGTACCGGAAAGACGCATCCGAGCCGGTCGCCATCAGCTCCGCCATGCTCGGCGGCGGCGAGCAACCGGTGACGACAGTGCTTGCGATCGATCGCGGCACACGCCCCGACTTTGTGAGCGGTGACGCCGTGCGCGTACGCGACATCAGTCGAATCGAAGTCGAGATTCAAGGCGGGAGCGCAGAACTGATCGACGACCTGACCTTTGACGTCTTCGGCAAGCGCCCCTTGCCGCCACCTCCTCCCTGCTTGAGCGTTGCTGAGCCGGTCGTAGAACTCGATCCGCTACCGCCGACTGTCTCGGAGAACCTATTTTCGCTCGGCGGCATCGTGAGGTTCGAGCAAGAGCCGATCGCCGCCACGGTAATCATCGACGGCGCGGAGGTCGGACAGCACACTGTCCATCCGCTCAAGCCAATCCACCTTTACCTGCACCCGGTGTCCTTCAACGCCGGAGAGCGCACGCTCAACGTCGCTAACTTCACCAACATGCTCTTCCCTGGCTCGAACGAACTCACCGTTTCGATCGGCGATGGCTACCACACCGGTGTGTCTATGCCGCTCGAGATCACGTTCGTACCGCCGTTCGACACGCCGCCCGAGGTCTGCCCCGCGCCGCCGCCGGGCCATCCGGATCCCGCCGCGCCGGCGCCGATGTACTTCGAGGGGAAGCCGGACGGCGCGGTTCTCGGACCGCAATTCCTTTCCGAACACGGCTTGGTCTTTCCAGAAGACCGGCCCGGCCACATCGTCGAACTTGCCGGCTGGTCGACGGATCGCTTCGCGCGAATGCGGTCGATCGAGGGCGTTCATGCCGGCCCGCTCGTCATCCGCTTTACCAATCCGCAACGGCGTGTCCGCATGAGCGCAGGCATCGACGGGGCCGGTGGTCCTGGCGGCGTACTTCGAGCCTACGATCGGCCGATCGGCGGTGCGCTCCTGGACGAGGACGCGTTGCCGAGTGTACGGAACATATCCGACCCGCTCGTCGGCGTCGGGGAAGTTGAGGCCTCAGCGACGGCCGACATCCATCGAGTCGAGTTCGAGGTCGAAGGCGACGGGATCGAGGCGATTGACGATCTTGTACTGTATCGCGCTTGCGATCCGCTGCCGGCTGCGCCGTCGACCGTGGATATCTCGGTGGCCGGAATGGAGATCACCCAGGTCGTGAACAAGGTGCTCTCTCCGCCTCGTCCGCCCGGCTCCACTTCCGCGTATCGCGGCCAGTACGCGGGAGTGCCGCTCGTGAAGGGAAAGCAAACAGTCGTTCGCGTGTACGGTGCGCTGAGCGGCGCGAGCCAGCCGATCAGCGGCGTGCGTGCGCGGCTATCGGTCCTTTCCGGGAGCGGTCCGCTCGCCGATACGGCGCTCGGTGTCCTCGAACCTGTCGCAAGCTTCGGCGGGCCGGCCGGGCACCGGATCCGGCTCGACCCGGGCCGCACGCTCGACGCCCTTCGCGCCGACGCTCGTCTGAGCTGGAACTTCATCTTGCCGCTGACGTGGATTCGAGACGCTGATCCCTTCGCCGTGCCGGACCCCGGTCCGCTTCAACTGCGCCTTATCGCGGAAATCAACACGCCGTCCACGGTTAAGGAATGCGCGGCGCCCGAGTGTCTCGCCAACAACCAGCTCTCGATCTACGACGTCGAATTCAAGCGGACCGGAGCCCTGCAGGTGAATCCGGTCTACATCACGGTTGAAAAGGGCACCGCGAACGAGCGGACAGCGACGGCCGAATCCGCCGAGTGCACGTTCTGGGACAGGCAGATCGGCTCAAGTGTCGGCGGAACCGGTACGCCGACCGATCTATGCGAGGCGGCGGGCATGGAGGCGAGCATGCCGGGCTTCGTCCAGCGGCTTTACCCGGTAGCCGAAGGTGGAGTCCTGATCTCGAACACGGTGCGGCGTATCAAACGTGGCGACAGCACGGATACTAACGGAAGCTTCCGAGATGATCTCCTCACGCAGCTCTGTGAAAAGTACACCTACGACACCATCTTCGGCCTCATCCCTTACACCGCGGTCGGAACTTGGACGCGTGGTTTGAGCAAGCTCGACTACGCTTGCGCGATCGGGAACGTGGCCGATCAATCGACAGCCGCCCATGAGGTCGGCCATACCGCCGGCCTCAAGCACGCGGGCGAAGACCACGGAGAAGGTTGCCTACGCGTCACGATAATGGGCATCGGCTATGTCGAGTGCGAGGATTCATGGCCGTATCCGCACGGCGGCATCGGCGAGTTTGGTTTCAACACGCGCACGATGGAGGCGATGGACCCTGGCGAACCGAGGCCCGACAAGCCGCACGCTCATGATCTGATGTCCTACGGCGATCCTTACTGGATCTCGCCGCGAAACTACTGCCGCTTGCTCGACAAGTTCGGCGCAGGCACCTCGGACTATTGTGAATACCATCGGAGCTTATCGGCCGACTTAGAGTCCGGCGATCGAGTCGACATCGGGCTTGGAAGCGATACGGTTGACCGAACCGACCGCGAACTCGGTCAAAACGCGGGCGACCGCGTCGACCTCGCGCATGGCCGAGATGCAGGCGGCTCGGTCGCGGTTGATACGGGCGCGCGAACCGCCGGTCTCACACCGGGCGACTACATGCTCGTCCGCGGCCGGATCTCGGCAGAAGAGGCGGTCATCGCGCCGCTCTACACTGTTACCTTGGATGAGCCGCCGCCCGTCCATGAAGCGGGTGAGATAACGCTCGAGCTGCGCGACGACGAGGGCGGCGTGCTCAGCACCACGCCGGTGAAGGTGGCGTGGACCGCTGACGACGATGACGGTCCCACCGCGTCTTTCACGGCCTATGTCCCGCCGAATGACGCAGGCCACCGCCTCGTCGCGCTCGTCGGCGAGACCGAGATCGCCCAACGCGTGCGAAGCAGCAACGCGCCGACAATCCTATCGACCGAGCCGGGCGCGGGTGATACCTGGGAGTCGAACGGAAACTACGCTGTGGGCTGGCAGTCCCAGGACTTGGACGGCGACGCCGTTGTGCACCGTGTCGAATACAGCCCCGACGAAGGTCGGACGTGGATCGAGATCGCAATGGACGACCCCGCTGAGTCACTCGATCTCGATGCAGCGGACATGCCCGGCGGCGACCGCGCCCTCATCCGTGTGACTGCCAGCGATGGTTTCCTGAGCGCGATGGACGTCACGTCCAGTTCCTTCTCGGTCGCGAAGAAGTCGCCGCAGCTCAAGATCGTCGCGGCGGGCGAAGGGACCGCCTTCGCAACCGGTGCCGCCGGGCTGTTGGCGATCGGATCGGATCGCGAAGATGGCGACGTCGACCCAGCCACGTTGCTCTGGTCGGTCGACGGCGCGCTCATCGCCGAAGGGACGGACTATCTCCCGGGGAGCACACCGTCGTCGTGACGGCGCGTGATTCGGACGGGGAAATCGCAGCTTCGGAAACCACGGTTCAAGTCGGTCCGGCCCGCACCGACGCCGCACCGGCGCCGGATCCCGTGATAGTGCATCTCGAAGCCGAGCCGCGTCGCTTCTGTCGCGACGGCGGCGGCGACGAGGTGGTCGCGCGCTGGCGAGTCGAGGGCGCAGCCGCACCGCTCGATCTGCGATTGGTCCTGGTAGAGCCCGGCGGCCACGAAACTGAGGTGCGATCGGCCGCTTCAGCTGGGGAGTACTCCTTCCCGATCGATGCGAGCGCCGGCGGCATGGCGACAGTTCGACTCCATGTCCGAAGCTCCGATGGCGCCGAGGCGGCGACCCGCGCTGTTCTGGCCGTGAGACCATGCGAGGACCCTCCGATCATTTGCCTGCCGATTGCCGGGAATGGAGCCACAGCCGGTTTGGAGGACATGGACGGCGGGCGCAGAGTAGCTGGCGCAAGCGTGGTGGCCGCTGCGGAGTAACCAGGCGGTCGCGGGTTACTCAGGCTGAGTGGGTGGTGAGGACGGCGGGGCGGCGATCCGACGGTGGACGCCGGCCTCGCCTTCGCCCTCAGCCCGTACCGCCCTCCCTGGCCACGTGCCAATTGAACATGGGCGATCCGACGGCGCCCATCAGCCGGATCCAGAGCGGCATCAGCATCTCCGTGCCGCGCGCCGCGGTGATGTCGCCTACGTCGATCACCGTTTCCCAGCCGAGCCATTCCTTCAACACCCGCGTAACTTCGGCCTTCGCCGCGTCATCGTTGCCGCAGATGAAGAGATCGTGACTTCCAGGCACCAAGCTCGGATTCACCATGACGCCTGCGGTCACGGTGTTGAGAGCCTTCACGACCCTGATATCAGGAAAGGCGCGCTGGATCTCTTCGCCTAGCGAGTCGTCGTTGCAGAGGGTCAACCTCAGGTAACCCTTCGAGAAGTCGAGCGGGTTGGCCACGTCGACCAGGATCTTGCCGGTCAGTGCCTCATCGTCGGCGTGAGAGATCGCCGCGACTGACGCGCTGCCGGCCGTGCAGTTGAAGAGTATCTCGCCGTGGGCGGCGGCCTCGGCGAACGTTCCGACCTCGACGTCCGTTTGCTCGCCGAACCATTCAGGGAAAGGTCGATTGCCCATCGCATCCATATCAAGGCGCGCCATCAGCGCCCCGACGTCGCGCGTTCCCATCATCACTTCATGGCCAAGCGCGGCGAACTTGCTGGCCAGCGTCCGCCCTACGCTACCGGTTCCGAAGATGCCTACTCGCATGGTGATCTCCTTTTGCAGGGTCTACAGTCTGCTGCATCTACTTCGAGTGCATGATAGCGGCAGATCGCGTAGAACGAGCCGAGGTGCGTCGCCGAACATGACAGATTCAGCGTGGCGGAGTACACGGTTCCCAAGTCCTCAGAAACCGTGCTCTACTTTGCTGGTGGCGACCGCTCTCTCAGAAACATACTCCCGTCATCGATTGCCTTTAGAACACACGATGGATGGCACGCGATAGCTGGAGATGCGCCATGTCGATGAGCGCGGTTCGACGCGCCGGCACTTGGAGTTCGCAATGATCCTTTCTCGTGATCTCGTTCTTCGTCGTCGGGCGCTTCGCTTCTCCGTGGCCGGTCTACTCGCACTCTTTGCGGTCGCGACATTGTTGGTCCAGCCGACTTTCCCTGCCCCCGCCACACACCGCGGAGCCAGTGAGCAGGCCGACGGCCTCTTCGCGCAAGTCCATGCGAGTGTTGCCCCACCCGCCATCCTAACCCTCAGCTCCGTCCTTGGCGGCACTTCGCACGCGGTCGCACACGCGGCGCCCCACGTTTTCATCGCCGTCGGTCCGCGGGTCGTCGTCTTGGACGCGACCGACCTCGCGGCGCCCGTCGAGCTTGGGGCAACGGATATGTTTCCGGGCAACGTCATCGCACTCGCGGTGGACGGCGATGAGGTCTACGCCGGGGTCGAATTCAGCGGTGGGGCGGCGTACCTGCTGTGCGTCATCAACGTTTCGAATCCTCTTTGGCCCTCCGTCAAGGGCTGCACCGCGCTTGCCGGCCATCCGGCGCGGATCGTCGCAGAGGAGGGCGTCGCCTACGTGGCGGCGCAACCTGTCGGCATGGACATCATCGATGTCTCGAACCCCGACCTGCCCGCGCGCATAACAACCTTCGCCACCGACGCACCGGCATACGACCTCGACATCGCCGACGGGCGGGCATATATCGCCGTTGAGCATGTGGTCTACTTGATTGGCGGCGTACCGAACACATTGGGCGGCGTTGTGATGGTCGATATCTCGAATCCGGCTGTTCCCGTCGACGCCGGCGTTTTCAATCGCGACATCCCGGACGGCCGCCAGATCGTTGAACGCTTGCGGGTTCGAGGCACGCGCGGCTACGCGATCGGCAACGATACTGTGAGCGTTTACGACATTACCGATCCCAACGACGCGCTCCTCCTGGGTCGGACGATCGTCGCGCGCGCCGCTGACTCTGAACTTGCTCTCGGCGACGACGAACTCTGGGTGATCCATCCACTCCCGAACGTCGGCGCCACTCGCGTCGACTTTTCGGACCCCATCGAACCGCGCGTGACCAACACCATAGATACGCCAACTGTCTCCATGGCGTGGAGCGGCGTGGCGGTCGACGACAGTCTTGTCGCCGCGACCCGGCTCGGCGGCTACGACTTGTTGGACCTTTCCGACACGTCCGTGCCGATGATCAGCACTCCCTTCGAAGCTATCGGCAGCGTTTCGGGCGTCGTCCTGCGCGGCGACTACCTCATCGCCGCCGCTCGACAACGCGGTCTTGTCGTCATCGACATCGCCGATCCCTCGGCGCCGCGCACACTTGCCGATGTCGCGGAAGCGGACCGCGATGCAATCGCCGTCGCATCGGATGCAGATCACGCCTACCTCCTGTCGCCGAGCACGTCTATCTTGGCGCCGCGGCTCGATGTATACGACCTGACGGATCCAGCCGTCCCATCCCTCGTGACCACTCTCGAGCCCGCCGCGAACGCCCTCGAGTTGGCGGTCCACGCCGGCCGCTTGTTCGTCGTCGGGGATGACTTCGAGGTCTTCGACCTGACCGATCCGGCAGCACCGGCGCGCCTCGACGGCATTCCGCTCGCCGAAAGCGCCAGTGAAGTCGCGCTCTTGGGCGACCATGCATATCTAGGCGGTCCTTCAGAGTGGATCGTGCCGGTCGATATCCTCGATCCCGCACGTCCCGTCGAACTCGCGCGCGTTGTCGCTCAGGGCGGCGTCGCGGGCCTCGCCGTCGGCGCCGGAAAATTGTTCGCCGCGCTCGGGACCCGCGGCTTGGCCACGTACACCCTCGCCGATCCAGGCGCGCCCGCGCGTGGCGTGGAGGCGGCGGACATCGTCGGGTCGCGCGACGTCGCATTCGGCGGCGGCCGGCCGTGGGTTTTGAAGGCGCGGCAGGTAGTCGCGCCGGACCCCGACGCACTTGCCGACAAGCTCCGCCGCTCGTCAATCGACTTGCCGATCGACGTTGCGGTGATCGAAGTGACCGACGAATTGGAGAACCTGATCGTCGCCGCCGGCGAAGGTATCGCGCTCATCCAGAGCGTACCCGGTGAGGAACCGACACCTACCTACACGCCGACGGCGAGCCTGACACCGACGATCGGCCCGACGCCCATCGACCCGACCGCCACTTCCACGCCGGACGGCACGGCGACAACGGCCCTTCCTCCGACCGAGGTCGCACCGACCGATACACCCACCCCGGAAGGATCGACTCCGGGCACGCCGACGCTGACGCCGACGCCGGAGGCGACCGGCGTGGACATCATTCACCGCATTCATTTGCCGTGGGTATCGCGCTGAAGTCGTGGACTCTGAATCGGGGTCGCGGCGAGTCTTCTCAGAGCGATGTCGGAACTTCGTCATGTTCGCGCACGACGTCGGATCAATCCCTTCTCGCACTCCCGTATCGCTCCCGAAACACTCCAGCCACCCCGGCTAGGACCAGCAACCCGCCGGCGACTGTCGACCACGTGATCCGCTCGTCTAGGACGATGGCCCCCAAGATGGCCGCGCCGACCGGGTTCACATAGGCGTACGTCATGACGACGCGTGTCGGGAGGAGCTGCACTGCCCGTACGAATGAGTAAAAGGCCGCGCCGCCGACGACCACTAGATACAGCCACGCCCAGAAGGCGTCCGGGGTAGGGTGCGGGTCCGGCTCGCCGACAGCGGCCGAGACTAAGAGGAAGCCGATGCCGCCGATCATCTGCTGGTAGCTCGCGCTGATCAGCGGCGGCGCGGACGGTTTCAGACGGCCCTGAAGCACCGCCCCCATGCCCCATGAGATCGGGGCGATCACCAGTGCTACGACAGCGACCAAGTATGCGCCGCTGGCCGTCCTCAATTCGGGAACGGTCAGGAGTCCGACGCCCGCGAAACCGATCGCCAGCGCGACCGCGAGCCGCCCGGACGGCAGCCGACGATCGATCACCGCTTCGATCACCGCCGTCCAGATCGGCAGCGCGCCTATCAGAAGCGCCGCGTAGCCTGAATGTGCGAACTGCTCCGCCCAAGTCACCATCCCGTTACCGCCGACCCACAAGAGGACGGCAGCGCCGGTAATGATCCCGAGGTCACGTGCAGAGATCCTCACGTTCCGGCGGCGGAGCATTGCGAAGACCAACAGCATCGCGCCCGCCGCCAAGAGCCTCCGGCCGCTCATCGCGAAGGGTGGGAAGCCCGAGCCTTCCTGCACTGCGATCCGGATGGCTAGGTACGTGCTGCTCCAGACCACATATAGTACCGCGAGGTGCCAATACGCGATCCACGGTATGGACGGGCGGTTGGAGTCAGTCTCGGCGCCGCCCTCAGCCTCATCCCCGGCTTCGGCGCCGCCTTCGCCTCCTTGTGCGCCCTTAGGGGCCGTCAAGCGATAATTCCCGCAATTCGGCCGGCGCATAGGCGCCCTCTGTTGGTGAGTCTCATTGCTAGTCGGCCCCTAGCGCTCGACACCAAGTTCGGCCACTTCGCGGCCGTCGCGCTTTTCCGCGAGGCGGAGGCGGCGAGCGTCGAGCGCGATGAGAGAGGGGACGAGTTCGAGTGCGATGTCGAGGCATTCGGCCAGCGTGAACAGGCAATCTGCCAGGCCCTCGCGGCGCACCCAAATAGACTCTGGCCTGCGGCCTTCGGCCTCCATGGTTTCAAGTACGAGTTCGCGGAGGGCGACATGTCGTTCGGCGTGTTCAGCGACGTCGCGCTTCAACACCATGCCCGACGTTTGATCGACGACTAGGAGCAGATATGGGTGGATCGGACGAGTGGTCGGGCCGTCGCGGATCGCAGCGGGCGAGATGACGAAGTCGACTTCCCAGGTGCCGGCCGACGCCTTTCCTGCCGCGTGGTCTTCGACCGCGCTCGGCAGAGAGCGCAGCCCGTCGAGGCGGACCGTGTCCAATTCAAGGTCGAAGTAGGAATTTCTGCGGCCTCTGGGCTGAGAGATCCATGCGTCGCGCCATGCCAAGCCTTGCAGCGTGAGGTCATAGGTTCGCGCGAACATCACCCGTTCCGCGGGTGATGTGAGGATATCGGGAGCGCGGCGCGCGCGCGCCGCCAACCCGAGCGTTTGTTCCAGCACCGTATCCATGAAGGCGACCTCGTCGATTGTGAGGTACCAAGGCTCGCAGGCCGGCCGGTGACCGCGAAAGCGCGGCCTGGGCTCACCGACTGCCCTTGGCGGTAGCCCAAGGTTCGACTCCAGCCGTTCATCGTTGGCGTCCGATGCGTGCCCGTCGGAGAAAACGAGGCTCAACCCGTCGTGCAAGAGCGAATTCTCGATCGAGTCGAGGGCGTCTTCAGGGTCGAATTCGTACGGCAGCAATCTTGCGTCGCCGTTGCCGCCAACTAATCTGAAGCTGACGCTCAGCCCGCGCAAGTCGCCCGAGAAGCCTAGGACACAGCAAATAGCGAACTCGCCCGATTCGGGGTGGCGCACCGCGAATAGGTCGGATTCCCGTATCCACTTCCAAGGCGCCAAGGCGCGGAACGAATCGGCCGCGTCGTAGAGCGCACGCCAGGCGTCTTCCGGGGATGCTCGTGCTTCCCGCCACACGTGACTTGCTCCTTTCCCCTGGGCTTTCCTCGGCGCGCTTGCCCTTAGTGCTTCCGGCTGCGCTTGAGAAGTTCAACCCCACGCTGCCACGTGCAGAATGCCTCGGTTGGGGATGCGGTGTCAAGCGGGTTACGTAGCTACGGTACGACAAACAGGGGACCCGTCGAAAGACGAGTCCCCTGTTTGTCGTACCGAGACTGCCAGGTTGCGACCCCGATTCGCACGGCGCCTATGCGCCGACCGAATCTCGAACCCGCAGACTAGCTGTTAAGTCGGTTGACGTTCTCAGCCGCCGGCCCTTTCTGGCCGGGGACGATGTCGAAGCTCACGCGCTCACCTTCGGCCAGCGACTTGAAGCCGATGCCGTTGATGGCGCTATGGTGTACGAAACAATCGTCTGCACCGCCGTCCGGCGTGATAAAGCCGAAGCCCTTGCTGTCGTTGAACCACTTCACGATTCCTTCAGTCATCTTCTACTACTCCTGTATGGTGCTTGAAGCACCTATGCTGCGGGCGGCGCGATTGTCGCTCTCAGCTATCTGTAAGCCCAGAGGCACAAGCAAAAAGAACCCGGTCGTTGGATACCAGGTCCTCGCTGTTCGTAGTCTGGCGCTCGGCGCGCCAACCGATGACGCTGCCTGAGGGAAGCATAGGCCTAGGGCGCCGAAAGTCAAAACCGGGTCGCTTGCGCGCGGGCGGCCGAACCCAGCAGGATCTGTGAGGTTGCACTTAGCCCTTGGCGTTAATAAAGAAGCGGGGGCTGTGTCGATCGACACAACCCCCACTTCTTCAGTTCACGATTCCGTTCGCGCTACGCCGAAGCGAAGAGCGCGATCGGGCCGCTTACTTAGTTGTCGAGCTTGTTGACGTTCTCAGCCGCCGGGCCCTTCTGGCCCTGGACGATGTCGAAGCTCACGCGCTCGCCTTCGGTGAGCGACTTGAAGCCGACACCGTTGATTGCGCTGTGGTGGACGAAGCAATCATCCGCCCCACCGTCGGGGGTGATGAAGCCGAAGCCCTTCGTGTCGTTGAACCACTTTACTGTTCCCTCTGCCATTTTCCTACCATCTCCTGATGTCGTGCATGTTGCACTTGTGCCGCGGGCGACGCGATTGTCGCTCTTGGCAGTCGATCAGCCCAGAAGCACAAGCACAAAGGACCCGGTCTATTGCGACCAGGTCCTCACTGTGTGTAGTCTGGTGCTCAGCGCGCCAACCGTGGGCGCAGCCGGAAGAAAGTATACGAACAAAGAACCAGTTGTCAAGAACTTTCTTCTTAGACCGATCCAACCCTTTCAGAGCGGCGTGTCCCCATAGACTCTAATACTGTATCGTCGATTAGGAAGCTGAACTGGAGCGAGCAGAAGTCTGCGGCCCTTTCAAAGCAACAGCCGTGGCCGAGCAGAGGCGGACAATCATCGCCATGCATTACTTCAAGGATCTAAAGGACCGGTTCGGGCGCGCGGAACGGACGGTCGATATAGAGACGCCGGAGCTGCGGCAAGACGACGGCGAAACCATCGCCTTTCATGATCTCGGACGCCGTCTCATGTCTACTTCGCGCGATGTCAGGCGCGATGCTGCACTTATGGTA
>JBCLES010000004.1:0-94492 GCA_038913135.1 Anaerolineae bacterium
ACCCATGCTCAACCCGACGACAGCGGCCCGCGGTCCGCCGACCAACTCCTCCTAAACCTCCACCCTCCTGGACACCAGAAGGGGACGTCTGTACTTTTCCGTTAGCGTTTCCGTACGGCCAGGGTGGGTCAAGCCTTCGTCGTCGCCTGGGTCAATTCTCAAGCGTTGGGTACAACAGCTACCTAACGCCCTTCACGTTGAGTCAAGCCTTCTCGTCGCTACCGGTCGTCTCCCAGACCACGACGCTCACCCTAACAAGTGTTGGAGATATCTCGCTAGCAAGCGCAGAGCACAGAATGAGCATTCCGAGTTACGTTACGGTGGTCGGCGGCACCCCTTCGAATTACTCGCTGTCGTCTGGAGTGGAGCCGTGGGACGAGGCAGTGCAATACGTCCATTGGGTGACGAGCGCGCAGCAGGGCGTTACCGACACATTCACCGTGAATGTGATTCCTCAGACTGAATCGGACGGCTTTGATGAGTTCACAGCCGTCGCCAAGGACACTGCGAATGAAGTGGCGCAGGGCTCGACGGCGATTTGGGCAAAGATTGGCACCAGTGCACCTGAATCCCAGACGGTCTCCAACAGACCAGCTCAGAGCGATTTCACGACTGACGGAACTCTTCTGAACATCAACACAATCGACGACGCTGGCCAGTGGGTGCCATACGCGGGTGGCCCCGTGTCACTTAATAACCTACCGGCAATGCTGCCCAAGGATGACCCGTTCGAAGTTGGGTTCAAGCTCCTCACAGCTCCGGTAGCGAACCAGGTCGCTTCGGCCCAGGTTCGAATCGAGAATACGACCAGCCAAACAGAGGGGCTGACTTGGACTATTCAGTTGCCGGCTGGATGGAGACTCACGAGTGGCTCTCTCTCGATGGCTGCGAGTCTAGTACCGCGTCGCAATGAAAAGACCGGGTTCTCCAGATATACTGTCGCCTTCGAGAGCTGACAGAGAGGAGAGCCCGGTGTTCAAGAAGTTTACAGTGCATTTGACGAAGGTGCAGGAAGCGACGCTGTTGGAGCTGGTGACCCGAGGCACGGCGGGAGCGCAACCAATCCGTCGAGCCCACACGCTGCTGATGGCGTGGGAAGGGCACACGGATGAGGAGATTGCCGAGTTCGTGCGCTGCTGCACCAATACGGTGTACAAGGTACGTCGCCGGTTCACGGAACGGGGATTGGAGAGCTTGTACGATAAGGCTCGTCCAGGTCGGAAGCGGCTACTCGACGGCCGTGCCGAGGCACACCTAGTGGCGCTGGCATGTAGCGATCCGCCGGAAGGGCGATCGACGTGGACGTTGCGCCTGCTCGCCGACCAGCTGGTCGCGATGGACGTGGTTGACGGCGTGTCGAGAGACACGGTCCGTCGTGTTTTAAAAAACAGAAGATCAAGCCATGGCTGAGCAAACAGTGGTGCATTCCCACCGTCGGCGGAGAATTCGTCGCGCGCATGGAATCGCTGCTGGCGCTCTACGCCAAGCCCTACGATCGCGCCCAGCCAGTGGTGTGCTTCGACGAATGTCCGATTCAACTCCTGGCCGAGGTTCGCGAACCGACGTACGCCCAGCCGGGCCAGTTGGCCCGGCACGACTACGAGTACGAGCGCAAAGGAACGTCGAATCTGCTCGTGCTGATCGAGCCGCTTGCCGGCTGGCGAGACGTGGAAGTCTCGGAGCAACGGACCAAGCTCGACTTCGCTCGGCGGATGAAATTCCTCGCCGAGGAACGATACCCCGACGCCGAGACGATCCACGTCGTGCTCGACAACCTCAACACCCACACCTTCGGCGCGCTCTACGAAGCGTTCCCAGCAAACGAGGCCTTCCGCATCGCCCAAAGGCTGGAGTTCCATTTCACACCGTGTCACGGGAGTTGGCTCAACATGGCGGAAGTCGAAATCTCAGTGATCTCACGTCAGTGTCTCCGCCGCCGCATTCCATCGCCCGAGCGATTGCAGGCGCTGATCCAGCCATGGCAGCGACAGCGCAACGATGATTGCGCGACCATTGATTGGAGCTTCACCGTTGTCGATGCACGTCACAAGCTTCTCCGACTCTACCCAGACAATTCATTGCGATGAGGTACTAGCAACATCGATCGGTAAGCTTAGATCCCGCGCCTGGTGCACAGAACTCGCCATCGAGCCGCCGATCACGTATTCTCAGATTATTCGAAGCCCGTAGTTTCTAAGGAGGGCGGAATTGACGACAAAGCTAGCGGCACTGGTCATCACGTGTTTTGCCGTCGGCCTGTGGTCGGGCACTGAGCATGCAGAGGCTCAGATTTCGGTGCCAACCGTTGATGTGCGGTTGACCGGTCTTTATCAGACAGACCTTGATGCATTGGTGGAGGAATACGGCGAGGCGCTGCCTGACGAGTACCATCCGCCTGCTCCGGCACGTTCGCCTGGTTCGATGGAGCCGGACCCCGTGGTGTTAGAGACGGTACGCCGCGCGTACGCGGAAGCCCTCGAACGAAACGGGTATACGGAGAAAGCAGCTCGCGTTCGTCGGCTGTCGGGAAACGTGGGCACATCCCTCGATACGGGTATTGAGGCGCGTGCGGGTTCGGTTGCTAACCGCCTGAACGCTGCTACAGATCCTACAACGGGCCTTGCCGGGGCGTGTGACGACTGTGACGACACAACAGCATGGCTCTGTAATCACAGCGATACGTGGCTCAAGATCAAGGGTGACTACTTCTACTGGAGCGGGATGGAGTGCCTACCGTGCTGGGTGGGCTGGGTCGGTCCGGGACAATGTGCCGGCAATTGGAACCTCGACTGGCAAGACGTTGACGATATCTGGAATTGCCTGGGTGACCTGCGAGTGGGCAGCAAGACGTATGGGGCCGGCACCAAGGCATGGCACCAGATAAACCAAGGCGGATCAGACGCGTACGACGACCCGAGCTACCCGGATGTCTGGTTGGACACATGCGGTTGGCCGTGTAAGTGGGTTTCGTGTTTCAGCTGTTGTTAGTGGTCTCTAATAGAGAGCTGTAGGGAGGAACATGCGCGGTCTAATCGTGGTCGCGGCCATTGCCGTTGTGGTCTGGGCATACAGTGAGTATTTCGCGGCGTCCCCATTCGACGCGGTTGTGTGGAAGAGCCCCGCTAGTGAGCGGTACAAGATGGTCGATGAGTTGGAAAACGACATCTTGAGTGTCGGTATGTCAGGGGAGGCCGTATGCGATCTGCTAGGACCAGACGAACACGGTCATTGTGGTGAATTTCCGCCCGTCCGGTTCGGCCATTCGTGGTACATAGGACATGGACCTGCAACGCTACTCCCCATCCGTATTCCGGTGCTCAATACAGAATCAACATACTTGACGGTTGAGTTTGGTGAGCAAGACACCGTCAGGGAATGGGGGCGTACGCTCGACGATTAGTTGTGCGGCCCCCAACACGCGGAATAAGTTATTATGGATTGAGATGTTGCTCACTGGATCGCATCGAGAGGGCCACAGGAGAAGAACGATGGTAACGATCAAGAGGGTTGACACAGCTATTTCAGATCAAGGACAGGGTGAGTCATTGTGCAGGACAGCGGAAACATGGCACGGTGCAAACACGGTGATAGTCGAGTCGCGTCGTGAAAATATCGCCGCGCCCCATGTTGTCACACTGGGTTACGGCTCCTGCTCGGTGGGAATGTGAAGAATCGTGTGTAAACGGCGATTCGCTCACATCGGGATCCGGTCTTCGAATCGGATGGCGAGCTGATTCAATATCTTGGGCCAGTGTCGAATCGGCCCGGTCCACTTACTCGCTCGCAACCTGCGCGGCGAGCGTTCCGAAACAGCCACTCTCCTCTTGGGCCGCCGGCGCGGCATCCACCCGCAGCGAGCGCATGCCCGCAAAGTGTGCTCACTTTGCAGAAGACATCTATGGCTGGGGACCTAATGATTCAGTGATCCCACATGTTCCGCCAATTGTTGTTGGTTCGACATCAACTGATGCGGACAAACTGTGTATTACGACGAAAGCGGGCACCGATTCCGAGCATTCCGGGCAGCTCTCCGAGCGTCGCTCGAAACTGCCCGGATTGCCGTCGGAACTCCTGCCCGGATAACTTCGGAATCGGTGCTCGAATAACTTCGGAATGGGTGCTCGGTTTGCGTCGTTGTATGCACAAACGGATTCTAACACCAGTCCATGAGGTGCGGCATGTGTTGAGACATGACGCTAGAAGGCATCTCATAAATGGTAAGCTCTCAGACAGGAACGATTAACCAGGAGGAGAGCATGGACCTGACAGACGAGCAGTGGAAGGTGGTCAAGCCGCTGATTCCCGTTCCGCCGCGGCGGGCGAATGGTCGCGGACGGCCGTGGCGGGACTCCCGGGAGGTGTTGAACGGAATCTTGTGGGTGCTTCGCACCGGAGCGCCATGGAAGGATCTGCCGGAGCGTTATCCGTCGTATCAAACCTGTCATCGTCGATTCCAGGGGTGGGTTGAGGAGCGAGTCTTCGAGACGGTCGTCGAAGCGCTGGCGGCCGATCTGCAAGAGCGGGGAGGCATTGATCTCTCGGAGTGCTTCATCGACGGCAGCTTCGTGGTCGCTAAAGAGGGGGCCCAGCGGTGGGAAAGACCAAGCGGGGCAAGGGTACGAAGCTCATGGCAATTGCAGACCGCACTGGCCTTCCTGTCGCCGCTTACATTACAAGCGCTTCGCCACACGAAGTCACCCTTGTTGACGAAACTCTCGATGCCCGATTCCTCGGCGATGCACCTGAGCGCCTGATCGGAGACCATCAAATTTCATCCTTTTTGCCACACACGGCCTTGACGTCGGCCAGCAGATCCCCGAACTTTCCGTAGTTGACCTTCACTCCATCGTCGAGATCCAGCGTGATGCGGCGGTCGGCGTGGTGGCGCAGCTGCTCGTCGAAGGCGAACAGCTCCGCCTGCTGCTTCTGGAGTTTGGCCTGCTCCTGCGTCAGCCGCGTGCGATGGGCGGTGGACGTGGCGGCCTGGATGTCGCCGTGGAGCTTCTCGAGGCGGGCGGCCATCTTGCCCTGCAGGGGGATGACGTACTCGCTGCGCATCCGCGCCAGGGTGCCTTCGTTGTAGCGGTGCAGGTAGACCAGGCACTGGAAGGCCTTCTGCTTACCGCTGGTGAAGAGCCAGTAGATGGGGCGCTTCTTGTAGCTCTGCAGGTGGTCCTTGAAGAAGCTGTCGCACAGGTAGCGGCGCAGCGTCTCGCGGCTGGCCTCGTTCTTCTTGGGCGCGAGGTTGTCGGCCAGGAAGGTAAGATTGTCTTCGAGGTGGGCCGGGTCCCAGGCGACGGACATGAACTCGACGACGCGGTGTACGGCATCGTCGTCGAACCACTCGGTGTCCGTGAGTGGGAGGATGCCGTCGGGGTCGGCCGGGAAGGTGGGGTAGCGGCGGGGGTCGAAGCCCTCGTTGCCGCTGTGGGCGTAGATGAGGCCGGGTTCGTCCAGGCTGTAGCGGCCCATGACGCAGCCGATGGCGTAGGAGACCAGCTCCTGCATCGTGTCCTGCCGGAAGCGGGTCCACAGCTCCTCTTCGCTGAGCTTGCCGCCGTAGCGGTAGGCGGGGTTCACCGTGAGCGTGATCTGCTCGATGGGGACGTCGGGGGTTAGCTCGTCCTGCAGGCCGTAGGCGTCGATGAAGAGGCGGTTGTTCTCCTCTTCGAGGCGCTTCATCTCGGCGATGGTGGCGCGGTTTTGGGTGATCCAGGTGGTGTAGCTGGACTCGAGGGCGATGGTGGAATCCTTGGAGGTTGTCAGTAGGGGGAGGGATTGGAAGTCGCAGGAGTGTTCGTACGCATCCCAGTCAGCCAAGGCTAGGCTCACGCAGCGCGCACCGCGCATGTCTGTGTGCTCCGGGCAAGGCGCTACTGGCGCACTCAGCGCATCGCCCGGGTTTACATGAAGCGTTGGGTTCAGAATCCCTAGGAGCCATGCGAATGGTTTGCTGTTGAGCAACGACAGCAGTTCGTGCTCGCCTCCTTCATTCCGAGGGAAGACCGTTGGGGACGCCGAAGAGTACTCGGAGCTCGCATCTTTAAGCCGGAAAGAGTTCGTACCGCTTGTAACGTCAGACCAGGTAATTCCGGCTCGCTCCCAATACTTCTGATTACTAAGTCCTCCGTGACTGGCGTATTCGGCTCTGGCCTCAGGAGACCAGTTAACGAGATGGATCCGTTCGCCATACCACTTGCGGAAGTCGCCGCCCTTCTCAAATGGAACCCACTTCTCCCCACGGGCGCAGTTCTTTCGACCAACCTCCCAGGTCATGCGGACGAATCGTTCGTCGTTGTGGGTCTTTGTCCTACCGCCAGACTCGGCGCGAGCGGCGAGTCCTGGCATTGCGAAGACTTCCCTCACTCGCTCACTTACCCAATACGCCACTGGGCTGCCGGGAATTCCCTTGAGTTGGGCACTTGAGGCGCTGAAGCGAGGATTCGTATGGAAGCGGCTCTCCAGTTCTTCGTTACTCGCCACGCTTCCTTGCCTTTCGAAGAGGCGAAGAAACCGCCCCGACAATTCAGGAATATCGGAGCGCCGAAGAACGTAAGAGCAGCTCCCAAAATCAGAGCCCCAAACTCCTCGACCATTGTGAACAAGCGTAGTGATCACAGATCCCCTAGAGATGGCAGCCCTAAACGGCTCAAACGTCGAGAGGAACATCCAGTTTGGAATAGTGATCATTCCGACGTGCCCATTCTCTTTGAGCAACTGGATGTTTCGAAGAGTGAATGCCGCGTATAGATCCGCCTTGCCAGCTTTGTGAACGTCGCCAATGAAGTCTTTCAGAGCTGCGCAGTAGTACTTGCTCCCCATGTACGGCGGATTCGCTACCACCGCGTCATACCGCCCCGCCAACAGCCCCGCCTGCCGCACCATCTCCCCCAGGCGCCTCAGCTCATCCGCCACAAACAGGTCCGCGCTGGCCACCTCGCTCAGCCGCTTCATCCCAGCCAGCTTCGCCGCCAACCCCTCCGGCACCTGAATCAGCGACCCAAACGTCGTCGCGTGCTCGAACAACCCCTTCAGCTCCGCAAGATCCCCCGCCGTCAGCCCGTAGTCCCCCAGCGCCACCCCCTTCGCCAGCCCCTCCGCATCGAACCCCGCGCTGTCCACCAGCGCCATCACGTTGAGCTTCACGTCGCGCTCGAACAGCCGCCGGTCATCCGCCCGGCCCTTCATCATCAACGCAAAGCCCGTCAGCTGCGCCGCGCGCTCGTCGATGTCGAGGCCGAAGAGGTTGCGGGTGAGGATCAGCTGCGCCACGTCCTGCTGGCGGTAGCCGCGCTCCAGGTAGATGGCCTTGAACAGGTCGTAGCCCTCCACCAGGATGTGCCCCGAGCCGCAGGCCGGGTCGATCAGCGTCAGCGCCTCGGGGTCGAGGGTGCTGGGCGTGATGGCGGCTAGTTGTGCGTAGACCTCGGCGGTCTGCTCGGCGGGCTCGATGTAGTACTCCATCTGGCCCTTCAGCGGCGAGTCCGGATACGTCGCCAGCCACTGCGCCCCCAACGAGTTTTGGACCATGTACTTCACGATCCAGTTGGGCGTGAAGAGCTGCGTCGCCGCCGGAATGTCCTCCGACTTCACCACCTTGCCGATGACCTGGTCCTTCTTCTCCGAGATGTAGAACTGGTAGAGCCAGCCGATGATCTCGATCTCGGACCAGGCGCTTTCGTCGATAGCCTCGACCATCCCACGGATCAGCGAGTCCGTGTGCAGCAGGTTGGCCGGCAGCAGCAGCTCCGTCTCGTCGCCGATGCGCTCGAAGAGGAAGGGCATCGCCTGGTGCAGCGCATTGCACTGCGCCGTCAGCAGCAGCCGGTAAAGTTCTTCGTCCTTCGTGCCGTCCAGCTTCAGCGCCACCGCCTTCGCCCGATCCAGTCCCGGCAGGTCGACATCGGCCGCGTGGTCGAGGATCTCCGGCCTGCCCAGGCCCTCGGGGTGGCTCAGCACCCGGTAGCCGTGGACCAGGTAGCCGTGCAACTCCATGTAGCGGATGGCCGCGAAACGGTTGAACCAGGTGTAGGCGATCGCCTCCATGGTGGCGTCAAACCCGTGGTCCTGCACCCGCGTCACCAGGCGCAGGCGCACCGGCGCAAGCGCCTTCGGGAACGCCTGGCCCGACACGAACAGCACGTCGCCCTGCACCTCCGCCGGCGCAATGCCCTTCGCCGTTATGCCCAGCCGCGCCGCCTGCGCACTGACCGCGGCGATGAACGCCCGGCGAGCCGCTGGGGCGTAGTTCTTGAGTTGGGTCGTGTTCATCGAGACCGTCTCACTTGATCTGCACCCTCTCGTCCGCGTCGAGCGCCGCTTCCAACTCCGCCCGCAGAAGGCTCAAGAATGCCTCGACATCATCGGGCGTCTCGATGAACCCGCCCTGCCACAGACTCCGCGCCTCGACGACCCTGTGCTTCTTGACCTTGGGTGGCGGGGGCAGCGGCGTCGCATCGCCGGGACCAACCGGGGGCGCCGGTGTCGCAGCCTGCGCCTGCTCGATGGCGGTCAGGGCGCGGCCGAAGGCGTCGTCGGCCGTCTGCCGCGCCTGGGCGATGTGCGCGATGCTGCTCGCCTGCTTGGCGGTGGCCAGCAAGTTGGTTAGCTCGCTCTTGGCCTGGCTGTGCAACTCGGCGTCGGCCGCGACCGCGTCCAGCTCCACGCTGACACGATCGATGAGCGCCTCGATCTCGGTCACCGCTGGGCCACGAGTCGCCTCGACCAATACCTCGTTGGCGGACTTAGCGGTGTAGGTCAGTTCCGAGACTTCGCGAATGTACTCGTATGGGATTGGAGCTGTAAGAATGTACTCCATGCGTGCCAACGCTGGCCCGGCCTTCGCGTCCGCTTCTAGCTGCAGGCGGTTCTGCGACAGCACTTCCACCGCGGCCCGCAGCTGTTCCCAGCTATGTCGCTGGTTCGTGTAGAAATCATCCAGCTGGCGCACGCCATCGGCCATGCCAAGGAGTTCCGATTCGTTCTGGACGAAACGATTCAGGAAGCGAAGTGAGTCCGACTCCTCTACAAACTTATGAAGCGTGCTGATGATGTTCTCGATCTCGGGCAATCCCGGATATAGACCAGTCTTGGCCAGCACCCCATGGTTCGCCAGGCTCGAGTTCCAAACCCCCAGTTGCTCTTTCAGGAAGCTAAAAAGTCCGACCTCGCTGCTGGGACACGATTGCGCGAACAGCATATTGCCAACCGCTTGCGCCCGCTTGATCAACTCCGTTCCGGCCGATTCCCGCTGTGTGATGATGACCTTCCGCTGCTTGAGCGGCGTCGTCAGATGCTCATACGCCTGATCCAGGGGCAGCGGCGCCGCGTTGACGATCAGGTTGATCTCCTTGAGCACCGCCATTCGCGCCACCAACAGCACCACTTCGAGTTCCGGCCAACCGTAAGGCCGGCCGCCGTACTTCTTCTCGATCAGGTCGTGCAGGATGATCTGCTTGTTCGTCAAAGCACACAGGCGCACGTATTCGCGCACGTCATCCAGCGCCTGCACGTTCGCCTCGGGCGTGTCGAGGTCAAGCATCGCCTGCTCGACATCGTTCGCGCGCAGCAGGCTCTGAATCTCCTGCTTTGGGTTTGGGTGCAAGTAGTGGATGTAACCCATTTTTGGGTAAGCGTTCTTGATCACGTACTCCAGCGCCTCGCCGAGCGCCGCCTTCGGGTCGGTGAGCTTGACCTCCAGCTTGCTGCCCGCGGCGAAATAGCTGGCCTCCGTCAACATCGCCCGGAGATGCTCCACTATTCGTGCCCGACGCCCCCGATTCTCCTCGGTCCTGTCCCGCAGGATCCGCTTAGTGGCGTCCGTCAACGAGCCCGTGTGCTTCGTCTTCACGTAGGACTCGGTCTGCAGGTAGGACCGCAGTTCGTTTGCCAGGCTGCCATCGTCCGGTAGACGAATCAGCACGCAGCCCTGGTCGCCGCTCGTGTGGAGAATGCCGCGTGCGTCTTCGACATAGTCGCCGTAACTGTCGCCCAGCGGGCTGACGAACGCCACTTCCAGACTTCCCTCGATACGGTTACCAACCAAATGGTCGTCGCACTGCCGCGTGAAGCTGAAATCTCGACCGGTCACGCTGTAGGTGTGCTTGCGGACATCTCCCAGAATTTCTTCGAAGAGGAGCTTGCCCAGCTCACGCTCTTCGGCCCCTGACGGCACGCTCGTGTTCTTGATCTCGCGCCCGATGTCGCGCTCTTCGTTGGTGAGGAAGAAGTAGAGGTCGCCATTCCGGGCGACGAGCGTTTCGCCCTCCAGACGAGCCAGCGCGGCCTCGATGCGCCGGCGCAGTGCCAGGCGGTCGGCATCGATCTCATCGACGCACAACGTCACCAGGTTGTCCACCGTGCCCGGCAGCTCGTCGATATAGCGGATTAGGAAGAGCACCTTAAGCACGGTGGCATCGTATGGCTCGAGCACGTGGCTTTCATCAGCTTGATCGATCGTCCGCTTCACCGCGGTGTCAAGAAAGCCCTCCACTGAGGGGTAGAAGAGTTGGAACGGCACCAACGCACCGATCTCCTCGTCGCCCAGCTCCTTTGCCGCACTCTGGAACGCATCGAGCGTCGATCGTTCGCCCTGGGAAAGATGAAGCCCGGTAGCGCCAGCCTTGCGGATGGATTCGAAGACCTTCTGGACCAGGGAGAATTGGTACGCCGCAAATGGATAGCAGGCCGCGAAGTCCGCCCCATCCGTGTACCACCTGAACGACATCCCAGCGTTCACGAACGCCAGCTGATTGCGCAGGATGTCGTGCTTGCCCTCGTACGCCGCCGCCAGCGGCTCAGCGGCGGCGGCATTCTTGGCCAGCAGGCGCGCCTTGATAACCTCGTCGACATTGGCGCTTGACAGGGATAGCCTCGTCTTGAAACGGCCCTGGATCTTCGAAAAGTCCTGTTGCTTAGTGGCCGTCAGGTCGCCCAACACCGCGTCCAAGTCTTCCTGCGACGTGACCACCACCCATGCCCTTCCACCGCAGATCGTACCGAGCTGCTCCGTGATGGTCTGAAGGTTGAGCATCAGGTGCGTGTCGCCGCCGATGAACTGGCCGACCTCATCGGCTAGGAACATGATCCGGTGCTCCGGACCCCGGCTGTCCAGGTAACGCTTCACCCATCCGGCGAAGTTCTCCACCGTCAGGCTGAAATGCCCGCCGTCCCCGTCGACCCACTTTTCGGCCGACGCCTGGCTCTGATCCAGCGCTTCCATGAAGGCGGAGACCACCTCGTCGCGGTGGAATTCCCAGGCATCGCGAGCCGCAAGCCACGGCTCGCCGGAAGCGCGCTGGTACGCCGCGTGAAAGACGTCCAGCCGCCCCTTTTCTTCGAGATGCCTTTCCATGTGGGCTATGTGCGGGTGGTCGCCGCTATAACCCTGTTTCTCGTTCAGCACCTTCAGGAACACTTTAGGCAGCGTATCGCGTCCGGCACCGTGGTCGGCCTTGCTGTCGATGTTGAACAGGAACGTCTCGGTGCGCGTCGCCACGACCTTCTTCAGGTCGGCGAACAGCATCGCGTCATCATCGAACTTGTCGGCGAAGAAGTCGACGGCACGGCGACTTTCCGAGCCCAGGACATGTTCCTCGTTGGCGAGCAGGTAGGAGAGCACCTTGATCAAGTGCGACTTTCCGCTACCGAAGAAGCCGGAGATCCAGACCCCGTTGCTGTCGGCGGCGCTGGGCGAACCCGCGGTCGACAGCAGGACGTCCACCAGATCGCGGAAGTGGTCGCGGAGTTCGTGCGTGATGACGAATTCGTCGAGCTCCTGCCACACCGACGAGGCGTCGAGCTGATCCGCCTTGATCACGCCGTTGATGGGGCGATGAATGTCGCGCGCGAACAGATCTTGGATCTTCATGCGTCCGTCCCCCCGGGAACCAGAATGGAGGCGCGGTAGTAGGGCTTGTCGCGCGACCCGGATTTGCTTCCGTCGATGCGACCGAAGAGACGGAGGGTCGTGCCGTCGAAGCTGCCCGGGTAAAACATCACCAGCGGCGCCGTACCCATAATTGTGTGCAGGCAATTCAGCAGATTGTGGGCGCGCAACATGGGCCACACGCTGCCCACGCCTGAGACCAGCACAAGGTCGTATTCCGCGGGCTTGTGCTCAGCGGCGATGAAGTCACATAACTTCTCGGCCGCCAACGGCCCCTTCATCGCCTGCAGCACAGCCGAGTCCCCTTTGGTGGCTTGCATCAGAACGGCCTTAGCCATTAGACCCCGTTGATCGAGATAGGCAAGCACGACATCCAACAGATTCAGATGTAGCACGTTCAGCCCACGGTGATGACTAGCAAGGCGCCCAAGCAACACCTGGATTTGTTCGCGGACCCGCAGCTCGTCGCGTGCCGGATAGTCGAAGATGTAGCACGCGATCTCGTTGCCTATGCCTTCGCTGGACAAAAAGGCCGCGCTAGTGACCCGCGGCAGGATCTGGTTCAGGCGATCCCCGAGAACGTCACTCACTCCGCCACCTCCAGGCAGCGCAGGACGTAGGACTCACGCCTCTCACGCAGGTAGATCGCGAGCTGAGCGTCCACGAAGACGTTCTGCAACAGCAGGCTGCGAGTGTCCTTCAGGTAACCAGCTTCAGCCAGCATCGAGAACACGGCTGACCGGAGTCGCGCAACAGTTTTGTCACTCCACTCAGGCATGTCCGGATCCCGCCCGCGACAGCCTTCCATGTAATCGGCCCACATGCGGCGCTCAAGGCGTTTGGCGAAGAGAATCCTCTGTTCGCGCATCGTTATGTCCATGAAGTCGCCGAGCAGCCGGCTGTTCTTGACGGCCGCCGCGAATATCGCCTGCGTCGCCTGCTCACGTCCGCCGTCGCGCACCATTTCCCAGAGCCCCTCACCGAGTGGCTCAAGCCGGGCACGAAGCAGGCGGGCGATCCGGGTGACGGACACGGCGCTCCTAATCTGAAGCACGTTCCTTTGCACGACCGCTTCGGCCCACGCTGCGTCGCTCACGCCCCGTAGGAGAAGGTCGGCAACAATGCGACTCTCCCGAAGACGAAGTGAAGCGGTGGTGATCGTAGCCGAATAGATCATCGGGTTGTCGCCGAGCGCCTTCGGCAGCACGCCAACGCGGCGGGGCTCAACCTGCGCTTCTTGATCGGCGGATCAAAATCCTTCGCCTCATCGGCGCGCAGGTCGACCATCATTCGGTCGATGAACCGGGCCTCCCGGTCCGCGGCGGCGTTGTCTGCGGGCACTTGATGCCTCCATGGTGTCAGTCACCTGTGATCAGCAGGTCGGGGAGACGTGAGCATCGGCCATTCAGTAGGGGCCTGTCAAAAAAAATGAGACTCAGCAACCGAGGGCTCCGATTGTGCCTCGCGACGACGGGTTCACTCCCACGGTTTTATCACACGCCTCGGCCTTCTGCACCTACCCCCTGTACCTTTCCTCCTCCGGCCCCAATCCAACCCACACCCCATCCACCCACTCCGGATCCTCCCGCATCAGCGACCGCATCGCAACATAGCGCTCATGCTGCCCCGGATCCTCGGAGTTCCGCACGTAGGCCTCCCTGTCCGTAAAGAACACCGCCAACCACACCTCATCCGCGCGCCCATCCGGAATGAGGAGGCGCGAGCCAAGGAAGCCGGGCACCGCCACGCTCTCGCCCGCTTCGATTGTGGCCACCAGGGCCGCTCGATCTTCGGGGCGGACGGATCCGCGCATAATCGTGCCGTACATGGCTGAGTCTCCTTGTAGTAACTGTCTATCGTCGCACGCAAAGAACCGCAATCGTCGCGTGATCGTACCCCTTCAGCCGAGTTGTCGAAAAGCTTTGGGCACTCGCTTGGTGCGCAGTTGCCGACGAGAAGGTTGCGACTTCTTCCGCGCCCCGTCGGCGAGGTGCAAGACCGAGTATCGAGCTGAATTCGCACCGCAGCAGCTCGCCCTGAGCGCGCCCCGCTTGTAATTACCTAAACTGCGGGACTATCGTCGCTGGCCGCTTCGTATTCCGCCCGCCCCATTCCGAGGCCGTGCGCTTTGTCCCTCCTGCTCGACGTCGCTCGGCCTCATCTTCGCCACAACTTCGTGGTCCACACGATTGACGCAGGGTTCTTCGGGCTCGGCCTCGGGTTCGCATCCTTCATCACCCTTCTTCCGCTTTTCGTCGCGACGCTGACCGACGCGCCGATCGCGATCGGGATGATCGCAGTCATTCATCCCCTCGGTTGGCACCTGCCGCAGATCGTTACGGCGCGGCGCGTTTCCGGGCTGAGAAGGTACCTCCCGACGGTTCTCTTCATGACCATACACGAGCGCTTGCCCTTCTTCTTGCTCGCCGGTCTTGCGCTCATCGCAGGCGCTCTCCATCCTCGGCTCGCGCTCTTTGCCGTCTATGCCATCGTCCTATGGATCGGCCTCGGGGGCGGGCTCACCGCCAACGCGTTCCAGAGCATGGTCGCCCGCATCGTGCCGCCGCGTCGGCGCGGCTCCTTCTACGGCGCAAAGACCGCATGTGCGAACTTCTGCCTGGCGCTTGGCGCCGTGGCCGCCGGCCGCATCCTCGGCGCAGATCCGAATGCTGCCGATTTCGCGCCGTGCTTCGCGCTCGCAGGCGTGGCGACCATCGTATCCTGGTTCTGGCTGGCCTGGACCCGCGAGCCGGATGCACCTCCGGCGCGCGATCCGCTCGTCACTCCGCCCCTGGTCCGCGCCGAGATCCGGCGCGTCCTGCTGACCGACCCGGCATTCCGGCGCTATCTCATAGTGCGCTGGTCATCCCAGGTCGCGATGATGGCGACCGCCTACTACACCGTGTACGCCGTCGGGGAGCATGGCCTTACCGCAACGGTCGCGGGCTGGATGACTGCCGTTTTCGCCGGGGCGCAGGTGATCGGCAATCCCATCATGGGTTGGGCCGGTGACCGGATTGGATATCGGCGCGTGATGGCATTAGGAATGGTCGCGGCCGGAATCGGGGCTATCGTCGCCGCCGCGGCTCCCGAACTCGTGTGGTTCTACCTCGTCTTCGCGCTCGCCGGAGTCGCCAACGTGGCGGCATGGACGCTGCCGCTTTCGATGACCCTCGAATTTGGCACGGACGCCGACCGACCGGTGTACATCGGGCTGGCCAACAGCCTCATCGCGCCCAGCATCGTGTTAGCACCGCTGCTCGGCGGATGGATCGCACAGATCGCCGGCTACGGGGCGCTCTTCTTGGCCGCCGCGTCCGCCGGCGTGGTCACCGCGTTCATCCTGCTCATCGAAGATTCCGGATGGCAGGGGCGTCGCCTTCGAGCCGCCCGCTCGGATCGGTAGGCGAAAGCTCCCGATCGCCGCCGACGTCAATCGAAAGGACTTGGCGCCGGCCCCCGGAGGCCGCCCGCCTTTCGCCACTCCGCATAGCGCTCGATCGCCGCAACGATAACAAGCTTCGCCTCTTCGGGGCCTAGGAAATCCTGCACGACCACCTCTTTGTTCTCGAGGCGCTTGTAATCTTCGAAGAAGCGCTGAATCTCTAGCAGGCGATGTGGCGACACGGCGTCGATGTGCGTTAGGGTGTTGTATTCCGGATCGTCGAGATGAACGCAGATGACCTTTTCGTCCGACTGTCCCTGATCGAGCATCGGCATCATTCCGATCGGCCTCGCGCGGAGCAGGCTGAGCGGATCGACAGGTTGCTGCATCAGGACAAGGACATCAATCGGATCGTCATCTTCGCCTAGCGTCTGCGGGATGAAACCGTAGTTGGCCGGATAGACGACAGACGAGTAGAGCACCCGATCTACCCGCAGCATGCCTGAAGGCTTGTCCAGCTCGTACTTGAGCTTGCTCCCTTTCGGGATCTCGATCACCGCGGTGAAGGTCTCCGGCGCATCCGCCCCAGGGTCGATATCGTGCCATGCATGCGTCATTGTCTCGCCCTTCCGCTTTAGGTTCGCCGCTCAGCATTCGCCGGTAGGCGATTGGGATCGTGGCTTCATATGATCTTGAAAGCTAGCATACGCGGCCAGCGTGATGCCGTGGTGGAGCGACCGCGCCAATTAGTTGCGACGTCAGTACTCCATTCAGGCCCGAGACCAAATCGCTAACAGATAACGACGCGACGGCCGTGATGAACGTTCTTCTGATCAGCAGCGACGATGACGAAACCGCCTTTCTCAAGCTCGCCGTGCAGCGGGCCGGTCTCGTCGTCCTGACCGATGCGCGCTTCGATCATGCTCTCGAGAAGTGGTTCGAGCGGCCGGCCGACCTTGTCATCCTCGTAGCCGAGGCGGATGCGCTCGGATCGCTGAAGCTGCTAAGGCGCGTCACTTCTGCGCCAATCGCCATCCTGCTCGACGATGTCGACGAGCGCGCCGAGATCTCGCTGTACAACGAGGGCGCCGACCTCGTGATGACGCGGCCTTACAGCATCATCCGCTTTCTGGCTAGGCTTCGCGCACTCCTCCGGCGGTCAGGCACCGTGCCCGTCATTTCGCTGCCCGTGTTCAAAGTGAGCGGGCTTACGCTCGATCCGGCGCGTCGCTCGGTTAAGGTCGACGAAAATGCCGAGAGGCGCCTAACTCAGCTCGAATTCCGCTTGCTCTACACCTTGATGACCCATCGCGGGCAAACCTTGCCGCCCGATACGATTGTCGAAAGAGTGTGGGGCTACGCCGGCGACGGGAATCGCGATCTCGTGCGGGGCCTCATCAATCGGCTGCGCCGCAAGATCGAACCGGCGACCGGCGAGATGCGATTCGTAATCACGGATCCGGGCGTTGGCTATCACTTCGCCGACACGGAAGTCGAATAGCCCTGACCAGTCCCGAGGCTAAGATATGCGTCGTATGCACCACTTCGGCGCAAATGTTCAACGAATCATACGCCGCCGCGGCCGCCTTGAACGGAATTTGCACACTCTTGTTACAACCCATTGAACACGTGGAGAGGAGACTTTCGCCGTCTCAACTCGGATCAGTTCGTGGAGGACGCAGATGGTGATGGAAACTTATCGCCGCCGTTCCGACGAAGGACTAGATGAGTGGGTCGAACCGTCGGCCCCCAAGCGCCGGAACCACAAGACGAAGCCGCGCGCCGAATGCCCCGATTGCGGCGACATGATCACGCTCAAGGTCGAGCCGCGCATCGGCAGCCGAGTTAGCTGCCCGTTCTGCCGCACCGATCTTGACGTGATCGATATCGATCCGCTCGAACTCGACTGGGCCTACGACGACCCGGACGACAAAGATTGGGACGAAGGCGGCTTCGACGACGACTGATTAGGTTCTGACGCTAAGCACGCGCTCGGAGCGCCGAAAGGCTCGTCCGGGGGCAGTGCCTGCGGCTGAATCTCCGCGCTGACGCGGGCGCTACGCCCTTGCGATCTCCCACCCAGCGTGGTAGCATCCTCGCGCTCTCAATCGAATCTCTCTTGACGAGCCTTTTCTGCTCCGGGCATCGTGACCCGGGGCGTATCCGTGGAAAGGAGCTTTTTTGTGCGTGGTTATGAATTGATGCTGGTGCTCGACCCGGCCCTCGAAGACGAGGGCGTCAACAAAGTGGTCGAGCGCGTCACTGGTGCGATCGGCGCAGTAGAGGGCGAGGTTCTTTTCGCCGGGCAACTCGCCGATCGCAAGGGCAACGTCAGCGAGGTCGAAGGCGGCGAAGGTTGGCGAAAGCGTCGCCTTGCCTACTCGATAAACAAGAGGTCCGAAGGCTACTACGTCGTCCTTCGCTTCAACTCCCCGACGTCGTTCATCGCGGAAGTCGAGCGCACGCTCAACCTCGACGAGTCCGTTTTGCGGTATATGACCACCCGACTCGAGGAGGCCTGAGATGACTTTCGGACAACGACGAAGTCGGCCTAGCGACCTTCTCAAAGGCGTCAAGCGGATCGACTACAAGAACATCGAGCTTCTAGAACGCTTCCTCGAGGGCGGTGGCCGCCTCCGATCGAGGCGCAGGACACGCACCCCGGCCAAGCAGCAGCGCAAGATCACGGCCGCTGTAAAGCGCGCTCGAATCGTCGCGCTCATCCCATACACGGCGGAGCAAGAGCGCACGCTCGGCAGCGCGCGTGGTCGCACGCGAGGTCGACGTGACGATCGTCCGACTCGCGGGGGTGAATCCATGCGTGACGACCGAATGTCGGATGATCAGGTGGACGACGACATGCTCGATGACGATCTATTGGATACGGACGAGATCGTGGACATCGGCGACGAAGGCGTGTTCGGTAACGACGATTTTGGTGCGGAAGCAGACGACTTTGGGGACGATGACCTCGAAGAGGGCGACTCCGTCGACGAGGAGAAGTAAGCTATGTCCCGTCGGAAACACGCAGAGAGTGCCGCGGCGCAGGAGATGAGGCGCCGTAAGGAATTGCTCCTTCAACGCAAGGTAAAGCGCGAACGCCAGAGGACACTGGCGGTTCTGCTTCCCATCCTCGTTCTCATCGTCGCTTGGCTCGGCTTCGGGTTCTTCCGCGAGGTCTACTGGAAGCCGCAACAGCCTGTCGCTCGGGTGAGCGGCACCGCGGTGCGAGCTGATGATTACGGCAAACGCATTCAATTCGCTCGCAGGCAGATGCTCTCCAGTTTGAGCAGCTTCGCCGGCTTGCTGCAGTCGTCGGATCCCCAATTGTTGCTCAATATCGCCACCGGTCAGCGAACCGGCGTCGCGCAGGAAGTTCTCGATGAGATGATTGATGACTTGATCGTCATCCAGGAGGCGGAGCGGCGCGGGATCACGGTGACCGACGATGAGGTCCAGGCACGGATCCGCAAGGAGCTCTCCGTGTCGCTGGAAGGACCGGCGCCGATCGAATCCGAAGAGGAATCGACCGAAGGCGACGAGTCCGATGCGGCGTCCGATGAAGGCGCTGAGCCGGAGGAGGAATCGACCGAAGGCGACGAGCCCGACTCGGCAACCGAAGAAGGCGCTGAGCCGGAGGAGGAATCGACCGAGTCCGCCGAGCCGACAGAAGAAGTAGAAGAGGCGCCGGGCGCGACGTCCGATTCGGATGAAGGGGATGCCGATTCGAGCGATGTCGACGAGGACGAATCGCCAGTTCTAGATCCGCCGAGCGACGAGGAGATCGAGCGCGCTTTCGAGACAATCCTCGAGCCTCAGCTAGAGGACGCGGGTATGAGCCGCGCCGACTACGAGGAAGTGGTCAGGGTCCGGCTCTATCGCGAGAAGCTGAACGAAGTTTTGGGGGAGGATATCCCTCGTTCTGGTGCCCAGGTTGAGGCCGATTACCTGCTCTTCACCGATGAGTCGGTCGCCGAGTTGGCGGAAGCTGATCTGACCGCCGGCATGTCGTGGGACGAAGTGGTTGAGAAATATCTGCAGCCGGAAGAAGAGCTGGAGATCGATCCGGCTCTCGACACCGAGTTGGAGCCAGAAGCCGGGGCGGAAGAGGCCGACGAGACCGTTGCCGAGGAAGCCGACGAAACCGCGACGGCGAAGGCGACCGCTACTCCTACCGCTACCGCTACTCCTACCGCTACCGCTACCGCTACCGCTACCGCTACCTCTACCGCTACCGCTACCGAGGCCGACTCGGAGGACGAAACGGAAAGCACGGCCGCGGCAGCGGACGACACAGCCGAAGCCGGCGACGATGAGGGTACGGTCACCGCCGAAGCCAACGACGAAGAGGGAACGGCCACTGCCGAAGCCGATGACGATGAAGCTACCGACGAGGGCGCCGGCGCCACCCCCGATATCGACGACGCCGGTACGGCAGGTAGCACGGATCAAGCAGCCACCTATGAGGCGGTTGATGTGTCGCCAACGGCGACACCAGCCCCAACCCCGACGCCTGAGCCGTATGCTTATGAGCTCGGCGAAACCAAGTGGTATACAGCCGGATCGCTGGAAGAGCGGCTCGTCATCGAGACCGTCGATGCACAATCCGTCTTTAAGCTCACGCCGGGAGAGACGAGCTTTCCGATAGCCGGCAATCGCGGAACCTACATCATCCGCGTTTCGGACAAGGAAGCGGACCGCGAGATCGAGGAAGCGGAGCTTCAACCGGAACTCGATGGAGCGCTCGAAGCTTGGCTCGAAAATCAGCGGGTCACGTTGAGTAGCGAGATCGATCGTTTCCCGGCCGAGGCCTTCATACCGGCGGAGCCGGTGTGGTTCACCACCGGCTTCGAGCAGATTCTCGGCAGCTTCAGCAGCGCGCCGCCGATCTCCGTTCCGGGAATGGATCAACCCACGGGCGGCCAGGACGGCGGTTGATCAACTCGTAATTGACCACGATCATCGGTCGATCAGGATCAGGATTTGTTCGGGGGCGGCGCCAAATCGGCCGCCCCCGACGCTTTGAAGAGGCGGTGGTGGGCCTTATCCTATTGGCTCGCGGCGCACGGCTCCCCGAATTGACTCTTCCAAACGACTTTCCGCGCACAGTGCGCGACTAACGATTACGGAATCCCGCATGTCTAATCTTTTCAAGAACGCCGCGATCTACGTCGCGATCATCCTATTCCTGTTCATCGTCCTAGTACGGCTTTTCGGGCTCAGCAATGCCCCAGAGACCGTGCCATTCTCCACCTTGCCGGACGTCATCGAGGAGAAAGAGGTAACTGGACTCACGGTCCAACAAGATCAGCAAACCATTCTGATCTTCACCAAGGGCTCGATCCGGCCCGAGTTGGTTGCGCGCAAGGAAAGCGGAAAGCCTCTTCGCACCGCGCTGATCGAGCTAGGCGTTACCGAAGAAAGCCTCGCCACCATCGATCTCGACGTGGCCAAGCAGCGAATGTGGGACAGCGTGCTCAACGTGCTGATCCTGTTAGCCCCGCTCCTGTTGTTCGGCGCGCTCTTCTTTTTCCTCTTCCGGCAGGCTCAGGGAGGCACAAGCCAGGCTCTCCAATTCGGCAGGAGCCGCGCACGACTCCTGACCGGCGACACTCCGACGGTCACCTTCGGCGATGTCGCCGGCGTCGACGAGGCCAAACAGGAACTCGAGGAAATCGTTGAATTCCTCCGTGAGCCGGAGAAGTTCATCGCGCTCGGTGCACGCATCCCTGCCGGTGTCCTGATGGTTGGTCCGCCCGGCTGCGGCAAGACGCTGATGGCACGGGCGATCGCCGGCGAGGCGGGCGTTCCCTTCTTCTCTATTTCGGGCTCTGAATTCGTCGAAATGTTCGTCGGGGTCGGCGCGAGCCGCGTTCGCGACCTGTTCGAACAGGCCAAGAAGCACAGCCCGTGCATCATCTTCATCGACGAGATCGACGCAGTCGGCCGCCATCGCGGAGCGGGTCTTGGCGGCAGCCACGACGAGCGCGAACAGACACTCAATCAGATTCTGGTCGAAATGGACGGCTTCGATACGGACACAAATGTGATCGTGGTCGCGGCAACGAATAGGCCGGACATCCTGGATCCGGCACTCCTCCGGCCGGGGCGCTTCGATCGGCGCGTCATCATCGACAGGCCGGACATGCGCGGCCGGCGGGCGATCCTCTCGATCCATACCCGCGGCAAGCCTCTCGCTGCTGACGTCGACCTCGACGTCGTCGCCAAGCAGACTCCCGGCTTCACGGGCGCCGACCTGGAGAACCTTGTCAACGAGGGGGCAATTCTCGCCGCGCGGCGGGATAGCCGTGCTGTCTACATGAGCGATATCCAGGAGGCGATCGAGAAGGTCATCGCCGGCCCGGAACGCCGGACCCGATTGATTACGGAGGATGAGCGCAAGATCATCGCTTATCACGAAGCGGGTCACGCGCTGGTGAAGGCTACTATCGAGCACTCGGACCCGGTGCACAAGATCACCATCGTAGCCCGCGGAACAGCGCTCGGCTATGTCCTCAGCCTCCCTGAGGACGATCGCTCCGTCTATCATCGCTCCAAGTTCGAAGCCGATATCGCAGGGTTGCTCGGTGGGCGGGTGGCCGAGGAGATCATCTTCGAGAAGGTGACAACGGGCGCGTCGAACGATCTCGAGCGTGTTACCAGCATCGCGCGGGACATGGTCACGCGGTACGGCATGAGCGAAAGGCTCGGGCCGGTTACTTACGGCGAGCGCGAGGAGATGGTGTTCCTCGGCCGTGATATCGGTGAGCAGGTGAACTATTCCGAAGAGGTCGCCCAGGCGATCGACGAGGAGATCCGCCGGATCGTCATGCGCGGCCACCAGCGCGCCACCGAGGCCATCCGATCGCGCATCGAAGCTCTGCATGCCATCGCTCAGCGCTTGATCGAAGTGGAAACTATCGATCGGGCGGAGTTCGAGGCGTTGATCGCGACGTAGCCTCGAGCGGCTCAGCATTCGGGGTAGAGGTCGGGGTCGGAGTCGGGGTCGGGGGGCGTGCGGGAATCATGGCGCGGCCGGCAACGGGTCGGCGCCGATCCCGGCTCGGGCCAGGGATTCCATCGCTTCGGAACGAAGCGAGGCGGGGATCGCGCGGTCTGCGACGACAAGGGCGAAACGTCTGTCGGCGCGCGCGATGACGGCATGCAGCGATGGCCATTCCAGGTCGAAGAGTTCGGCTGCATCACCGAAGTTGAGTGATTTGCGCTCCGCTGCCGCCGGAAAACCGTATTCGGCGAACCAGCCGTTGTAAGTCGCAAGGGCGCCGGCAGTGGTCGCGTACGTCGTAGTCGTGAGCGTGATCGAGCCGGAGGGCGCAAGCATGGGAGTGCTCCGATCGACAACGTAGATCATGGTCTCGATCAGAACTGGGGTCGTCGCCTCGCCTTTGACCAGGGCGCCGAGCATTCGGGGTAGGGCGCTATCCCGCCGATGGAGTTGAAAGCCGGTCGGGGGTGCGATAACGGGACCGCTCCGAGGGTCGATGAGGGGATCGCTCGGACGGGCGGCGACAGGATCGGTCGGCGATTCCGACGACCGGCTGGAAGGTTGCGGCGCAATCGTGTTCGGCGATTCTGATGATTCCGGTTCCGTGGAGATGACTGAGCAGGCGGTCAGACCGAGCGCGAAGAGAACTATCGCAGCCGCAATTCCCCCGGAGTCGAACCTTTTCTTGGCGATCACTCCGACGACCCAGCGCAATAGAGGCCGTGGTCCAAGATGTATCTTCGAACGGGATCCGGCACTAAGTAGCGGATAGAGCGCCCAGCGGCGACACAAGCGCGGAGGTCGGTAGCGCTGATTTCCAAGGTAGGGGCGTCAACAATGTGAATCGAGTCGCGTACGCCGGGGACAGCGGCCTCCAAGACGTCAAGATCAGGGGCGAAGCCTCTTCGCGGTACGGTCGCGAGCCTGGCCAGGCGGATCAGGCGGTCCGGTTGGTGCCAGCGCGGGAGTTCGATCAATGCGTCGGTGCCAAGGACGAAGGTCAGGGTGTCTTCTTGTCCGAGGCGTTCGCGCAGTGCCACGAGCGTGTCCACGGTGAAGCTCGGACCCTTGCGCTCCAATTCGACAAGGCTGATCCCGAAGTCTTTATTGTCCGCGACCGCGAGACGCAACATTGCCAGTCGATGTTCCGCGGAAGTCGGAGCGCTCGCGAGCTTGAGCGGGCTCACCCACGCAGGGACGAAGAGCATGTTGTCGAGTTCAAGCGCCTCTTGAACCCGTTCCGCGATGAAAAGATGGCCGATGTGGATCGGGTCGAATGTCCCTCCGATGACGCCTACTTTACGCGCGCTGTGCGGCCCCTCGGCGGCGCTCAATCAGTCCACTCGAGCTCTGCTACTCCGACGCGTACCATGTCGCCTTCGGCGACGCCCGCATCACGCAGAGCGCGCATCACGCCCACCTTCTCCAGAATGCGCTGGAATCGCGCGGTAGCATCACTGTTCGACCAATCGGTCATGACGGCAGCTCGCTCGACACGGGTGCCCGTCACTTGCCAATCACCCTGCGCGTCGCGGGCCACTTCGAAAGCATTTTCGTCGATGGCGACCGGGCGGATGATCGGGAGTTCAGCAGCTGGTGCCACGAGTTCGCGCGGCAGCTCGTCTAGTCGGTTCGCCACCAGATGAAGCATGGCGTCAACGCCCTCACGTGTCGCCGCGCTGATCGCCACGATGTCTCTTACACCGTCGGCTTCGAGCGCCGAGCGCAGCTCGGGCAGGCGTTCGCGTACTTGAGGCAAATCGATTTTGTTGATCGCGACGATTCGCGGCCTTTCGGACAACGCTTGGTCGAAGGCTCGCAACTCGATGTCGATCACGCTCCTGTCCGCTAGCGGGTCTTCCGCCGAGCCGTCGATCAGGTGGATGAGAAGGCGCGTCCGCTCGACGTGGCGAAGAAAGCGATCTCCCAGCCCTATGCCCTCGCTTGCACCTTCGATCAATCCGGGAATGTCCGCGATTACGAAGTCATCGTAACCAAGCGACACAACGCCCAACTGCGGCACCAGAGTAGTAAACGGATAGTCCGCGATCTTCGGTCGTGCCGCTGATACAGCGCCGAGGAGCGTGCTCTTGCCCGCATTCGGCAAGCCCACAAGTCCCACATCGGCCAGGAGCTTGAGTTCGAGCAGCAGGCGACGCTCCTGACCCGGCTCGCCGAGTTCCGCCACGCGTGGTGCTTGGTTGGTAGAGCTCTTGAAAGCGGAGTTACCGCGTCCGCCCCGGCCCCCGCTTGCAACGATCGCTTCCTGCCCGTGCGCGACGAGGTCGGCGACCAGATCGCCGGTCGTTTCATCCCGCACAAGCGTCCCGACGGGAACCGTGACCAAGAGCGGCTCGCCGTTCCGGCCGTGCTGATTGCTTCCGCGACCATGTCCTCCTCGCCCGCCCTCATAGCGCTTGGTGAAGCGGAATGCGTGGAGCGTGTTCATGCCTTCGTCGGCGACCAGGATGACGTCCCCTCCGTCGCCACCATGCCCGCCGTTCGGCCCGCCGCGCGGCACGTACTTCTCGCGCCGAAAAGCGACAATGCCCCTGCCGCCATCTCCGCCCTTTACGTCGAGCACCGCCTCGTCTACGAACATATCGGCTCAGCCATCCGCCGCGTCGTCGGCGACATCGAGTCGTACCTGGGCGATTTCGGCAGACGTGGCCAAGCCAACCCCTTCGAACGTCTCGCCGAATCGTGATTCGAGCCTGGCGAGGGCACGCTCCAGCCGCTCTTGACGCGCGGCGACGGTCAGGTCGCCGCGGGTACGTTCGGTGACGCCGCGCACCATATCATTGGTCCGCTTGATGTCGCGCGTGATGCGGCCAGGGAGGTCGATGGTCTGCAGAAAGGCATAGATCTCTTGCATTTGCTCTAGAAAGCGCTCGGCGAGTCTGATATCGTCGCGGCGGATGGCGTCGAGCGCCGCGCGGCGCAGCTCGCCCCCGGCTTCGCCCAAACCGTTCAGCCATGCGGCATCGTCCACACCGATCGCATCGGGGCCCGGCAGCGCCTCTTCGCGGATCAGTGCCCGCGTCAGATAGGCTTCCGCGTATTCCTTTTCGGCGTCGAGCGTGTAACCGGCCGATCCGATGTCGGCATGGCCTTCCGTCGATGCTCGCATTGCATGGTGAATCGCATCGGCCTGGGCTATGTGATCGTCGGCGGTTACCCAATCCAGGCGGTGGACGGCGTGGATCGAGCGCGCCGCATGGCGGACGAGCTCGCGGCTCAAATCGAGCACGGACTCGCGCCGAGCGTTCTTGTCGCCCAAACGTCCCAGAAGCGGGCCCCCAATTTTATCGAGTCCTAGGCTCATCGCGTTGAATCCGCGTCTAGTCTGATCATTATTCTCAATTGCGCCTGCTCCCTCTCAACATTCTCCTGCTCCAACTGAACAATTGCATTCCGTTCAGTCGCGCCACACGTGTCGACACAAGTCTCGCGATCCTCGGTCAAGGGCGCATCCACACGTCGGGCGCTCGAGCCGAGTTATAGTTGTCCGGCGCGCCCTTCACAAGCCCTCGCACCAAAGTTGTAGTCCGAACGCTTGGTGGTCAAGACGGTGTTCGGCGGTCGATCAGCGAAAATGCGATGGAAAGCGCATGCTATACTTCGCCGCTCCCAACCGGTGGTAGGGCACGCCTGCCCCGCCGGCCGGAGGCATAGATGTCCGCGACTCAACCTCTCGAAATACATCCGCCGCCGACACGTGCTCAACGCCGCGGCCTTCGGCGTTTCCTGCAAGCCGCCTTCCTTCTGATCGGAGGCGTGCTGCTCCTCGAGTTAGTCGTCGTGGCCGGCCTGGTCGGCTACACCTTCCTGCTCCTCGGGGCCGAGGACAGCGAGACTGGCGTTCGGGCTCAGCCGATCGAGCGTCAGACCACGACCATCGACGCACCCGTCGATCCCAACGCCGCGATCCCCGAAGTGAATGTCTGGGATCGGCATGGTCCTATCAACATACTTCTGCTAGGGCTCGACCACGATGTTTGCGGTGATCCGGAGGCGAAGTACCACAAGTCGGACACGATGATCGTAGTACGACTCGACCCGGCTTCCGGACGTGCCGCCGTCATGTCCCTCCCTAGAGACCTTTTCGTCCATATTCGCGGGATGGGCGGCAAGAAGCTCACAATGGCCCATTATCTCGGTGAGACGTCGCGATACATTCCCGGCGAGGGACCCGGATTGGCGATGCAGGTCGTTCGCGAGAATTTCGATCTGCCGGTACACAGGTTCATCCGCATCGATTTCGATGGGTTCAACCGTATCGTCGACACCATCGGTCCGATCACGGTGGACGTTCCTCCGTCACAGGATGATCCGACGGTTGGCCTGATCGACTATCAGTATCCGGACGAGAACTGCGGTACGATGACGGTTGAGTTCATGCCGGGACTCAACGAACTGAACGGCGAACGAGCGCTCCAATACGCGCGCTCGCGAAAGTCGACCAGTGACTTCGACCGCTCACGCCGTCAAGTTCAGGTCCTACTGGCCATCCGGCAGCAAATCACTCGTCCGGGCGTAGTGCTCGACTTGCCGAAGCTCGTGCCTGCCCTCCTCTATACAGTCGATACCGACCTTTCGGCGCCCGAGATTTTCTCGCTGGCCAGGATCGCAAGACGGGTCGATCTTACTGACATCGTCTCAGTTCCCATCGACGAAAGTGTAGTTTACAACGACACGGTAGTCATCGACGAAGTCCCGCAATCGGTCCTTCAGAGAGATCCGTATAAGTGGGGAGAGGCTCGCAAGCGCTTCATGAACCTTGACGCTACGGCGGAGATTCCAACTACGCCCCAGTAACGCCTCCATTTGGCCGGCCATCCTGTGCCCGTCGGCGGATCTTAACTCTCAAGGCCTTGACACAGGGTGTCCAAACCCGTACTCTCTGCCTGTGGCCTTAACGTAATTGTAACCGTGGTGCCCGCGATGTGACGTGCGGCATCGATAAAGAGTCCTAGAGACGAAGAGGAGGCTAGACGCAAATGTTCCGAAAGATGCTGCTGGGTTTAGGTGTGGCTGCGGCACTTGTATTGGTCGGCGCCAATGCTACTACGGCGTCGGCTACCAGCTATGGTATGGGGTACGGCAAGGGGTACGATCAAGGTCACGGCGGCGTCCACTGCATGCAATACGGTGAGACGATCTGGGGCGTGGCGTATCGCTACGGCGTCTCGGCGCACGCGCTGGCGTCGCACAACGGGATCTACAACCCGAACTACGTGCGAGCCGGCACATGCCTGCGCATCCCGTCGATGGGCGCGGGTAATGGGTATGGTAATGGCTACGGTCACGGCTCCGGCTACCAAGCCGGTCACGGTAAGAACTACAACCCTGGCTACGGAACCGGTTACTCCTACGGAAAGAAGATGGGCAATCGCTACTGCGTCCGCTATGGCGACACGCTTTACAGCATCGCCCGCCGCTATGGCACGTCGGCTTGGGCGATAGCTCAGGCCAACGGCATCTATAACCCGAACTGGATTCAGGCGGGCAGCTGTCTGACCATCCCGGGTTATTGATCGCCACAGGGAGATTGACCCGACGTCGGTGTGACTGAGGATCGAGCACAAGTTTGGAGGGAGCGGCGGGGAATTCCCCGCCGCTCCCTTCGTTAAGGTCGGTGAGAGCGGTCGTTGCGCCCGTCCCTAGCTAAGTTGCAACCATCGACTTCTCGCTCGCGCATAATTCGTCGTGGCGGCAGGCAGCCCTCCTGCGTCATAATCGGATGAAGAGCTGCGCAAAGCCGCTCTATCCGGTAACATGGCCGTACGCATGACAAACATACGCCGGCCGCAAGTGTCCCGCCAATCCGATTGCCTGCCATGTTGTACTTCCGGCGCCGCGCTCACCGCGGACCCGAGAATGGAGATAGCGATGAGCGAGCACTGTTCAAGCACGCGGAATCGAAGCGCCGGATCATCGATCGGTTACGAGTCTTCCAATGGCAGGATCGTCTATCGGCGGGGTGTGCTAGCCATCCTCGTCTCGCTCATCGCCATCGCTGCGGGACCGGAAGGTCGGTTTGAAGTTGGCGCCGCCCCTGCAGCCGCCCCAGAAGCCGCTCCATCGCCGCCGACATGGCCGATTCCCGACCTGACCGCCGACGTCCGCGACCTCTTGCTCGCCTTCTACGGACAGCGCGCGACGCCTTCGACCCCATATTATCTACGTGCTCCGGAGTGGGAGATCGACAAGTCGGCTTCGGCTAAGGATCCGGACACGCTTTGGGAGTACCACGGCGGGCCCGGCACCGCGTGCCACGGCGCTTCGACCAGCTTCGACTTCGTCGATTGCACCGGTATGCGCCTTTCGCGGGCCATGGGCATACCTTATTGGGGTGGACTGACGCTGTTCGACGCCCAGCGCGGCTACTATGCCAACGAAGCGCTGGCGCAGCTCGCCGGATCCTTCGCACTTCACCATGCCTTCGTACACGACTTCGACGCACCGATCGACGCCGTCTACGTCCCGGGCGCGGATCCCACAATCCGAGACAACAAGCGCTACCACCAGCGCATGATTCGAGCTTATGAGGCCCACCAGCGCGCGGTGATCGCCCGAATGTTCTCTGACACTCGCGGATCGGCCTCATTCCAGGCGGACCTCACCCGCTCAGTGGGTTCGATCACCGCGAGCTATGCACGCACCGCGCAGGCGATGGAGGAGACCGGCGCATGGTCAAGCCCCTCGGCCCGCCGCGACTCGCTGCAGCTGATCAGCGGCCTTGTCCAGCGAATCTGGTGGGAATGGGTCGTTCCTCAGCCGAACGGTCCGCGCACCGCCGGATTTGCTGATCTGGGCAGCAACAACACCTTCATCAACAGCTTCCTCTTCGATCCTTCGTGGGCGGGCTCGGACGAGTTCACTTACGCCGGCGGGTCTGTACAGAGCCTCCGGCCGGGATCGCAGGATAACGGCGCATACAGTGGTCTTTGGTTCGATGCCGACTTCGCGCTGCCGGGCGAATGGTGGTGCAACGGCTCATTCACACCAGGCACCGCGGAGCACACGGCGTGCACCGCCCACGCCAGGCAACAGGCGCTCGGCGGAACCAAGTCTCCATTCGGGCAGTTCTACGGCCAGGGCGGATGCGGCGTGCGCGCACCGGGGGTCACGGCATTCAGCTGCGGTGAGACAAACCTCGGATCGATCGGCGAAGAGTGGCTTTGGACATACGTCGGCGGGCGCGCGGGCGCCTATCTACTGCGGGCGCTCGAGTTGTCCGGCGATCCGGATACTCCGTCCGGCTCAATCGGCGGGCGCGTATACGACACCTTCAGCGCGCGATTGGGCTACGGCGTTTCCGGTTTTCATGGTGGCGCTGGCCGCAACGACGACTTGGAATGGCAGTTCAACCCGCCGGCGGTTGTCGCGATCCGAACTCTGTCCGGTGGTCGGCACGACGACGAGATGCAGAACGGTCGTTTCAGCCTCGGCGAAACGGATGTATCGACGGCTTCGGGCATGCGCAAGGGCGACACGTGGCCGGACGATCGGCAGGAATTCCCGGGTGGCATCGAAAATCACCTCCCCGGACCGAGCGCGCTCTACTCGAGCCTGCTCTTCGCCTACGTTTTGGGCGACCAGGTGGCAGACGGACCGAGCCCGTCACTCTTCGACGAAAACCACAGAAATCACGTCGAGGAGTTCGACAATTGGGTGTGGCTTGCGCTCGCTGCGTACCATCGCTGCCCGAACGTGCCGGGCGCGGACGATCCTGTGGACGGCAGCTGCTTTGCGTTCAGCACGGCTCACTGGCCGAATCCTGCATCGATCAACCGCGTGCCGCTTTACGCCGATCCGGAAGATCCGGGGATCCCGGAGAATTTCCGGTACTTGTGGATCGACCCGTTGGGTCCTGGGCCGGGTGGAGCGCTCGATCCAGATCATGTCGCGCCGCCGTCCCAAAGCTGCAGACCGACGCCGGGGATCCCTTGGCGCGCACTCCGCGACGTCGACACCGCTGGGGCGGCCCGGCAGATGCTGGACGAGGGTGGCTTCGGCGCGTATGACGAGATGCTGCTCGGCTATGGGGGTTTGATGCGGATGCTGGCGGCTCGGGATCCGTTGGCGCCGGCGAATCCGGCGGATGTGGCGGTGTACGATCAGCGGCGGAGCGATGTGATCCGGCCTTGGTACGGGGCGGCCTATGATCAGGTGAAGCGGATTCTCGCTCTTTATCGGACGGGGTACGGATATGCTCCGACCATCGAGAACGCGGCGTGTATCGGGACGGATCCGCAGCCGGGCAGCGTGGATCGGACGGTGCTGCCTTGGCAATACGCTACGGCTGATACTGTTGCTTCCGTGACGCGGCGTCGGGCTACCTGGTACAGCCATGCGACGCAGTGGTATTGGTGGTACGACAGCGAATGGATGGACATCGACGGGGCGGCATGGTGAGTAGTGCAAAGTCCGGCCGGGAACGATAATTTCGGGCGGCGGCGGAGCGGGGCTCGTGATTTCGGGGGCGGGGAGGGGGGCTGCGCTGCGCGGCTCAACTCGATGGGTGTTGCCTGCAGCATGGGCGGGACTCGCTCTCAGACACTCGCTGCTCGCTCCGCCCCCCTCCCCGCCCTCGGCCCTTGCTCGCGTTAGGCGTGGTTCGCGCAAGGGGAACGCGAGAGGCATGGCGCCGCGCTCAGCCGCCCCGTTCCACGAACGGCAACAATATCTGCAACGTCGGCTCTACGATTGCGCCGTCTCCCAGTACGAATACCGCTCCGGGCTGAACGAACCACATCGCGCCTCCCGAACCTGCCGTGATGCCTGTAACAGGCCGGCCGGGCAGGAGTGGGGTGTCCGCCGGGGTGTAGTGGGTTAGCCAGGTACCATCCTTCCACACTGCCACTTCGCCCTCGGAGGAGCCGACCCATAGGTGGCCCTCCGCGTCGTACGTGGCCGATGTAATGCGCACATATTCCGCGCCGCCGTCCAGAAGAGGGCATGTTGCGGTCAGATCCCATACGTCCCACGTTCCGCCCATCCACGTGTTGGCATAGACGTGCCATGTCACCGAACGGCCTTCGTGCTTCTCTACCCACGTGAAGACTTGGAGGCGTCCGTCCGGCATTACAGCGGCCGACGTCGAATATCCGGCGTTTCGCGCGGCGCCGCCGCTCGAGTCCAAGAATGGATAGGCGATCGGCGAAGTGTCCGGTAGGGAGTATAGGAAGCGTGGCGTGACCACCCAGGCGTCGCCCTCGGCAGTCGTAACAGCGGACGAGTCGTCACCGAAGATCGAGTCTTGACTTCGGCCCTCGGCCAGCGCTAACTCACGCGGCACCACTCGCTCCGGCGGGAGCAGACGAGCCGCGGGCACCGCGTAGATTTCGGCATCCGGTTCCGGCTCGAAACCGATGCCTAGCGTCAGATCGCCCGCGGCGTCGAAAGCGCGCAGTCCCGCGGTGCGGCAGCCTGTTGGAAGCGGGCAATCCACGCTGCCGCTGTAAGGCACCCAGGCATTTCCGTCGCGGTCTAGAAGAGCGCGCTCCTCCAGTTTGAAGCGCCCGCCGATTCCGATCGATTCCTCGGCCAAACGGACCATATCAGTGCCGTTGCGATACGCCGGACCTATCCAAACGCGTCCGAATGTGTCGACCGCCCAGAGATCGGGTAAGGTGCCTTGGCGGCGGATGTCCGGATATAGCTCTTCGACGGCGTCGGCGACCGAGTCGAAGGTCCGCCAAGAGCCGTCGATACGGGCGACGAGTCGGTCGGGGCCGCCCAACGGATCCGCTATTCGCAGCCACACCGAACCGTCCGGTGAGACGCCGAGAACCCGGGTCCGATCGACCGCCGCAGGCACGGTGTCCGACCCGAGACGGGTCCAACCAGGTACTGAGGCCGCGGTCGGAGTCGGGGTGCGGGTGTCGTCGGGGATCGATGTTGGGGTGTCCGTGCCGCTTGTCCTTGGCGTCGGGGTGGGAGTGAATGTCGGGGGCAGCGTGGTCTCGGTCTGTGTCGGCGTCGGTGTCTCCGTGTCAGAACCGCGCGGAGTCGGCGTATCCGTCGGGGCTTGCCATTCGACACACAGCTCCGCCGCCTTCAAGTCGGTCGATTCGCGTGAAGCGAAACCCGCTTGCCTTGAACTCGCTCCGGACTCGCCGAGCGGCACCAAGACCATGCCATGATTCTCGCGCTTTCCATCCAACCAATCTTGGACCAGCGCGGTCGCCTTCCACGTCTTAGTTCCCGGTACGTCTTCGATGATGGGATCGTCGAATTGAGTATCCCGAGCCGGTTGCCGATCCCAGGTCAGGCGCGTTTCAATCCAGGGCTCCGAAACGGCGTTCATGCCGATGCGCAGCGTCGTCGGTTCTTCACCTTCGATCCAGCGAAGTCTAACCTTGAGCGTCGCGGAGATCCCGGCTGCACCCGGCGGAATGCCGCTCGGATCGAAGCGAAGGTATGTGAGGGCGATCTCGCGAGTTGCCGCCGATTCGACAAGCATGGTATCCGCGTCGCCAAAGTTGGTGTCCGGATCGCCGCGATGGGCGTGCACGTCGGCCACGACTGGGAAGCAGCGCCGCGGTGCGGTCTGCGCCGCCTGATTTTCCGCGATCCGCCCCCGATCGAGCATACCGACGAGCACGGCTACGGCGACGGCCGTCACCGCGATGGAAACTCCAGCCATTCGTCGCGTTCCATCGATCATTCGTCTCGTCCTCCGCGCCGCAAGAGCGAATCTCGGTCCTAGCGTATCATAATCAGTGGCCTTCGGACGTCGAATGTTGGAAAGGATCTCGACGTTCCCACACACTAGAAGACGTCGATCAGGAAGAAGCGTCACGATCATCAAGCACGGGTTCGACGTCAACATCGCACACACTTGCGATCGAAGCTCTTGGTCCTTGGGCGTGCCTGCTGTACCATCTTCGCCGCCGCCGCCCGGTCAACCGGGCGGCTCGTGACGTCGGGACATCTAACGCCGTCAAGATTCGTGAACCATCACGGACGGAGCGATAGCGCCCCGCCCGCGTTCAATATTAGGCGCAGCCGCCTCGCGGCGCGCCGGTGGAGCAGATCGGAAGTATGAGCACTCTCGTCATCGTAGAATCACCCACAAAAGCCCGCACCATCCGCACATTTCTGCCGGACGATTATGTCGTGCTCGCAAGCATGGGCCACGTTCGCGACCTCCCCTCTTCGGCAACCGAGATCCCGAAGGCGTTGCGCGAGGAGGAGTGGACCCGGCTCGGAGTGAACGTCGAAGCCGGTTTCGAGCCGCTTTATGTCGTCTCGACGCGCAGCAAGGACACCATAAAAGCGCTGAAGCAAGCCCTTAAGACGGCCGACGAGCTGATAATCGCGACCGATGAGGATCGTGAGGGCGAGAGCATCGGTTGGCATCTGATAGAGGTGCTCAAGCCGAAAGTGCCTGTCCGAAGAATGGTCTTTCACGAGATCACGAAGGACGCGATCAAGCGCGCGCTCGACGATACTCGCGCGATAGACGATCACCTCGTCCGCGCTCAGGAGACCCGCCGAATCTTGGATAGGCTCGTCGGTTACACGCTTTCGCCGCTCCTCTGGCGAAAGATCGCGCCGCGACTTTCAGCAGGCAGAGTTCAGTCGGTGGCCGTGCGTCTACTTGTCGAACGGGAACGGGAGCGCCACGCCTTCGTCAGCGCATCCTATTGGGACCTGAATGCACTCCTGGCCAAGCGCGATGCGGGACAAGACGCGCCCTTCACGTCGCGGCTCAGGGTATTGGACGGGCAGAGGATCGCGACCGGCAAGGACTTCGACGACGAGACGGGCGAACTCAAGTCCGGCGCAAACGTCCTCGTGTTGGACAACGCCGCCGTTACCGCGCTGCGAGACAGATTGAACGGCGCGGACGAATGGCGCGTCAGCTCGGTTGAAACACGAGCGGCCAAACGAAGCCCTTCGCCGCCGTTCACGACGAGCACACTCCAGCAGGAAGCCGGGCGCAAGCTTCGCCTGAGCGCACGCGATACGATGCGGGTAGCCCAGGCGCTCTACGAGCGCGGCCTGATCACTTACCACAGGACTGATTCCGTCAACTTGTCCGACGAGGCCATCGATGCGGCGCGCTCTCGCGTGAAGGCAAGCTACGGCGCCGACTATCTGAGCCCGAAGCCTCGACGGTTCAAAACGGCCGCGAAATCAGCACAAGAAGCGCACGAGGCCATCCGGCCGGCCGGCACGGAGATGCGCCCAGCGTCCGAAGTCATGCTCGACGGAAGAGAAGAGCGTCTGTATGACCTTATCTGGAAGCGCACCATGGCAACGCAGATGGCGGAAGCGCGATTGGAGTTCGTTACCGCCGACATCGCCGTTCTGGACGCGGAATTCCGGGCAAACGGCCGGCGTGTGATCTTCCCGGGCTTCTTCCGCGCCTACGTGGAGGGCACCGACGATCCTGACGCTGCAATCGAGGATCGCGACGCCCCACTGCCGGAACTCGTCGAAGGCGAGCTTCTCGACATGCGCGAAATCGAGACCGTCGGACATGAGACCAAACCGCCGTCGCGTTTCACGGAGGCTGCATTGGTAAAGGCCCTCGAGGCCGCGGGCGTCGGCCGACCCAGCACTTATGCCTCGATCATCAGCACCATTCAGGATCGCGGCTACGTCCGCAAAGACGGTTCCGCGCTGATCCCGACTTTCACCGCTTTCGCGGTGACGGGTCTCCTCGAGTCGGACTTCGAACAGCTCGTCGACATCGGTTTCACGGCTGGAATGGAAGAGGATCTCGACCGTATCGCTTCGGGCGATTTCGACTGGCAACAGTATCTTGGCAAGTTCTTCTTGGGCGAAAAGGGTCTCGCTGCGATGGTCGACGACGCCGGTGGGCGCATAGATCCGCGTGCCGCGAGCACCGTCGATCTCGGCGACATCGAAGTGCGCGTTGGACGCTACGGTCCCTTTATTGAGCACATGGTGGGCGAAGAACGCACCATAGTCGCGATCCCGGATGACATGGCGCCCGGCGATCTTTCGCCCGAACTCGTCCGAGAGCTCATCGCCAGGAGCGCCGAAGTCCCGAGCACTCTTGGCAAGCATCCTGACACCGATTTGCCAATCTATCTGAAGGACGGCCCTTACGGCCCATACGTGCAGCTCGGCGAGGACGGCACCGGTGATGACAAGCCGAAGCGCGTCTCCCTGCCCAAGGGCGTCGCTCCCACAGACGTGAATCATGACATCGCCGTCAGCCTGCTCGCGCTGCCCCGCGATCTTGGCCCTCATCCCGAGGACGGCAAGCCGATCAAGGCAGGTATCGGACGCTACGGGCCATATGTGCTCCATGACGGCACTTACGCCAGCCTGAAGAAAGAGGATGACGTGCTCGAGATCGGTCTGGAGCGCGGTACCGAACTCCTCGAGGCAAAACGAACGCGCGGCAGCGGCGCCTCAGGGCAGACCGTGTTGAAGGCGCTCGGGAACCATCCTGAGACCGGAGAGGAGGTCAATATCCTCGAAGGACGCTACGGCCCTTACGTGAAGCATGGCAAGACCAACGCTTCATTGGCCAAAGGCACGGAGCCGGATTCGGTAACGCTCGAAGCGGCGCTTGAGCTGCTAGCGTCGAAGGAAACCGCCCCGAAGCGGAAACGCCGGGCTAAGAAAGCGGCGGAATAGAGTTTCAGCCGGTCGCCGAGGGTGTGGTGATACGGTGTAGTCGGACGGCGAGACCGGACTTTCGGGTAAAGCGAACGTAATGTTATCATGTGGATAAGAAATATTCCCGACCGCCCGATCCGCGCCTGCGTGGCACAACTGCACCCATGTGGATTCGCACGAGAGCGAATACGGCGCGGCCGACTCAGCGAGCGACAAGCAAGAGTCCCACGATGATCAGCCAAGCCATGCAGCGCTATGCTGCCGAAATTTTTCGTCTTCAGGAAGACACCGACTTCGTCGGCCTGACGTCGCTCGCCGCGCACCTTGACGTCTCGGCTCAAGCGACGTCGCGGATGGTCAAGCGGATGAAGGATGTGGGCTTGATCGAACACGAACCCTATCGCGGCGTCCGACTGACCACGATCGGCGAACGCGAGGCGATGCCGGCGTTGCGGAGGCACAGGCTTATCGAAGTGTTCCTGGTCGACGTGATGGGCTACGACTGGGCCGAAATCCACGATCGGGCCGATGTCCTGGAACGCGGAATCGACGACGTGCTCGAGGATCGGATCGACGATCTAACCGGCCATCCGACGCATTGTCCGCACGGAGATCCGATCCCGTCGCGAGACGGCAGCTTCGAGCGCCTTCACGATGCACCGCTCACCGTGCTCAGTTCAGGGAGCGAAGGCACGATCAGCCGCGTCCGCACACACGATCCCGAGAAGCTCCGTTATCTCCAGGAGATCGGCCTCGTTCCCGGCACGACCTTCTCGCTCTTGAGTTGCGCTCCGTTCGAAGGCCCACTTCGTCTGCAAACCGAAGACCAGGACATCGTCCTTGGGCATCGGCTGGCGTCATCGGTATGGGCTAACGTCGACCAAGATTTGCGCACCGCCTGATCGGTCTCGGCAGGGACTGAACCCGCTTTAATCTTTCAAATCGTCGGTTAACGCGCCGGTGCCGATCTCACTGTCGCCAGACTCGGAATCGCCCTCCGTGATCCATTCCGGCTCGGGCGTAATGAAAGCCTCCGGCATCGGGCCAGCGTCGTCCAAGCCCGAGCCTTCGAAGCTGAGCAGCGGTTTGACGTGCATGTCGACGTTCACCAAGCACTGGCAGCTCAGCCTGAACTCCCCGAGCTGTTCGTTCGCGATGAGCTTGTCGCGCTCGGCGACGGTCATCCGATTCGGCTCGCCTTCGATGAATTCGACTCGGCACGTGGTGCACCGCGCGTATCCGCCGCAGCGATGAAGGATGTCGACGCCGGCGTCGATGAGGGCTGAGAGCAGGCGCGTTCCGGGTTCGACCTCTACAACTTCGTAATCGTCGATAGTCAGACTGGGCATGGCGGCGAGTTCTCCGAACTTTGGAAGTCGATAGATGGCGCTATATGAGCGCGAAAGGTGAATTGTAGCGCTTATTCCCCACCCAAGAACTCTTCGATGGCGCGCCTCTCCTGGGCGTCGATGTGGCCGGCGGCCGCCAGGTCCGCAGCGATGTCCTCGAGGCGATACGCAGCGTGAAGGCGGTACCCTGCGCGCTCGAGGTCGTCGGCGCCTTTGGATCGGCGGTCGACCAGAACAACGATGTCGCGCACTATCAGCCCGGCCGCTTCAAGCGGCGCTATCGCCTCGAGCTTACTCAATCCGCTCGAAACTAGATCGTCCAAGACGACGACGGTCTCTCCCGCCGAAAAGTGTCCCTCGATCGACTGCCCGGCGCCGTACGACTTGGCCGCCTTGCGCGGGAAGATCATCGGCCGCCCGGCGGCCATGGCGGCGGCCGTGCCGAGCGGCAACCCGGCGTAGGGGATCGCCGCGATGCGATCGTACGCTAGGCCCGAAAGGAGTTCAGCGTAGATCCGGCCGGCCGCCCACATGGCCTCGGCATCGGAGATAAGGAGCCGCAGGTCGCAATAGACGGGCGAAGTCGAACCGTCCTTGAGCGTGAATTCGCCGAATTGGACGGCGCCGAGAGCGTGCAGGCGATTGGAGAAGGCTTTGCGATTCACATTGCCCGGACTTACGTCGACAGTCGCTCCGTCACTCCTATCTCCGCCACCCTTCTCTCCGCCACTCCGACCTTCCATGCTCATCGATCGCCGCCGTCGTGTGCGCCAAGGGTGCCTAAGGCGGTCCGGTCACGATCGACTGCCGTAACCCGTGCCGCCTCAAGCGTATCGCGCATTGATCGCGCCGCGGCGCCGGGGTCATCGGCCAGAAAGATGCTCCGCGAGCTCGACACGAGGAGCCCCCCACCGGCCGCATCCAGGCCGGCCGCCACGGCAGCCGTCGGATCGCCGCCCTGTGCTCCGACGCCCGGGGCAAGTATCGGCAGGAACGGCGCCACTTCGCGCACAGCGGCAAGAGCATCCGGATACGTCGCTCCGACGACGAGGCCAACATTGCCGTGCTTGTCCCAGGCGTGGCATGCACGAGCAACTCGGATGTAGAGCGGCTCGCCGTCGATTTCAAGTGTCTGGAACTCGGCTGCTCCGGGATTCGAAGTGTGGCACAGGACGAAGGCGCCGCGCGCGGGATCGGCAGTGAACGGTTCGAGCGCTTCGAGACCAAGGTATGGGTTGACCGTAACCGCGTCGGCGCCCTGCACTTCGAAAACGGCCTTGGCGTAAGCGACCGCCGTCGAACGCATGTCACCTCGCTTCGCGTCGAGCAGAACAATCCTGTTGCCGGGCACGTGGTCGATCACGGACTTGAGATCTGCCCAACCGCCTGTGCCGAGCGCTTCGAAGAAGGCACTGTTTGGTTTGAAGGCCGCGGCATACTCCGCGGTCGCGTCGATGATGCGCTTGCAATGATCGACGATTGAGCCTGTAACGCTTCCAGGATGCGGGTCGAGTCCGACGCACAGCATCGACTCTGCGTCCTTTGTGGCCGTCGCGAGACGCTGAGAGAAGGATTCAGACCCGACAGTACCGAAATCGGATGCGCTCAGACTCATGCTGCCCCCAGCACCGCGGCCAGCAGGGCCATTCGAACGAACATCCCGTTCTGGACCTGGCGGAAATACGCCGCGCGCGGATCCGAATCAACATCGGGCGAGATCTCGCTCAGCCGCGGCAGCGGGTGCATGACTATCATGTCTTTGCCCGCTTGTTGCATGAGGTCGGGGGTGAGTTCGTAGTAGCTCTTCAACTCCTCGTATTGATCGAGATCGGTGAAGCGCTCCTTTTGGACCCGCGTCATGTAGAGGATGTCGACGTCGCCGATCACGTCGGCGATGCTGTACGTCTCGCGCACGCCCAGCCCGGCGTCGCGCACTTCGTTCATGAGGTCGAGCGGCAAGCGCAAGATCTCTGGCGATACGAAGGTCAGACGAACGTCGTATTGCGCCAGGAGCCGGGTCAACGAATGGACCGTGCGCCCAAAGCGCAGGTCGCCGACCATTGCGACATGCAGCCCGTCGAGCCGGCCGAGCTCGTCCCGGATGGTGTAGAGGTCGAGTAGCGCCTGGGTCGGATGCTCGCCCGCGCCGTCGCCGGCGTTAATGATCGGAATGTTGGCGGCTTCGGCGGCTTGTCGCGCGCTGCCGACGACCGGATGCCGGAGGACTATCGCGTCGGAGTATTGTTCGAGCGTGCGAATAGTGTCCGGCAAGCTCTCGCCTTTCGCGACGCTCGAGAACTGCACACCCTGCGTTATCGGGATCACGCTGCCGCCGAGTCGCTCCATGGCCGCGATGAAGCTTGCGCTGGTGCGCGTGCTAGGCTCGTAGAAGAGCGCGGCCAGCACCCGGCTCCGGAGCACGTCACTGCCGCCTTCCCTGCGCACCATTTCGCGCATCTCGTCGGCCAGCGCGAACAGTGGCCGTAGGGTAGCGGGTTCGAATTGCCCGACGGAAAGAATGTCCTTGCCCAGCAGCCCGTGCCCCGAGTTCGTCCCGGCCTCGACGCCTTCTTGCGCACCAGTCGCGGGCGCGCGATCCACACCATCTGTCACGTCTCCCCTCCGTCACTGAGCTTCCTATCGGATCCGACCCTGCCAGGCATCCCATCTTCTAACTCGGTAGCGGTCGGAGCTGCCCCTCCGGCCGATTCGTTGCCGGCGCCGAAGAGAACTCGTCCGCTCCCCGGTGCCGCGAGCACCTCGTTGCCGTCGAAGACAACCTGGCCGCGCAACTCGGTCGAAACGACGCGGCCGCGCACTGTCATGCCGGCGAAGGCCGACCAATCCACCGCCGTCCGCCAGCCCCTCTCCGGAAGCACCCACGCCGGCCCGATCTCCACCTCAACCTGGCTTTCGCCTGGCGTCTGAATGCCGAATCGCGCTGCCGGCCAGGTGCTGGTCAACTCGACCAGCCGGTCCAGCGTCAGTCGACCATCGTGGACTGCCGTGAGCATGAGCGGCAAGGTGGTCTCGAGCCCCGGCACGCCGGGCGGCGGCGATTCGCCGGCCTTTTCGTCGCGCGTATGCGGCGCGTGATCGGTCGCGATGCAATCGATTACGTCGATGTGCGCCCACAGCGCGTCGCGATCCGCCGGCCGTGCGAGCGGTGGACGCATGTGTCCGAAAGCGCCGAGCGTCGGAATATCATCTTCCGTCAGGAATAGATGGTGGGGCGCGACCTCGCAAGTCACGTCGAGACCGGCCGCCTTCGCGTCGGCGATGAGTTCGATCTCCTCTGCCCGGCTGACGTGCGCGATGTGCACCGAGCGACCGTGGACACGCGCGAGGGCGATAGATACGGCGACATTCGTCTGCTCTGCATGGAGGACGATCGGCCGATTCTTCGGCCATGCAACAAAGTGTGCGCGCAGCGCGGACAGGGTCTCGATGCGGAGCGTGCCGAAAGTATCGTTCAGATAGATCTTCAGTCCGCAAGCGCGATCCGCTGCTGCTGCTGCCTCGATTGCGTTCGAGTCGGTCGCGCCGAGGTACAGCCCGACGTCGCAGCGCGCCTCAGCAGCGTGAATGGCACGCGCCGCGTCGAGTCCGGCACCGTCGGTGATCGGCGGCTTTGTATTCGGCATCGCGAGGACCGCGGTGATGCCGCCTGCGAGCGCCGCCGCGGTGCCGCTCGCCACGCTCTCCTTGTGCTCATCGCCGGGATTGCGGAGATGGACGTGGACGTCCACAAGTCCGGGCAGCGTGTGGCGGCTCATCGAGCGCCCCCAGACGAATCGCTTCTCGAATCGGAGAAGGGACTCGCCAGTACAAGCCGTCGAGGCAGCGCGCCGCTGTCCGCCGACATGAAAAACGGACCGGGCCGCTGTGCGAACCCGATCCGTCGAAAGTCTCTCATTCCAGAACGCGATGGTATCACGGCCGGTCGCATGAATCAACCTGCGCGCTGCTCAGGGCTCGTCCTTCGACAATCGCGATCAGATTGGACCGAGACTGAGTCGCTGGAGCGACCCGTTGACCCAATGGCGACCGATGGAGTACTTCGAAGCCAGGGCGGGAGCCCCTCCGTCGTCCATGCGGATCGGTAGGCGATTATGGGGTTGTCAAGGCCAAAGCACGAGGGGCCGACGGTTCGGAGCCCCCGAAGTCGTCTCGGAAGTCATGCCAAGGGAACACGGCATTCATGCTAAGCAACCGAGGCCTTCATGCTAAGCAATTAAGGCACTCATGCTAAGCAATTTTGGGCGGATTCCATCAGGCATGTTTTCCGGGCTTCCGGGCATGTTTTCCGGGGAGCCGCAAGATATTCTACGGCGCCGAAGTGGGGAAGATCGGTTCCGGGTCCGCCGGCGCTGGGCGAGCATTCGCCAAGTTCGGCAAGTAAGCATACGAAGTCCGAACATCTGGGGGAGGTCCGGATGGGCACGCCGGAAAGCCGGGAAATTCGATTGAGGAGTCGGAATCCAGCGCTGGGAGCATGCTCGCGTGTGCCGGACCATCCGTGATCACGGGTGGAGCGATCGAGGACGACGTCTCATTCGGTGCATCGATAACAACCGCCCCGAGCGATACAGGTCCCCAGCCTTCGTCCGATGTGTCATCGAAATAATCCCAGTACGCGGCGCTGATCAAGGCTGACCCCTTGAAGCCACGACTCAAGTACCCCAGGGTCGAGAGGTCGAGGTACTCCACCTCGTTCTCTCTAAGATGGAAGCAAAGGTAGTCGAGCAGACCCGAGGCGTCGAAAATGTACATGCCGAAGTCGGTGAAGCCCGGCCGACTTACCCGATTTTGAATGGCGATCCAAGAAGAACCTTCTGTCTCGGCGCCGCGGATCAGGCTGGGCACCCCGATCAGCCCGTCGTCCGCCTCGGCCGGAAGGATCTCGTAAGCCGCAGCAGCGACCGGCTCTCCCGTCTCGTCCTGGCGGACGAGTTCGACTGTGGCTGAGAGCGCCTCCGAACCTGCGGCGCCTGCGGTAGCGCCCAACGCCTCAATCGAGATCGCGCCGACGAAGTTCGACGGCACGTCCGTAAGGTCGCCGCCGAGGCTCAAGCTCCGTCCGCCGAGCGGGCACAAGCGAAAGTCAACTCGGTCTATCACGGCGCCTGAACGGTCCTTGACGGAAAGCCTCGCCCCGGCCTCAGCGTCCGTGCCATTCGCGACATGCACGATCGTAGTCCAGCCTCTGTACTCGTGGTAGACGAGCGGGGCGCTCAGTCGGTCGACCGCCGCATCCGCGCTCGGCGCGCCTGAACCGGAGCTGGATCCTGGTGCGGAACCGCCGCTGCTCACGCGCAGCGCCGCAGCGCTGATGCGGCCCGCCGAGCTGACTCCGTCAACGATTACGGCAAGCGGTTGATCCGAACTGAGCCATGCGGAACCATCACCTTCGAGGCAGCCGTGCAGCTTCGGGTAGATGATCGCAGTTTCACCAGGCCCGATGAAGATCGAGCCGCACGCTGCCCGCGGCGGGCACTCAGCGCCGGGTGGCAGACTCGGATCGCTACCTAGATGCGGGCGCGTGAAGATTTCGACCGAAGCCATCTCGAGACCGACGTTCATCGCGGCTATTTGCGGTGACAATTCGCGCCCGGGCGAGGCTGGGTGGAGCGGGCTGACATAGGCGTACGCATCGATGTGCTCATCGCCGCCCACGCTGCCACCATTCAGAGCGTCGGTGCTGGAGACGCCCGCGTAGCGCATGCTGCCATCACTGCAATCCCGATCCACAAGCACCGACAGCGGTGCGCCAAGAACGCGATCCATCGGCAAACCGGCGAATTCGCCACCTTCACGCGCCGCACGTTGAAAGCGCAAAGCATCGCCGGCATCGCCGACTACTGAGAAGAACAGTACCTCGCAAAGGTAGTCGGCCACAATATCGTCGAAACCGAGATCAAGGCCGATCTCGGACAGCGTCTTTGTCGAGCCGCTGTAGACGATCGCGCTCAGTGCACCTGCGGGAATTTCCGGTCCGCTCATCCGCCACGACGCACCAGGCGATATAAGACCTGTGCATTCCGCTTTGAGCGGCCCCGGCTCCAGGCCCGACCCTGATGAGACTCCCCAATAAATAGCGATGCCCTTGCTCGGCTCGGCGCCGACGTTCTGCACGACGATCTCGCCGAGACACGGTCTGCCATCCTCGTGCAAGGCCTCTAAGACCGGCACGAAGATTTCTCTGGCACCGGTCGCGTACGGTTCGTCGACTGCTCCCGTCTGCGCGGCGGCCGGCCGGTAGAGCATCAGCACCGCGGCGACGGCGGTTAGAACAATGGCGGACGGCAGCAGCAGGCGACCGATGGAGTACTTCGAAGGCATGGCGGGAGTCCCTCCGTTCTCGATGCGGATAGGTAGGCGATTATGGGGTTGTCAAGGCCAAAAGGGTAGAAGGCCGGCGCATCTTCTCGCCCACCCACGACGGGAACGACGCCAGATCCCGATCATTCGTTACGGGAATCTCGACGGCCGGGTCTGACGGCCGCAAGCGGACGATGCATTCCGTGTTCTGAGCGACGCGGACCTACCAACCCGGCTGCGTCTCGTTCGCATGACCGCCCTCGGTTCTACGTGCCCCCCAGCGGCCCTTCCGAGCGGCGGTCGCAGCCGGTCGGACTTCGCCCCAATCTCCGAAACGGGCGGGGAATGGCGAATGGCGCGCCTGCATTTGGATCGGCGACATACTTCCGACGCCTGCCCGCCTTGACGTGGACGGGGAGAGCGGCTCCTCGACGCGCTCGAATGCTTCGCGAAGACGTCGGAGGGCATCACCTGCGATCTCGCCTGCGATCCTTAGGGCGGCGATGGCCTCGTCGCCGCGGTTCCCCGTCTCATCACCCTCGGCGCGACGCCTAGCTTCGAGCGCACGCTCCAAGGCTGCCCGCGCATCTTCGACCCTGCGTAAGGCACGCGGACCGATCTCTCCCTGATGCGCCTGAACAAATCTCTCGGCCCGCCCAACTTCAGCCTCGGCATCGCCCTGCGCCAGATCTATTTGGCGGCGGCGAGCAGCGCGGAGGCCGGAAGTGCGCTCCGCGAATCTCGCCAGACGGCCGCTCCCTTCCGTCGGCGGGAGAGCCGCCGAGAGAGCCTCTTCCGCTGATCGATCGGCGACTAGGAGGGAGTGGCGCGCCGCGATCCAATTCGCAGGTTTCGCCCGCAGAGCGTCCTCGGCGTCCTCGAGTGCGTGCCTTGCACGCAACATCGCACTCTGCATCGAACCTTGTGCGGACGTCGATCTCGGATCCGCTTCGGATTCCCGGGCGTGCCGCTCAACCCAATCTGCGCGCGAAATGCCGTCGGCGACGCCCGCGCCAGAGTTATTGGTCTCGGCGCCCACCTCGCTTGCGGCAACCGATTCTCTGATGGGTTCGATCGCGGATTCAACCTGGACTCGCGCTGCTTCCAAGTCGGCAAGTCGAGCATCGAGTATGTCGCACAGCTCGATCGCCCGCGAAATCTCGGCGTCCAGGCGCCCTATGTTCGCGACGAACCCCGCTGCCGGATCATCGCCAAGCTCTGCTTCCGGCGCATGGACGATCGAGCGCAACAGTTCAACGGCAAGCGCCAAGCTTTCCTCCGCCTCTGTGCCATGTCCGTGAACGTCCCACCAAGAGGCTTCGGCGTGTTCGGCGAAAACTTGGAATCTGGCGCGCGTGACATCGATACGGCGCGCCGCGCGCCCGATCGCCGCTGCCGCCCTGGCTACCCGAGTGACGATGTCGGAAACATCTTCGGCGCGCCCTCCGGCCTGGAGCCGTCGACCCTCGGACAAGGCACGCACAGCCGCGGATATCCTGGCTTCCGCGAAGGCGGTCGCCTCGAAGGCATCGGGCAGGCGTAGCACCGGATCATCCGCAAGCGGCGCGGCAGCACGAGAGTAGGGTTCCCTAGCCGCGATGACGTCTGCTCGCGCCTCCTCGATGAATCGCTCGGCACGCTCGTGCAACTCCCCGGAATGGCGCAGCTCCCTTTCGATACGTTCGGAATAGCCGGAGAGGGCGTCAGCCTCGACCAACAAGTCCTCGAGCCGCCTGCGCTCGGCATCGATCGAATGAGGATCAGATCCGCCGTCCGGTCGGATCGCATAGCGACCTTCAAGCGCTTCCACCTGTCGGCGGAGCTCGTAAACGCGTCTCGACATCGCCTCATGCCTCCGAAGCAGCGCTAGACGAGCCGGCTCGCCGAGTGGCTCGCAAGCTGCGAGCAACTGAGTCAGAAGCGGTGAATCGGCTAACACTCGATCGGACAAGTCGTCCGTAGCTGCGCGAAGTCGTTTCAGGTCCTTCGGTGCCGGAGCGCGGTAAGCTATGGCTGCCATACGCCGCCGACGCCGCCAACCAAGGCCGGCGAGCCCCACGAGCAGCGCTGCAAGGGCGATGTCCCGCCCGTCCGGTCGCGACGAGACCCCGGCCGGCGGCACGAGTTCGGCTTCATCGGAAACGGTACGCCGTTGGGATCGCGGGGCGCGCTCGAGCAAGCTCACCGCGGCCGATATGCCATCTGCCGCCGCGGAACCGAGTTCGCCGGCTGCGATCGAATCGACCATCTCGAGCTCGATCGTATCCGGATCCAGAAACGTCCCGTATCGATTGTTGATCGACCGCGCAAAGCGACCTTCCGGCGGATCGGCACAGATGAGCCAAGCGATTGCGTCGTCGACCATCTCGCCCGGCCGCGGGGCAAGCGCGTAAGCCATCAACGCCTCGTCGAAGTACTTTTCAGGATCGGGACCGCACGAGTCGACGACGATCACCAAACCTTCTAAATCGAATGGCTCGGCGATTCCAGCTTCATAAGCAGCCGACAACGCACCTCGATCGATCGTTTGGCGACTGTCGATTGCGAGCAGCCCGCGTCGTGGCGGCACGCTCGCCTGTGCCGAGGCCGGAGCCTGCGACCAACCAAGCCAAATCCCGGCGATGGCGAGTCCAATAACTGTGGTCTGGGCACGGGCGCGCGCGGTGCTTTCGGTCATAGGCGTGCGAGGCTACCAGCACTCGCTCCAGATCAGCAACTTCTGCCCGGTGAAGAGTCGATGCTGAGATGGACTTAAGTGGCCACCTCGGCGATAAACAGGCTGCGGTGCAGCCGCTTGCAGTTCAGGCACTCGGCGTGGCCGAGGCGTCAGATTAACCGAACCCGAGCACTGCACCCATCGATATAATGAAGGTTTACACCGCTTCCCGGAGCGCTGTCCCGTGCCCGATTCTCTCGACATCGCCGCACGCCTTCTTTCAACGCTGCGACCGTACTTGCGCACGGTCGTCATTGCGTACGGTGCAATGATCGCTGTCACCGGCCTGACTCTCGCGGTGCCCGCCGTCATCGTGTGGGTGGTCGACGTCGCTCTCACGCCGATCGGCGGGCGAACGACCGATCTGGTGGCGGTGCCCAATTGGCTGCCGTTTGGCAGCCGGATCGAGGATTTCGCTCGTTCGTCCGGCAACGAGATTCTCATCTGGGCCGGAGTCACGATTGTTGCCATCGCCATCGTCCGGAGCTTATTAGCCTTTTTTCAGCTCTATTTGGGACTCTGGCTCAACAATCGAGTGGCATACGATCTGCGCAACCGCTACTTCGCTCATCTGCAGCGGTTGCCGTTCCGCTTCCACGACTCCACGCAAACCGGTGATCTGATGAGCCGCGCAGTCAGCGACATCTCGAAGATCCAGAACTTCGTCGGCGACGGCTTGCTCGAAGCGGTAAACATCCCGGTCTTGTTTATCGGGGTCGGAGCGGTGTTGTTCGGACTCGACCCGGGTCTTTCGCTCGTGGCGATCGTACCCATCCTCCTGCTGGCGCTCGTAACAGTCCGCTTCGGCCGGATCATCGAGCCGCTCTTCAAGGCCGTCCAGGACCAGGAGGGCGCTCTGAGTACCCGCGCTCAGGAGAACTTCACCGGAGCGCGGGTGGTAAAGGCCTTCGCGCGTGAACGGTGGGAGATTGAACGCTTCGACGAAGCGAACGAAGTGTTTTTCGAGCGCCGGATCAAGGTGATCGCGGGCTTCGCGGACTTCTTCCCGACAATGGCGGCGATCATCACCGCTACCGTCGCGCTTGTCTTGTGGTTCGGCACGCCGCGTGTACTGGCCGGCGAGCTGACAATCGGCACTCTTATCGGCTTCAATTTTTGGGTGCTCACACTCGCCCAACCTACGCAAAACCTGGGATTCCTAGTCAACCGCGCTGCAGAAGCAATCGCTTCGGGACGTAGGCTCTTCGAGATCCTCGACACCGAGTCGGATATCAAGGAGCGTCCGGATCCCGTAGTGCTTCAGCAGCTCGACGGTCGCGTCACCTTCGAGGCGGTCGACTTCGCATATGGTCCCGACGGGCCGCAGGTGCTTCACGGAGTCAGCTTTGAGGCCGAGCCTAACCAGGTAGTCGCAATCTTCGGCCCGACCGGATCGGGCAAGTCGAGCTTGATCCACCTCATCCCGCGCTTCTACGACGTGACCGCCGGGCGCGTGCTTGTCGACGGCCACGACGTACGGGACGTGTCCCTCTCCAGCTTGCGCAGCCAGGTCGGAATAGTCCTGCAGGATGCCTTTCTCTTCTCGACAACTGTCCGGGAGAACATCGCCTACGGTGCCCGGTACGGCAGAGTGCAGCCGAGCGAGAAGGAGATCGTTGCCGCGGCTACCGCTGCGCGCGCCGATGAATTCATCGACGCGATGCCGGACGGTTACGACACACTCATAGGCGAACGTGGGATCACCCTGAGCGGCGGTCAGCGGCAGCGTCTAGCGATCGCGCGCGCGCTCGTCATGAAGCCGCGCGTCCTCATCCTCGACGATGCGATGAGCGCTGTCGACACGGAGACGGAGCACGAGATCCAGACCGCGCTAAGGGTGGTTATGCGCGGCCGGACGACCTTCGTCATCGCGCATCGATTGCTTTCGCTCAAGCACGCCGACCAAATATTGGTTATAGAGAGCGGACGGATCGTCGAGCGTGGAACTCACGACGAACTCGTCGCCGGTGGCGGTCTCTACTCACGGATCTACGAGCTCCAGCTGCGCGAACAGGAAACGGCGGCCAAGGAAGTGGAGCGCGAAGGGCGGGATCGATGAGCGGCGAAAGCAAGGAGAACCAGGAGGAGACAAGTTCGACCAAGAGTCCACGTTCATTCCGAGCGGCTGATCGGATGGACACGGTCGAGGCCGTCTTCTCGGCGGATCAATCCGAGCGCTTCGCCCGCACGGTCAACCGGAAGCAGCTTGGTCGAGTTATGGGCTACATCGCGCCGTATCGCAAGGAACTCGGTCGTGCAGTCCTCTTGATGGCCCTTGCAAGCGCCACCTCGGTGGCGGTGCCGAACATCGTGGGCGTGATCGTGGACGCGATCACTCTCGGCATCGTCGACGGAGAGACGATCGAAGCGACACGTCTTGTAAGGGCATGGCTGGGAATTCTCGCCGTGGTGATGGCCGTCGAATGGGTTTCGAATCGCGCACGCCTGATGGTCTTGGCCGAGCTGGGGACACGGGTAGTGGTCGACATCCGTGGCGAGCTTTTCGCTCATCTCCAGACTCTCTCGATGCGCTTCTACGACACGTTCAAGGTCGGGCGCCTCATCAGCCGGATCATGGGCGACGTCTTTGTGCTCCAGAACTTCGTCACTTGGTCCATCGTCGGCGCGGCACGCAGCGCATTTACGCTGCTCTTCATCGTGATCACGCTCTTCGCGCGCGACGCACAGCTCGCGGCTCTGACGATGGTCGTCTTGCCACTCATGGCGCTCGCTACTCGCACTTGGAGCCGGCGCGCACGCGAGGCGTGGCGCGCGACGCGGGTGCGTATCGCGATCATCAACGGCTATTTCAACGAAGTCGTCAGCGGGGTCCGAGTGGTCAAGAGCTTCACTCGCGAGACCGAAAACGAGCGGATATTCGACGGCCTGAACAAGGCCAACCTCCGCGTGAATCTGCGCGCGGCCCGACTGTCGGCCATCTTCTTCCCAACTGTGGACGTGCTCGGTTCCGTCGCTGTCGCGCTCGTTGTTGCATACGGGGCGCTGGTGCCTGATCGGTCGCTTTCAGCCGGTGATCTCACGGCTTTCGTTCTACTGGTCGATCGCTTCTTCGACCCTATCCGAGAGCTTTCACGACGCTACAACCAACTTCTGGCAACGATGGCAGCCAGCGAGCGTGTCTTCGAACTTATCGATCTGGAGCCGGACACAAAGGAAGCAGAGGGGGCCATGCCGCTCCCGCCGATCAAAGGACACGTCGTCTTCGAAAACGTCGTCTTCGGCTATGACGACGAAGCGGTCCTGCGCGAGATCGACCTTGACGTTCCCGCAGGATCGACGGTAGCCCTCATAGGGCCGACGGGCGCTGGGAAGACGAGCATCATCAACCTGCTGGGGCGTTTCTACGACATCGAGTCGGGGCGCATTCTGATCGATGGCATCAACATCGCGGACGTAACGCTTGAGAGCTTGCGCAGACAGATGGGTGTTGTCCTCCAGGAGACGTTCCTCTTCAGCGGCACGCTTGCTGAAAACATCCGATATGGCCGACCTAGTGCCCGCGACGATGAAGTAGTGGCAGCAGCACGCGCGGTCGGTGCGGACACATTCGTGGCCCGCCTTTCCGAGGGTTATGCATCGGAAGTGGGTGAGCGCGGGGTGAACCTATCGGTCGGCCAGCGGCAACTCGTCGCCTTCGCGCGCGCGCTTTTGGCGGATCCCAGAATTCTCGTTCTCGACGAGGCTACATCCAGCGTCGACACGGAGACGGAGCACCTTATTCAGAACGGGTTGGCACGTCTGCTCGAGGGCCGAACAGCCTTCGTCATCGCGCATCGGCTCAACACTGTTCGGAACGCGGATCTCATCGTAGTCGTAGAGGAGGGTCGGATAGTGGAGCGCGGGTCGCACGCCGATCTCATCGAAAGCAGAGGAGCGTATTACGGCTTGTACACGCTGCAGTGGGCTGTCGGCGTCGGCACACTTCCTGCTCCAACGAGCAGAGATACGAACATGGTGGCGCCGTGACGAAATCGGCGTCGCTTTCGGCGCGTCGACGAGGAACCGTCACAAAGTCGGCATGAACGTGACGGCCTTCGGTCGCGATTCGACGGCCCGCAATAGAAGCGCGATAGAATCCGGCTAGTCATTCGGAATATCGAACTTTTCGAAGCAATTCGGCGTCTTACTCGTCGAGGTGGCGCGCCCATTAAGGCATAATGTGGCGTCCGAAGCACGAATACCACAACATGCAGGGTTCGGCTCCTGAGACCGTGATCGAACCTGCGATTAATGCTGAACTTAACTACATCGGTGACTATTGCAGTCACAGGTTCGGAGGTAGAAACCAAAATGATATATTCCGAGATGGACACCAAGCTAGACGCAGCGACGATGGACGCACTGTTCCGCCGCGCTGAAGACCAGGGCGCCTTGACCACCGCCGATATCCTCGAGATCTGGCCGGAGGCGGCCGAGGCTCTCGGTGCCGTCTACGAGTACCTGGAAGAGGCGGGCATTGAGATCGACCACGATGCCCATGACGCAACGCTCGACGCGAAGAAGTTGGCTAGCCGAGCTCCGGCGCAGACCGCGGACTTCGAGGGCATCGATTCGGACGATTCGATCAGCCTCTACTTCCGTGAGGTCGGAACTATCGATCTACTTAACGCGGAGCGCGAGGTTGAGTTGGCCAAGCGCATCGAAGCCGGCCGAGAGGCGCAGTCCGCGCTGGATGGCGAAAGGCGGCTGAATCCAAAGGCCCGCGAGGAGCTGACACGGATCGCGATCTCCGGCGAGAAAGCTAAGCAGGAACTCACGCAGGCGAACAGCCGGCTCGTCATCAGCATGGCAAAGCGTTACCTGGGCCAGGGTGTTCCTTTCCTCGACTTGATTCAGGAAGGGAACCTCGGGTTGATGCGAGCCGTAGAAAAATTTGATTGGCGGCGCGGAAATAAGTTCAGCACGTATGCCACCTGGTGGATCCGCCAATCGTTGACCCGCGGCTTGGCAGATCAGGGGCGCACGATCCGTGTTCCTGTCCATATGAACGATCGCATTCGCAAGGTCTACGCGGTCGCCCATGCGCTTGAGACGACGCTTGGCCGGCGGCCATCGCCGGCGGAGATCGCCCGCGAGCTCGAAATGGAAGTCGAAAAGGTCGAGCTGGCCCTGAAGGCGAGCCGCCGGAGCATCAGCCTCGAAAAGCCGGTTGGCCATGAAGGCGACAGCGAGCTCGGCCAGTTCATCGAAGACGACACCAGCGAGGATCCGCTCGAGAGCGCTTCGCTAGACCTCCTTCGAGGCGATGTCGAGAGCGTGCTCCAAGGGCTTTCCGCTCGAGAGCAACGCGTACTCGAATTGCGCTACGGCCTTCGCGGCCAACGCGCTTACACTCTCAAAGAGGTCGGTAAGATCTTTGGGCTTACGCGAGAGCGGGTGCGACAGATCGAGAAGGAGGCGCTTCGGAAATTGCGCCAGCCTAATCGGGCGCTGGCGCTGCGGGCGTACCTGAACTAGGGGAGTACCTCAACTAGGGGCGGCCCGATTCGAGTCGGACGGTAGATTACGAGAACGGAGGGGCCTTCACGGGCCCCTCCGTTGCTTTTCACGATATGGACGGTCGGGGTCGGGAGATCGGGGTCGAGCGGGAAGCAAGAGGCGACGTCATGGCGGCTATGCGGGATCCAAACATCATCGAGTACCCGGAGTCGGACGGCCAGCCGATGGCTGAGACCGAACTTCACCGCGACGAGATGTTCGAACTGATCGACATGCTCCGCCGCCATTTTCGCGGCCGTGATAGCGTCCACGTCAGCGGCAATATGCTGGTTTACTATGTCGAGGGCGACCCGAAGCGGTGCTTCGCGCCGGACGTCTTTGTCGCGTTCGGGGTGAGGCGCGGAAGGCGTCGGATCTGGAAGGTCTGGGAGGAGGGCAAGGCGCCGGACGTCGTGTTCGAAGTCACTTCACGCAAGACCTCGCTGCAGGACGAGGGCAACAAAAAAGTCCTTTGCGCCCATCTCAATATCTCCGAGTATTGGTTGTACGATCCGGAGGCGGACTATCTCGACCCTCCGCTGCAAGGGTATCGACTCGTCGACGGAACGTATCGGGAGATCCCTCTCGATTTTGGCGGAGGATACTTGAGCGAGGCGCTCGGTCTTCGATTTAGATTGGAGAGCGGGTTGATCGAACTCACGGTCATAGAGAGCGGTGCTCGAGTCCCGCGCATCGAGGTCCATCGCGAACAACAGGCGCGGGCGCTCGCGGAGCATGAGGTGGAGTTGGCGGAGCGAGATGCCGAACTGGCCGAACGGGATGCCGAAATCGCCCGGCTTCGTGCGGCACTTCATGAGATCGGTGGCTCATGACGGGAGTGCGAAAATCGCCCATCGCGAGAAGGGCATAGACACGTCCCTCTCCGGCGACTAGAATCGTCCGACCGGTGGGAGGTCGTCTAAAGGCAAGACGGCGGACTTTGAATCCGCTAATCCGGGTTCGAATCCCGGCCTCCCAGTCCCCTCTCTCTAATCCAGACTATTTATCGCACATCGATGATGCGCTGGGCCGGCTTTCTTGTCGCCCAATTATCGGACTTCATGCTGGATACCTTCTAAAGCTAGACAGCGGTAATTTTTTGATTAAGCTATAGGGGCGTGCCCACAGCTCGCCGCCACTCGGCTCAATCGAGCCGTCGTCTCTCGGAGGACGCCCAATGCTTTCTTTGTTGAATCGATCACAGAAGACCCGCGGCTTGCCGATCGCCCTGGCGGTGTGCGCAATTACCGCAGCCTACGCCGGCCCAGCCCTAGCCCAAAGCGACTTCCCCGACGACCCTGACAAGGCATATGAACGATGGGTCGACATGTTCGGCAATTGGACTGTAGATGACGCCGAAGAGGCCGGATACACGCCCACCGATGAGTGTGTGGTCGGCCCACCGAACATGGGCAACATGGGCCGTCACTTCATCAGCATCTCGCGTTTGACGTCAGGTGAAGTCGATTCGGCGGATCCACATGTCGTCCTCTTCGACGAAGACGATGAGATTGTGGGCATAGAGTGGGAGATCGACGAGGTTCGCGATCCGGCTCCTAAGGTCGGCGGGTTCGAACTGGGGTTCACGCCGCCCCATGAGGGGATGGATTACGACCATATGTCGCGCCATGTCTACTTCGTCGGCGAAGAGGAGCATCGATTCAAGACGTTCAATCCGGCGGTCTCTTGTCCGGACGAAGAGATGGCCGAAATTGACGACGATCAAGCGATGGCCGGCGACGAAGAAGACGACGAAGAGGACAAGGCCGATAACGACGATGGCGACAAGAACGACGACAAAGACGACGATCCGTATGCAATGCCCACGACCGGCTTCGCCGACGGGATGCCGGGCGGGACGCTTGGGTTGCTCGCGATCGTCGCGGCCCTGATGGCGGCTTTGGGCGTGCTCGGTCGGCGTGCGGAGGCGCGTGAAAGGTTGTAACCAACGATAGATCGACGAGCTGATGGCGGATCAGATTCAAGGCAGAGCCGAGCCGTCGTCGGAGATTCAATACCATCAGCTGTTTGCGTTTTTGAGCGTGTTTGATGAGGGGCGATCCCTTTGTAACAGGATCGCCCCTCCATCTTTTTCGTTCAAGGTTTAGCCGACCGACCACCCTTCCATAGCCCGCCGCCGCTCCCATTCCTTGAGCAGCGCCTTTCGCTCGCGCCAATCGGGCTGGATCTCGCCTAGCTTCGCCCAGAACCTCGGCGAGTGGTTGCGCTCAGCCAGGTGCGCAACCTCGTGGGCGACGACGTATTCCATCGCTGCCGGGGGCGCCTCGATCAGCCTTCGATTGATACGGATGATCCCGTCCGCGGCGCAGCTGCCCCAAATGGTCTTCTGATTCCCGATGCGAACGTCGGTCGGATGCCGGCCAAGCAGCTCCCCGTAGTGCACGGACCATCGGCGCGCGTCATCGAGGGCCAGTCGCGAAAGGCGCTCATGGACGGCGGCGCGGACAGCAACCGGTCGCTCCTCGTCGGGGAACGAGCGCGGTACGACGGCGAGGATGCGATACGCCGCCTCATTACGAATGCGAGTTTCGCCCTCGCCACGACTTTGGGTCCTGATCCGATCTTCCGATTCGATCCGATCTCCGATTTCTATCGCGATCGCATCGATGTCACTGAGCCGGAGCTCGAGCAAGGCCTCATCGCCACGGAAGGGAATGCGCGCCCCATCGACATATTGCTGCTCCACGGTGCGCGCCGCAGCGGCACGGGCCTCCACTTTTCGAAGGCTGTGAGCGATCCACTCGCTCTTAGAATGTACGAACGCTTCGATACCGTGCCGCCCGCGCACCGGCGTGCCGGGCGGCGCGACAACCTCGACATCTCCCGGTCGGACGATGATCCGGACGCGCTTGGCGCGCGCGCTGTAGCGCAGGCGCCAGGGAATGGGCGAATTTCCCCAGGTAACCGTCACTCTGTTCTACTAGACATCGATTGAACCGTTGTTGGATGAGCCACTTGACGGCGCTTTCGACGAAGCCGCTGCCGATCGGAGAGCCGTCGGCCTTATGCGCCGGGTAATCGAGGTGTGAGCGATGCCGGTCAAGGTAGTTGGCGACGCGGCGGAGAATCGGGCAGTGCGCACGAGGACGGTGAGCATCAACATGCGATCGATCATGTCTTCCATCGCTTCGCGAGTGACCTCCGCACCGTCGGCGATCCGCGCCACCGACGACAAGGAGGCGACCCTCAACGATCTCGTCTCACCGTCCACCTGATCCGATCCGAGAGGCCCTCATCTGCTCCAAGGAAGGGGGAGTACGGTCAGGCGACGATGCCCCGGTACTTTCAGGCGACGATTGACAGTTATGCTTGCCAACAGACACGGCATCATCGGAGCCCCCTTCTTAGGCCTAATCACCCAGAAGGGTATCCGATTTCAGACGCCGTGTCGCTCTATGTCAGCCCGCCCTCCCCCAACTTCGTAATGCGCCCGATTCGAAGGCGACGTACACGTCGTATTGCGGTTTTCCATCGGCGGTTGTGACCGAATACCTTGCCAGCACGACCGTAGCGTCGTCCGGCACAACGAATTCGAACGGTGTGGAAGCACCGGCCAGGACCTCGGGGGTCGCGGTTACCAAGTCAGCAAAGCCATCCATGAAAAGGCTGTCATCCGGGCGAAGGCGCGCGAGGAGCTCCAAACCTGTAACCAGTGGCTCTGTCTCAGGCCACGCCCTCGCTGCCAGCGTTATCGTGAGCGTATCCGCCTCTTCGAGATTTTCGACGATGACCGTGAAACTACAAGGGTCGGTAGGATTCAAACGGTGCGAATCATCGGGGACGAGCTTGATCGAAGTGCCCGACAGGGGGCACGTTTTTGGAGCTCCATTCTCCACCCGGCGCCATGAGGCGCGCGGAGCGTCTTTGTTGCCGTGCGGAGGGTTTTTGCTGCCGGGCGGACACCCGGAATTCGAAGCCTTGAATTGATATCCGAAGTGACCATCGCGGCTAGTCGGATCCTGGCCCGCGGTCACCGGCGCGCGAACGTTGTTCCATTCGATTAAAGTGCCGCTTCCAGGGGTCTTGATCGTCCCAGGTACTCCGGGAATCCCTGGGTCCGCCGGTTGGGCAAAGGGGTTCGCCGGACCATCATACAGTGCGTCAAAGCAGGCTGAATTCGCCGGATGATCGAATCGGAAGCCGGTCCACTCATGCTCGGCGCACTCTTGGGGGATCCACACATCGTAAGTTCGTATACGTGTTATCGACCCCCATAGGCCTGACCGGGTCATCCGCCGGGACAGGCTTCACTTCGCCGCTCGATTTTCCTTGTCTTGAAAGCACCGCTGTCGAGACCAACTTGGTCACTGCGATCGCCACGATGTAGATTGCCGCCCGTGCGATGTTTGAGATCATTCTTCCCCCCTGTCGTGGCGTTGACTTCGGGTTACACAACTCTTTCGGATCGGGCAAGGCCTCTGAGGCTGATACAGCCGGTCGATCTCCGCTTGTGGGCCATTTCGTTGAGACTGATCGTTCATCGTTATAGATATTCCGGTCGAATGAGTCTTCAGGGCCCGCGTGCCGTATGCTTACATCAACGTCACGGGGTTGCCAAGACGGGTCCGAAACACATTGGAAGGACGACCCGCCACGGCGTCGTGATCCCGGTCGGCGACGGCGATGGGGTCGGCGGCGTCGCGGTGGCTGTGGACGTCGGATCGGGCGTGTCAGTTGGAGTCGGGGAGAGAGGGAACAGTGAGACGCGGCCCTCGAAAGCGATGTACGCGATGTATTCCAATTCCTCTTCGATGTTCATGACCGAGTACCTTGCCAGCACGACCGTCTCGTCGTCTGGCACGTCGAAGTCGTACTCTAACGATTCGCTTGGCGTTACATTTTTGGCCACCGGCGTGACGCTAGCGAAATGGGTGGCAAAGAGCGAGTCTGTAGCCACAAGTCGATTGAGCAGGGCTGCATCCGTGTCCCGCGGAGGTCCTTCCGGCCAAGGGATCGCCGCAAGCGTGATCGAGATTGTCTCCGTCGACTCATTCCTAACGATCACGCGGGCGCGCACAGTCTGAGTCTTGGAGCCGCTCGAAAACGTCGAGTCGAGCGGGCTGGCCGTGGTGAGTTCAATCGTCGTAATATTGGCATGGCACAATTCCAGCGTCTCGCCGCTAGACCGTCGCCATGCGGCGCTCGGAGCGCCACTGCTGCCGGGCGGACACCCGGGATTCGTAGCATTAAATTGATATCCGAAGTGCCCATCGCGGCTAGTCCCAGGGCCCGCGGTCACCGGCGCGGCAACGTTGTTCCATTCGATCAAAGTACCGCTTCCAGAGGCCGTTCTCGTCCCAGGTACTCCGGGAATTGATGGGTTCGGCGGTCGGGCAAAGGGGTTCGCCGGACCATCATACAGTACGCCGAAGCAGGCTGAATTCGCCGGATGGGCGAATTGGAAGCCGGTCCACCCATGCGCGGCGCACCCTGGGGGGATCCACGCATCGTAGTTCGTATACGTGGCATCGACCCCCATCGGCACGAGCCCGCGCTCCGCCAGGACATGCTTGACTTCGCCGCTCGATTCTCCTTGTCTTGAAAGCACCGCTGCCGAGACCAACGTGGTCCCTGCGATCACCACGAAGTAGATTGCCGACCGTGCGATGTTTGAGATCATTCTTCCCCCCTGTCGTGGCGTTGAGTTCGGTTTACACAACTCTTTCGGATCGGGCAAGCCCCTCTGGCTGATACTGCCGGTCGATCTCCGCTTGTAGGCCATTTCGTCGAGACTGATCGTTCATCGTTATAGATATTCCGGTCGAATGAGTCTTCAGGGCCCGCGTGCCGTACGTTTACATCAACACATGCTCGCAGTCGATTCGCGCACCAGTTCGATAGGACGAATACTGAAGGCGCGGACTTAGTGTCCTTCCTGCACACCGCCTCCACGGGCAACGCAAATGGCCGATCTCGAACGCATCGTCGCCTTTCTCTTCACCGATGTGAAGGGGAGTGTCGGCTTGTGGCGACGCCAAAATCACCTCATGAAGCGGCTGCTCGAGCGCCATGACCAGATCATCGAGCTGGCTGTACTCGGTCAGGGCGGGCGACAATTCAAGTCGGTCGGGGATTCATGTCTCGCCGCGTTCGAGACGGCTAGTCAAGCATTGGAAGCTGCCCAGAATGCACAGGAATCCCTTCTGGCCGAAGACTGGTCCGTAGACGGCAAGACAGGCGAGCCTTTGTTGGTCAAGATGGTGGTGCACTGTGGAGCAGCGATTCAGCGTCTTGACGATTATCTTGGTACAGAGGTCAATCGGACATCCCGAATGCTCGACGTGGCCAGTCCCGGCCATATCCTTGTCTCGAAGTCCGCCCAACAGCTGGCACGCGAGAAGCTGCCTTTCGGAACCGAGCTAACCCCACTCGGCGTGATCGCGATTAAGGACTTCGGGGAGGAAGAGGTCTTTGAGCTCGTCGCGACCGCTGAACGGACTCCCCCTGCCAAGCGCGACAGAACTCAATCGACTAAGCCTGACACTTGGGGGGACGAACCCGCCACGGGATCACATTCGCCGGATCTCTTGAACATCCGCGAGTTCCTTCAACGGCGGGTTGATCTCTGGATCGGCCGGACACACGATCTGGATCGGCGCTTCACCCCCATCACGATCCGCCTGGCCGAATGGTCGTGCGGCGAGGCGGGCTGGTCGGGCGATAGTTCGAAGTTCGACGATTTGTGGGAGGCAATGACTGCTCTCGCTCATCGTTCCGTCGTCCTATTGGGCGAACCGGGAAGCGGCAAGAGCACTCTGTTGCGTCATCTTGACTTGGTTCTGGCTCGACGACGCTTGGCCGACGGGGCCGGTCCAATCCCTTACTACTTCGAGCTGAATCGCTGTCATCTCCGGAAAGACGATGGTGATGTATCCGCGCTCGCTTGGCTTCAATCGGAGTGGCAATCCCAGAGTCCAAGCATGCCTCCGCTAGCGACTGTTATGCGCGATCCCGGAGTCATTTTCCTGCTCGACGGGCTCGACGAGCTACCCCGAGAAACCGAAGGACTTGACAGCAACTCTCTGATGCGATGGAAGCGCTTTGTCCAAGACGCCATTGCGGAGCATTCACCATGCCAAGTGATAATAAGTTGTCGGACGCAAGACTACGGTCTGCCTCTGTCAACGCCTTCGAGGGCCGTGCCAATCCTGTCCACTGAAGCGCTCAATGACGATCAGATAAGCGCGTTCATCGACGCGCAACCTCTGCGCAATGCCAAGACGAAGGCGATCCTCGAAGCCTGGCAGGTTAATGGCCTACTGCGCAATCCATATACCCTTCGCCTCGCGCTGGATCACGTCGGTCAGCACGGGCGTCTGCCATCCGGACGAGCAGAGCTATTCGCCACTCTAGTGCGCCAGGTCACGCGGCGAGAGATCGAGCGGGAACACCCATTGTTCCGCAGTGGCGGGGTGTTGAGCGATCTAGATCTTCGGCGGTCCTCGCTAAGCTCCGGGTGGACGTCGTCTCACGCATTGCCGGACGATTCGGGCCTGTTCACGGCGCTCGGCGAGCTCGCGCACGAGCTCGCCGCGCAGCAGGGCAGCAGCGGCCAACCGCATGTTGGGGTGAGTCGCGTTGCCGCATCGGAGATTCTTGACTCCCCCGATTCTGATGTACTCAACGCGGGGACGGCGCTCGGACTTCTGGTGGAAAATCCGGAGCTTGATAGCTTCCGCTTCGCCCACCTTCTCATTCAGTCATTCCTTGCGGCGCGCCTTTGGTTGCGCGCGCCGCGTATCGACTTGATCGAGAGGCCGTACTTGAAGTCAGATATATCTCCGCTGCTTGAAGACGTCCTGGAAAGCCTGACGCCATCCGATGTCCTCCCGCCCATCCCACCGAGCAGCTTGGAGGATGTCGTGCGTCTCGCGACCGAGATGTCGGCCGATCCGAGCTCGTTAGTTTTGTGCCTAGCGGAACAGGATCTTGCACTGGCGGGGCGAGCCGTGGCGGACCCGGGAGTCCAAGTCGCGGCCACGATTCGCAGCGATCTCGGCGAGCGGCTCGCACGTCGGGCTGAGGACATAGCTGTCGACCTTCGCGCTCGAATCGAGGCAGCCAAAGCGCTCGAGAAACTTGGTGATCCCCGCTTCGTTGTCGCCGCGGGCGAGTTCGGCGAATATCTCGTGCCGCCGACCGTCGAACTGCCCTCTGGGCGCTACGCGATCGGATCCGATGAACGGCAGGCCTTGTTCGAAGGTCCTCGCCGAAGTGTGGAGATCGGTAAGTTCGGCATCGGACGCTTTCCGGTGACAGTCGCCGAGTACAAGCGCTTCATGGATTCGGGGGGCTATGACGACGAGCGCTGGTGGGACGGCAAAGGTGCGCGAGCTTGGAGAGAGGGCATCGAGACCGGAAAGCATCAAAGGGCTCGGGATCGCGCGCTCTACGATCGGTTTCGGGCTGATCCCAGCGAGCTTGATCGGCTCTTCCAGAGCGGCTTAATGCCCCGAAGGGCGTTCGAACGGTGGAGCACCCGCGTTATGTGGACAGCGGAAGACTTCGACGAGCGGAACCATGCGGAGCATCCCGATGTCCGCTACGTCGAACCGGCCTATTGGAGCGATCCCCACTTCAGGTCGCCCAATCGACCGGTCGTCGGTGTTTCCTGGTACGAAGCGCGAGCGTATTGTGCGTGGCTCTCGGCTCAAACCGGCCGAACGTATCGACTGCCCACGGAGTTAGAGATTGAAGGCGCTTCACGCGGTCTCGAGGATCGCGCCTATCCGTGGGGAGATGATCCACCTGTTAAGGGCTGGTGCAACGTGGTCGGCACCCACATTCAAGGCACGACGCCCGTTGGTGTGTTTCCAGAGAGCCATACGCCGGACGGCGTCGCGGACTTGTTCGGCAACGTAATGCAGTGGACCACTTCCGCGTGGGGCCGGACGCGGAAAGAGTGTGAGTTCCCCTATCCGGTCGAGAGTTCTTCATCCTCCCGATTCGACTCGGCCCAACTCGACGTTCTTCGTGTACTCAAAGGCGAGTCGTGGGATTCGGATCTCGGCAAGGCACACGTCTCGCGCCGCGGGCGCGATCGACCCGAAGTCAGAGGCAACAACGGTGGATTCCGAGTAGCCGTCGACTTGTGAGCGCTGATGGTCTCGGCGCAACGAATCCCCACGCACCACGTCTAGACTATCGGCGATCTCACCTCGCCTTGCGCGGGTATCGCGCCATTCACCCTTGAACCTGATGCGCCCTCAGCCGTTAGGTGGCACCCATCGCCAACCACTCAGACGACGCCCACCAGGCCGAGTTGCACGCCAAGATGGAACGACTCCGTGATGCGTTGAACGAAGTTCCGACGCCCCAGCCGGCGTAATCCGGCTCCCGGCCTAGCTCAGTCGCCGACCAGTCTCTGAACGAGCACCGGTCGCAGGGCGTTTCGAACTACCCGATCCGCGACGCTGCCGAACAGCCAGCGCGCGGCGCCGCCCCGGCCGTGCGAAGTGATCGCGAGAAGTCCACCTGGGTCGGCCTCGAGGAGCGCTTGAGCCTCATCGTCGCCGGTCACGACATGGTGCGTTACCACCGAATTCCAACGCGCCGCCTCGTCCTTCACCCGCTCGAGGTAGGTCTCGGCTGACATCAAGATCGATGCATGGGCATCGATAACGGAGTGATGGACTCGATCATGCGTTCGTGGAATCACATGAATGAGCCTGAGAGGAAGATGCATCCAACTTGCAAGCCGCGCGGCCGTCGGGAGCACCTGCTCAGCCGCCTTGGAACCGTCGAGCGCGACGTCGATGCGCTCGATCTCCGATAAATCGGCATCCGCGCCGGCCCGGACGATGAGCGCAGGCCGGGCGGTCGATTGCAGAAGCTTGGTCGCGACGCTGCCGAGCATCCATCGGCCCACGCCTCCGCGGCCGTGCGTGGAGATCACGATTAGGTCTGCATCGATATCGTCAGCGGCCTTGAGAATCGCCTCGCTGGGAGACGCATCGCCGATCATGGTGTCGACATCGACCCCTTCGCCCTTGAGACGCTCAGATAGACCCGCGAGGTAGGCTTCTGCTTCCGCGGTTGATTCGGCGACTATCTCGTCGAGCGATGCGTATGCGATCGGCACGCCAGGCGACGCCGACATCGCATCGTAATACCACGCCATGTCGCTCCCAAAGGCATGGGGAACCGTAAAGAGCGTCACGCGCCCACCCGAACTCTTGGCTATCCGAGACGCGAGAGAGAGCGCGGCTTCGGCCAGAGATGACTCATCGAGCGGTACGAGAATGCGGGGGGTGGCGTTTGCGCTATCGTTCACTGTCATCGTCGATTCTCCCAGGAGTAATTGCTGCTGACGGTGATCACGGTCACCATCACCGTCGCGCGCATTCTAGCACCCGTGCCGCGACGTCGCGCGCCTCGGCGTAGATCTCGTCGACGTCGCGATGAGCGAATTGCGCGTTGCGGCCTAAGAGATGAACGTCCGGGTGCCCCTCGAAGATGATCTCTGCTCGCGCCAGCTCGGCATCGCTAGCGAGGTCATAGATCGGATAGGCCGCCGGCATGCGGACGACCAGCGTGTCGACCACTTGCTCGGGCCGGAGAAGGCCGACGCTCGCGAGCTCTGCGATAACGCGTTCCGTCGAGCCGCGTTCGGTTGCGGTGACCTCACAACAGAGAACGGTGCGACCGTCGTCGCGCGCCGAATGATAGAAGTTTGCGAACTCTGAAACTCGGTTGAGGCAAAAATCAGCGTCGGCGAAGTACATCCAATGGTTCGGGCTGACCCGCGGCGTATCGACCAACAGAAAGTGAATGTCAGCCGGACGGAATTTCAGGTTCACTCGCTCGCCCAAGAAGCCTGCCATTGTGGAGATCGGCAGCGTGCATACAACGACGTCGAACTCCGCTTCGCGCAGTTCACCACCATGTTCGAGCCCCAGGACATAGCCGCGCCCCGCGGTTGCCCTTCGAACTGAGACTACCCGCGTGTCAAGCTCGACGTGCGGCCGAACCTCTTCGTATAGAGTGTCGCAAATCGAGCCGTATCCACCGGTTCTGGGATAGTGGAACGTCTTGAAGTAGAGCTTTGTGTTCCGGCGCAGCATGTCCTTCAGACCGGAGACCCGAATCTTGCGCCTGCCCCATTCGGGCGAAATCTGGTTTGCAGGAATGCCGAATAGCTTTTCGGAATACGGCTTGAAGAAGAGTTCGTTCAGACCTTTGCCGAACTTGCTGAGGACCATCGACTCGAAGCTGTCCTCCCTCTTCCGCGATCGGAAAAGGTAGTGCCAGCCGATCCGCATGCTTTCGAACGGCAGAAACTTGAGCATGATCTCGACGGCGTTGACAGGATCTCTGATCCACTTTCCGCGCAGGAGGATCTCGCTTCGCCGAAGGTGCCTATCCATCGGCACGAGCGCGAGAATCTCGTCCCGGAGCGCTTCGTCTTCGGTGAAGAATCGATGCGGCGCGAGGTCACAGCGGAAGCCGTTCCAATCGAAGCTGCGCGCCATGCCGCCTACGCGGTCGCTCGCTTCGAATACGCGCAACTCGTCACAGCGTCCGACCAGAAAGTGTGCTGCGCTCAACCCCCCGATTCCGGCACCCAAAACAGCGACACGCATGTCGAATTATACCAATGACCGGACGAAAGGCGTCGGTGCAAAGCTCAGCGTCAACTGCCACGGCGAGTCCTCGGATTCCCGTACGGTCGACCACACGCCCGCCGGCGGCATCGGGTTCCGGCTATCGAATTGATTCCGAAAGTGATCCAATTCGTCGTGGGCAAGCTCGAGCGTCGCGAGCAGCGCACGCACGGGGCCGCCGTGCGTGACGAGCGCTATCGGGCCGATCGCCTGGCTTTCCGCGGCGGCACGCTCCCAAATGCTTCGGAATCGGTCGCGGACGCCAGCCTCCGGTTCGTCACGCCGCCACTCAGCGATCCCAGGCTCGACGATCGGAGTGATCTCCAGCACTTCGCAGACGAGTTCCGCCGTGCGGCGTGTGCGCTCGAGCGGGCTGACGTATACGCGAACAACACCGACTTCGCGCAAATAAACGCCAAGGCGCCGCGCCTCCTCTTCCCCCTGTTCGGTCAAGGGCGGGCCGGGCGGAATGTCGTAGCGGATATGTTTCTGAGACCAATCCGGCGTGGCGTGGCGTGCGAGATATACGACGGCTGGTGCAGACATGGAATAGTCGTCTCGAAGTGTGACACTCGGTGTGCCTGGGCCTGGGGGAACGAGATCGCCGGGACGTGACGCCCGAAACGCTAACCGTCAGCTATCGACTTTTTCCAACTATCGCGCAGCGTGACCGTGAGGTTGTAGACTGGCGCGCCCGGTCGACTGTCAAGGTCGGCGCAATAGTAGCCCATGCGCTCGAATTGGAAGCGCTCGCCCGGTTCAGCGTCCGCCAGCGCGGGCTCGAGGCGACAACGGGTCAGCACACGCAGCGAATCGGGATCGACGAAATCGAGGGAATCGGCGCCTTCAGGCACGTCGCGTGGATCCGCGATCGTGAAGAGCGGGCCGTACATACGCACTTCGGCTGGGATCGCGTGGGCCGCCGACACCCAATGCAGGGTGCCCTTGACTCGGCGACCGTCCGGGGCACTCCCGCCGCGCGTTTCGGGATCGTACGTACAGCGTATCTCGACAACCTCGCCGGTCGCCGGATCTTTCACCACATCGATGCAAGTGACGAAATAGGCAGATCTGAGACGCACTTCGCGTCCCGGCGCAAGTCGGAAGAAGTTGTTTGGCGGATCCTCCATGAAGTCTTCGCGCTCGATCAAGATTTCGCCCGAGAACGGAACCTCGCGGGTGCCGGCGGCCGGATCCTCTGGGTTGTTGATTGTTTCGAGCATGTCGACCTTACCTTCCGGCCAGTTGTAGATGACAAGCCGGATCGGGTCGAGCACAGCAAGGCGCCGCGGCGCCTCCGCGTTGAGAACCTGGCGGACGTGATACTCAAGGCGTTCAAGCTCGATGACGTTATCGCGTTTGGCAACACCGACCGAATCGCAAAATTCGCGGATGGCACGCGGCGGATAGCCGCGACGCCGTAGCCCGGCCAGCGTCGGCATCCGCGGATCGTCCCAACCGGATACCTCCTCCGCCTCGACGACTTTCCGCAGCCCGCGCTTGCTCGTGATCATGTGACCGACGTTCAGCCGCGCGAATTCGATCTGTCGCGGGTGGTACTCGCCGAGCGTCCGAAGGAACCAATCGTAGAGCGGTCGATGATCCTCGAACTCGAGCGAACACACCGAGTACGTTATTCGCTCGATTGAGTCGGACTGCCCATGAGCCCAATCGTACGACGGGTAGATCTTCCAAGCGTCACCCGTCCGATAATGCTCAACTTTCAGAATGCGATACATGACCGGATCGCGGAGGTTGAGGTTGGGCGCAGCCATGTCGATCTTCGCGCGCAGGGTGCGCGACCCTTCTTCGAATTCGCCTTCGCGCATCCGGCGCAAGAGGTCAAGGTTCTCTTCGACACTCCGATCGCGGAACCGGCTGTCTCGGCCCGGTTCGGTAAGGGTGCCGCGGTACTCACGGATCTCGTCCGCAGTCAGGTCGTCGACATAGGCCTTGCCTTCCCTCACAAGGCGCTCTGCCCACTCGTATAGCTGGTCGAAGTAATCGGAGGCGAAGTACTCGTGTTCGCCCCAATCGAAGCCGAGCCAGCGGATGTCCCGCCTTATGCCCTCGACGTACTCGGGGTCCTCTCGCGCGGGATTCGTATCGTCGAAGCGGAGGTGGCAAGTGCCGCCGTACTCTTCTGCCAATCCGAAGTCGAGGCAGATAGCTTTCGCGTGGCCGATGTGTAAGTAGCCGTTCGGTTCCGGCGGAAAGCGCGTGACAACGCGACCGTCCCAAAGACCGGTCTTCAGATCGCTCTCGACTATCGCACGAATGAAGTCGATGCCCTGCGTCGACGCTTCGGCGCTCATCATCGGCTCCCAGTTGCGTTGCAAGAATTCGGCTTTGACCCGTCGTCCGCGCCCAGAAGTCCATTTCCCTGCGCCCGAACGAGCCGCGAACGCTAGCACGCACGGCGCAGCGAAGTCCAATCTCGGTGTCCCAGATTATCCTGTCGCGTTGGAGCCCAAGGTACGCTGTGATAGCATCGCCAACGGAAGATCCTGCGGCGGCCGGTATATCGCGCCGCGCATGACGGTTCCGAACCCAAATTCCCGTGGGCGGCGCGACAGCTCCAGCCGTCCGCCACCCCGAAGAAACCGCCTGCGAGGCACTCCGATGACAGACAACCAGCGCACTCAAACCCCGTTTGTCCTTGGCAAGCCGATCAAGAATCCCGACGATTTCTACGGCCGCGCGTCCGTGCTCAGGGAGCTCTATCAGGCGATCCTAAACGGCCAGCTCGTCGCCGTCGTCGGCGAGCATCGATGCGGGAACACGTCGATCATCTATCAGCTGTTGCACCCGGAGGTGCGCGCCCGATACCTATCACCACCAGAAGACGCGGCGATTGTCTTTGCCTTCGTCAGTTCGCAGCTAGCGGCGGAGAGCCCGAGCGCTTTGCTGCGCCGGATCTCCCGGTCTCTGAGGCGCGCCGATCCCGACGCAACGATCGACTTCAACATTGAAGTCGATCGGGCGTGGCTGGAGGATTACCTCGAGGATCTTTCGGTGAGGGGCCGAAAGCTAGCGCTCTTGATGGACGAATTCGAGTCGATCGCGACATTCCCGGATGACTTCTGGGAATGGCTTCAAGTTCTGGTATCGGAGTATGACGTATCGATCGTCGCCACCACTCGTCACGACCTAGGCCGCTATCGCGCCGAAACCGGCGAAGGGCCTCCCTTCTTCAACCACTTCGTCAACATCACGGTCGGATCGTTCTCAGAGGCGACCTTCGAACACTTCCTGCGTGAGAAGTCCGAAATTACAGACTTCGACTTTCTCGCGGTACGTGACGTCATCTCAGATATCGCCGGCCGCTATCCGTACTACCTCCAACTCGCGGCAGCCCTGTTCTACTTGAACGACACCGGATCGGGCGAGGTCTCCCAGGCGAAAATCGACGACATCGTGCGAGACTTCAAGGTCCGCACCTCCATGCTTTTCGATGACGCATGGCACAAGCTGCCAGCGGTGGAGCGGGAGTTCCTGGCATGGATGGTCCTCGACATTCATCCCGCGGCGCGCCAGACGCAACCCTACGCCGACGCACTCGAATCGCTGACACGCCGGGGCTACGCGCTCGACGGCCGCATCTTCTCGAGCGCGTTCGTCGACTACATCCGCCAGAAGCTCAAGCGGATCGGAATGAGTGACACCGGGCTCGTCAGGATTGGGCGCGAGCTTGTCGAAATCGGGCCGGATGCATCGGCGCTTCTGCGGCATCTTCTCGCTCACGACGGCGAGATTCTTTCGAAGGGCGACGTCGCTCGCGCCGTCTGGCTCAGCGGCGGAGATCTTGCGCCCGCGGATGCGAACGCCCGGCTCGATAGCGCTCTCAACGTTTTGTCTGAGACTATCGATGCCAACCACGATGGCGCGCCCCACATCGATCGATTCGACGCGGACAGCGTTCGATTCCGGAACGAAGAGCTGTAGTCTCAGCCGGGGACGAGATAACCCCACGGCGACGAAGTTCCGACCGTCAGTGCGACCTGTCAGAACTCGATTCCGGAACGCCCTTCTCAGCCGATCGCGAGCGTCAGCCCGACCGGGCAATGGTCGCTGCCGAGCACCTGGTCGAGGATTGTGGCCTCCAGAACCCGCTCTTTGAGCTCAGGTGAGACGAAGAAGTAGTCCAGCCGCCAACCGACGTTCCGCTTTCTAGCGCCCGACACCATGTGCCACCATGTGTATCGCTCGGTTTCATTCGGGTGGAGCAATCGAAAGGTATCGATCCAGCCGGCATCGACAACCCGATCGATCCACGCGCGCTCTTCCGGAAGGAATCCGGTCCGAGTCCTGTTCGGTCCCGGACGGGCAAGGTCGATTTCCTTGTGCGAAGTGTTGACATCGCCGCAGAAGATGACGCCTCTTCCGCCAGTGCGCAGTGATTCGCAGCGCTTGAGGAAAGCGTCGCAAAAGTCGAGCTTGAATTGAACGCGCGAATGGTCCCGGCCGCCGTTAGGGAAGTAGCAGTTGACCAGGGTAAATTGGTCATACTCCGCGATGATCGTCCGGCCCTCGTCGTCGAAGATCTCGTCGCCGACGCCGGTGTAGACGGAGTTGGGCTCGATCCGGCTCAAGAGAGCCGTCCCGCTGTAGCCCGCACGCGACGCCGGATGGTAGATGGCATTGTAGCCTTCCGGCTCGAGGAGCGCCGGATCGATCTGATCTGGGCGCGCCCGCGTCTCCTGCAAGCACAAGATCTCGGGCTGCGCCTCGGCGAGCCACTCGACAAAGCCCTTGTTGCCGATCGCTCGGATGCCGTTGACGTTCCATGACATCAGCGTTATCGATCCCACCGATCCTTGGGAAATCGGCTTGGCCATGTACACATCTCCTTGACGCTTCGATTTTCGAAGTCCGAAGGTACTACCGAACGGTGTCGCGAAGTCGGCCTAAGTCCGCCCTTGTCCAATCACTCCCCGAGTCGCGAGCCCTGATCCGACTTGCGAATCCGCGCCTACCCGTTGACGGCGATACTAAGAATATGATAACTTTCCACAGACGCGATCTTAGTCCCCCACAAATGCTGGCGTTCTGACGGACGGCGCCGACCGGTTCTCGGCGTCGTCCGATCTGCCGTGCCGTCGTGCACGGCAAGGGGGGAGGGTCATGTCGTTCTACCGCTGCGTTCGCTCCAGTCCGGCGCTTTTCGCGCTCTTCTTGCTCGCCGTGTCCGGCGCCCGATCCGGGCTGCCGACGGCCGTACAAGCCGCGGATCAAGTCCAATCCGAGATCGACACACTTGCCGCAATAGCATCCGGCGGCGCATCACCACGCGCGATCGTCGTCGACAGCGAGTTCGACGCCGTCCGCGTTTCAGACGCGGGGACGCTCAACCCTTCCGATGCGGTGACGATCGAACTTTGGGTCAAGCGACAATCGGCGGCCGGGTGCCGCACACTCGTCGGTAAGGACCGGGCTGAGGGCTACTGGTTCGGACTTTGCGATGGTCGGCTGAGCTTCGCCTCGGGCGGGGGAGCGACGGTATCGGGTGTCGGCACGGTACCCGAGGGACGTTGGGTGCACGTCGCCGTCGCATTCGACGGCTCTCGTCTCAGCTTCTTCATCGACGGAGCTCTCGATCGCACATCGATCGAATCTCGTATTCCCCTTCTCCCGAACGACGCCGAACTCGTGATCGGAGGCGATGTCAGCCCCGGCTCTTTTCAGCCGGGTCTGATCGATAACGTCCGGATCTGGTCCGTCGCGCGCAGCGCCGCCGATATCAGGGACGGCCGATGGAGGTCGTTGTCGGCGCAGCCCGGCCTCATCGCCCAATGGTCGTTCGATGGGGACCTGCGCGACCGGGTCGGCGGACACGACGCCGTAGCACACGGCGCGGCAACGTTCACGTTCGACGGCGCGCTGCCGCGAGACGTGATAGTCCCGGCTGCCTCGTCCTTGATAACCGTCGATGGGCGCTGCGACGCAACGGAGTATGGGACTGCGGCGCGCGTCGCCATCGACAGCCCTGACGCACCGACAGGACTGATCCAGAGCACGGATCGTGACCTCTACATCTGCATCGACGATATGCCACGAGGCACCTTTCAAGGCTCCGAGGCGGTCGTTCTGCTCGATCGCGACCTCAGCGCGGATGCTCGGGTCGAGATTGAGGACTACCGCCTGAAGATCGCGATGCGCGGGACCACGACTATCGAAGAGGGCGATGGAGCGGGCAACTTCCGCCGTCTCGAGCTCGCCGACTCCGCTTGGGACATCGAACGTCTGACGGAGGAAGACACGTGGAGCGCAGAGTTCCGAATTTCCCGATCGGTCCTCGAGCGCCCATCAGACCCTGACGATCTGCCTGACGTCGGCATTGCGATCGGCAACCTTTCCGCCCGCGCGACGGGCGACGATCGATTCTGGCCACCGGGGACGAATGGCTTTTCCCCGGCCACGTGGTCGGTCGCAACTCTGATCGATGCCTTCGACCCGCGGCCACGGACGACTTTCCGAGGGGTGGTCGAGACGGTTGGCGGGGTCGACGACCCACCGCGCGGCATCGGCGGCGTTACCGTCCGTCTCTATGCGGTGGACGAGTCGGACGACGACGAAGATCCAGCGACGGTCACGCTGGTCGACACGGACGTGACCGACGGCGGAGGAACGTATGAGCTCGTGCATCGCGGAAGGGCGCCGGATGCTTTCATGGTTCAGGAGGTCGATCCGCGCGGAGTCCTTTCACACTCGGCCGACGCCGGCGCCGATGGAACGGCTTTCGGCACGAACCTATTGCATTACGACGCGGATGATGCGGGCCGCCAACCTTCAACGGGGCGCTTCGTCGAGACTCTTGAACCCTCCACGGTCCAATCGCTAGGCCAGCACTACCTGATCGTCTACGCATCTCCGGTAGAAGAAGGCGATCTGTGGCCTTTGATCGAGGCCAAACGCCGTCAAGGTTTCCAGGTCACGACGATGGCGGTGAGCGACATCGAGCGCCAGATCGCCGGGCGCGACACCGCCGAGCGGATCCGTGAGTGGCTGCGTTCCACATGGGCAGCGGTCGAGCCGGAGCCGGTCTACGCTTTGCTCGTCGGCCGGGGCGATCGTATTCCCGTGCGCGACATCGGCTGGCTGGATTCGAACCATGTTGAGCCGGGTGAGCCGGATTATCGCCCAGCTTGGCCCACGGATTGGTACTACGCCGACGTGAACTCGGATTGGGATGCGGACGGCGACGGTTTCCACGGCGAGTTCTTGCGCTGCCGCCCAGATGAAGAGTACGACGTGCTCGATCCGATCACCGGAGACGCCGAGACCTTCACATGCCCTGAAGCGGGCAGCTTGTCGCGCGAAGGGCCATTCGGTTCACTGCGCGGCATCGAGGACGACTTCGACGCGGACATCCCGATCGGTCGCCTAGCGATCAACGACCCGGCCGAGGTCCGTCGGGCGCTCACAGCGGTCGCTCGGGCCGAGGCGAGCGCCGGGAACTACGAGCGGCGAGCGCTCGTAGCCGGAGGCTTCTGGTCGTTCGAAGGCGGTTCTTGGTCGGAGGAGTCATCGCGCACCGTCCCCGGTGGTTCGCAACAAGCCGATGCATGGGTCTCCGCGGTTTGGGACGGCGTCAAGCCGTTCGGCGACGACACCGCCGAGCATCTCGAGACCTCCCTGGTGGCCATAATCTCGCCGCTGCTCGACGACGTGACGCGGCTGTACGAAATCCTCTCGCCAGGCGGCGCTCCAGGACTGGTCCCGACACGCTTCGCCGGCGACGACGCGCTCGCGCGCATTTCGCTCGACGATCGTTGGTCGTCGGGCGGTTACGGGCTCGTCAACGTTGCGGGCAACGGTGCCCCTGACGGCGTTTACACCGCCCACTGGCTGCACGATTGGGACCGGAACGGCCGCATCGATCAGCCGGCTCCGCCAGGCGCTTGTGCAGGGCGGCGCATCCTCCCACTCGAGCGCATGGGCCCACCGTGTGATGAATTGATTCCGGAGCGGGTGATCGATGGCGGTATGAGCTCGCCGGCAGGGATCGCTCCGATCGTGATCGCGAACGCCGGTGAGACAGGCGCCGTAGCATGGTCTTGGGATGGGGAGGACGGCACGGGTAATACGATCGGATTGAAGCACGGTCCCGCGACCTTAGTCGGCACGCTGAGCGGGCGAGGAGCGGTTTCGGGTTGGATAGGATCGATGTCCTCGGTTCGTCCGGGTTCTCTCGACGGATGGCAGGACAGTCTGAACTCTCAGCTGCTGCGCGACGGCCGCCGCCTCGGCGATGCGGTTTGGCGCGCCAACGGCGATCTCGCACGGTCTCAACCGTTCGACATGCGCTCATATAGTCCCCAGCTCTTCGGCGACCCTGCGATGATCTACTGGGGCAGCCCGCTGGACGCGGAAGGCGCTTGGCCCCAGGATGGCCGCGACTGGCGCGCTACCGGAATGTCCTCCGCCAGCGGGCCTACAGTGCCCGAGATAGCTTGGACGGCATTCGACTTCACTCCGAGCACTCCGCCCGTAATAGGGCGCGACGGCGAACTCGTGGTAGCGGGTTCCGGTCGCGTAATGCGCTTCAGCCCTGGAGGCAGAGTGTCGGCGTCCGCGGACGTCAGCGGCAGCGCCGCGACTCTCAGTGCTGTGTCCCCGGCCATAACCATGGACGGCGCATATGTAGCCGCCGGAGCGGTGTTGTTGTCTCTCGATCCGTCGCTCAGCAATCGGAGCGCTTACACGCTTCCCGATGGGGCCGTCATCACCGGCTCCCCGCGCGTCGGGCCCGATGGCGCAGTCTGGTTGCCGACCCTTCTGGGCATGTACCGCTATTCCGGCGATCGGGCGTCGAGGATCGGGCCGATAACCGCAGTCGTCGGCACCTCCGCCTTCACGCCCGACGGCGCGGTCGCGTGGGCGACGGGGGCAGGTCGGATCGAGGTTTACGGCTTCGACGGCCGTGGCGAGCCGATTCAGCGCTCGCTTACTGCGCGCGGTTCGGCTCTGACATCGCCGTCCGTCGGCGCGGCCGGAACGATCTACGCGGGCTCGACCGATGGCCGCCTCTACGCGTGGCCGGAAGATGACCTGTCGTGGAGCGTGCCGACAGGCGGCGCGATCAGATTCCGCCCAATCGTCGCCGACGAGGGCACGATCATCGTGGTGAACGACAGCGGACGCGTCGTGGCGTTGGACGCGGTGAACGGCGCCGAAATCTGGGCACGCCGCCTCGGTGGCGCGCCCACGGCGGCTCCGGCCGTCGACGGTGGTCACATCTACGTGCCGGTCGGCTCTCAGCTCCTCGCGCTGCACCGGGCTACGGGGGACACTGCTTGGCAATTGAACGTGGGCGGCGCGCTTGATGCTCGCAGCGCCCCGGTGATCGGAGCGGATCGGACGCTGTACCTGGTCCGTGCGGATCGCGCGCTGATTGCGATCCGAGAGGCGGGCTGGCTGGCGCCGCCGTCTTCGGTCACCGCTGACGCCCGCGTGCCGGGCAGAGTGAGCGTTACTTGGCGCGACAATGGCGGCGAGGCCGGCTTCTTGGTCGAGTTGTGCGACATCGAAGGCCGCTGCACGGAAGTGGGCGAAACGGCCGCGGACGTTACCGGACTCGATGTCGACGCGTCGGACTTCTCGCCCGGCGAGCCTTTCTACGCCCGCGTGCAGGCGCTCGGTCCGGGGTCGGGGTCCGGCGATCGCGCAGACGGTTCGTTCGGCGCGACTTCCATACTCGCGATCGCCGACTCCGAATACGCCCGCTCGCGAACGGTCAGCACCATCGGTGGCTCGCCGGCCTCGCCTACTAGGTCGAGTGCCCGCGCGATGGGTTCGGATTCGATCGAGCTGAGTTGGGTCGCCGCCGGCGACAGGTCGCTGATCGCGGGACATGCGATCGAGCGCGCTGCCGCCGAGACGGGTCCGTATCAGCGCATCGCATCGCTGGGCGCGGACGCGGCCAGCTACCTCGACACGGATCTTGCGTCGGACACGGAGTATTGGTATCGCGTAGCGGCGATCGGCGAAAGCGGAACTTCCGGCTTCTCCAGTGCTTCCGCTAGAACGAAGCGCGTCACCCTGCCGCGGCCGACTGGGCTCACGATCCAGGCACGCGGCGATCTGGTGATTATCGTCTGGGAAGATCGGGCGCGAGACGAAGAGGGCTATGTCCTCGAACGCCGTGATCCCGGCGTCGCAACGTACAAGGTCGTAGCGCGTCTCGAGGCGAATCGCGCATGGTTTGTCGACGATGCCTATATCGAGGACGGCCGTTATCACTATCGGGTGAAGGCGGTCTTCGATCGCGCCGACTCGCCTTGGGCGAGTGGCGGGGTCAGCGTGTTCCGGAGCTTCCGCAGCGATGTATCGATCTACATGCCGTTCACAATCAATCGACGTTGATCTGACGGAGATTGCGGGGCTACGCCGGCAATCCTCTAGTCGCCGATTCCACACTCCGGCGGACTTGAAGAGGGACAGGGTCGGCCGGGGCGGATGATCCGCCCCGGCCGAGGAAGTAGCAAGCGACGGGGCGGCCGAGAAGCCGCCCCGTCGCCTGTAGTGCGCTCTGAAAATCGCTCGCAGCCGCGAACGCGTCTGTCTGTCGCCGTTCCGGCCGCTCGCGTCCTTCGTCGATCAGCGCCTCGCGATATCGCCCGCCCTTCGGATCAGGTCGATCAGCTCTGCGCGATAGCCATTCTCGTCATCGCCGTCGCCCGCGCGCGCCAGCTGAAGCACGTCCTCGAAGGTCGCGTCGCCGGCATGCGGTGACTCTCGGAGGAGCATGCCGAAGGCGGCGACGGCGGCTGCGAAGTGGAAGTCGTCAGAGGCAGCGCGCAGGGATCGCCCTTCGTCGAAGACCGGGAACTCGACTCTTGTGCTCACATCGGAGTCGGGCGCCTTGTGCCTTAGCTTGACGAAAAGGAGTTCACCGGGGCCGTTGGAGCTGAGCGCGTCGATGTCGCCAAGTAGGTCGTCTCCGCTCCGATTCTCGCCCGTCACTCCCTCATCATCCGCTCCGCCTTCACCATAGCGAAGTGGATCGATTTCGGGCAGATCGTACGCCACGCCGGTCGGCACGACCTCGTAAAGCGCGGTCACGGTGTGTCCGGCACCGATCTCGCCGGCGTCCTTAGTGTCGTCGTTGAAGTCGCGCGCGGCCAGCATTCGATTCTCGTAGCCGATCAGGCGATAAGCCTCGACCCCGGCCGGATTGAACTCGACCTGGATCTTGACATCCTTCGCGATTGTTACGAGCGTGCCGCTCATCTGCTCGACGAAGAGCTTCCGCGCCTCGGCTTCGGTGTCGATGTAGCCGTAGTTGCCGTTGCCTTTGTCGGCCAAGAGTTCGAGCGTGTCGTCCTTGTAGTTGCCCATGCCGAAGCCGAGGACACTCAAGAAAATGCCCCGTTTGGCCTGGTCCTCGATGATGCGCTGCAGCTCGTCGTGGCTCGTCACGCCGACGTTGAAGTCGCCGTCGGTCAGGAGGATTACTCGGTTGACTCCGCCTTCGATGAAGCCGTTGGAGGCGAGTTCGTATGCACTCTCGATTCCGGCAGCACCGGCCGTCGAGCCGCCTGCGCCAAGCGCGTCGACCACGCGCATGATGGCCCGCGAGTCGTCGCCTGGGGTCGATCGAAGCGCGACGCCCGAGTTGCCGGCATATGTGACGATTCCCACCCGATCGCGCGACCCTAGCTGCTCGACGAGCATCCCGAGCGATCGCTGCACCAGGGGCAGCTTGTTCGGCTCGGCCATCGACCCGGAGACGTCGATGAGGAAGACGAGGTTGGAGTCCGGCCGCGCGTCGCGCTCGATCTCGCGCCCCTTCAGACCGATCCGGACGAGCCGGTGCTCGGGCATCCATGGTGCGTCAGCGATCTCGACGTGTACCGCGAACGGCGTCTCGGAATTCGGAGCGGGCGGCGAGTAGTCGTAGTCGAAGTAGTTGATCATCTCCTCGATCCGCACGGCGGACGGCGGCGGGAGCTGCCCCATCTGCTGGATGAATCGCCGGATGTTGCTGTACGAGGCTGTGTCGACGTCGATCGAGAAAGTCGAGAGCGGCTCGTCCGTGGCGCTCTGGAAGCGATTGTCCTCGACCTCGGCGTAGGCTTCGGTGTTGAAGTCGGGGGGGAGGCCGGGGGCGTCGGACGGGAATCGTGGCCCGACAGTCTCCCGGTCGTCGAGTGCCGAATACCGGCTCACGTCGACTGCCAAACGCCGGCTCACGTCGAACGATTCGGCTGCTTCGTCGGCTCCCACAGATGCGGGGCTTGCACCACCGGTCCCCGGCGGCGGTGGGGGTGCGGTCGATCGGATCGTGAGCGCGAGCGCGGTGGGTGTCAGCGCGATGTCGAGCGCCGAAGCATCCCACTCGCCTTCCGCTTCCATGATAGCGCCGCTCTCGGCCGAGCCTAGGGCGAGGTCGCCGAGCCCTGTGTCGGCGCGACGGAGGACGAGGTCGGTGAGTGAAGGCGGTTCAAGGGCCGCCAGCAGCGACTCCTTATCTATCGTGTTCCGCGCGTCGAGAGATTCTAACTCCGAGCCATCAGCGCGTTCTGCCAGCCACGCAACACTGGCAGCTCCAATCTCGTTGTCGACCGCCGTGTAGAGTGCCCATGCGGAAGTCCAGCGCAGTACCGGCAGCCCAACCAACCACATCGCGAGCCCGGCACCTACCAGCTTGCTTGCGACTTGTAGCGCACTGCCGTCGAGCAGCCACGCGAAGGGCCTGACGAGGCGGTCGATGCCCGATCGTCGCGCCCGTCGGTCGTCCATCGCGACGATCGGACGTGCCGCGCCGGCCACCACTTCGCCGTCCGTCGCCGCCTCGATCACCGCTTCCCGCGCTGCCATTCCGAGCGCCGGCGCCTCGCCGGCTACCGCGCCAAGCGCCGCTTCGATGGTTGTCGCAGTCGTTTGAATGGCCGCGAATTCATCGCGCAACGCCTCGTCGGCCTTGAGCGCCGCCTCGATGGCGGCTCGCGTTTCGTCCTCGAGGTGCTCCGCCGCGCCTACCGCGAATGCGGTCAAGTCCTGATCGTCGAATGAATATGCCGGCCAGTCGATTTCGTTCATCACGCCCTCCCTTCCGCAGTGCCGAGCGCGGAGTTGTCGATGTTTAGGTCGGCGACGTCCGAGACCATCTCGCGAACGCGCTTGATGGCCATGTGTAGGAGGAAGCCGACGTTGGAGACGCTCAAGCCGGTTACCTCGCTGATTTCGCGATAGCTGAGGCCGCCCTGGAAGCGCAATTGGACGACCTCCTGTTGGTTGGGCGGCAGACCCGAAAGGGCCGAAAGCACGCCCCGATATTCATCGTTCAACGCCGCTATCGCCTCGGGCGGCGGGTCGGCGCTCGGCCGCACCAAGGCTTCGACATCTGACCAGGATCCCATCAGCTTCTCCTTCTTCTGGACGTCGAGGGCCCGATTGCGGCAGACCGTGTACAACCAAGCGCCGATCTGATCGCCGACGCTCACTCGGTCTGCACGGCACAGCCGCAGGAACGAGTCCTGCACCACGTCGCGCGCAAGCTCGAGATCGCCGGTAAACCTCTGGGCGTAGCGGATCAGCGGGCCCTGGTAGCGATCGAGGGCTTCGATGATCCAATCGAGGTCGTGCGGTTCAGCCGATTTCGGGTTAGACGTCATCGTCGGTTCTCCGGGTTGCGATGCATCGCTGCCCATTGGAACGCTGAAGGAGAGCGTTTCTTAGAAGTTTGAGCGGGAGACCTACAGGAAGTTCGCCGCGTGAGCTGGTCCGTTTTCGGCGTGCCGGTCACGGCTTGCCTGCCGCGAAGTGGTCGCGCGCCGGACGTCGAATTCGTGATCGACGTCGAGGTCGACGGGCTTGTGTTCGGCGCGAGCGAGTCGTCCGATTCAGGCCGAGAGATCGATGCGGATCACGAAGCCGAGGACAACGAGCAATCTGACGGCAAGCCCGTGTCGGACGAAGACCTGGCCGGATGCAGCGATGCCCGAATTGCGAGGATTATTGCTTGACGGCCCCTTACTGCCGATCGGCTCTACGCAGGACATCGTGATGGACGTCACGAATCCGGGCGCTTGGATGGTTCACCGCCACATCGCGGAGCACTTCGAGACCGGGATGATGTATCACTTCAACGTGTTGGAGTGAGCAATACAGTCCCCCACCACGCTGAAATGTCTCAGGGTCGGCCAGTGACGGTGTACTAGGGCGTCGTACGTATCTCCTCGGCGAAGTACTCGACATCTTCATCCGAGCAAATGCCCATGATGGTCCGCTCCATCACGTGGCAGTCTTCGTCCGCCATTAGCTGCTTGTCGTGAATGATGATCTCGCTCGTGTTCAATCCCACTTCAGCGAGCAAGCCGGCGATATCGGCCTCGTTGCAGAGGCCCATGATCGAGTTGTCCATCGCGTGGCACGGCAAGTCGGACATCAGATCGCGATCTATCACGATGACATCGCCCGTGACGGTCCCGACGATGCTGCCGGCAGCCGGAACATCTCCGTCGCCGGATGACGCATCGTCGGCTCCGCCACCGCATGCGGCGATGGTCATACCGAACAAGACAACCAGCGCGCTCATGGACACCGACGACAATCGGTTGATCGTGAACATTGATAGAACTCCTTTCCGATGATTCAGGGAATCGTGATTGTATATGGAAGTTACCATCGGTGGGCTTGGGGCAACTCCTTGAGGAGCGGCAGCTTAGCCTCGACGATGCCCCCCACCGGGGGGTGGGATCGCGGCGAGTATGCTCGGCTTCGTCTGCTCTGGCAACGGTGAGGTGTTCCTAGTCGTAGCTGGGCCGCCGAGCACCTCAAGAAATAGGGGCTCTGCTGTAAGACTCGGCTGCGATATCGCGCTCTGACGGTCCATCCGATCGTTGTATGTTCAACCGTATGGTGTTAGCCTTCCAGACGTCGGCACCCCTCTGGCGAGGGATGGCCGACTCGGCCTTTTGACATGAGTTGCCACTCAGTGAGAAAGGACACGAAGAAGACCGCGTTCAAGACGACCCGAGCGGGAGGTAGGTCCTACGCATGAACTTGAGCGCAGACGAACGAGCCTCGATCCAATCGGAGACCGGACGGAACAGGAAACTCCTTCGGAGTGAACTCTATGAGCGAAGTGTCCAAGGCGTTTCGGATCGACGGCATGCACTGCACCTCGTGCGCCATGACGATCGATTGGGAGGTCGAAGACGTGACTGGTGTTCGCGAGGCGCGCACGTCCTACGCCGACTCACGAACTACCGTGACCTTCGACCCGGCCCTCGTCTCCGACGACGACATTGCGGCGGCCATCACGCGAGCGGGATTTGAAGTACGCATCGACGGCTGAAATTGATACCATCCATCCGACCATCCGACTGCTGAGCATGTCGATTCCGTAGCACGGCGGAGCCTCATGGGGCTCGAGGAGCAACACGATGACGACCACCACGTTGGAAGTTCCCGCGATCACTTGTGGACACTGCGTTATGACGATCAAGCGCGTCGTCGAAGAAGAGGTCGACGGTGTGATCGAGGTTTCGGGCGATCACGAGGCGAAGCGTGTGACCATTACATTCGAGCCGCCGGCGACGATCGAGCAAATCGTTGACACGATGACCGAGTGGGATTACCCGCCGGCGACGGGCTGATCCTGGATGCAATAGTGGCCGAATTGACCAAGTCTTTGCCGGACGAGATTCGGACACAGAGATTGCCCCCGCCACCCGCCACGTCGCTCGGGTCGCTCGTTGTGTCGCTCCGCGCCGCGCTCTCCGCGATGTCCCTGGCGACATCAGCGCTTTCCGCGATGTTCTTGGCGACCGGCGCGCTGTCCGCATGCTCCGGAGGGCCGCTGGTGCCGGAGAGCAACCTCGAACCCGAAGTGGGCCTGCCCAGCACTGAGTCCGTCCCGACGCCGGTCGATCCAAAAGTGCGCGATGGGTTCGCGGTCTACCAAGCCCATTGCGCGGCGTGCCACGGGCCACGCGGCGAGGGCGAGCCGGATTGGAAGATTCCGCTGGACGACGGCTCGCTCGCGGCGCCGCCGCACAGCAGCTTCGGCCATACGTGGCACCACTCCGACCAGGAGCTCCTCCGGATCATTCGCGAGGGCGGCATCATCTACATGCCGCAGTCCAAGATGCCGGGCTTCGCGGGCGCGCTGAGTGACGACGAGATGCGGCAGGTGCTCGACTATGTCAAGACCATGTGGGGACCAGAGGAAAGATCGTACCAGGCGGAGCGATCGCTCGACGCCGATATGGTGCAGCCGTAAGAATATCCCTACCCCCTGGGGGGAGGTGGTCGATGTCGATCGCGCCGCAGGTTTCGTTCCATTTCTCCCTCAGGCGCTTGAAATGCTGAAACTACCGGATCGAGATCGGAATTCCATCCTCGGTCCCAAGATCAAAAGCAGATCGCGCTGATCCAGGAGCCGAAGGTGATCGACAGGATCCTGAAGCACCTCCGCCAGCGCGGCCGGGACGCGCGAGCCGGGCCGTGGGCGACCGGGCCGCCGGGAACCGGGGCGCGAAGGGGCGGTTGCCCACGGGGGTGGTCGGTGCGTAATCTCGTGGCCGTGCGATTGAATTTCCTATTGCCTGGCCCGATCCGCTGGGCCGAATCGAGACGAACCCTGTCCGGCTCCCGAGCGTCAGAGGTTTTGGGTGACCTCGATCGATCCTGGAGGTTCTGCATGCGACGATTCGCTGGAAGACTCGCCGTCACGCTTCTCGGTCTCGGCTTGGCTGCTGTCGGAGCACTCGCGGCCAAAGTGCTGGCCGTGCCCTCGCTCGGTGCGATCGATCCGGCGCCCGCTGTGCTGTCGCCGGCGCCATTGATTCACGCGGCCGAGATCGCTCAGGAGGTCCCTGCCGAGTCGCCGTGCGGCCCGGAGCGACGGGACCAGGTCCTTCTCGGCTCAGTGCTCCACCTCCCGATCTTGAACTTCCTCGGCGATTGGGATCTGTGCGAGACCTTGATCTCCGTCCAGAACCTTGGCCGGGATGATGCGAAGGCGATCCTTGTGACGTGGGGCGAGCCGGGCTTCTGCTCTCCGCGGGATGCCGGTCCACTGAAGGTGACGTGCTCGGGGCTGATCCGGCCTGGAGCGACTTGGCGATTTTCGTCCGTCGCGATCCCGAATGGCTCGAAGAGCGGCGTGCTCTATCGATTCACGACCCGCAGGCTGTCGGAGATCGGTGTCGACGCGAGTGTGGACAGAGTTGTCGCCGACCTGATATGTGAGACGCTTTTCTACGGGCCCTTCTTGCCGTTCTCCGCTTTGGAGTCAGGATCCGCTGACATCGCTGCATCCGGTGGTGATTGGTCGCGATTCAGGCCGGCGATCTACGAAGGACTCACGCTGGAAGGGATCCCGTTGGACCTCGCCGCCGGAGACGGCGTCCTTGCCGCCCAGGTGGACCGAGAATGCCCCAGCGCAACGGTGCCCGGCAACGTCGATCGCAGCGCGTACAATGCGGTGCCAGGGACGCGCCTCGGGACCTGCGCGACTCGCGAGGATGGTCATCGCTACCATGTACCGCTCGTCTACGCGGACTCCGGCGGCCACAACTCGATCGTCTACGTTCAGAACGCTGGGCTCGAGTGCGCCCAGGTCGAGATCTGGTTCCAGGCTCAAGACGGCTGCGCTCGTCGCACGCTGTGCACCATCGAGGAGCTCGCGCCGGACGAGGCCTTCTCGTTCGACGCGAGCGCATGCGTGGGCTCCGGCTTTCGCGGCAGCGCGATCGTGCGATCCGGGCAGCCACTCGCGGTCGTGACCGACGTCGTCGCGCGTGAAGCCCTGATGACGTATTCGGCGCAGCCGGAGCGCCTGAACGCGGCGTTCGATCCGATGGTCGACCCGAGAGGACCCGACGGCACCGCGCTCTACGCCCCGATCGTGTACAACGATGACGGCGGCTGGCGGTCCGCAATCACTGTCCAATCGCTCGCCCGATCGAATTCCGTGAAGATCGTTGTCTCATTCAGCGCCGAGAACGGCGAGGTTGTCGCGACCGTCGTCGACTGGCTCTGCGCGGGCGGTAGCCGTTCGTTCGACCTCGCCGCGATCGCCGATCTCCCAAGAGACTGGCGGGGCGCCGCACGGGTCGAGGCGGTGCGAGGAGCCTGGGAAGTCCCGGTGCTCGAACACGATCCGGCCGTCGCGCGCATCGCAGGCGTCGTCCGATCGTGGCGCGACACGGCGGGGCTGGAGGTCGGGCTCGGCGGGGCGCTGGCCTACTCCATGCGGCCGGAAGCGGAGACGATCGGATGGGACGACCCCCTCACTCACTGTCCGTCACCGAGCATCGTCGTCGCCATGCCACGACTGATGGTGGATCAAAGCAACGGGCTGCTCGCTCCGGACATCGCGATCCTGAACTCCGCACGACTGCCGGGGCACACGTTCCTGACGTTCATGATGTTCGACCAGAACGGAGTCGTCGATACCGAGTGCGAAACGGTATCCGATGGCCAGGTTCGAATTCTAGACGTGACGTCGCGCGGCGCGCTCGGCGGGACGTTCAGCGGAAGCGCGGTGGTAAGCGCCCAGTACTGGGAACACCCTCGATTCGATGAGCGAGGAGATTACCTTGCCAATGATCACGGTCTGATATCCGCCTTCGTTGAACGTCCGATCGCCGCGGATCCGTTGGGTCGGCTGGAGGATCCCGCGACGGGAGTCGCGGGCTTCGTGGTGTCGAGCACTTTCGGCAAGGGCCGTGGCGGATATCGTGTAGCGCCCGAGGTGGACTACCTCGCCTTGACGTGCCTAAACGTTCCGTTTCTTCGTCCCGATTGCGATCCGGCGAAGACAAGCGTGCCCGAATCCGGGGAACGATCACCGTGAGCGCAAGAGGCTCTGTACACCGCTGAGTCATCGCATCCGCCAGGTCGGCATGGCACCCAGCTTCACGAGTCCCATCTCGCTCCGCCCCGGCGTCATATCCGAGCGTGCCGAGCCGCCTTGCGCGGCGCCGGCGGGACGCATATTCTCCGCCCTCCCTGCCGCCCGTCCAGAATCGCTTTGTGTCCCATACGGCCCAGCGCATGGACCGTCCGCTGCACGCACCCAAAGTTCACTTCACCAGCCTGCCGCATTTACCCACAGGAGTTCCCGCGCATGCACAGAGCCCGGCTTATCCCTCTCGCACTTCTTTCGGCGCTTGCCGCCATCGCCATCACCGGCTCCGGCGCCAACGCCGACGTAATTGATTTCGATCCGACAACGGACAGCGTCCCCGAGATCCTCACCCCAGAGGAGATCGAGAAGTGGGAGGCGTTGCGGCGGGGCGGTCCGCGGCCGGGCGTCGCCGACATCACGCCTGACGGTAGCTTCGCGCTCGTCACCGTGAGCGGCCTGAAGGTCCTCGACACTTCGGCCGGCGAATTGGCGGACCTGGTGCTGGGCGATTGGTCGCTCCAATCGTCGATCCTCTGGATCGGCGACGCGGAGGGCGTCGTCTTGGTGAGCAGGCCGGGCGAACCGCCCACCTACGCCAAGATGACCCTTAATCTCGCGACCCGCACGTTCGAGACAGCGGAATTCGCTATCACGGCACCCGCGGGGCGCAACTTGTCCCTCCGCGGCGGGCGGCTGTTCCAGCTTCCGGACGGCAGTTTCCACGTTCGCGGCTTCACGGTCCCGGAAGGCGCGGAGATCGAGACCGTCGAACCACCCGCGTTCGATGTCTTGGGCGCCGGCGTGGAGTTCGACCTGAAGCCCGAGCCTGCCTCGTATGTCCAGGCGACTAGCCAGGTCGTAATCGTGAGCATGGAGGACGGAACAGTGACGGACGTCGCCTCCGTCCCGCCTGGCATGAGCCTCACGGGCGCCACCGGCTCGCTCAGCCATCGTCCGGGCAGTATGCAATTCGCCTTCGTCACCAACACGAGCATTCCGTGGATAGGCCAAAACATCAACGGGCGCAGCGCCCGCGGCGGCGGCATGCCGACGAGCTACATCGCCACGCGCGACGGACTCGGCCGCCTGCCCGAGGACGAAAACCCTCACATGCTCTATACCACGCTCCACATGGCTGATATCGAAAGCGGTGAAAGGAGGGATGTAAGGGCACTGGAAGCCGGCATCTCCAAGTTCGGAAGCTCGTTCTGGACCGCCGACGGCTCACATCTGGTCGTGCCGGCCGACATGCCGTCACAGCTCGATGGCCGCATGTTCGGGATCTACGGCTATACCGGTGTGACCGTGCTCGAGCTCTTCTCGCCCGACGGTGAGCATGTCGGCACCTGGTCCCACCCGCTGATGAGCGCTCCCGGCAACGCCAACTTCACTCCGCTCTACGACACAAAGGTGCTCGTGCAATACGGTGCCAATCTGACATATCACTTGGCGATAGTCGACGTCGCCGACGTGGAAGCCGAGCCGACCATGATCTACGCCGGCGACGAGCGGCTCCACACCTTCGCGACAGCCGGCGACGTACTCGTAGCTTCGCTGAGCAACGCCGGCGACCCGGGCGAGCTATATCTCGGCCGCGCCGCCGAAGACGGAACGCTCTCCGACTTCACGGCCGTAACCAACATGAACGAGGCCCAGCGCGCCCTCGCGAACATCGCATATGAGCCGATCGAATACACGACTTCGGCGGGCTACACCGTGCGAGGCGCCTACCTCTATCCCGCGGATTGGACATTCCCACCGTCAGAGCCGATGCCGGTCGTCGTCTGGCAGCAAGGAGGGCCCGGCGGTCAGATGTACAATCAATGGGGCACCAGCGTCGAGAGCCCGTATACGCTTCTGCCGGCCTTCGGCATCCCAGTGTTCTTGGTCAACGGCTCGGGCCGCCTCTCAAACGGCGGCACGTTCTACACGGACATGGCCAACGTCGACAACTACGGCCAGCGCGACATCCGCGACGTGAAAGAGGGCATCGACTTCCTCATCAACGAGCGCGTGGTCGACCCAGAGGCGGTCGGCGTGACCGGCTGCTCGTACGGTGGCTACTTCACCCTCCAGAGTCTTGTGGAGTATCCGGACTTCTACGCGGCCGGAAATTCGCAATGCTCGCTCAACGACATGATGTACGAATACAACTTCGGCTGGGCGCCGCTCCTCGCATACTTGCTCGGCGACTCGCCAACAGGCAACCCTGAAGAGTACTTGCGCGACTCACCGACGTATCGATCGCATCAGATCAAGGCACCGCTCCTGCAGTTCCACGGCACCAGCGACTTCCTGTTCTTCGAGCACATCACGAACATTCACGACCAAGTCGAAGCCAACGGCGTGCCAAGCCGCTTCTTCCGGGGTATCGGCTACGGCCACGGGATCGGGGACATCAGCCGCGACGACGGGACGGGCGTGAAGGGCCAGCGTTATGCGTTCCAGCTTCAGCTCCAGTGGTTCCGCGAGCACCTCGGCGTTGAGTCGACCTTATCAGCCACGGAGTGGATCGACGCTCTTCTTCGACCGATCCTCAGCCCCATAACGCCGCTGCCCGTCCCGGGCCCGATTCAAGGAAATGCTTCCAGATGACCGCCATCCCCACCAAGGTTCGCACTCGCTTAGGGACGCTTGCCCTTTTCGCGATCGCGACTGCGATCGTCGCCACAGCTGCGCCCGTGCGCGCGGAGATCATCGACTTCAATCCTGAAGAAATGGAAGTCCCCGCCATCCTGGACGCTTCGGACCTCGAGCTGTTGACGGCCCTGACCAGCTCCAGCTTCTTCTACCTCTACACTCAGCCAAGCCCCGGCGGGGATTGGGCGCTGGCATACACCGGCGCGGGGGTGGGCTTCATGAGTCTTACCGGCGGGGAAAACGTAGATCTCGCCGATTTCCCGCCCTATTTCAACCCGAGCGATGGCGGCTGGCTCGACGACACCACTTTCGGCTACATCGGTACTGAGGAGGTGCCGGGCGAAGAAGAGGGGGATCCGCCGACATTCGTTCAGCACCGGGTGACGCTCGATGCCTCCGTTGGCACGATCGAGGCCGAGGCACTCGAGGCGCTGACCGACATGACAGGCATGATCGTCTCCGCCAGCCCGGATCTCGAGACTCTCATGCTCGTGGAACCGGTCGCAGTGACAGGCACGCTTTCGGCGCCGCGCGAGGTCACTCTCGGCGAGTCGCCGTTCTCCGGACCGGACCGCATCCTTCCCGAGGGGCTACCCGGACGCGTCGGCGACAGCCCGCTCGGCACGTATGACCTCTTCGCGGAGTCCACCCGCGTCGTCCTGACAGACATATCCGGCGGCGATCGCCGCGTCCTTTTCGAGCTGCCGGAGGAGACGGCTATCGGAGCCATTTCGTGGCAAGCCGACGGCTCGCGAGTGGCCTTGGTGACAAATACGATGCCGGGCTGGGACGGCGATCGGCAGCGCGACAACTCGCCGCCCGGCGATGACCTGCCAAACCTCGGTAGCATCAACGTCCAGGAAGCGCTCGGCAACGTTTCGCCCGACGACAACCCGCTCCTCCAGGACACGGCGGCACACATCTTCGGCGCACTCGACGGCAGCCTTCAGAAGTCCTTCGCCAACTCGGACTTCCCACAGGGCCTCATTTCGAGCTTGCACTTCAGTCCCGAAGGCAGTCGCGCCATCCTGGTAATCGCGTTGCGCAGCGACCTGGACGGCCGCGTCCATCCGACGTACGCCTATCCGAGCGGCATCGAGCTGACCGTCCTGTCTTCGGATCTCGAGATCGAGCGCAGGCTGGACGAACCCGGACTCGACACGCTCTCGACAGGTTTCACATGGGTCGACGACGACACGGTGATCGCCGCCGTGCCAAGCGAGCTGGACACTCATATCCACAGTGTCGACTTGACCACGGGCGAGGCGACACCGGTGTGGACGCGCAGCGGCGGTATCTTCCAACTCGCTACCGGCAATAACAAGGCCTTCATTTCGACGATGTCGTTCGATCAGCCGATCGAACTGTGGGCTGCTGACGCCTCCGACATCGCGGGCACTGCCGAGCAGATGACCGACCTGAACACGTCCGTTGCCGGGCTGAGCTCGCTGCGCTCCGCGAGCGTCCGCTGGACGGACGATGATGGCCGCGAGCTCGTGGGCGCCTTCGTTTATCATGAGGACCTGGAGTTTCCGCCGAGCAAGCCCGGTCCGGTAGTGGTTTGGCAGCAGGGCGGGCCGGGCGGCCAGTTAGTCTCGGACTTTGGCACGAGCGTCGAGAGCCCGTATTCGGTCCTGCCCCACTTCGGCATACCTGTCTTCGTCGCGAATGCAGCCGGACGGTCGGTCAAGGACCCGCAGTTCTATAGCGACATGGCCGAGGGCACGAATTTCGGCCAGCTCGACATCGATCAGATAGCGGCCGGCGTCGACGCGCTGGTGGATCAGGACATCGCCGATCCGGAGCGGGTCGGGATCACGGGCTGTTCGTACGGTGGATACTTCACGCTACAGAGCCTGCGCGCGTATCCGGACCTCTACGCGGCCGGGAACGCGCAGTGTTCGTTGACGGACCTCTTCGAGGAGTTCACCTTCGGCTACACGCCCTTCATCAGCTATCTGATGGGTTCATCGCCGATGGCCAATCCGGGCGAATATCGTATCGACTCGCCGATGTACGGCTCGCAGGACATCACGACGCCGACACTTCTCTTCCACGGCACCGAGGACTTCCTGCCTGTGCCGCTGATAAACAACATCCACGACCAGCTGGAAATCAACGGCACGCCGGTCACTTTCTTGAGGGTGGAGGGCGAGGGCCACGGCTTCGGGCATCCGAACAGCCAGGCCTATGCCGCCCAGCTTCAGATCGAGTTCTTCCGAGAGCATCTGAAGCTCGGCGAATTCGAGACGCCGGAGCCCGAATCCATCTACCTGCCTGTCGTGATGAGCAATTTCACGATGGGCGGAGGCGGCTGATCGCCTGACGCCCGACTAGGCCGGATGGCCGGCGCCGACGGCGGACTGGCCGGCCTAGGACACGGATCGAATCAGAACGAGGGGCGGCCGGTGGGCCGCCCCTCGTTCTATTGAAACGCCTTACTCGCGCTCCCGCTTCGCACTCTTGTCCGCACGTTGACGCTTTTCGGCATCCAGCTCACGCTTGCGCATCCGAACCCCGGCCGGTGTTACCTCGACGAGTTCATCGGGGCCGATGTATTCGATCGACTCATCTAGGCTGAGGATGATCGGCGGCGTGAGTTGGATGCCTTCTTCCGCGAAAGACTTGCGGTGGTTCGTGACCTGTTTGCGCCTGCAGACGTTGATTACAAGATCGCCTGCACGAGCGCGTCTACCGACGATCATCCCGGCGTAGACCTCGACGCCAGGACCGACGAAGAGCGCGCCGCGCTGCTGGGCTGTGTCGAGCGCATAGCCGGTCGTGACGCCGGATTCGTGGGCCACGATCGCGCCGGTCTCGCGCTTCTCGATCTCCCCAGCCCAAGGTCCATATGAGTTGAAGAGCGAGTGGAGCACTCCGGTCCCTCGTGTCGTCGTCAGGAAAGAGTTGCGGAAGCCCAGCAAGCCACGCGTGGGCACCAGGTAGTGCAGGTTGACGACACCCTCTTCGGCCGGATGCATGTTGACCATCTGGCCACGGCGACTGCCAAGCGACTCGACCATGGGACCCATGTGGGCCTCGGCCACCTCGATGTAAACGTCCTCGTACGGCTCATGCCGCTCTCCATCGACGTCGTGGAAGATGACTTCCGGATTGCCGACGGCCACTTCGTAGCCTTCACGCCGCATGGTCTCGATCAAGATCGCGAGGTGGAGTTCGCCGCGGCCGCTGACCAGGAATGAATCCGAAGTGTCGGTATCCTCGACGCGCAGGGCGACGTCGCGCTCGAGTTCGCGCATAAGACGTTCGCGCAAGACGCGGCTGGTCACGAACTGTCCTTCGCGTCCGGCAAACGGGCTTGTGTTGACCCTGAAGGCCATGCGCACGGTCGGCTCTTCGATGGCGATCGGCGTGAGAGGGCGCGGGTCGACGGGATCGGTGATCGTCTCACCGATCGACAGCTCGTCGAGCCCCGCGACCGACACGATCTCGCCTGCGCTTGCCTCTTCGACCGGCTGCCGACCGAGATTCTCGAAGACGAAGAGTTCGCTCACCTTGCCTTTCCGCGGCTCCGAATCCGGCGCACATATGACCACGTCCTGCCCGCGCTCGATGGTGCCGGCCCTCAGCCTACCGATCGCCAAGCGGCCCTTGTACTCGTCGTGCTCGAGGTTGGTGACCAGGAGCTGCAGCGGGCTGTCGGGATCGATATCCGGCCCCGGCAGCTCCAGGATGGCGTCGAATAGGGGGCCGAGGTCGACGCCGCCGTCAGTTGGGACGGCGCTTGCGCGACCGTCGAGCGCGCGAGTATACACGGTAGTGAAGTTCGCCTGCTCGTCGGTCGCGCCTAGGTCGACGAAGAGATCGAATGTTGCGTTGACGACCCATTCGGGACGTGCATTCGGCCGGTCCATTTTGTTGACGACGACGATCGCCTGATGCCCGAGTTCGAGTGCCTTGCGCAACACGAAGCGCGTCTGAGGCATCGGCCCTTCGACAGCGTCGACCAGCAAGAGAACGCCTTCGACCATGTTCAATACCCGCTCGACCTCACCGCCGAAGTCGGCGTGGCCCGGCGTGTCAACAATGTTGATCTTCATCGCGCCGCGACGGATCGCGGTGTTCTTCGCGAGGATTGTGATCCCACGCTCCCGCTCGAGGTCGCCGGAGTCCATCACGCGATCGGTCATGGTCTGCCTGGAGTGGAACACGTCGGTTTGGCGCAGCATGGCATCGACCAACGTGGTCTTTCCGTGGTCGACGTGGGCGATGATCGCGATATTGCGAATGTCCTCGCGGCGGGTAGGGGCGTTCATGATGGTGTCCGGATGGCGGGATGCGCAGTGAAGCGGATCGGCGGTAGGTAAGGCCAGTGAGTCGGTCAGTGGGTCGCTCAAGACAGCCGGTTGCCCGAGCGCTGAGCTACAGCGAACGACAAGGATAGCGGCTGGAGCGCGCGCGAACACACACCAAAATGCACCGATCTCACGGTTTGCTGCTAGACTACGTCCTCTGCAGCGCCGGGTAGAGGCTAGCGTCTTTTCGCTCCCCGGCACCTTCAATGCAGCGCACGAACACGATTCTGTGTTTGGAATGCCTCGTCCAACCCCCTCGATCCTCGCTCGCCGACCGGCGCCTCGCGATGTTTGAGTAGTGCGCCGTCGTAACAGCTAGCCCGTATTCGCGGGCCATAGGATCAATCACCCATGAACACTACATTCGAAGATCTCGGCATTCCGTCCGAGATCCTGGCCGTGCTGTCCAAGCGCGGCTACAAGACACCGTTCGACATCCAGATCGCGACTATCCCCGACGCGTTGGCCGGCCGAGACATCTGCGGCCGAGCCGCAACCGGGTCAGGCAAGACCCTTGCCTTCGGCATTCCTCTCGCGGTTCGAGTGGGTAAGGCCAGGCCGCACTTTCCGCGCGGACTGGTCTTGGCACCTACCCGTGAGCTGGCCGAGCAGATCCAGCGCGAGCTGACCCCGCTAGCCATGGCCTGCGGTCGCACCGTCGTCTCCGTTTACGGTGGCGTCGGCTACGAGCCGCAGCGCCGCGCATTCCGCAAAGCTGTCGACATTCTGGTCGCTTGTCCGGGTCGGCTCGCCGACTTGGTCGAGCAGGGCGACGTCCACCTTGACGAAGTCGAGCACGTCGTCATCGATGAGGCCGATCGCATGGCGGATATGGGCTTCCTGCCCGAGGTGAAGCGCTTGCTCGACAGGACGGCGAAGGATCGCCAGACCGTCATGTTCTCGGCGACGCTCGACAACGACGTCGCGGTGATCACGCGCTTGTATCAGCGTGATCCCGTCCACCACCAGGTGGGCGAGCTCGAGCCAGACATTGAGGCGGCGCAGCACCATTTCTGGCGAGTCGCCAAGGAAGATCGGCAGGCTGTGACGGAAAGTGTTGTTCGCAAGAGCGGCCAGACGATCGTCTTCAGCCGCACCCGACACGGCGCCGACCGCATCGCCAAGAATCTCGCGAGCGCCGGTATCGACGCCGCCGCCATTCATGGCCGGCGCACGCAAGGCCAGCGCAATCGAGCGCTAGACGACTTCTCCCGCGGCAAGGTCCAAGTCCTCGTCGCCACTGACGTCGCCGCGCGCGGTATCCACGTAGACGGTGTGCACTGCGTCCTGCACTTCGACCTGCCGGAAGATGGAAAGGCCTACCTGCACCGATCGGGCCGCACCGCCCGCGCCGGCGAGACCGGAGTGGTCGTGACCCTGGTTATGAACGATCAATTGGCGGACCTGTACGCCATCCAATATGCGCTCAGCTTGAACGGCCGTCTTGGTTCACCGACGCCTGAGCTCCTCTTCGGACCGGATCGTCAGCCACTGACGGCGCCGATGAATACTGAGCCGCTCAGGCGTCCCGGAAGCAGCAACGGCGGCGCTAGTGGCAACGGCAACGGCAATCGCAACGGCAACAGATCCGGCAGTCAGGCGGGTCAGTCCGGGGCAAGGCCGGGCGGACAGCGACGGCGAGGTTATGGATCCGGTGGCGGCCCGACGCACGGCTCAAGTTCGGGCACGCCGTCGCGCCCGGCGCAACGTCAGCGCCGCCGACAGCCGGCTGGTGCCAGTCGGGGCTAAGGTCTCGCGCCATCTTGTCGTTTGACATGCCATAAGCTCGCCGCCTGACCACACCAGGCAGTGCTGGGAGCGCCCCCGCCGGATGCAGCCATGGCCAAGTCGGCGAGATCATCGCTCTACAAGGCCCAGTCCCCTACTCACCGGACACCCCAGTTCCGCACCAATCGCCCGGAACGCGGCCGATAGCGCGGCCGCGTCCGGCCGTCCGTAGCCGATAGCGTGGATGGTGATCCCGGTCCCGCGGACCTCTGATGCGACGGCCAGCACCGTGTCCTCCTGCCTGCCCGATGGGTTCGGCGTCGGCACGCGGTTCGGCAGTCCGTCGGTCAGGAAGACCATCGCCCGCGTGTCGAAGGACAGGCCCGCGATCGCCTCGGCGCCGGCTAAGAGGCCGAGGTCAAGCCGCGTCCCTTCGGCCGTCGCGTCGCTCATGAGCGCGAGCGCGGCGCGGAGTCGGGTCGAGTCACCCGTGGGTGCCACGACGGTCCACGCCCGATCGTGGAAAGCGGACAGCGCTATGCGGCTTTCGGGGCTCGACTCGAGGAGCTTGCCCACGAGCGCACCCGCGGCCTCGATCACGGCCTCCATCTTCGTCCCGCCGGCCCCCGACGGGCGGAGCATGCTCGTCGAGGCGTCGACGACGATCGACAAAGTGAGCGGGGACGGCGAGCACGGGGGCTCCGGAGTCGGCGGGCGGAGATCGGGCGGCGCCGAACTCACGATCGGGAGGTACACGCCGGGGAAGCGCGGCCGGGCGATCGCATGGGCGAAGGCCGGCAGCGCCATCCCTTCGAAGCTGCCACCCCAGCTGTTGTGCAACCGATCGCCGGGCAGCGCCCCCTCTATATCGAGGCGCACGTCCACTTCGATCGGCGCGCCATCGACCGGCAGGCGGCTCGTCGTGATCGACCCCGAATCCGACGGATCCGGATCCGGCGCCCAGAACCGGAGCGCCGTGACTTCGCGCGCGCCCGGGATGTGCCGGACACGCGGCCGTCCCGACGTCCGCCAGCGGACAGGGCCAGTCCGGCCCGCCGAGGCCGGCGCCCGCCCCGCCCCAGCCCCGCATCGGGTCGACGACACCGTCCGGCAGGCTGCCGTTCATCGTGTCGAGCACCTCCGGCGCCGTCGCGGATGCCCAGACCTCGAGCGGGAGCGTCCCGGCGACCTCGGTGGCCGTGATCGCCGTCACGGATCCAACAAAGCGGGTCGGCGGCTCCCGAAGGTCCCCGTCCCACGGAAGGATGTCCACGGCGTCGAGCCATTCGATCGGATAGCGGGTGAGGTTCGCCGCGCGGAGTCGATAGCCGACCGTCTCCGTGGTGGGATCGGTAACTGCCAGCTCGAGCTTGTCGACGGCCGCCTGGCTCGTGTTCGTGACCTGGATCTCGGCCATGGCGCAGCGGTTTGGATGGTGCGGATTCGACATGACGAAGCAGCCGGACGGGGCTTCGCCCAGGGAGCGGATGTCGGCGCGATTGACCAAGCTCACTCCGCCCGCGACCAAGCGATCGACCGTCGCCCGATACGAGATCAGAAGCGGGAGGCGATCCGGCGCGAGATCGCCGATCCGGAAGACGAGCGTCGTCTCGCCGGGGCCCGGCGTGTCCGGCAGGACGATCGGCGCGATCGGCCCGCCTGGGTCGAGCACGCCGTCCCCGTTGATGTCCTCCTTCGGGTCGAGCACGCCGTCGCCGTTCCTGTCCTCCGATGCCCGCCTGGCCGTCCCGGGCACGAAGATAAGCCGAGCGGGCAGGCGGTCGACGATGACAGCTGATCGGGCGATCGCATCGGGCGGGAGCGGATCCCCCGATCGCGACGCTTCGGCGAGCAACCGGAAGTCGACGGACTCTCCGGCTCGCACCGTGTGCCTGGTCTCGGCCCACGGGCCAACCCATTTCCGAAGCCGCGTCGGAGCCTGGACGACGACGAGAGCGTCGCCGATCCGCCCTGGCATCATCCAGCTGGTTAGTAACGTTGGTGGGTCCGGACAGGTCGTGCGGATCGCTCCATAGCAGCCGCCTACTGTCCACTTTCCGACGCCACCAACCGCGTGGTGTGCTGAACCGTAGTTGATGAGGAGCGTGCCCGTCGGGACATCGCGGACGGTAAGCGGGCTCCGCAGGTCTGCCGTGCGCCGGCCGTGGAGCGGGTCCCGCAGCCGGAGCCTAATCGCGTTCACTTCGTCCAAGCTCAATCCGATCCCCGTGCCGTCGGAATCGAGCGCGTCGAATTCGACCCAGCCCTCCGGGTTGACGGGCAGGCCGTCGTGACACACCGCGTGGGACTGCGCCCACCATCGGTCGCCCGGCGAAGTGCCGGCCGACGCGCCGCCGCCCCATGGCCCCACGGCAAATTCGAGTGTGTACTCTTCCGGATCGAGCTCTCGATCGTCGATGGTGATCGGGGACAGCCAGCCCGAATCCGACGCCTCAATGTGCTGGGATCGCTCGTCGAAGGCATCGCACAGCACGATGTCCTCGAGCGGCGCGTCCTCCCCCGCGGTGATGAGGCCGCTGACGACGCTGTCGATCGACTCGCCCGCGATGACCTCCCCGAACCTGCCGCCGGCAACGCCCATGTACGATTTCGAGACCCCCAGACTTCCTGCGACTGGAGGCTCCGCTGAGTAGAGGATCTCCTGCGCGCAATTGTCGCCGAGCCGCTCGTCTAACCCGCCGAGATTAGGATTCCCCGCCGCGTCGACCGGGCGGAACTCGGCCGTAGAGGGATCGCCCGGCACCGTGGCGAAGCAATTGTCTATTCGCAGTTCGCCCCCCGCGGCCTCGACGTCGGCGCTCGGCACGAACACGCTCACGACGAGCGAGGCAAGCGGATAGTTCGGCCGGTACCGCACCAACGACTCGCCCGGATCGTGGTAGTGCGTCGCCGGCACCAGGCTCGGCTCGAAAACGATCGCGATCGGCGTCCCCGGCCCATCCGGCTGAGTGCATTCGAATGCCGCGGACGGCGATGACGAGCACGACATGAGCTCGGCGGAGTCCGCGACGGCCGACCCGTCCGGCACGCTGCTCCGCCACCAATCGTGCAAGGCGATGGGTTCGGGCGCCAGGAGCGAGTCTCCGCGCGGGTCGCCGTCTCCACCGCGCAATACTCGCAACCGCCACGTGACCGAGTGCCCGGCCACCCCGTCGCGCATGCTCCTCGACGAATCTTCCCGCTTCACCTTCGACGTGTCATTGCCGGGAGCAGCACTCACAGTCACAACTTCCGAATCGGCGGCACATCCCGAGACGATCGCCTCCGGGCAACGATGCGGGTCCGGGTCAGCCCGCCCGCCGGAGGCGGTCACCGTGAGCCGCGCGGCAAGCTCGCGGCCGTGCTCGGTCTCCAGCGGAACACGCGCGATCGCATCGACCACGCCCGTGACGGCCGGCGGCACGCCGACGTCTCCGATCACGCAGATGAGTCGGCGGCGGTCGCTCGAGACTTCAGCACCTCCCGGGCAGCCTTCGAGGTCGAGCCGGACCTCCTCCTGCATCTGCCAGACGAGCCCAGCGGGC
>JBCLES010000005.1:0-91928 GCA_038913135.1 Anaerolineae bacterium
CGAATTCCGGGTCGACTTGGTGAAGTGTCCCAAGGCCTTGGCATGCCTCGCACGCGCCATGCGGTGAGTTGAACGAAAACGAGCGGGGCTCAATTTCGGGCAAGCTTCGGCCGCACTCGGGGCACGCGAGACGCTCGCTGAAAGCTATCTCTTCGCGGGTTTGGCCATCGTCGTCCAGGAGGGCGACGCGAAGGACCCCGTCGCCCAACCGCAACGCCGTCTCGACGGAGTCACCGAGGCGCGTTCGGTCGACCCCTTCGGCATCATGGCGGACCACCAGTCGATCGACGACGGCCTCTATTGTGTGGCGCGAAGTCGCGGATAGAGTCAAAGGTTCTTCAAGCTGATGTACGATTCCATCGACTCTCGCCCGGACGAAGCCCTCTCGGACCAAATCGGCTAGGATGGCCTCGTGGGCGCCCTTTCGATCCGCTACGACCGGCGCCAGCATAAGGAGCCGTGAACCCTCCGGCAGGGTGAGGATAGAGTCGATGATTTGGTCAGCGCTCTGACGTGAGACTTCGAGCCCGCAGGTAGGACAATGAGGAATGCCGATGCGGGCGAAGAGCAAGCGGAGGTAGTCGTAGATCTCCGTGACCGTGCCCACCGTCGACCGGGGATTGTGACTGCCTCCCTTTTGATCGATAGAGATGGCAGGCGAAAGACCATCGATTTGATCGACGTCGGGTTTGTCCATCTGTCCAAGAAACTGGCGCGCATATGCCGAAAGACTCTCGACGTAACGGCGCTGCCCCTCAGCGTAGATCGTGTCGAAAGCAAGGGAACTCTTCCCGCTTCCGGATATCCCGGTGATGACGACTAACTTGTCGCGTGGGATCTCAACGTCGATGTTCTTAAGATTATGCACACGCGCGCCTCGGACGATGATCCGATCGCTGCGATCCGAGGGCATCCGCGGCTCCACGGCGTGCGCCGGTCGGTTGTGATCCGCTGGCGTCGACAGGACAACGCCTCAAGAATAGCACCATGAGAAGCGTCCGTTCGATCGCTTCGGAGAGAGCGTGCTGGGCAGAGCGGGCTCGAAAGAGCGTGCTGAACAGAGCGCTTCTCAGAGCGCTTCTTCAGTCTTACGCCCAAGCAGAAGAACTTGCGTCTATCGATCGCTCTGGGTGAACCGCCAGATGTAGCCGTCGGGATCCTCGATCGAAAAGGACCGGCCGCCGTCTATGTCCCGCGGAAGGTTCGGCTCGAGACCGCGCTCGACAAGAGCGTCGTGATAGGCGTCCAGTCCGCGAACGGAAACCGAAAGCGAAACGCCGCCGCCGTTCGTCGATCTCGGCGCCTGACTATGTGGGCGCACGACGAGCTCCAAGCAGAGCGTGCCGGCCGTCAAACGCACCAAGCCCGGGGCAGCGCCCTCATCGCCTTCGACGTTCGCGGCAAATCGCAGCCCGCGACCGTAGAACTCGATGGAACGTTCAAGGTCCCGAACCGCGAGACGGATGCACCCAAGTCCCTCGATCACGTCACCCTTTCCATGTGAAGAGGATAATGCAATCGCTCCAGCTGTACCAAAGCCGGGATCATGACTCAATGCAGGCGTTCATCCAATGCGCGGGCATCGGAGCCAGCCCCGGCGTCGACGGCCACTCGTCCAAGACGCGGACTGTTCGAACCGGCCGCACCGTCACACGGGGCGGCCACAAGTGATATCCCCCGCGACGTCGACCAAAGGCGCGCCGCATCGACAACCCGATCCGTCCGCGGAGTGAGAAGGCGCACGCTGCCTAGACCAGGCTCGCTTCGCGCGTCGCACCGTCCGGACATCCCTGGTTTCGAGAGGAACCAATCGAAAGCGATGAGACGGTCTTCGCCAGGGGTATCGCGATCAAAGACCTCTGTTCGCGAGCGGCACCCGCCGTCGCTCAAGAGCGTCGAGATTTCGCAAACCTGTCGCTCAACTATCCGCGACGGCCGTTCGAAGGTCGAGATGAGACCGCGCTCTAGCGACGCTCGAATTGAAGGATCGTTCATCATCAATTGCATCGCGTCATGCCAAATCGGCGCGGCGCCTGTAATACCGAGAACGTCATGCATCGGGCGGCCATCCTTGTTGCCGGCCCAAACGCCCAGGGTCAACCACGGCGTGAACCCGATCGTCAGATTGTCGCGGTAGTCATTCGTAGTGCCGGTCTTGACAGCTGCCGCTTCCGGCAGCTCCAAAGGCCCGCCGGCGCCGAAGGCAGGACGTCTGGCGGCTTCGTCGTCTAGCATGTGCCCGATCAGCCACGCCGTTTCCGGCGACATGACCCGACGCGCATCCGAGCTATGCAAATAGATCGTCGATCCATCGGTCAGGCGGATTACCCGTGTGATAGCGTGGGGCGTCTCGAGAACACCATCGTTCGCGAAAGCGCCATAGGCTGAAGTGAGATTCAACAAGGGGATCTCGGCGCCGCCAAGGGCGAGGCTGAGCCCATACTGCCAAGGATCATCACCGATCGGAAGGCCGAGACGGAGGGCAGCGGCGTGCACGCGCTCGACACCTAGCTCTGCGGCAAGTCCAACCGATGCCGCGTTCAGTGAGTTCGCCAATGCATCTCGCATCCTGACCGGACCGCGGTAAATGCCGTCGTAATTCTTGGGGATATAGACTCCGGCGCTGCCGTTTGGAAATTGATACGGGACATCCCAAAGCAAGCTCGCGGGAGACCAACCTTCCTCTAGGGCGGCTGCATAGGCGATCGGCTTGAACGCCGAACCCGGTTGACGCGGGCTTGTAACGACATTCACTTGGCCATCGCCGGGCCGATCGTAATCGACGCCGCCGACCATCGAGATGATGGCGCCCGAGACCGGGTCGATACCTACGACCGCGGCATCGCCGACGTCGTTGGATTCGCGCAGCGACGCGATGTGTCGAGCCGCTATCTCGGCGATCCGCTCGTTCAGCTCGACATCCAGAGTCGTTTCGATTCTGAAGCCGCCTTGTGCAGCGTCTTCCTCTCCGATCAGTGAAGCGGCAGTCTCCAGGACATGATCGACGAAGTATTCGGCGCGGCGCTCAGGAAGCTCAGGCGCCTGAATGATCGCGAGAGGCTCCGAGAAGATTGTGCCGGCCTCCGTGGGATCGAACGCTCCGACGGAAATGAGTCGGTCCAGCACAGTGCGTTGTCGCAGACGGGCTCCGCTGAAATTGAGATCGGGATCAAGCGCCGATGGGGCTTGGAGGAGACCGGCCAGAAAGACCGCCTGGCCCCTTGACATCTCGGCGACCGGAACGCCGAAGAATCTTCGCGAAGCGGAACCAATGCCGTACGCCCCTCGCCCGAAGTAGGCGACGTTCAAATAGAACTCGAGGATCTCGTCCTTTGAGTATCGCTCGTCGACTTCAGCGGCCAGATGAACTTCGCGCAATTTGCGCTCGAGCGAAGCCGCATAACGCTCTTCGCCCTCGAAAGCGACTAGACGGACAAGCTGCATGGTTATCGTCGACGCTCCGGATACCGTATCTCCGGCTTGCGCGTTCTGAATCATGGCCCGCGCGACGGCTTTCTTGTCCACTCCGGCATTGGAGTAGAACGTGCGGTCTTCGGTTGCGATAACCGCGGTGCGAACGGTGTCCGGTATCTCGTCAAGCGACAGCCAAAGACGATGCCCGTCGGGCGCATACTCCGCCAAGAGGTTTCCGTTGCGGTCGACGATCTCGATGGTCTGTGCGAAAGTGCGCCTCTCCAGCCGTTCCAGTCTTTGCCGATAACGATCGAGAGGAACGACTTCGCCTTCGGCCGGCACGCAGGACGCCGTGACCATGATCAACGCCGCAGGCACAAGCGCTGCGACCATCTTGGATCGCCAATACTTTGGCATCACATACTCCGCTAAGAGACTAATGTCCTCCAGCGTACCACCTTTTGCCTTAATCTGAAACTAACTGTCCGTCGTGAGCTTGTCCCGAATGATTGACGTGCCGTCATGGAAAGCGATCAGCGCGGTCCGGACGGCCTCGATGCTGGTCATCTCCTCTTCAACAAAAGACTCGTAAGGGGCGATCGCATTACCCATGCCGGTTGCAGCTCGCGTGAGCTCGCATTCGAACGATTCCACAAGCGCCGACCGAAGTTCGTCCCTGAGTGCAGCAACGCGGTCGCGCAACATTGCGGCCGCTTTCCGCCGTCGATAGGGCAGAAGAGTGAATCCGACGGCGGCGAGCACGCTCCCGGCCAAAATGCCTGTGAAATCGAGCAAATGCGCCGTCGCTAGCAGCGGGATAAGTACGCCGAGACCGATCGCTCCGACCTCCATCAGCGCGGTGCGGGTCAACGTTTCTTGAACGTCCCGTTCGAGCCGCCTACTCTCGAGACGGGGATCGAACGATTCGAGAACCGTGTCGGCGTCGCGACCGATCGTCTCCAAGAGCGCCCTTCGTCGTGAGGCAAAGCCTTCGTCCACGGAGGTGGCCGCCGACCCGGCCCCGTCCAGGCCCGACCGATCAGCAGAAGCCACAAGTCCGATCATCGTTCTATCGTCAAGGCGAGACCGTACTTCGCGCCACTGAGTACTCTCTCGGTCGATTATCCAGTCGATCGCACGCCCGATCTCCGCGTTGATATCCTTCGGAGCGTCGCCGATGACCTCGGCTTCAAAGTCTTCGCGCAGTCTATCGCCGTCGAGAAGCGAACGAATGTTGCCAAGCCTCAGTCGATCATCCAGGAAAGCCTCTCCGCGTTCGCGCAGAGTCATCACTTTGCCGTCGATGGCGTGCAAGCGCGTCTCGAATTCTGATCGCACGGTGACGGCATATGCATCAAGGGAGGCGCGAATTGAACCTATCACCTCTAGGTCCTCACGCAGGACTATGGAACGACCTTCGATTTCGTCACCTGCTGCCCGGGCCACCCGCTCGGCAACGCCCAACGGGCTTTCGACCTTGAGTCGGAAGCGTTCGCTGGCGGAAAGTGTCTCTCTCATCCACTGAGTTAGTGCGTTCCAACCTTCGAGCTCACCGGCGGCGCCGGTTTCCGGGCTCTCGATAGCCCGCATCGCATCACGCGCGGAGACAGCAAACACAGTCGGATTACCGCCAACGATGCGCGCCGCGTTGTCCTTGACGAAAGCGATGACCTCTGCCCGTTCGTCAGCCACTTCGAGCAGGTCGATCTTGTTGACAACCAGCACGATCTTCTTGCCCCAATCGCTGATCATTTCAAGAAAGGCGCGTTCACTCTCGGTGAAAGGCCGATCCGCCGATGTCACGAAGAGAACTAGGTCAGCGCGTGGGACGAAGTCCTTGGTCAACGCTTCGTGTTCTCGCATGATCGCGTTGGTGCCGGGCGTATCGACGATGTGCATCTCGCGCAGCGAGTCGGCCGGCAGATACCGGCGCCATCGCCCGTCTACGAATTCGGCCGGACCTTCCGGCCCGAACTCAAGGACTTGAACCTGGCTCGTGGTCGGTGTTACACCCTGTTCGAGAAAACGACCGCCTAAGAGAGCGTTGATGAGGCCGCTCTTGCCGGAGTTGTATTCGCCGGTCACGACGAGTAGAAAGAGTTCGTCAAAGCCGGCGATGGCCTCCCGCAGACGGCCAGCTTCTTCAGGTCGATGTTCCCAACCTTCCATAGCAGCGCGCAGGGCGACAAGGAGCGACCGCACCGAGTCGATAAGGCGCTGTTGTGAGGCGTCGAGGATTGCATCCATGCATTGGCGGCCCGGGTGTGCGCGATAAGCGCTCTGGAAGGGCATTATAGCGCCAGGAATATTGTGCAGATCGCTTGCCGCTGGGCGCCATGATTCGTATACTCGCGCCGTGATAACGGTGATATCGGCGCTCGCGTTTGCCGTCGTCCTCGCGCTCGTCTACTCAGTCCTGGCTGAGCGCTTCGATGACGCTAGTGTACATCGGCGTCAATTCGATGCATGGATCGCCATCGGGGCCTTCGGCTGTTGGCTGGCGCTGGCGAGCGGCGATCTGACCTTGCGTCGGGACATTGCGAAGCTTCAAGCCGAAGATCATTCACTTGCGGCCAGGCCGACGGAAGTCGTCCGCAGCATCGTACCGGCGCTTCGAACACCTGCGGCGTCGGTTGCCTCCGACTCGATTGAACTGCCCGACGTGGGTCCGCAAATAGCGGACGTGCCGGGCGCCGATGCCCAAGCGGTGGCTCAAGAGAACGGCTCTGACTCCCAGCCGGGTCAAGCGTTATCGGGCGGTGACGATGGCGCCTCGAATGACGACCATTACTCAAACGCGGTGAGCGCTTCAGCCCCAGTGGTCAAGGCGTCGAGTGACGAGCACGTTGGCATATTGCCGGCGGTAACAGCAGCGGCGCCGGTGGCGGTGCGCCCTTTCGTTGTTATCGTCACCCCGACTCCGACGCCCACAAGACCAAGGCTGGCTCCAACAGCGGTGATGCCGACGCCTGTCGTTCCAACCCCCGACGTTGGTGTGATTCCGACGGCAACCCCGCATTGCGGTACGCCGGATGCAATCGACTTCACGTTGCGGATCGAGCAGGCGGAAGCAGAGCGCGGATCGGATGGTTTCAAGGTCCTTTACCGGGCTCGGATCGAGAACCAGAGTTCATTCCCGGTGACTCTGGCTGATATCTCGATCACGGCGCAGAACAGCGCTGCCGGCTCCGAGCATTATGGCCACGCGCTTCGGCCGGACATCACGCTGGCGCCCTTCGATAGGGTCACGATCGAAGGCAGCATCCCGCTGATCAAGAGCCCGTCACCCTTCGGGCGGACGGAATTGTGCTTCGCAATGGTCGGCGAGACTTGCGGCGAACGCGCTCCATACAATGTTCGGCGCCGATGCTCGGTCGTAGACGGCTTCTAGAGCTTCCGCACCTTCGTTCGGTCGCAGACGGCTTCTAGAGCTTCCGCACCGTCGCTCGTTTGTAGACGGCTTCTACTACTTCCGCACCTCCGTTGTCGTTCGTCCGATAAGTGTCTACACCTGGGTTCGTGACAGAGATTGAAAACGGGGCAGCCATTTCGGCTGCCCCGTTCTCTATCCCGAAGTGCCCTCCGCGATGCTCAGCGGCGGCCCTTCTGTATCATCGGAAGATAGATGGGGCTTGCTCGAAGGAGCGGCAGATCGATGTCGAACACGCCTGTCATGATTACGACCGGTTCCGTGAACAACGGCTCCATCCCGTCTACGTTCTCGACCAGTACCCGATACTCGCCGTTGGGCAGTCCATAGAAGCCATAGCGGCCCTCTGCGTCCGTCGATTGCGGGTTGCGCTGAGAAGTTGGCCCCGGATCCCAGCGGGTGAACTCGCCGGTGTCCGGATTGCGCTGATGTAGCGTGATCTGTGCACCTTCCAGCAGCGGCTCGCCTTCATCGTAGCGATCGTTCAGCATGCCGCCGTTCCCGATCTGGATATTGTCGAGATACCATCCGTCGTCCTCGCCTTCGTCGTCTGTCTCAACCACGAAGCGAATGTAAAGCTCCGGGCGGCGAGCGTATTGCTCGAGCGAAAGCTCGACGAACTGCCACGTCGGCACAACGTCGTCCCACGCTTCCAGTTCTTCCCATTCGCATTCGAAGCAGATCTTAGCTTCAACCCTTGCTTCGTCGCCCGGGCCGATCCGACGCCAATGCCAGAAGCGGAGGACCGGCGCGACCGTCAGACGCATGTCGCCAGGTCGCGAGAGGGTAATTGCCGTCAACTTCTCGCGGAGTGTATTGCCCTCAGGGCTGTCGGTAACGCTCCACCGTCCTTCGAACGCCTTCGAGCTAGTGCGGGCCCAATTCGGCTGGAGGCTCCAACCCTCGGTGTCCGATTCGAAAGTCGGCGACTCGAAGTCCCAAGAGGCCACCGGCTCGCCCGGAGCGCCTTCGTCGGAGAACACTCGTCCACGACCTCCGACGAAGATGTAGCCATCGCAGAAGCCCGCGTCGCCGCCGTCGACTTCCAGACTGAAGGTGCCTGCATGCGGGGCAATTGCCGCTGTGCTCCAAGTACCCCCAGCGCCCGCTGTGAATGGGATTGGGTCCCTATCCGGTTGGACCAGCTGGATCGAGGTCGGCGCGCCCTGAGTGCGAAGAGTGACCACGACGTTGCCGCTCTCGGGCAGCGTGACTCGGCCTGCGCTCGGTCCGCCGCAGGCGGCAGCACATCCGGTCTCCGTACGGAGTGGCTGCGCACGCTGACTGCCTGACGGACCGTATTGGAACACGATGCTCGAAGGATCGATGACCTGACTGGAATCGACCGTGACGAGTCGGAAGCCGGTACGAGCGCTGCGCTGCTCTTCGGGAGCATCTCCGGCCGGAGCGTAAGTCTCAACGCTGACCTCGTGATCGCCGTCATCCAGGGAAACCGGAATAGAGAAACGGCCACTCGAATCAGCGGTTCCCGTCGCCGCTTCCCGTACACCGTCGTACACCCGGACCTGAGAACCGCTGGCAGCTCGACCGACCACAGTCTGCGCGGTCGCGTTCGTGAAGCCGCACCGCGGCAGGTCCACGAGCGGCACCGACGGTGGTCCTATGGTCAGCCAGGGCTCGTATCCGACGAAGTCCGAAGATGGAACGCCGGTCCCGTCTAGGTTCACCGCCCTTCGGCACCGATCATCTTCGTCCTCTGAGCGATCTCGTGGGCCCGAGGCATTGCCCCACCAATTCCAGCGCGCATCGATGCAATTCGCCTCTTCGCCGTTATTGACGCCGAAAGTTCTGATGCCGGCGAGGTTGTTGAACTGAATGCGCGGCAAGTGTTCGTCGACGTCGATACCTATGTCCACGTCGTCGATCCGATTGTTGGCGACCACCGTGTTACCGAGTTCGCGGAGCCTGATCGCGGTCGCGTCACGGCCGATCGTGCTTCTGATCACGTTGCCGCTGATCACCGAGCTGACGTCGTTCTCAAGCGAGATTCCGGTCCTCAGATTACGCAGCAACATGTTGTTGGAGATCTCAACGCCGTTGGTCTCGACGTGAACGATGCCGTCCGAGCCTCCGCCATAGGCCATCAGACTGTGCTGGATGAACCCGCTGGCACCACTTTCGAAGATGATTCCCTTCCAGAACCCAGGAATCAGCCCGTTCTCGATCGATGAAAAGACTACGCCCTTCGCGCGCAGGGTGTTTGACTCGACCTCAACCGAAGTACCTTCCGCGAAGCGGATGAGGCTGCCCGGGTCGATCTCGAGGCTCGAATTTCTCATGACACGCACCTTGCAACTCACGTCTCGCGCTAGATCGTTTGCCCAACGCTGACTCTCGACAACGTCGGCGCAGTAGAGCATCGGATCGGCGACATTGCCGATCGCGATGTTCCCGAGGCTGTCGATTCTGCCTTCCGAGCGATGGTGTACGGAACGACCGTTGCCCGTGAACACGTTGCCCTCGAGGCGCCCGCTTACGTCGTCCGCGAGCATGAGCCCCACGCCCAAATTGTCAGCGACAAGGTTATCGGAGAAGACGATGCCTGCAGCGTTTTCGATAGAGGCACCGTCGGTGAGAGAGTACCTGATCTCGGATCCGCGCACGGCCGTGTTGCTGCGCGCGATCAGGAGCGCGGCTTTGCTCCGCCCCCCGTAATGCAGGGTCATGTGGTCGATGATTCCACTTGTCGCGCCCGGCCGAATGTTGATGCCCTCCCAATCGCCAAGGTCGGCTTCCGTCGTGTCTCTGTCACCGTTCGTGTCGCAAGTGCCGGCACCCACGATCTCGCCGCACACGTCGTCTCGAAGGGAAGTGAAGAGGACACCGCCGACCGATTGATCGTACTCGGCAGTTAAGGCCCCGCGCTCGACGATCAGCTCTGCTTCCAGATCCGCCTTGATGACGACGCCTGGGGCAAGCGTGAGGCTGCCGGTGTCGATCTCAACTTCGCCTCTCAAGACGTAGATCTCATCGCCGGCTGGCCAGCGCCGGATCTTGTCAAGCTTGCCCTCCACCACGATTCCGTTGATACGGCAATCGGTGATGGAGTTGCCCGTGCCGTCGCTGTCGAGTCCTAGACGCGGCTGAACATCGGCATCGATTTGAATGCCTATGCCGGCGTTCGAGATCGTGTTGCTGATCAGAGTGATATCCGCACTCTCGGCGGACCTAAGGTCGGCGATGATGCCGATTGTTTGCACACGCTCGATCGTAGTCTCGCGAATGACCACACCGCTCGCGTCCTCGGCGAAGATGCCCGCATCAAGTGCGTCGGCGATCAGCGAGTTAGCGATGAGGGTCGACGGCTGTTCGACTTTGATCGCCGCTTGTCGCGCCTGACCACTGTACCGGACCTCGATGTGCTCGAGCCGGGCGCAAATGCCGGTATCGGCTTCGCATACATTCGCCGCGTTGATCTCGATCCCGCCCCAATCTCCAGGGCTCGGATCGCCTAGATCCGGATCTGTTTCTCCAGCGGCTTCAGGCCGAGCGTCGGCGAGTGAGGTGAAGATGATCGGCGCGTCCTTCGTGCCGACCGCGGCGAGAGTACCGCGGCTTGTCCGCAATCGCCCTGACGAACCGAACTTCAAAACGACGCCCGGATCGAGCGTCAGCCTCTTTTCGAGCTGGACGTCGACACTTGACAGAAGGATGTACGGCAGGCGGCTTACCCTCCATCTCAAGCTGTTACGGACCACGCCGGATACGACGATTCCGTTGAGTTGGCGCGATGTACTTGAAGGGCGGTCCGCCACGTTGGTTCCATCGAGCAGCAGCTCCACGTTGGCATCGATCTCGATCGCGCCGACCGACGAGCTGAGCGGAAGATTTTGTCCGTTGTCCCGAATTGTGTTGCCCGAGAGGGAGACCGTGAGCGGAGAGCCAACGCCGCTGATCTTGATGCCGGCGCCCTCGTTGTCACGAATGATGTTGCCCCTGATCTCCGGGGCAGCCTTGAACACCTCTATCCCGGCGCCCTTCCCGAGCGAAATCGTCGAATCAATGACCTCGCTCGCGTCGTTCTCTATGCGCAGGGTCGGCTGGACTGAACGCAGCGTGCCGGCGTAGCGGAAGACGGTGTTATGGACGAAGAGGCCACGGCTGGTCGCCTCCGCCACGATGTTGCCCCATGATCCACGGGCCGGCGCTGTCTCACTTCCGTCGCCGTTCGTGTCGCACCCACTGACCTCGTCGACCGAGCACGCATCTTCGAGCACCGTGGTCATCAGCACAGGCTCATCGTCCAGTGCCCCGACTACCAGGCGCCCAGATTCGATCACGATGCGCGCATCTTCTGCGAACTTTACTATCAGCCCCGGTTCGAGCGTGAGGACCGCAGCGGCATCCCTCAGACGGAGAACGCTCGTCGGCACAAAGGGCAGATCACCAGCGCGCCACGTGTGCGGCATGTCGAGCGATCCTGAAACGACATAGGCATTCCGATCGTTCGAGAAACCGGGAACCGTGTTGCCCGACGTGATCAACTCGACGTCGCCGTCGACGCGAACGGCATTCGCATTGCCTTCGAAGCTGTTGTTCTCTAGTAGGAGCGAGATCGAGTTGTCGTCGGCGGTCACATAGACGCCGTCCCCGCCATTGTCGACGAAGTGATTGCGAACCAATTCTGTCGACACATCGTCGACGAGGACCGCATGGCCTGCACTGCGCGTGATCTTCGAGTCGCGCACAACGACCGAATCGACGGAGATAGACACCGCGACGTTGGCAAGCCTCACTTCCGTGAATTCGACGGTCCCGCCGTCTCCGTCGGCAGCGAAGCTGATTCCTTTCCAAGCGCCGGGAGACGGCGTGCCGGGACCGTCATCGTCCGTATCACATTCGATCTTCGATGAGCTGCATGCGTCGTCGGCGATGCTTGTGAATAGGATGTTAGATTCGCCTGTTCCGACAGCCGTAAGGCTGCCAAGCTCGCCCACCGCGATTTCTCCGCCACCGCCGACCTTGACGACCATCCCGGGCTCTATCGTAAGCTCGGAACGTACGCCGATTCCCCTACGCAGGTATAGCGGGAAGTCGCCCGCACGCCAGGTGATCGGTTGCTCGATGTTGCCGGATTCGATAACGACCGCGTTGAACGCGTTATCGGACGCTGTGTTTCCGGAAAGTTCGAGCTGGACATTGGCGCCGGCAAGGATCGCGCCCGGGGCACCAGCGTTGGTGATCGTCGAGTCTCGGACTTCGACCGTTACGAGCGCGTCCCGTCCCTCTTCGATCTCCAGGCCCGCGCCCGCCGTACGCTGCACTGTGACGCCACGGATAGCGCCATTGATCCCCACGAAGTTGATGCCGACCTGGCTGATGTCAGCAATCCGAGAATTCTCGACTGTCGTGTTCGCGCCGTGGGAGACAATACCGGCCTGCGCGAACTCGATCGCCGCGCCTCGAATTGTCGCCGCCGAGCCTGCCTCGTCTTCGATCTGAATCCCGTCCCAATCGCCCGGGCTCTTCACGGGCCGATCGGAAGTGAATACGACATCGCCGGCGGCCGCCCCCTCAACCGAAAGCGTGCCGTCGACGTTCAGCCCTTCGCTCTCGCCGAAGATGAGTGTGACTCCCGACGGGATGGTGAGCGTCGCGCCGGACTCGACCTTCAGCGAGCACGTAATCATGTGGTAGACGCCGGGCGCAAGGCTCAAGACGCCGATTATCGAGCCGCGATCCGTCAATCCGCCCTCCAGGCAGAGATCCACCGGATCCTGGCTGGGCGACGAAGTGACGGCAGGTGATTCAAGCCTCGGTGTCGAGGCGCGGGCCGGCCCGCCGAATTCGGTGGTCGTCGCTGTTACCAGCAATGCGACGCCGAGTGCGACGACGAGACGGCGCGCGCCGTCGGATCGACATGCAGTCATCAGTTTTCTTCTCCAGGTTCAGACGCGAAGCAGAGGGATCAATAAGAAAGAGTCCGCGATGCAGCCAATCATAGCGCCGCCATCGGTGCGGCGACGATGGTACCATGGGGTTGCCACGGCCTTCAAGGCGACTCGGTCGAAGGCTGACCCGATCAGGTGGTCCCTTCAGGCAGCGTCCTCGACCCTAAGGCTTACGGTTCGACTGGCGCCATCTTCGCTCATCGTCACGCCGTATACCGTGTCGGCCGATTCTACCGTGGCTCTATTGTGGGTGATGATCACTATCTGCACGAACTCGGACAGCTCTCTCAGCGCCGATCGGAAGCGGTCAACGTTCGCTTCATCGAGCGCGGCGTCAACCTCATCCAACACTACGAACGGCGTTCCGCTGGCCTGAAGTAGTGCGAAGACAAGGGCGACTGCTGTTATCGCCCGTTCGCCGCCCGAAAGAAGCCCGAGCGGTTGAGGGCGTTTGCCGGGCGGCCGCGCGATGATCTCGACGCCAGAGCCGCCTTCCTCGTCGACCTCGATCTTCAGCGAGGCATCTCCGCCTCCAAAGAGCTTCGGAAACACGTTGCGAAACGCCTTGGACACCGTTTCGAAAGTGACTACGAATCTTTCCTCCATCTGGGAATCGAGTTGTGCGAGCGCGACTTCGAGGTCCTTTCTCGCCGCTTCGAGGTCCTCGAGCTGCACCTGCAGCTCTCGGTGGTGCTCGGCGGTCTCTTCGTATGCTGCCAGCGCCTCGCGATCGATCGCGCCGATTTGCCGCAGCTCGCGCCTCAGATCGCCAATCCGTCGCTCGAGGCCTTCCGGCAGCTCGACGATGCTCGAGATCACATCGTCGCTACCCATGTCGACACCGCTCTCTAGAATAGTCAACTGCTCGATTGTTCCCGGCGGGAGCTCGACGATCTCGCCGTCTGCCGTCAACTGCTCCGACAGCCTCTCCATTCGATCTCCAGCTCGCGACACCTGAAGCCTGGCTTCGGCCAAACGCGACTCGAGGCCGGCGGCGCGCCGTCGAATGTCCTCGAGTTCGGCCGAGCGCTCGCGATGAACGTCGCGTCCCGTTCGGACGGCGGCTTCTCGCGCTGCCAGCTCTGCTTCTACTTCCGCCAGGGTGCTGCCTTCGACTTCCGTATGCCGGCGGTCGCTCTCTATCCGCACTACAGTGGCCTCGATCGCCTGATCGAGTTCGAGGCCCCGCCCTTCTTCGAGCGCCTTTCGAGCCGCCGATGCATCTGCGTCTCGCTTGGCCGCCGCCAGCTCGGCAGCGAGCCCCGCTACCCTTTGGGCCAGTGCGGCCGCGCGCACGCTCGTCTCAGCGACTCCTTCACGCGCGGCGGAGAGGTCGATGGACTCTACTGCCTCTCTTGCCTCGGAGATCCGTTGGTGGGCTGTCGAATTGCGATTCGCTTCTTCGCTCGCGCTCGTTTCAAGTTTCGCGTTCTGCTCGTCAAGAACGATGATCGCTTGCCCGATCTGTTCAAATGCTTCCACCGACCATTCGTGCTCCCGTGCCGCTCTTTGGTATGCCTCACGCGCCTCGTCGAGTGCAGCCGCATGCACAAGCCCCTCTCGCTCGGCCACCGATCGTTCTTCGACTCGCAACCCGAGTTCGGCCTCGGCATGCAGGCGCTCGGCCAGGTGAGTGTCGACAGCGCCCGCGGTCGACCGCTCAGCTTCGTCCATTGCCTGCAGTTTCGCGGGCAGCTCGCGGCGTTCCCTGGCGAGTGTGAGCAGCTCCCGCGTCCCTCCACCTACGATCACCGTGCCCCGTCTATCTATTCGTATGCCCTGACGGGTGACGACCACATCGGGTCCGTCGCTCGAATCGAGTGCAGCGAATGCGCTCGCGATGTCGGCTGCGAAGGCAATTCCCCCAAGCGCAGCGCCGACTACATCCGGCGCGCCTTGCGCGGGGCGTACGATGTCGCCCGGCAAGCGCAGCATTCGTCCGACTTTGACCGACCTCTGGCCCCTTTCGCCATCAACCGCGACAAGGGCCGCTTCCGCGCCGGTCAAACCCGCCAGTGCTTCAAGCGACGCGATCAGCGAAGGCCGATCGGCGACCACGATCGCGGACGAGAGCGTGCCAAGGGCGACCGCGACCGCGATCTCCCACCCCGCGTCGACCTCGATCAGCTCGGCTAGTGTGCCGAACACGACGGCATCATTCGCAGCGCGAACGGCGTCGACAAGATCGGCTGGTGCATCGAGTTCCGAGAATACGGATTCAAGCGACTCTGCCCGGGCCACGAGCGCCAGCCGATCCGCTCTGGATTCTGAATGGCGCTCGCGCGCCTCGGTGAGCGTCGCTTCGGCCGCGCGCAACGCTGTTTCGGCTTTGGCGACGGCCTCTCTAGTCACACCGAGGCGCTCTTCGCCCATGTCGCGCTTGGCCTGCGCAGCGTCTCGGGCGGCTGTTGCGGCCGGCAGGTGGAGCGCCCCTTTATCTTTTCGGTCCTCGGATGCCTCCAACTCGGCCATGCGTGCCGCACGCAAGTTCTGGAGCCCGTCGATCCGGGCGGCATGAGCCGCAATCGAAGCGCCGAGCGCCATTTCCTCAGCGCGCAAACGTTCTAGTTCGTCCAACTTGCCCTGGGCCTCGGCCTCGAGTGCCCGGAGTCGAGTCTCCGCTTCGGCGCGCTCGTTCAACGCTTCATCGCGTGTCGCCGCTGCTGAATCATAGGCCGCCTTCAGCTGCGCCAGTCTTATCACTTCTGAATCACTGCTCGCCTCTTCTCCGCGGTTGCGTTCGATCTCCGCTCGTCGCGAACGCAGACCCTCCAGACGCGTTGATTCGACAGCAAGCTGCTGGCGTAACTCGGCTAAGCCTGCGACGATCGCATCCCTCCGCGAGCGCAACGCCGCCAGCTCCGTCTCCGTTTTTTCGGCTTCAATTTCCGTTGACTTGACGCCCGACTCCGCTTCCGCGGCGCGTGCCTGAATCGCCTCGAGACTGGCGCTCAATTCGGTCTGAGCCAGCAGCGCCGTCGCGAGGACCGAACGCTCGCGATGATAGCGGTGCCCATACCATGTGGTAAGAAGGCCGGCGAGCTCCTCAGAAAGCTCCTTGTGCATCGATGCTCGTTCCGCCAACCTTGCCATTCTGCGCAGTCGCGGACCGATATCGGCAAGGAGATCTCGCACTCGGGTCAGGTTCTCGTCACAATTCTCGAGCTTCTTCAGGGTACGCTCGGCCTGCCTTTGAAGCGGGGCGATCCCCGCAGCCTCTTCGATCAAACCACGCCGATGCGAGGGCCGCATCGAAAGGAAGCTGTCGACGAGCCCCTGGCCGATGACCGTATAGTCCCCTTGGCCGAGTGCCCCGCCGATCAGATCCAGGACGTCTTGGCGACGAACGCGCGCTTCGTTGATGAAATAGTTGGACGCTCCGTCCCGCTGCACACGACGAGTGATAGCGACTTCGGCGAAATCTAGGCCGCCTCCGATGTCACCGTCGGAGTTGTCGATCACCAGCGTGACTTCGGCTAGGCCTCCCCGGGCTCTGCGCTCCGTGCCCGCGAAGATCATTTCTTCGGCACTTCGAGCTCGAAGGGTGCTGGATCGGCCCTCGCCGAGAACCCAGCGAACGGCATCCGCCACGTTTGATTTCCCGCTGCCGTTCGGGCCGACGATCGCCGTAACACCGCCGGGGAACACCAGGCGAGTTCGGATGGCGAAGCTCTTGAAGCCCAGGAGCGAGAGCTCCTTGATCCGCATGGCGCGGCAGTATACCACACCGCCATGCGCCGCTTATGGGTATGCTATACTCCGCGCCCCTGGCACGGAGGCGCATATGTCTGACGCCAATCCGCGCGTCGATGTAGTCATCCCGGTCTACAACGAAGAGCACGTGCTCGCCAATTCGATCGTTGCGTTGCGCGCCCACCTAGCGGAGAATCTTCCGTACTCGTGGCGCGTTGTGATCGCCGACAATGCTTCCGTAGATGGCACTCGCCGCGTTGGGGAAGCGATCGCTGCTGACCATCATGACGTCACGTACCTCTACCTTGACCAGAAGGGGCGTGGCCGGGCGCTGAAGCGCGCATGGAGCCAGAGCGATGCCGACGTCGTCGCCTACATGGACGTCGACCTGTCGACCAACCTCGACTCCTTCAGGCCTCTGGTCGAGCATATCATCGACGGCTCTCACGACATCGCGATCGGGTCACGCCTCAAGCGCGGCGCCCGTGTTACAAGGCAATGGAAGCGCGAATTCATCTCGCGTGGCTATAACCTGCTGATCAAGGCGATGTTCCCGCGACGCACCTTCTCCGACGCCCAATGCGGTTTCAAAGCAATCAGCCGGTCTGCCGCCGACGCCTTGCTTCCTCTGGTCGAGAACAACGAATGGTTCTTCGATAGCGAGCTTCTGCTGCGCGCGGAACAAGCCGGGTACCTCATCGCCGAAGTGCCCGTCGAATGGATCGAAGATCTCGACAGCCGCGTGAAAGTAGTCGCGACCGCCATGGAAGACGTGAAGGGTTTATTGCGGGTCCGATTGTCGTGAAACTCTCGAGGCGCAGAATAGTGCGCGTACCCGTGGTGCAGGCGCCGTGCCGTTGACACACATCGACGCCGAAGGCAAGGCGTCGATGGTCGACATCGGAGATAAGCCGATCAGCGCACGCTCAGCGGTGGCTCGCGGGAAAATCCGGATGTTGCCCGCGACAGTGGCCGCCATTACCTCGGGGACGGCTCCGAAGGGCGATGTTCTCGCGGCGGCCCGCCTGGCCGGAATTCAAGCCGCCAAATCGACTTCCGATTTGATCCCACTGTGCCACATAGTGCCGCTCGACTCGGTGCGCGTCGACATTGAACATACATCGAACGACGGCTTCCTAGTCGTTGCCCGAGTGACGTGCACAGGCAGGACCGGAGTCGAGATGGAGGCCTTGACGGCCGTTTCCGTAGCGCTTCTCACGCTATACGACATGGCCAAGTCGATGGACGAGTCGATGGTTATCGAGCGAATCGAGCTTGTCGAGAAAGTGGGGGGTGTCCGCGGTGATTGGCGGCGAGACGACTTGGGCGGCGACTCATCGGATGTGAGCAGCCCGAATGGCTGAGCTGAGCTTTCAAACGCGGGATGGTCTGACCGTTCCTGCGGAGATCTCGACTTGGCGGAGTTCTGCCGGAGAGACGCTCGAGTGCACTTCGCTTCCATTCGACCCTGACTCGATCGAGAGTTCGGAGCGGTCGATTTGGCGATATCGAGCCATGCTTCCGGTTCCAGACAACGTAGCGCCGGTCACATTGGGCGAAGGGTGGACGCCACTCGTCGAGGCGTCGCTGGTCGGCATTCCGATCAAGGCAAAGCTGGAGTTCGTCCAACCGACCGCATCTTATAAGGATCGCGGCTCCGCCCTGCTCGCGGCGATGCTCCAGCATTCCGGTGTGAAGAATGCCGTCGAGGACAGTTCAGGCAACGCCGCGGCAAGCCTTGCGGCATATGCTTCGCGAATAAATATGCCGATCAAGCTCTTTGTTCCCGGCGAAACGGCCGGCGGTGTAAGGGTTCGCCAGGCGATCGCATACGGCGCGGAGGTCGATGCCGCGGCCACGACGCGCAGTGAAGCCGCGGCGCGAGCGCAGGCGGCGATCTCAGGCTCGACCGCCTACGCGAGTCATGTCTACAGCCCGTACTTTCTCGCGGGCCAGATGACTCTGGCTTGGGAGATTTGGGAGGACTGCGGCGTGCCGAACAGTATTATTGTTCCCGTGGGACACGGCATTCTTCTTTTGGGCCTGCACCGCGGCTTCAAGGCTCTGCTAGCGGCCGGCTTGATCGATACCATGCCACGGCTTTTCGGCGTTCAGTCCAGAGACTGCGGTCCGATCTACCATGCTTACATGCGCGGTGCGAAGAAGACCTTTCCCTCTGTGTCGGGCAATTCCATCGCCACAAGCATCTCAGTCGACGATCCTCCTCGTGGCCGCGACGTTCTTGCGGCCGTGCGCGAGACGGGCGGTACGATGATCAGTGTCAACGATTCGGAGATCCGCAGGGGAATGTCGCTGGTGGCCAATCTCGGGTGGTACGTCGAGCCGGCGTCCGCAGCTGCGGTTGCGGGAGTCGTCAAGCTGGACAAGCTGCTTCCGGTCGACGGTACGGTGGTCGTTCCGCTGACGGGGAGCGGTCTCAAGCTATAAGGGACGCCCAACCACTTGAAGTCCAGTGCGAATCAAAACGATCGGCGAGCCTTCTTCGACAGCGGGGCTAGGAGCGAGCGGTGATCCGGAGCAAAGTCGGCAAGACATCACAGGAGATCCGTCTCACTCAGATGGCGGCCTGTGCAGGGTGAGCATCCAAGATGGGCCCTGAGGCCTTGGCGCACGTGATGCGCCCATTATTGGACCTGTTTCCCCTACAAGATTATCCCGATCTTCTTCTCGGGATCGAAGGCGCCGATGACGCTGCAGTCTGGCGAATTTCGGACGACTTGGCGTTGGTGGTGACAACGGATTTCTTCACCCCGATCGTCGACGACCCATATGACTTCGGTGCTATAGGCGCGGCCAACGCAATGAGTGACGTCTTCGCCATGGGCGGGCAGGTCATACTCGCTCTGAACCTTCTGGCGCTGCCTGAGAATCTTGATCCTGAAGTTGGCGCGAGAATTGTGCTCGGCGGCGCCGAGACTGTTCGAAGTGCGGGCGGTGTGGTTGCCGGGGGGCACAGTGTGAACGATCCGGAGCCGAAATATGGCCTGGCCGTAGTCGGCCGCGTTCATCCGGATCGGATTCTCAGAAAGTCAGGCGCACGTATCGGCGACCGGCTGGTTCTGACTAAGCCGCTCGGCACCGGCCTCATCTCGACCGCACTTAAGCGCGATCTTGCGGATCCCTCTGACGTCAGCGCGGCAATCGCCTCGATGCGCGCCTTGAACGCCGAAGCCGGTCGCTTGGCCGTCGAGCACGGCGCTTCGGCTGCCACCGACATAACGGGCTTTGGGCTGATAGGCCACGCGCTAGAGATCGCCGGCCGGAGCGAGATGCGACTGTGCTTCGACATCGATAGCATTCCGCTTCTCGCCGGAGCGCTCACAGCGGCTCTGGCGGACTGCGCGCCGGGGGGGACCGCCCGCAATCGTGAGGCATACTCGGCCGAGGTAACTGGACTCGACCTGCTTGCCGACGGATGGTCCGACGTGCTATTCGACCCCCAGACATCGGGCGGACTCCTGATCGCTCTTCCACCGGCGAAGGTCGACGGATTCCTCGACGACTTCGGCGGCGAAGCTACGTTGATCGGAGAGGTCGCAGCCGGCTCGGGCATCGAGCTCCGATGATCAAGCGCGCAGAGGATGGGTGAGCACATGACGGACGTGCCCGCCGATCGCTCCCTTGACTCCGGCGAGGCGCTCCAGCCGATCGAAGCGCTGGAAGATCGTCTCGATATCCATTTCTCCGATCGTGCGTTGATCCAGTGCGCCCTAACGCATCGCTCTTACCTCAACGAAGTGAGCGACCCTTCCGTCGAAGACAACGAACGTCTCGAGTATCTCGGAGACGCCCTTCTCGGCTTTGCGGTCGCCGCGGACCTATACGCTTCCATGCCGGATGCGCCGGAGGGCGAGCTGACGGCGCTACGTTCCGCGCTGGTGCGCGCCTCGGCGCTGGCGGACTACGCTCGCGAGCTGCAGCTCGGCGAGCATCTGCGCATGGGCCGGGGCGAGGCCACCAGCGGGGGACGAGAACGCGACGGACTGCTCTGCGACGCATTCGAGGCCGTTCTCGGCGCGATTCTTGTCGAGCACGGAACCGAGGTCGCTAGGCGGCTGGCGCTGGACTTTGTCCGCCCGGAACTTGAGGACGTGATCGCCAAGCGTCGCGCTAAGGACGCCAAGAGCGCGCTGCAGGAGCACACGCAAGGACGGTGGCATCTCACGCCGATCTACGAGACCGTCGAAGAGTCCGGTCCGGATCATGACAAACGTTTCGTGGTCAGGGTCCTCGTCGGTGAGGAAGAGTTTGGGACTGGGCGCGGAGCTTCCAAGTCGGAAGCGGCTCGCTCGGCCGCACGGATTGCGCTGAACTCGATCTCCGAGCGCGAAGTACGGGATACCGCTAGAGGTTCAACGCGAGCGCCAGGCGACGTCGACCGAACTTTGGAGGAGCATTGACCCCAACCGACGGCCCTTCTAGAATCGACGGCGTGATCCCAGATTCAGAAAAGCCCCTGTCGGTAAGCTCCGACGCCTTCCGCTCAGCCATGCGCCGCTGGCCGAGCGGCGTCACGATCGTGACGATTGTCGAAGGCGTTCGCGGGCACGGCATGACGGCGAGCGCGTTTACCTCAGTGTCCGTCGACCCGCCACTTGTCCTCGTCGTAATCGACAAGCGTTGGCGATCACACGCCTTGATCGAGAGCAGCGGTTCCTTCTGCGTCAACATCCTGGCAGACGATCAGAGGGAATTGTCAGACCGCTTCGCCGGCCGCCACGGCGAGATAGAGGATCGCTTCTTCGATCTCGACACGGGCGTGGCGACGACCGGGGCGCGTTACATTAGCGATGCTAACGCGTGGCTGGACTGCATTGTCGAGCAGACGGCGGTAGCCGGGGATCACTCGATTTTCATCGGCCGCGTAGTCGCCTGCTCCGTAACCGCTGGTTCAAGCGGACCGCTGATCTACCACGATGGCGACTATCGCCGTTTGGCGGGCGCCGGCCTACCGGATTGATCCGGGCGGCCGAGCATGCGAAAGACGCTATGGTTTCATCAGACACCGCAGTCGCATTGGACACTGCAATTAATTTGAACACTGTGTCGGGGAATCGGGGCGTCGTCCTCGTCTTCGTCGATGGAGTCGGTGTCGGCGAGGACGACGGCTACACCAATCCTCTAGCCGCGCTCGACATTCCAGCGATAGATCTCATCTGCGGTGGCCGTCCGGTCTACGGCGCGACGGGGTCTGCCGCCGGGATCGATGCACTGCTCGGTGTCGCCGGGCTGCCGCAGAGCGGGACAGGTCAAACCGCCCTGCTGACCGGCGTGAACGCTTCGGCAGCCATCGGAAGGCATTTCGGCCCGTACGCCAATGCCGAGTTGCGCGACATCCTTGAACAAGGTTCACTTTGGCTGCGCGTGCTCGCCAGTGGTGGACGAGCGGTATTCGCGAACGCTTACCCCAGCCGGATGGTCGCGGAGGCGGCAGCCGGCGGCGGGCGGCTGGGAGCGTTCGCACGCTCGGCGGCGCTCGCGGGTGTCAAGCTCCGCGGCCCGGATGACCTCACGGCGGGCAATGCTATCGCGGCCGACATTGTTGGCGGATGGTGGAAAGGACGCGGCGGCTTGCCCAGCAGAGCGGAAGATGATCCGATTGCCGTCGGCGAACGCTTAGCGGAAATGGCGCATCGGAGCACCCTGACCGTTTTCGAGTGCTTTCTAACAGACGTGGCCGGGCACCGGATGGATCGGGCGCTGGCTGATCGGATGCTGGTCCGGATCGACCGCATGCTCGCCGGCCTTTTGTCGGCTCTCGACAGTGACTATTCGATCGTGCTAGTCAGCGACCATGGGAACGTCGAGGACATGAGCCACGCAAGGCACACCGCAAACCCTGCGATCTTCGGCTGGCACGGTCCGGGTCCAGGTCAAGACCGACCCATTCGCTCTCTGACGGACGTGGCGCCTGGGATCCTCGAACAGCTCTTCGGTTCGGGCTACAAAAACTCCTAGGGCGTCGACGAATCGGTCGAAGGTACGAACGGCGGCGACGCGATCGGCGGATTCCACAACGAAGGCGCCGCAGCGGGCGACAGGTAGTCTTCGATCGCCCAGCCGACGTTGCCCAGGGAGTCCAGCAGACGCCACCATCGCGTACCGCTTATGTCCTCAGGTTCGCCGCTAACCTTAAGGAATTCGCCCTCGGTTACGATGCGAATTGTTGCCGTATCAAGTCCGGGTCCGAATCGATAACGCATGCCGAAACCGTCCGTCCCGACGACTTCGACGTAGCCGCCATCGACCAGGCTCGGCGGCCGGTTCGCCTCAGATGCCTGTGAAACGTCGGTGTCCGCGGTGGGACTTGCCAGCGTCACCGCTGTGGCTAAGGTGCCCATGTTCGCCTGGGCGGTCGCGATCGATGGGAAAGTTGGGGCGGCGCCGGCAACCATCGTCGGCGCGCGCGAAGTCGCCGAAGTGACGACTGTCGATGTCGCCGCGACGGCTGTGCCGCCCTCAGGGGCGATCGCCGCGTCAGGCTCTGGGCCGAAGAACAGGTAGAGGGTGGCGATCAGCACGGCTACAAGAAGCATCGCCGCCGCGGCCTGGACGCTTATGCCGCCGGGAAGAGTCGGGCCGGATGCGCCCTGCGTCGGTGGCTCATCTTCGAAACCGTCGTAGTCGTAGTCGCTCACAGCGGCCCTCCAATGGGTCGAGCGCATGAAGCGCGCACGTGACGAATCCGGACCTACCTTCAACGGATCGCCCGTCGGCGTCGACCGACGCAGCGGCGCAGTATACGATCCTACCGACAGGCCGTCAACGCGAACAGGTAGAACATCACGCCGAGCGGCGATTGACGCACGCCTGGCGGCCAAATACAATCCACTTGGAAGTGACTTGACATATCGAGGACGGCGAGCACTCTCACGAAGTGGCTGGAGGCAAGGTGACGGAATGAACCATGGACAGCGAATGGCGCCGCTTTGCCCATCAGTGGTTCTCGCCAGCGTGCTCGTATTCTCCGGCGCCTACAGAGCCTCGGCGCAGGAAGGTCAGCCGGAAGACCAGGGCGAAGGGCCGACTCCGACAGTAGACAGTGGCGTCCAGATCGCAACGCGGCTGGATGCGATTCTGAGTTCCATGTACTCAATCGTTTCCTACGCAGATGCAGGGGCGTGGCAAGAGGCGGACGAGTCATTCAACGGCTTGTTGGACGCCCTCGACGTACATCGCGAGCCGCTCAAGGCGGCTGTCCCGGATTCGGCCCCGGCCGTCTTCGCTGAAATCGACGCCCTGCTCATTGATCTTGATGGCGCGCTTTCGGCCGAGGACCTGATCCGGATCAGGGCGATAAACGGACTCGTGGAGTCCGGTCTTTCACGTCTCGCCCCGATAGTGCGGTCAAGCGCGTCGGGTAGCCCGGCAGCCGATGTCGCGCTCGAGTGGCGCGAAACGGCTTCCAGGATTTACGGATTGGCCGATGCATCGCTCTGGCGTGATATGCGCAACGTCGCGATTGAACTGATCGAGGATGTCGACCAGCGGTCAGGAATAGTCCGCGCGGCGCTGGGCGTTGAGCGCGAGCTCGATCTGGAGAGGATCAGCGTCTTCGCGCTACGGCTCCGAGCGGCGGCCCTCGATCAATCGGATGCCGAAGCAGCGCGCGCCGCAACTCATTTCGACCGAGCGCTCGATCAGCTCATGCAGGGTCTTGGCCTCATCGCAACCCCAACGCCAAGACCGGCGGATCAAAGCCTCGCTCGTTTCCGAGGATTCGAGGTCGAGGGCGCACTGGGCGAGACTGTCGTCGTGCCGATCAAGGCGGAAGGCGTTCCGCGCATCGGACTTGGCGCCTTCGCGATCCGAGCGCTTTGGAGTCCTTCAGCCCTGGCGTTGGTGGAAGTCAGGCCGGGAGAGGGTAGTCACGGACTGCGCAACGAGGCTTCGGAAGGCCGGGTTGACCTGAGTCTGCCGCAGGCGCCTCTTGGTCCGGGAGGGGACGCGATAGTCGCAAGCCTCGTCTTCGAAGTTATCGGCGATGCAATTGAACCGCGCGACTACCTACCGCGAGACGTCATCGATTCGGTGCAGGCTGCTGTGAGCGAATCCGTTTCACTGGTCAAGCTCGGAGATCTGCCCAAGGCAGCGTCCGAGGTCAGCCGCGCACACGACGCCTTTGTCGGAGGCCATGACGTTCCCGGCAGCGCCTACCAGCTCTTCGCAGCCGAAGGCGGCAGTGAATCAATCGAACGCCGGTTTTTGGCCGCATTGATGCTGCTGAGCATGCCGGATCCCGCGCCGTCCGATGAAGTCGTCGTCGCCCTCGCGCTTATCCAGAGCGAGTTCTCTCAGGCGATCCAGCGGCATCTGGAGAGGATCTCGAAAGAAGGTGCGATACCGATCCTGATCGATACCGTCGAAGCCAAGGACGCTTCCGGATTGTCGATGAAGATGCGCGACGGTGTGGCAGGGCAGATCTCGATTGTCGACCGCCAGCGCTTGGAGTCGGACGTTCCGACGCCTGGTGTTAATGCTGCAGCGCTCGAGGGTCTTGAGCTTGGACTCGTCACTCCGCCTCCGCTCGACGAGCTCGAATCCACCTTTGGCCGTGAAGTTGAAAACACACGTCAGGCGGGAAGATCAGGTCCGCAGGCCCTCTTGATCGCCATCGGGGCCGCCGCAGTGATCGCTGCTCTCGCTGCCGCGGTGATGGCACGCAAAGGCGGCCCCGCGGAGGATTGAGCTTGCGGCGAAGGACCGTTGTGACCCATAGGTGGACGAGAGTTCCCGATCGCGGAGCAGTCAGCCCGACGACTTATCCCGACCAGAAATCCCGACTGCGGGAAGCTTCTATAGCCGCGTTCGTTCCCACGGATAGACGATCCAGGCTTCCGTCCGGCCTACACACAGGTCGGGTCCATCGCCCGGATACAGTGATGCGCTCGGCTTGAAGTGCAGGACAGCTACGATCGGGAATCCTCCAGCCGCTGCGACTAGCTCGCGCACCGCGACCGCGGTCCTACCGGTATCCCACACGTCGTCTACTACGAGGACACGCTTGCCGGCCAGCGCTCCGTCCTTGGGGAAACTCAGGATCTCGAAGGAATCGGCGCGATCCTCGCCCGTGTAGCCTGCGGCCGAAGTCATCTCCACCTCACGCCGGTCGAGCGCCTGCGCGATCAGTGCTGCCGGTATGAGGCCGCCGCGAGCTATAGCCAGGATGACATCGAATTGCTCACTTTCCGCTTGGCGCGCGAGTTCTACCGACAGCACAACGATCTGCTCCCACGACAGAACAGTCCGAGCGCTCGCCTCGACACTCACCCTTCAAGCTCCGGCACCTTGCGGGTGACGAGCCTTCCGGATCGGAGCCAATCCGCCAAGTCGGAGGACGTCAGATCGATCGCAAGGCGCAGAGGAACCGATCCAATCGTCGAAAGGTCGGTGCGCAAAGCTTCTGTCGGGACCGTGAACGGACGCTCGCCGTTCACGGCCCGGGTAAAAGCCATCAGGGTCGGCATCGCCCTGAAACCGAGCACTATCGGAAGAGCTTGATCGATCTCCAAGAGGCAGAATCGCCAGGAGAACGTACTCACGTCGCCAATTCCGGACTCGTCTTCCGGACCGCCGACTCCGACGAGGTAGATCGGTCCGGAAAGCTCGGCAGCGGCTTCTTCGGCCGAGCTCAGATCGATGAGCTTCACGGCGACGTTGGCTCCAACTCGCCGAACGAGATAGTGCGCAAACGCCAAGTGCCATCCGCTTGCTCGACCGTTGCCCGTATCAGTGCGGGCGGCGCGCTCGAATACGTCGCAATCGCTTCGATGGACAGCGCCTCAAGCGCCAATCCTGAACCTGACACGGATTCCGCGCTTCGCAGCTCCACGGTCTCGAAGCCGTCGAAGAACCTGCGGGCAGAGAAGATTTGGACCACGTCGTCCTCGGATGTCGCCGCGAGCGCTTCAACGGAGTAGAGCCGGTGCGCCGCCAAAGTCTCGAACGTACGACCGTGATCCATATACCGTTGGACCACCTCCACAGCCGCCCTCTGTGCGAAGACACCGCTCCGACCAACTGAGAAGAGAGCTGCGCCCAACGCGATAGTGAAGAAAACGAGGCCCCCCATCACCAAGTAGATCAGCGCGATCTTCTGCTGTGCGACGTTTGCGCTTTTCCGGATCGATCGCTCCCCTTTTGAATCTTCGGCGTTCATTCGACCTCCGATCGACGGGCGTAGGGCGAGTCGGCTACCTCCGACTCACCACAGAGATATAATCCGCCGCCCCAAAGGAGTCGGACCATGCCGGATGGTCTTCGCATGCTCTTGGACATTTTGATCACCTTCACCCGGGTTGGAATCTTCGGTTTCGGTGGTGGTCCGTCCATGATCCCGCTCCTCCAGGAGGAAGTCGTGGATGTGCGCGGCTGGATCGATGCCCGCGAATTCGTCGATCTGCTTGCGATGGGCAACGTTCTGCCCGGACCGATCACCACGAAGCTCGCAGCCGTGATCGGCCACCGTCTTGCCGGAACACCCGGAGCGGTCGCCGGAATTGTCGGTCTCACTTTGCCGACCGCCGCCATGATGATTGGCCTGGCCGCGATCGCCGTCGAAGTCGCCGGCAGTCCGCGGGCTGCCGGAGCCCTCAGAGCCGCACGACCCGCCGTCGTTGCGATGCTCGCCTGGACGGCTTGGATCGTCGGTGCTGCCTCATCCGACGGGCTGGATGCTCGCGGTATTGCTTGGTTCGCCGGGATTGCGATCGCCTCCTTTGCGCTTCTGACATGGGGCAATGCGCACCCCGCGTTGGTGATCGTAATCGCGGCCATCGTCGGTGCGCTCTTCCTCAGTTAGTTTCAGACTCAGCCGAGACGGAACGGATCGATCGGCCGATCGCCTGTATAGACAATTACGCTCTTCTGCTCCGTGAAGTCGTCCAGTGCGTCCAGGGACACTTCGCGGCCCCAGCCGGATTGCTTGAAGCCGCCGAAAGGCGTGCCGGGAAAGACCGTGAAGGGTTGATTGATCGTCACGACACCGCTCTTAATCAGCCCGGCAACGCGATGCGCTCGGCCGACGTCGCGCGTCCAAATGGTCGAAGTCAACCCATAAACCACATCGTTCGCGGCCTCGACGACTTCGCGCTCGTCGTCGAATGGGATGATCGTCGCGACAGGGCCGAAGATCTCCTCTTGCGCGACGCGCATGTCGTTGGTGCAGTTGACAAGCGCTGTCGGCTCCAGGAAATTGCCGGCGGAATGCCCTTTGACAACGGCGCGACTCCCACCTAGAGCGACATCCGCCCCGGCCTCCCGTCCTGCTTCGATGTAGCCTTCTACCCGTTTGAGGTGCGCCGGCGTGATAAGGGAGCCAATATGTGTAGCAGGATTCATCGGATCGCCGACTTGAAGCTTGCCCGCGAGAGTGATGAAGCGCTCGACGAAGGCGTCATGGACTGAGCGTTGAACGAAGATCCGGCTGCGTGCGTCGCAGGATTGGCCCGCACAGTTGTAGATCGACCACACCGAACTTGGAACGGCGGAGTCCAGATCCGCGTCTTCGAAGATAATGGCCGGACTCTTGCCCCCGAGCTCAAGCGATACCCGCCGGAAGTCAGTGCGGGCCGCGTCAAGAATCAGGCGTCCGACTTCCGTCGACCCGGTGAAGCTGACCTTGTTCACGCCCGGATGCGCGGCTAGCGCTGCGCCCGTGGTCGGTCCGTCGCCGGTAACTACATTGATCGTCCCTTCAGGGAATCCCGCTTCCGTAGCGAGTTCAGCCAGGAAGATCGCCGACAGCGGTGATTCTTCGGCCGGTTTGATAACCACGGTGTTGCCGGCGGCTAGAGCCGGCGCGACTTTCCGCAGCGTGAGCATGAGTGGATAGTTCCACGGCACGATGAGTCCGCATACACCCATTGGTTCGCGCAAGGTGTAGTTCAGAAAGCCGAACGGTGTTAGGTGCGTTTGCCCATCGATCTTGGTCGACGCACCGGCGAAGAACTCGAGCTCTGAGATCCCCTGAAGAATCTCCGCGCGGACGGACGAGACTGCCTTGCCGATGTCGCGCGCCTCGATCGTCACAAGTTCGTCGAGATTAGCCATAAGTAGGTCCGCCAGCGCCATCATCGTTCGATTGCGCTTCTGGCCGTTCACGCGCGCCCAACCTTTGGTGAACGACCCGCGCGCCGCCGCTACCGCCGCGTCGACGTCCTCCGGCCCGCCGAAAGCTGCCGACGCTAAGGTTTCGCCCGTGGCCGGATTCACGCTGTCGAAGCGTTTGCCGGCTCTAGCCTCCACGGCTTCGTTGCCGATGATCAACTGATAGTCGCGCCGCTCGATGTCGATGCCCATGGTCGCCCTCGCCTCGTATTGATCGGATTTGTCTGGGGATTACGGCGCTTGTCGCCGTCCGTGAAGGCCTTGCTGCGGCTCTCTCAATCGATGTTTTCGAAGATCATCGCGACGCCTTGACCCACTCCAACGCACATGGTCGCCAAGCCGTAGCGTCCACCGCGGCGCTTGAGTTCGTGCAGGAGAGTCGTGATGATCCGCGCGCCTGAGCAGCCGAGTGGATGCCCGAGCGCGATTGCGCCGCCATTGACGTTCACCCGTTCGGAATCCAGCCCCAGCGCATCGATTACCGACAGCGCTTGGACGGCGAAGGCCTCGTTCAACTCGACGAGGTCGATCTGGGAGATGTCTAGTCCAGCCCGCCTGAGCGCCTTCTTTGTCGCGGGAATAGGTCCGAAGCCCATCGTACGCGGATCGACCCCAGCGACAGCCGAGGCCACGACCCGAGCGAGAGGCCGCATTCCAGCGCTCTCGGCGGCCACGCTATCAGCGATCAGCAGTGCGGCCGCGCCGTCGTTCAAGCTGCTCGAATTGCCCGCGGTCACGCTTCCTCCGCTCCGAAAGACGGGCTTCAGACGGGCTAGCGCTTCAAGCGAAGTCTCACTTCGCGGCCCCTCGTCCGTCAAGATGACACTGGAGCTTCCTTTTCGACCCTTAACGGAGACCGGCACTATCTCGGCGTCGAACCGGCCCTCAGCCTGCGCCGCCAGAGCTCGCCGATGGCTTTCCAGCGCGAATCCGTCCTGACGCTCACGCGTTATACCGGTCTCCGCTTGGATGTTCTCAGCGGTCTCGCCCATGCTTTCGAGCGGGATCAAAGCTTCCATGAGCGGATTGGGATAACGCCATCCAAGCGACGTATCCCACGCCGTCTTGGAGCCAAGCTGATACGCGTTCTCTGCCTTCGGAAGTGACAGCGGAGCGCGCGACATGCTCTCGACGCCGCCGACGACCACGAAGTCGCCGTCGCCCGCCGCAACCGTTCGTGCAGCCATCTGCGCTGCGTCCAAACTCGAACCGCAAAGGCGATTGATGGTCGTTCCGGGCACAGAGTAAGGCAGGCCAGCCAGAAGAGCAATCATGCGCGCCACGTTGCGATTGTCTTCGCCGGCCTGATTGGCGCAGCCGAAATAAACGTCCTCGATCGATTCGGGTTCGACACCGGTCCGCTCGATAAGCGCCGCCACTACGATCGCGCCGAGATCATCCGGCCGAACGCTCGCAAGCACACCGCCCACGCGCCCGATGGGGGTCCGGACGGCATCGACGACGACGGCCTGCCTCATGGAGCCGTCCTTTCGCCATTTGCTCTTCGGCCGTTTTCGGCATCGATCCGTGAAGGCTCGAAGCCCGGATCGGCAAGCGGATCCACCCTCGGCTCGACCATCGAGTCCGGCTCCTCCACCACCGGAGCGACCATCGAGTCCGGCTCCTCCACCACCGGAGCGACCATCGAGTCCGGCTCCTCCGACTCCGGCAAGGCAGAATCGGCCGTCGATTCCATCTCCGACTCGGCGTTCGACTCCACCTCCGGTTCAGATCTCGGCGAGCTCCGCTCGTGGAGCCGCCGCATGTCCACCTCCAGTCCTTCCAGCCGATTGGCAAGCTGTCGCATCTGCGCGTACTGGGCCACCATCCAGGCTAACAAAGCAAGTGGGAGCGCGAAAAGAAGCACCAAGGCCGCGGCCAACAAGAGCAGCTCGTTTCCGATCATCGGGTTACTCCCACGTCGCGCCGGCCGCGGCCATCCGCCGTAGGAGTGGCGCGGCGCGGAATCGATCGTCGCCGTGTTCGGCGGCGAGGGCGTCAAGTGTTGCGACGATGTCGCGGGCACCGACAAGATCACACCAAGCCAGCGGGCCGCGGGGATAGCCGGTGCCAAGGCGCATCGCGGTATCGATGTCGTGCGCCGACGCCACACCCTCCATCACCGCGAACGCAGCCTCATTGGCAAGGCACGCGACCACGCGGGCCACCACGAGGCCGCCTCCGTCACCGACAAAGACCGGCTCATGCCCTAGCGCTAACCATAGATCCGTCGCCTGGTCTACGGCCGCATCGCTGGTCTGGATCGCGCGGGCCATCTCCACGGTTTTGCGCTCTCCGCATGGTACGAGAAGCCCGAAGCCCACGCCGCGCTCAGGCCGTGACATCGACGCCGCAGCCGACGTGGCCGAGGTCGCGTGGCAGCAAACGCAGAGGATGGCTTGAGGCCGCATCATTCGCTCGCCGGCGGCGAGTGCTTCGCGTTGATCCGGCGACATAACCACATTCGCATCGATGACGGCATCGGCCGCGGCGAAGGACGCCTGAACATCGGCCGCTGATGCAGAGCGCGTAACGTGCATCCCGGCCGCCGTCGCGCGCTCTTCTAGATGCGCCGCGAGCCGCGAGTCATCCGGCCCAAGGATGGTGATCGCGTCTACTTTCATGCATGTGCCCCGGCGCGTGATTGCGCGATTATCCCGCGCAGAACTGCCGGCCGCTGTGCCCCTACCAGCAAACGATCAAAGATCACTAAGGCCGGCACTGCGCGAAGCGACAGCCGCTCAGCTTCGAGCCGGTCCGGGGCAAGCGCTTCGTCCACGGCCGACGGGCTGAGCGCATTCATTAGGCCTTCTTCGCACCTGCCGCCAGCGGCGCGGCCCACGATAGAACTGACCACCGCGGGACTCGCTATGTCTTCCCCATCCAGGAAGCGCGCCTTGAAGAGAGCCTCGTTAACCGCTGATTCGGCTGAAGGGAGGGCGCGTCTGACGTGCAACGCGGCGGCGGCCGCGATCCGAGAGTCTATTGGCCACTCCGGCCGGACCATGGTCCAGCCGAAGTCGGCGGCGCCGATCGCCGCCACCCGAGGCCAGTCGGCCACGAAACGGGCGGCGTGCATCCTTCGCTCCGCCGTGGGAAGATCGGACACTCGTCCTGCGAGTGGCAGAACACGCCAGCGGACCGACACATCTTGCTCGACCGCTCTGAACGCCGCGGCTTGGAGCGCGGAGTGAGGGCAGGCGTGATCGATGAAGACTTCGATCAACATTCCCGAGCGCTCAGCCGTCGCCATATTCGTAATACCCTCGGCCAGACTTCCGGCCCAATCGGCCGCTTTCGACCATCATTCGCTGGATCGGATGCGGCCTGAAACGAGGTTCCCCGAAGAACCCTTCGAAGACCGAGCGCGCCGCCGCATAGTTGATATCGATGCCGATCAGGTCCATCAGCTGGAAGGGCCCCATTGGGAAACCGGCATCGCGAACCACCCGATCGATGGTATCGACCCCTGCAACCCCGTCGCCGAACAAGCGCAGCGCTTCACCGTAGAATGGGCGCGCGACGCGGTTCACAACAAAGCCCGGAGTGTCTTTGACCTCGACGGGCGTTTTGCCCCAGGCCTTGGCGATGCCGATGACCGCAGCGACGACTTCAGGGTCACTCTCAGGGCCGCGGACGACTTCGACAAGCGCCATGAGGGGTGCGGGGTTGAAGAAATGCATGCCGCAAACTCGGCCCGGGTGGTTCAGCCCGCCGGCGATCGCACCGACGGAAAGAGTAGAAGTGTTGGTAGCCAGTAGCGCTTCGTCGTCGACGATAGTTTCCAGTTCTGCGAAGAGCTTCCGCTTCAAGTCGATCACTTCGGGAGCGGCTTCGATCACCAAGCCACACCCACCGAAAGCAGCCAGATCGGTGCTGGTAGTGATTCGCGCATGCGCCGCGCTGGCGGCGGCGCTCTCCATCCGCCCCTTCTCCGCTGCGCGGCTGAGGAATGCGCCGATGCTATCGTGCGCCTTGGCCACGGCACTTGGGTCGATGTCGTAGAGAACGGTGGGATGACCGGCGACCGCTGCCACCTGGGCGATCCCAGCGCCCATGGTTCCCGAGCCGACTACTCCGACCTCGAGAGCATCGCCCGGGGTGAAGCGCTTCATCGACCGCTGAATCGGGGTGGACGCTTTTCGAGAAATGCCGCTATGCCCTCTCGATGATCCTCGGTCCCGCCGGCGATCTCCTGCAGCATAGCCTCGTATGCCAACGATTCGTCCAATCCCATGCCCAAAGCGCGATTCATCGCGCGCTTGGTAAGGCCGAGGGCTTTGGTCGGCGCCGCCGCGAGCGACGCCGCGAGTTCTGCGACGGCGCCATCGAAGGCCTCGGCTTCGACTACCCGATTGACCATACCTGCGTCGAGCGCCTCGGAGGCCGTCAGTCGCCCGCCCGTAGCGTAGAGTTCATATGCGCGGGCGAAGCCGAGCATGCGCGGAAGAAACCAGGTCGAACCGCTGTCGGGAACGAGGCCGACGCCGGCGAACGCCATCACGAACGACGCCTTCTCACTTGCTATCCGGATGTCGCAAGCCAGCGCGACGCTGGCCCCAGCGCCGGCTGCCACCCCGTTGACGGCTCCGATCACGGGCTTCTCAATCGATCTGAGCGAGCTGATGATCCGATTGTAGGTGGTCTCGAGGTGCTCGCGGAAGGACATCCCGCCGCCCTCTTCTTCGCTTCGAGCGCGGATGGCGCTCAGGTCCTGACCGGCGCTGAAAGCTCTTCCTGCGCCTGTGATCACGATGCAGCGAGCGTCTCCATCGCGGCTCGCCGCCTTGAGCGCGGCGGAGAATTGCTCCAGCATCTCGTCGTTGAAGGCGTTGAGCGTATCAGGCCGATTGAGCGTGATCGTCGCCACCCCGTCGGCAAGCTCGTATCGGATGGTGTCGTTGATGGCTCGAGCCTCCTCGGGTCACGGGAACAACTGGTGTTGCTCCGGCCGCGGGCCCGGATTCTAGCATGCTGCCGAAGGGCCGTCACGCACTCGCCGGCCCTTGAATTAGAAAACTGTAGGCGGTGGCGACGCTCAGCGTCCAGTCCACTCCGGAGGCCGCTTCTCGATGAAGGCGCGCATGCCCTCGCGCTGATCTTCGGTCGCGAAGAGTAGGTAAAAATTCCGGCGCTCGGTCAATAAGCCGCGGTCGAGATAATCGTCTACTACGGCGTTGACGGCCTGCTTCGCAAGCCTAACGGCGATCCTGGGCTTGGAAGCAATCTCTCGCGCCAGTGTCTGCGCCTCGTGGAGATATGTCTCGACGGGCACGACTCGGTTGACCAAGCCGGCGGATAGGGCTTCCGCGGCTGTAATCGGCCGGCCGGTGAGTACGATCTCCATCGCGCGCGCCTTACCTAGCGCTTGGGTGAGCCTCTGGGTGCCGCCCGCACCCGGCATGACGCCGATGTTGATTTCCGGTTGTCCGAATCGCGCCGTTTCGGAGGCGATGATCATGTCGCACATCATCGCGGTTTCACAGCCGCCTCCCAGCGCCCATCCGCTAACCGCGGCGATCACCGGCTTCGAGATCTTTCGGATCCTGTCCCATGTTGCGAACATGTCACGCTCGATCTGATCGACCACCGTGGACTCGGCCATCGCGCCGATGTCGGCGCCGGCTGCGAAGGCACGCTCATCGCCGGTCACTACTATCGCGCCAACCGAATCATCGGCATCGAGCGCCTCGAGCGCCTCGACGAGCCGGCCGATCAGCGCCGGGCTCAACGCATTCAACTTGTCTGGGCGATTGAAGCGAATGGTCGCGATCGGGGCGTCGACGTCCACGATCACAAGGTCGGTCTCCATCCGGATCCGTCTCCTGGCGCGGGGTGGGTGCTTTGCGATTGTGCTAATCTAGAACTTGGCGGGCAGTGACCCAAGCGCCCGGGCGATCGGCCCTGCGAACACGGTCAATATCGCTCCGGTCGTGAATCCGATGCCGAAGGTGATGAGTAGATCATCGGGATCGGTCTTGAACGAATCCGACACTCGCCCGGCTATTCCCGTGGCAGCCGCGATCGAGGCCAAGTTGGTGATAGGGGGCCCGACGAGAGCTTCGCCGTCGATGGCCGTCCGGCCGCGCATCAGGATCCGGCCGGTTATAACGCCGCTGAGACATCCGATTCCGAGGATCAAATTGCGCTTCATTCACGGAAGTCCTTTGGCCAAGAGCCTGCCGGAAGTCGTCAGAAGATCGATTATCGCCGTCGCAGCCCCGACGGGTCAAGGCGAGCGTCGTGGGGGATACCGCGGCGAGTTCGTCGTCGCGGTCGCGCTCTCGTGCGGCATTGTCTTGGGAGTCGCGGGTTGCGCCACGGATACGGATCGAGACGCTACGCCACCTGACCAAGCGCTTCTTCAGCCCGCGGCGGGCAGGGCGATCGAGATCGAAGAATCCGGCGATGGGACTATGGCGGCAAGTTCTCCTTCGAAGGCGGCGTCGATTGCAGGCATCCGAGCCAGCGCGACCACCGTGCGTCCGACTCAGCCAACTTTCACACCCGGGGCAAGTGCGACGGACCTGGCCGTCGCGAAGGCCGAGCCGAGCGCGACGCCGACACTGAGAGCAACTCCGGTTCAAGCAGCAGCTCGCGCCACTCCATCCGGATCAAACCACATGATCCCCGGCGTCCTGCATACGTGGCAGAAGTGGAACAATTGCGGCCCATCGTCGCTCATGATGGCCCTCTCGGCCTTCGGCAACGTGCTCGATCAGCTCGAAATCGCGGCAGTTCTCAAGCCGGATCGCGAGGACACCAACGTCTCACCGGAAGAGCTGGCGGACTTTGTTCATGGGCAGGGGTTGAAGGCGATCGTGCGCCCGAATGGCGACGCCGACATAGCCCGAGCGCTGGTCGCGGCAGGTATTCCAGTCATCGCGGAACAGTGGATCGACGTAGATGGGCGCGGTGAAATGGGCCACTATCGCGTCCTCGTCGGATACGACAATCGTACGGGCGAAGTTGTCGCGATGGACAGTTACTACGGTGCAAACCGGCGCCTGCCGTACGCTGTGCTCGAATCGGAGTGGCGGCCGTTCTCCGGGGTCTACGTAGCCGTTTACGACGAAACGCAGGCAGCGGCCCTAGCGTCGGCGATCGGCGGCGATATCGATGAGCGTGCAGCGTGGGCCCGCGCCGCCGAACGTGCGCTGGCGTGGACGGGCGCCAGTCCTGAAGACGTGTGGTCTTGGTTCGTGCTGGGCGAGGCCCGATCGCGCATCGGTGACGCTGCCGGCTCGGTCGAAGCTTTCGAGCGCGCCAACGCGATCGGCTTGCCGGTGCGCGCGTATTGGTACCAATTCGGCTTCGCGCTCGCGCTTCACAGCCTTGGCGAATACGAACGCCTGATCGCCCATGCCGACGCCACCATCGCAACCATGCAGGGCGAAAACCTTGAGGAGTGGCATACCTGGCGCGGTTTGGCGCTCGCGGGACTCGGACGTACGGACGAGGCGCGCGCATCCTTCGAACGGGCGCTCGCGTTCAACCCGAACCATGCAGCGGCTCAGAGAGCGCTCTTAGAGATAGGAGCCGTAGCTCCTGAGGGCGGATGACGTCTTCGCCCCTCTCTGAGGGGTGGCGCCTTAGCGGCTTCGACCTCGAGTGGCCGACCGATTGGAGCCGACGTTTCGGGACAGAGCGACCGATCATCCTCGAGATCGGCTTTGGCCGAGGCGAATTCCTCCTGCACCTGGCGCGCACGTTTCCTTTGGCGGGCATCGTCGGCGTAGAGGTGTCGAACCACTCGCTCGACGCGATGGAGCGCCGGCTGGTGCGCGGTGCCGCGGACAACGTCCGCGTGGTCCATGCTGAAGCGGAGATGGCGCTTCACCATCTATTCGCGCCGGAAGGGCTCGCGGCCATCCACATCAACTTTCCGGATCCGTGGTTCAAGAAACGCCATCAGCGGCGCCGGGTGATGCAACGCGACACGCTAGACGCGATGGTCAGCCGGCTTGTCTGTGGCGGCCACCTGACTTTGGCGACCGACATCCGGGACTACGCGGTGTTTGCCGCTGAGCTATTGGATGCGACGCCGGGACTCGACAACCGGCTCGGATCGGCGTGGACGCATTCGATCGCCGGTCGGTCGCCGACCAAATACGAGCGGCGTGGGCTAGCGGCCGGCCGGCTAGGACACTATTTCTCCTATCGACGCAATGCTGAGCCGGCGCCCGACGTGCCGGTCGCTGAGGAGTTGGATATGCCGCACATCGGATTCGAAGGATCGATCGATCTGGACGCCGTCGTCTCGCGCTTCGAGCCGTTCGAATTCGAGCACGGCGGGACACACGCAAGTGTGCTGGGTGCGTATCGCGGTCGCCGATCGGTGCTGTTCGAAGTCTTCGTCCACGAGCCGACCATTGCCCAGCGCGTCGCGATCGGGCTGCGCACGCTCGACGATGGTCGGGCCACGCTCGGCCTTTCCCGGATCGGTCTCGTGCGACCGACGCCCGGAGTTCATCTGGCCGTCGCGCGGCTCTCCGAATGGCTTACCGCGACGGTGCCGGGCGTGAAAATCGCCGAAGATCGGGTCTCGGTTGCGCGCGACGCTAGGCCAAACGCTGCCGACCTAGATTTGGCCTGAATGGAGCGACGGACGAGTCTGCCGGAGAGAAAATGACGGTTACGGCGCCGGGCAACCGACCGAGTGCTGGCTAATCTCATACGGTGGGCAGTTTACCGGCGCGCCGTTCTTTGACATATATTGCACGGATTGCGACTCATGAGGAGCGCTGGCGGGTGACATCTTGATGCGCAGAAGCGAACGCCTGACTCAACATGCGGTGCGCGCCACGCCTTACAGAGCGCAACGGCGCACTCATGCAGGACGAGGCGGGCACGGCTCCTCGCCGCTTCAAGTCGCTTTATCGGGGGCCAAAATGAAATTTAGGGATGGTCGGGAGCAGCGCAGCCTCTCCAGCCGCCGGAGCAGCACCGCAATGCGGAAGGAAGGGGATAGGTCACGTAAGGCGTTGCGCGCAGTTGTTGCGCTGGTACCTTTCTTCGTGCTCACCAGCTCCGAAGTGCGGGCGGATGAGCCCACCATTGAAGTCGTTGAGTCCTGGTTCGCGGGGGATGGCCATATTGTGCACGTGGCTGCAGTGATTCGGAACAGCGGGCCTGGTTACGTCGGGAATCTCATGAGCCGCGTCCGGCTGTCTCGCGCGGGCGAGGTGTACTTCGAAATGGATAGCGAGCCGATCAAGACGGTGCTCGCACCGGGTGAGGAGACGGTCGTTGCGGATTTCGGGCCCATGTGGAGGGCCCCTGACGACTGGGAGCATCCTCCAGACGTCGTGGAATTCTTGATCGAGGGAGACAATGTACGACAAGAGGATTACCCGTATGCTCAAGATCCTGAAGTGATCAGCGTCGAAATGCTTCCTGAAGTTGAAACCCGCTTCGCCTCCCGCTTCGTTCGGCTGAGCGGCGAACTCCGCAACAACAGTAACGTAACATATCGGTCTGGATATCCACGCGCCGGGCGCGCGGAGGCAGTCAAGGCTGTCATTGTTCTTTACGGTGACGGCAGGATCGTGGGAGCCGAGCGCCTGGAGACAATCGGTGGGCATTTGGAATCGGGCTCGTCACTCTTATTCGACGATGGAGCAATATCGACAGGTATGCCTGACACGAGTCGAATCTTCACGGCTGCGGAGCCCCTTGAGTACGATTCACTCCCGCTGAGGCTGTCGGTGCGGCGCGTCCGCTGGGGTGTCGAAATGATCGACGAATGTGGACTCGAGACGCCGCCATGCCGAAGGCTCGTGGTTGAGGTAGATATATCCAACGACTCGGACGTTGATGCGGAGATCGATACGCTCGTCGGGCTTCGACTACAACGTGGAAGGGTGTGGACAGGAGTAGCGTGTCCGATCATGCTCGTCAAGAGCGGCGACACTACCTCTTGCAGGATTCGCCTGTCGGGCTGGTGGCCTTCGGGAACTGTTCTCGTGCGCGCAATGCCAAGCATTGATGACATCGAATTCGTATCCATACACACAGCTTCTTGGGCGACAACTCGAGACCCCGCGCACGCATCGATGGGCCAGAAAGGGCTAACCTGTTATCGACCACAACGCGTCAGAACGCCGCACGTCAAGGGCGCGTACGCAGTGTTCCTCCCCTTTGTTCAGGCCTCTGCACCACTTTTCTGTACGAGTGTCATAGATTGATGGCCCATGGGGCCGGATCCTCCCTTGGGAGCAGCACAGGCGCGCACCCGTCGAGTGGGCCGAGCCTCGGCCGTCCCCTTCGTCACCTTCTCCAGCAGCGCTGGTAGAAGTCTCCTTCAAATACCCGGCGCCATTTCCCTCAACGGTCGTCGCATCGCCGCGATCGCCCTCAATCAACATGATCCGTATGCCCGCTCGATCACGTCTGGCCTCCAGCCCGGCATCACGACCACTCAATTGCTGTTCTACTTGGGCAAAACTTAGGTACCGACGCCGGGCCGAATACTTCAATCAGTTGAGCCGTCGGGTCCATCGCCTCGCCCGGCCAGGTGCCTCTTGACGCGCCCCTTCACGCCCTTGATTGCCCCGATGCTGGAGCGTATCGCCATTCGGGTGAGCGAGCGCGCGAACGAAATCGCCTCGAGATCGACGATCTGCGCTACAAGCAGGTAGAGGGATCCGCCGACCACGCCGCCGATCGCGAGCCGCGCAACCCCATCGCCGAAGACGCCGCCCGGGACCGGAAGCGACAGGGGGAGGCGCGCGATGACCAAGGTCATCCCTGCGAGCATAATCCCGCCGGCCAAGCCGGCGCGCCACGCGGTCGCCCAGAGTGCCCGACCGCCTAGGCGCCCCAGCCTGCGGTGCAGGATCATCAGCGCGATGACGAGTTCGAAAGTGATCGCGATCGAGTTGGCGAGCGCGAGCCCCGCCACGGCGAGCGGACCCACGAGCGCATAGGCTAGTGCGATGTTCACGATCATCGTCGCCACGCCGATGAAGAGCGGTGTGAGCGTGTCCTTCTGCGCATAGAACATCCGCGCTACGACTTCGAATGTGACGTGTCCGACAAGGCCGAGCGCGAACATCTGGAGTGCCACGCGCGTGGCCTCGGCCGCCTCGACGTCGAAACGACCCGTCTGGAGCAGAACCGCGATCACCGGGCCGGCGAGTGCCCAAAGCGCTATGGAGGCCGGGACCGTGAGAGCGATCATCACGCGCAGCGCCGTGCCCGCCGTATCGCGCAAGGCTGCACGATCGCCGCGGGCTGCGAGTTCCGCAAGCGTCGGAAACACGACTGTCGCGATTGCTGTTCCCAAGACAGTCTGCGGCATCTGAGCGATCACCCAGGCGTAGTTCAGCGCTGCGACCGAACCCGCCTCGATCTGGCTAGCCAAGCGCGTGTTCACGACGAGAACGGAGAACCACACCGTGCCAAGGCTGATGATCCGAGGCCACATCAGCCCGATGACCTGCCTCACGCCGGGATCGCCCAAGCTCAATATCGGATGCCAGCGGTATCCTCGCCGTAGGAGCGAAGGCACCTTCACGACGAGATGGCCTATCGCACCGAGGACGACCCCCCACGCCAGACCGCGTACACCTAATGTCGGCGCCAAGAACAGCGCGCCGAACAGGATGCCGCCGTTGTAGACGATCGGTGCGATCGCAGGCGTCAGGAAATGCTGGAAGGCGTTGAGCATCCCCATCTGGATGCCGGACGCGGCGAATATCACCGTGCTTCCAAGGATGATCCGCATCAGGGTCGCCGTCAGAGCATGCTGCTCGTGAGTGAAACCAGGTGCGATGATCGGCGCGATGATCGGGGCGGCGATCGCCGCGGCAGCGGCGAGCACCGCGGTCACTACGAGCGCGAGGTTCGTCACGGCGCTTGCCAGTCGCCACGGTCCAACGTCGTCTTCGTCATCGTTCAACGCGCCCGCGAACACGGGCAGGAAGGCGGTCACAAGCGCGCCGCCCGCGATCAACATGAATAGAAGATCCGGTACTTTAAATGCCGCGAGATAAGCCTCGTACTCAGCCGAAACGCCGAAGCGATGCGATATCGCTCGCTCGCGAAGCAGTCCTACGACTTTTGAAGCGACGAAGGCGGCCATCACAAGAACCGAAGAACGTGTCATGTGGGCGCCGCGGGCGGTGGCATCCTTGCGCTCAGCTGTGCTCTGCGCGCCGGCGCCACGTCCGCGATTCGTGCTGTGGGACATTTCAACGACCTCGCTACAGGACCGGGCCCTTGTGATGGGGCAGAGTTTCGAACGGCGCGGCATGGTACGGGTGAGCGATCGGGTGGGCAACGAAATCAAATTTTCAAGCGAACACGCATGCTTGGACCGACTCGACGCGGAGGGGCGTGAACTGCGCGATCCCTTGACCGGGTTCGGGCGCGGGTGCTACGTTCTTAATCGCCGCCGACCGCCTGGTTCGGCGCAGCTTGCGCAGGAGTAGGAACGGTGGAGACCAACAAGATCGAACAGGCCAGGCTCAGCGGGGCCGACATGCCTGAAGTGATGGACACGATCCTTCAGACGATCGGGGAGACACCGCTGATTCGCTTGCAGAACATCGGAACCGGTGTCGTTCCCGAAGTTCTTGTCAAGGTCGAATTCTTCAATCCGGGGGGCTCCGTCAAGGATCGAATCGGGGTGTCGATCCTCGACGACTACGAACGCCGCGGCATTCTGAAGCCCGGCGGCACCATTGTTGAGTCGACTTCGGGCAACACCGGGGTCGGGCTTGCGATCGCGGCTGCCCTGCGCGGCTACAACGCCATCTTCGTTATGCCCGACAAGATGTCGGACGAGAAGATCAGATTGCTGCGCGCCTTCGGAGCGCGCGTCGTCATCACACCGACGGCGGTCGAGCCGGACGATCCGCGATCGTATTACTCCGTGGCCAAGCGGCTTGTCGAAGAGACGCCCAACGCCGTTCTGGCGAATCAGTATCACAATCCCGCTAACCCTGAAGCACATTATCTATCGACCGGGCCTGAGATATGGCGCCAAACCTCGGGCCACGTCACGCACTTCATCTGCTGCCTCGGGACCGGCGGGACAATCAGCGGCGTCGGCCGTTACCTGAAAGAGAAGAATCCCCTCATTCAAATCGTGGGCGTCGATCCGGTCGGCTCCGTCTTACACGACTACTTCTACACCGGCGTCATGCCTCCGGCCCAATCCTACAAAGTCGAAGGCATCGGCGAAGACTTCCTGCCTTCGACTACCGACTTCAGCGTGGTTGACGACGTTGTTCAGGTGATGGATGGCGAGTCGTTCAGGATGGCGCGTCGGCTCGTGCGTGAAGAGGGCATGTTCGTCGGCGGATCTTGCGGCAGTGCGCTCGCAGGCGCCCTCAACTACATTGCGGATCACGAGCTTGGTCCTGAAGCCGTTGTCGTCGTCTTGCTCCCCGACTCCGGGAGCCGTTATTTGAGCAAGCTTTTCGACGATGATTGGATGCGTGAGAACGGCTTCCTCACAGCTGGTCGCGTCAGCGGCTTCGTATCGGATGTCATCGCCGCTCGCGGACATCGCGACGTTATCAGCGTCCTACCATCGGCATCGCCGCGCGACGTCGTCGCGCTGATGAAGGCCAATGGGATCTCGGAGCTGCCGGTCCTCGGTGAGGACGGCGACGTACGCGGGATAGTGCGCGAAATCGACCTTCTTTCCAGGATGCTCGACGCGCCGTCGAACGGGTCCGCGAGCTTGGACGTCTCGCATGCAACTATCGAGCCGATAATCAGCAATCGAGTCGCGGTCGTTCAGCCGGGTACGACGCTCAGCGTGCTCGGTAAGATCTTCAGTGAGACCGGGCTTGTGGTCGTGCGCGACGAAGGGCGTGTATCAGACGTTCTGACCAAGATCGATCTTATCGACTATCTGACAGACAATTTGGAAGGCCGCTGATGAGCGGTCCCCACGCAGCGGAATTGGTCGACCTCCGGATCATCCCGCTGGAGCGCATCACACCGCATGAGGACCATGACGAGCGCCGTATCGCGGCACTCGCCGAACGGATCCAGCGCGACGGTGTTTTACGGAATCCGCCAATTGTCGCGCCGCTCGACGAGCATAATTTCGTCGTTTTGGACGGGGCTAATCGCACGTCGGCACTTCGCTTTCTCGATTATCCGCACGCCGTCGTTCAGGTAGTCGATTACTCAGCCGTCGAACTCTCCACCTGGAATCATCTGGTGATCGATCTTCAAGGCTACGAGCTCGCTTCGGGTATCGCGGGATTGGATGAGGTGCAACTAGTTCCGTCCAGCAAAGAACCGTCCGGGGAAGACCTGAATAGTGGATCAGCGCTCGGTTCCGTGGTGTTGCCGGACGGTCGAATCCTCGACTTGATCGGCGAAGGTACGCTTCTCGAACGTGTCGAATTGCTTCGAAGCGTGGTCTCGATCTACAATGGGCGCTCTGACATTCACCGCGTTCAGGGTGCCGACATCGGATCAGCATGCGCGGACCATGCGCAGGTAGCGGGCATCATCGTTTTCCCGCGTTTCACTCCGGCTGACGTGCTTTCGATAGTCAGCGCCGGATCGTTCCTCCCCTCGGGCATCTCCAGGCATGTCATCCCCGGTCGGGCCCTGCGCATCAACTACACTCTTGCCGATCTGGCAGCCGATATCGACACCGACGAGAAGAATCGGTCACTTCAAACCTGGTTCCGGCGCAAGCAACAGGCAAGGGAGATCCGCTACTATGAAGAGCCGACCATCCTCTTCGACGAGTAAAGCGCTGCAGCGCGAAGCGAGATCAAAAAGACCATGAGCGATCAACCAGCCGGCATGACGACGAGCGAAGCGAGCACGGTCGAAGAAGCGGCAATCGAATCTGAGATCCGTGAAGCGCTGCGCCAGGTCGTCGATCCGGAGATCAACATCGATATCGTCTCACTCGGGCTGATTCGAGAGATCGTAAGGGACGGCACTGGCACCGAGGTGCGGATGATTCTGACGACACCGTTTTGCCCATACGCCGGAACGCTCGTTCAACAGACAAAGGACATGACCCGCTCCGTTACGGGCGGCGATGTTCGGGTTGTCTTGCTGGACGAGCCCGTGTGGTCGCCCGAGCTGATGGAAGGCGGCGATTGGTCGGAGTGGGGGCTCGTCTAGTTCCGAGCGCAGCTCCGTCAACGCAACTCTGTGGCGTCGCTGGTCTCCGTGATGTCGGATTCCGACCACGGCAGGTAGATTGTGGCCCGTTCGGTCGGCACCGCCGTCATTGCTGTCACCGTAGGACTAGGGGTCGACGTTGTGGGCGGCGGCGTCACTCCGCCGGGCGTCGAAGTGGGAACTACGGTCGAAGTGGCCGTGGGAAACCCTCTCGGCTCCGTCGAAACGCTGACGAAATGGCCATCGCGCGTGATCGTGCGCGCCGTCATTCTGCGCAGCGCCTCGATGTCGATCCCACCCGGGAACTCCGACTCATGGACGCTCCATGCGCCGCTAGCGCCTACGGAAACGTTGATCGACGTTCTGGGACGGCCGACTGAATCGAGGAGGACCGTGATCGTCGTATGTGGCGGACCGACGCCGTGGACCAGGTTCGCTTCATAGTCGAGGGCTATCGATAGCGGAGGGATAAGGAGCGCGGCGACGGAGGCTGCAAAGGGATCGCCGGCGGGATGTAAGCTCAAGGTTTGTCCCGGCAGATTGATCCCCGTGGCCGGATCGTCGCTCAGAAGAACTGTTTCGAACCCTCCGAGAGTGTCCGTCCGCGTCGACGAGCGCGCGATCTCTTCGCCGGAGTTCGAGAGCTTGAGCGCATACGCTTCAAGCGGCGCGGCGATGCCGCGAACGATTCCAGCCGCGATCTCGATCTCCAATCGGGCGATGGTCGCGCGCACCCAAGTTCGATGCCCTCGCGGGTCATCGGCGCTGGCATCGACAATCGTGCCTGCGGGCAGAGCACCTATTCCCGGCAGTTGAACGGCGAAGGATCCATCGGAGGCTGCAGGGGCGCCGATCGGAGTCCACCGTTCTACGCCCGGCTCTTGGACTGTCACGACGACGGGCGCACCCGGAACCGCCCTGCCGAATACGCTTCGTGTGGCAGCCGAGATGGTGGTTGAGATCGGTGCTACCACCGTCAAGGCCATCTCGGTCACACCTGACGACTCACTGCTCCATTCCGCTCTGACAGTGTCACCGCTCGCCAGCCTGTAAGAGGAGCTTTCCGGCAGCACTATCGCGAAGCGTCCATCGGAATCGGCCATTGAAACCGCCGAGGCGACTGAGATGCCTTCGCGCTCCGCGCCGATATGGACGTTGACTCCGGGACCCGCAAAGCCGGAAATGGAGTGTCCTCGAGACTGAACCGCCAATAGAGGCATTCGACGTCCGATCTCGAACCGATCGCCATCCGGAGAGGTGTAGCGGGCTTGCACAATATCGCCGCCGGACACGTCGAAACGCTCGCCGACGGCCGTCTCGTACTCCGGCGTGCCCGTGCGTTCAACGCTCGCTTCGATTCGACCGCCGCCAAGTCCCCGCTCGTCGATCGCCGTGACGCTGACCTCGCCTTCACGTGGCGCCTCACCGAACACCAGGTCGCGCATCGGATCGGCGTCAACGCTGATTGACGGAATGGTAACGCTCAACTCGCGCCCGGCCGACTCGATACGGAGCCTGTTCCCCGGTAGAAGGCGAACCGCTGACCCTTCGCGACTGCGGAGGGTGAGTTCGAAAGCACCTGATAGGTCGGCAGCGCCTTCGGCAAAACCTCTGAGATCGTCCTCCGAATCTAGGGCAGCGACGATACGCTCGCCCGGCCGAGCGTGCCCCTTGACTATTCCCAGCACGATGTCGAGAGAGAGCCGCCACGCTGAGTCGTGTTCTAAGAACGTGACACCGCCCAACTTCACGGCAGCGTCGACGTGATCTCCGGCGCTTATCTCCTCACCGGCGAAGACGCCTGCGAAAGTGCCGTCCATGGCCGAGACCAGCTCGATTTCGGCTCTCGGCGCTTCGGGGGCGCCGAGTTTCAGGCGAACTGTGCGACCCGGAGCCGTCACGCCTCGGATACCGTTCGTCTCCGGGTTGGCGTCGACGATGAGGGGAGGGGTCTCGACCTCCGTCCAGCCCGAGTCGACGCCAACCCGGAGAAGGTCGCCCGCCAATATTGGAACGGGAAGGCCAAAGGCGTCTCGCAAATCGAGTAGCCAATCGCAGCGAGCACAACCGGCCACCGCGAATCCGGCGGTCGGCGGCACCGCGGACTGTGCTTGGCCGATCGTGAAGCCTTGACGCACAAGCTCAGCTTCGATCCGCTGACCGCCGATTCCGGCTCCGGCGACGTCGGAGCCGCCGAGTTCGACCTCGATGTCAGGCACGACCCAGGGCAACGCCACTTTCGCCCGCTCGCTCAGGTCCATTGCTACGAAGCCTGAATCACCCGCCTCGATGCCTTCCGGCGGCGAGAGCGCGAACCTGCCTGAAGCGTCGGTCGGAATGTGCCAAGGAGTCCAGCCCTCGGCGCTTCGAATTCCTACTTCGACGTGCCAGTCGGCGAGGGCTGATCCCGAAATGCGACCCCGTTCCGGATCGACGTCCACGACCAGGCTGGGAATCACAAACGAAAGCGGTTCGGCCCGCCCGAGCCACGCGATGAGGAGATCGTCGCCCGCGCGCAGCCTGAACCTTTCGCCGTCCCTGCGCCTCAAAGAAAGCTCGAAACGGCCCAGCGCGTCGGCGGTACCGCTCGCATCGGCGACCGAACGTCCACTTTCGTCGCGCACGGTCCCCGCGACCGTCGCGCCCGGCGGAGACAGGCCGGAAAGGCGATCAGCTCCAAGTGTCGCAGTGACGCGCTCGGCAAGGGCCCGGCTCCTGAATGCCATGACGGCACTCTTAGCGACGATCTCCACAGGCGTCTCAGGGCGAAGGTCGATGACATCCGTCATGTCGAGGGTGAAGACGCCGGCCTCAGCTACGTTGAAACTGCTAGTCGCCGCTGTTCCATCCGGTCTCCGCGCACGTGCGATGTACCGCCCGGAGCGATCGATTGTGCCGACCACGGTATCGTCCGCAGGCACCACGCGAGCGCTGGCATCAGGCGCGACGCCGGCCGCGATCGATCGGCCGTCCACGGTTATCGTCAATCGCTCACCCGCGCGGATTGGATGGACGGCGCCGTCCGCGCCGCGGACTACCACATCGATCGCTGCGTCGCCGACACGACTGGCCTCGCCTTCGGCTATTGGAGCGTGCCGGCCGACGCCGCCGACGAAGATGCCCACGCTGACTCCCGCTGTCGACGTCACTCGGACGGTGGGAGTGCCGATGAGAACGTCGGCCGTCGGCGAAACTGCCTGCCCGGAAACCACCTTTGCGCTCAGGATCGCGATCGGCGCGAATGCAGCCGCGAGCAGCATCTGCGCGATGATCCGCGCGTCCGCAGCGGGCAAGCGAAGCCGACGTCTTTGCGATTTCACACGTGCATTATCCCAGTTCGTCAATGCATCCGCAATAGAAGCCGCGCAGCTTTGGCTGGGCCAGTGTCGGCATTGGCCCTGTCAAGACCTGCGGCTGATCGCGGCGTGCGCAAGATCGACAAGAATTTGGGTCTCGCCAGGGTCCAACGGAACGCGGTTCAGGGCTGCTACGGCTAAATCAACGTAGCGGGCCGCCTCGCCTTCCGCGAAGTGCTTGGCGCCCGCGGCCTCGATGTGCTCGAGCACGCTGTCGGCCTCCGATTCCGGGGCTCCGGCTGCCCAGAAACGACGGATTGCGTTGCCGGCGCTAGGTTCGTTGAGCGCGAATACAATCGGCAGCGATTTCTTCCCACGACGCAAGTCATTTCCCGCCGGCTTGCCGATCAGCCCGGCAGACCCCCAAAGTCCGAGGACATCGTCCCGAACTTGGAACGCCACCCCAATCGCCTCGCCGGCATCTGTCAGAGCGTCCACAGAAGCGGCATCGGCGCCCCCAAGCCGCGCCCCGATTCCAGCTGCGGCGCCCAACAACGCCCCTGTCTTGCGCTCGACCATCCCGAAGTATTCGTCGACGCCAACGTCGTCCCGACCCTCGAACACGAGGTCTAGGAATTGTCCTTCCGACAGGCGGATGCATGCGCGATCATATTGGGTATTGATATCGAGTCGAACCTCGGTTTCGATGCCTTCAATCGACGCAAGCACGTGTCGAGCGATCGAGAAGAGCGTGTCCCCAGCCCCGATCGCTTGGGCATCACCTATCTCTGTCCAGAGCGCGGGTCGACCGCGGCGCACGCGGTCGCGGTCCTGGAGATCATCATGGATCAACGAAAATTCGTGTGTGAGCTCGATGGCGGCGGCGGCCTGCTCCGCACTCAGCTTGGAGCCGCCAACGGCGGCGCAAGCGGCGAGGCACAGCGATGGGCGAACTCCCTTCCCGCGCCGTCCGTCATCCACACGCCCGTCGATAGACGTGTAGCCGACGTGATAGCTGAGCCATCCGTAGAGCTGAGCAACCGAAGCATCGGGTGGCTCGAGAGCGCGACGCATTGTTCTTTCGACGCCTTCGAGACCCGGGCCGGACCACTCCGGCGCGCTGTTAGCCATGCTTCACGATGAGCTTCGCTTTCCGAAGGGACGCAAGGTCCGGCGCGCCGAGAGCGAACATCGCCGCTTGCAACGTGCGCTTAAGCGCGACGATCCGCAGCTCGACTTCGGCGGTCGACACAGTCGCTGCTCGCAAGAACTGGCCGGCAAGCCCGGCCGCGTCGGCGCCGAGCGCGATCGACTTCGCGACGTCTACGCCGTCGCGAATGCCGCCGCTGGCGAACAGAATCGCATCCGGGACGAGTTCATGGATCTGACGCAGGCATTCGACGGTCGGTGTGCCCCATCCGACGAAGGCTGCCGCGACCTCCCGATCGACTTCCGAAGCAGCTCTATGTTTCTCCACTTCGCTCCAGCTTGTGCCCCCCGCGCCGGCGACATCGATCGCGGCAACGCCGGCATCGACGAGCTGACGGGCGACTTCGCCCGTGATCCCCCAGCCGACCTCTTTGGCAATGATCGGGACTTCGAGTTCCCGCGCGACCGCCTCGATCCGACCCAGGATGCCGGCCCACCGGGTATCGCCTTCCGGCTGTACGGCCTCCTGGAGCGCGTTCAGGTGCAGAATGAGGGCATCGGCCTCGATCATGTCGACCGCCGCTCGGCATTGCTCGACACCGTAACCGAGGTTGAGTTGGGCGGCGCCGAGGTTGGCGAAGAGCGCAACGTTGGGAGCAAACCGGCGAATTTGGAAGCTGGTCGCGAGCTCCTCCGCTTCGAGGGCGGCCCGCTGCGATCCCACGCCCATCGCGATGCGTTCGGACTGCGCGGCTTCGGCCAGGCGTTCGTTTATTGGACCTAGTCCGTCAGCCCCACCGGTCATCGACGAGATCAAGAGCGGCGCGGCAAGACGCCGCCCGAACAGAACCAAGGACATGTCGATCTCGCCAAGATCGATCTCAGGAAGCGCACGATGCTCGAAGCGCAGCGAATCAAAGCCGGCGCTCACGCCCGAAGTGACCGGTTGATCAAGGTTGATGCGAACGTGGTCGAGCTTGCGAGTCGCTGTCGAACGGGTTTGGCTCATCGAGCGCTCGAATTGGCATGCTGATGCTGTCCGGAAGTCTGACGCAGTCGAGTATGAAGTCGGCAGGAAAGGAGGTCAACCTCATAACGCTTTCCATTGACGCATCTCGGCCGCGCACGTATCATGTACCGCCCGCGTTCGGTTTGCGCCCTAGGAGATGAGACGGCATGGCGAGCGCCGAAGAGACCTTTCAGCGTGTACAGGACATCGTCGCGCAGCATTTCGACGTCGATGCTTCCGAAGTATCACTCAATACGAACTTCCGTGACGACATGGATGCCGACTCGCTCGATCTGGCCGAGTTGATCATGTATTTCGAAGAGAAGTTCGAAGTCGGCACCATCAGCGAGGACGATGCGTCGACGATCGCCACTGTCGGCGACGCCGTCAACTATCTTTCGAACGCGCTCGCGACCAACTGAACTACTTGGCGCGCTGAAGTGATGAGCGTTTGCCGGTAGCCATAATGCACGCTCGAATCTTAGTCGCAATCACTTCGCACCGGTCCGCGCGTGCATGATGGTCAAGAGGATGTGAGTTCGGGCCTTTCAACCGAGCCACGGGTCATCGGCGTAGATGTCGGCGGGACTTTTACCGACTTCGCGCTGGTCGATCATCGGCCCTCGACGCTGACCATGCTCAAGGTGGCGTCGACCCCCAGCGACCCGGCGAAAGCGGTACTCGCCGGTCTTGACGGGTTGGACCCCGGGCGCACGGCATCGGTCGCGCACGGGACGACCGTGGCGACCAACGCGCTACTTGAACGGCGGGGTGCAAGGGTCGCGTTCGTGACCACGGCGGGCTTCGGCGACCTGTTGCGCCTGGGCCGCGGAGATCGGTCTGCCCTCTACTCGCTTACTCCGGAAAACCGGCCAAGTCTAGTGTTGGACAGCGACATACACGAGGTGGCCGAGCGTCTCGGAGCCGACGGCGGCGTGCTCAAGGCGCTAACCGATGCGGAGGCACTCCGTGTGGCCGAAGCTGTGGCAGCGTCAGGCGCCGAATCGATCGCGATCTGCTTCTTGCACGCATATGTGACCGACGAGCACGAACGCAAGGTCGCGGCCGCTATCGTGGCCGCTCTAACGACTCGCGGTCGGCTGGATGTACCCGTTGCCTTCTCCTTCGACGTCCTGCCTGAGATGCGCGAATTCGAACGCGCCAGCACGACCGTCATGAACGCTTACTTGGCGCCACCGATGCGCGGCTATATCGAGCGACTTGCGGCTGGAGCACGCCCGCGCCGGCTGATGATCATGGGTTCCCACGGTGGCACGCTTCTGCCGAAGCGAGCTGCCGACAAGCCGATCGCCACTCTTCTATCCGGTCCGGCGGCCGGAGTCGCGGGGGCGTTGTACGTTGCCGAGCGCTGCGGCGTTCGCTCTATCCTCACCTTTGATATGGGCGGCACTTCGACCGACGTCGCGGTTTGTGACGGCGCGATGCCGCTCGTCGCCCGCTCGATAGTCGACGGCTTCCCGATCAGTCGGGAAATGTTGGATGTGCACACTGTTGGCGCAGGCGGCGGATCGATCGTGCGCGCCGACGAGGTCGGGGCATTGCGTGTCGGACCCGAAAGCGCCGGCGCCGATCCTGGTCCCGCATGCTACGGCCGCGGCGGCATCTACCCGACTATCACTGACGCTCACGCCGTGTTGGGTCGGCTGCCGGAAGGATTGCGCTTGGGCGACGGCCCCGGATCGGTCAGTGTTGACCCGGCGGCGGCGAGACAGGCGCTTTCGCCGATCGCAGAGCGGCTCGGGATCGGGGTCCAGGAGACCGCGCTCGTCGCCCTTCGCGTCGTCGAGAGCAACATGGAGCGCGCCCTCAGGAATATGACGATCGAGCGCGGGATCGACCCTTCGGAACTCACGCTTGTCGCTTTCGGCGGCGCAGGACCTCTGCATGCATGTGCGCTCGCCGAAACGCTCGGCATCAGGTCGATCGTCCTTCCGACCTCGCCGGGAGCTTTGTCGGCGCTGGGCTTGCTCGTGTCGCCGCGAGCCTCGAGCGCCGCGCGCACAGTCCTGCGCCGCGGTGTCGGCCGATCAGCCTTCGAAGTGACCTATGACGAGCTTGATCGGTCTGTTCTCGACGAACTGTTCGGTGACCTTGAAGACCGGCGCCTGAGGGCGGAGGCAGAGGCGGACGTGCTTGTGCTGCATGAAGCTGATCTGCGCTACACCGGCCAATCATGGGAAATTACGGTTCCGTGGCTCATTGGAGAAACCGTGGGTGCTGTCTCAAAACGCTTTGAGGCGGAGCACTTCCAGCGCTATGGCTTCCGAAGCGATGGCTCGGCGACTGAAGTCGTGACCCTGCGTTCCCGTGCCCGGATGCCTCGTCCTCCGGACCTGCCAAGGGCAGTCGTTTCGAACGTTAAGTCCGGGCCGCCGTATCGCGCCGCAGTTGTGAACGATTCCGGACGTAGTATCGACTGCCGCGTTGTGGCGCGATCGGATATTTTGGTGAAAGATGCCTTGGATGGTCCGGCGATCATTACGCAGGCCGACTCTACCGCCTGGCTGCCGGAAGGTTGGCGGGCGCGGACGCTCGATTCCCTCGATATCTTGTTGGAGCGGCGGGCAAGCCAAGGAGTATGACGCACAACATCGGGTTTGGGTTATCAACACATTACCGCCAGGCCGTATCTCCGGTACCAGAACGCACGTTTTATCAACCGGCGTGCACACCACGCTCGTACGCTGAGGAGAGGGTATGTCGGTCCTGCGCGCGCAGCTGCTCGGCTCGCCACAGGTCACGATCGAAGGAAGGTCGGTGGAGCTCGGTACCGGGCGGATCCGCGCCGTGCTCTGTTTCCTGCTCGCGACCCGTCAGTTTCATTCACGGGAGCGGCTGGCCGCATTCTTCTGGCCGGATGTGCCGGAGAAGAACGCGCTGGCTTCTTTGCGTACGGCCTTGTACGAGCTTCGCCGAGCGCTGGGAACGGAATCCTCGGGGGTTCTTGTCATCGAGCGCGGACGCGTCGGTATCGAGCCGACAGTCGATATCGATCTGGATCTGGCGCGGCTCGAAGCGATTGGCGAATGTGGGTTCGAGGCCACCCTAGAGCAGCTGGAGGCGGCCACCGCCGTTTGGCGGGGACCGCTGCTGGATGGCGTTTCGGTGCCGGACGCCTACGACTTTGACGATTGGGTGTTTCTCGAACGCGAGCGGCTCCACCAGCTCTACATCAGCGCTCTGTGCCGTGCCGCCGAACAGCATGCGGAGCATGGGCACTTTGACCGAGCGATCGACGCGGCGCGGCGTGTTCTCGCGGTCGATCCATTGCGTGAAGAGATTCATCGAGCGCTGATGCGCTACCTCGCGCAAGATGGCCAGCGGGCAGCGGCGTTGGCGCAATATAAGGTTTGCGAAGCGCGGCTGCGCAGTGAACTCGATGTGGAACCCCTTGCCTCGACACGAAAGCTCTACGAACGCATTGCGGCCGACGAGCGGCTCGATGTGGACTCAGACGGCCCATCGCCCATAGCTCGCGCCGCGGCCGATCGAAGTCGAAGGGCAAGCCGACTGGTCATTGGCGTCGACTCGCCGTTCGAAGAGCAATCCGGCGTGCCCTTCGTGGGCCGAGGCTTTGAGCGGCAGGTGCTTCGGCAGGCGTGGGTTGCTGCAGCGGCGGGCAGGGGATCGTTCGTCCTCGTCGCCGGCGAAGCGGGCATCGGCAAGACGCGGCTGGTCTCGGATCTGATTTCGAGCGCCTCCGACGCCGGTCGAGTGCTTTTCGGTCGCTGTTGGGAATCGACCATCGCTGAGCCTTACGGCCCGGTCCTGGACGCTTTCCGCTCTTCGAGCCCGCCTCTGGACTTCGCGGCGCTTGATCTGCCTTCGGTGTGGTTCAGGGAGCTTGCCAGGCTGTTGCCGGAACTCGAGCCGCTTCTCGAAGGTGAAAGCTCTGGGCCTCTTGACGGAGTCAGGGATCGTGATCGCCTTTTTGAAGGCGTGCGGGCGGCACTCAGGGCCATGTGCTCGGATCGGCCGATCCTCCTCGTGGTCGATGACATACACTGGGCAGACGAGACATCTTTGAGCCTGATCGCTCACGTTGCGCGCGGTGCAAATGACATGCACCTCTTGATCGTCGCGCTCAGCAGGGATGAGCATTTCCCGACGGCCCGGCAGCCTCAGCTCAGAGCGCTCGAAGCATGCGGTCGACGGCTCGACGTGCGACCTCTGGATTCAGCGGACGCAGCTGAACTCGTGCGGGTGATGTCGGCATCGCGCGAACTGCCCGCGCGTTTCGGCGCAAGGATCCATGAACGGAGCGGTGGCAACCCATTCTTCCTGGTCGAGACGCTGCATGCGCTGTTCGACCAGCGGTCCGTCGAACGCGACGAAGACGGGCGATGGACCACCACTCCCGGCTCAGCCGCCGCGGACTATGCCGCTCTACCGATGCCTGAGCGCGTCGGCCACATCGTCGACTCCAGACTCGATCGCCTGGATGATGACTCGCGGCGCCTGCTTGAATGCGCTGCTGTACTTCGCAGGGGCTTTGGCTTCGAACTTATACAGCGGTTGTCCGGCCTGGAAGTCCGCGAAGGCCTTGATGCGCTCGACGCGTTGCTGATGCACGGTCTGATCGAGGAAGCTGGAGAGGAAGGGCTGGAAGCGCAATTCGACTTTCATCATGCGCTCGTGCGCGAGCGGGTATACAGCAGCCTTTCCGGTGCGCGGCGTCAGCACCTGCACCGACAAGTTGCCGGTCGGCTTGAAACGGATCAGCCGGAGGCGCCGGACCGCGTCGCGTACCATTACCTCCGCGGCGGCGACAGGCGACGAGCGTGCGAATGGTCATTGCGGGCCGGCGAATCTGCCATGGCCGTCTATGCGCACGAGGATGCCCTTTCGCACTTTCGAACCGCGTCTCAGCTGGCCGCTCACGCGGAAGAAGAGTTGGCCGCGGACGCGGGTGCCGGAGATGCGGCCGCTGGACTTGGACGCCCTGCCGAAGCCGTCGAACACTATCTTTCCGCCCTCGATCATGCTGCGACGCCGGAAACGCGAGCGGACTTGTTGCGGCGAATCGGTCGATCACATGAGCGCCAGGGTGCTTTCGACGATGCGATCATAGCTTTCGAGAGCGCGCGCACCGCGCTTCGGGGGCGGTCGGTCTCTCTCGAAGCCGTTCGCATCGCAGATGGCTTAGCTACGGTCTATGTCAGGCTCGGCCGGATAGATCAGGCCCGGGCGTTGTGTCAAGATGCCCTCACGCTTCTTGAAATGTGCGACAGGCTTGGGGCCGAAGATCACGACAAGGCTGAAGCTTGGGTGCGCAATACGCTCGGAATGGCTTGTCTACACGGCGATAGATATCCGGAGGCGATCGAGAGCCTTACCCGCAGTCTTGAGCTGAAGCGCGGGTTGAAGGATCGGCTTGGTGAGGCTACTTTGTTGAACAATCTCGGGGTGGTGCACTATCACGCCGGACGGGACGACGAGGCGCGCCAACGGTATTCCGAGAGCCTTGAAATCAAGGCGTCGATTGGGGACCTATACGGCCTCGCGATCGGATACACCAACCTGGCCTTGATCGAAACCCATCTGGGCCTTCTGGATGACGCGGACCTAAATCTCAAGGCAGCACGTCGGGCGGCCGAGGACGTGCGGGCCATCTGGTTACACCCTGAAATCCATCGGATCGGGGCACAACTTGCACTGGCCAGAAACGATCTGGGCACGGCGCGGTGCGAAGCGCAGAGGGCATTGGAGCAAGCGGAGTCACTAGGCGTGCCGGCGTTCATCGGCGTTGCTTATCGTGTGCTTGGCCAAGTCTGCGCCGCCGACGGCGAGGACGACGAGGTCGCCGGAGCACACTTTGAGACCAGCATGGCCGTGTTCGAAATGCTCGAGAATCGGCACGAGATGGCCAAAACGCAGGCCGCGCTGGGCGCTTCGCTCCTCGGCTCCGGCAAAGGCGATGCTGCGATCCCACATCTCCAGGCGGCGCTCGAGGTGTTTCGGAGCGCGGGTGCCGAAGGTCGTGCCGAGCGGATCCAAGTTCTGCTCCGACGATAAGTCTCATCCAGGAACGCTGCCGACATATGGGATCGCTGCTCGGGAGTGCCGTTCGATGTAGCTGCTCAATCTCGGCACATATTAGCGCCGCTGAGTATCGGCGCTCACGATCGTCCCTCCGCATAGCTTGAGGGCATATGCCCAACGCACTTCGCGAATCGAATTCGCCGTACCTCCTTCAGCACGCCGACAATCCCGTCGAGTGGATGGAGTGGGGAAGCCCTGTATTCGAGACGGCCCGAAGTCTCGATCGGCCCATTCTGTTGTCGATCGGCTACTCCGCCTGTCACTGGTGCCACGTGATGGCCCACGAATCTTTCGAAAACAATGAAATCGCAGCCGTCATGAACGAGAATTTCGTCAACGTGAAGGTGGATCGCGAAGAGCGGCCCGACATCGACGCGGTCTATATGAACGCTGTGCAAGCGATGACCGGCCACGGGGGATGGCCGCTGACGGTATTCCTCACGCCTGCGGGCGAACCGTTCTACGGCGGCACATACTTCCCGCCGACCAGCAGACATGGCATGGTCGGCTTCGAAGAGCTCCTGATGGGGGTTGCAGAAGCGTGGCGAGGTCGACGTGACGAAGTGCAGGCCAGCGCGGAGGGGCTCGTCGGGCTGCTCCGTAAATCGGCTGCAAGTAAGGCGCAAGTCGCTATCACGCGTGATGCCATCGACCGCGCGGCTCACGCCATGCTCCGATCGATTGACCAAATGCATGGCGGGTTCGGCGGTCATCCGAAGTTCCCAAACGCTGCGAACCTGCGCTTTCTGCTCATGCACGGCGCACGAACGGGAGATCCGAACGCTATCGCTGCGGTCTCCGCGGCGATGGACGGCATGTCGGCCGGCGGGATCCTCGATCAGCTCGGCGGCGGCTTCCATCGCTACTCGGTTGATGCTTCGTGGACGGTTCCGCACTTCGAGAAGATGCTTTACGACAATGCGCAGCTCATCGACCTCTTGGTCGCAACGTGGTCCGTCACCGGCCACGATCGATTCTTGGCGGTCGCGGACGGCGTCGTCGATTGGGCATTGTCCGAAATGGTGGGTCCTGAAGGCGGCTTCTTCGCGACCCAAGACGCCGATACATCCGACGGCGAAGGGTACTTTTTCTCCTGGTCGCGGGCGGAACTCGACGATGCGTTGGGCGCCGAACTCGGCGCGCTCGCGGCTACATGGTACGGAGTTTCTGACCACGGCACGTTCGAGCGCGGCAGGAGCGTCCTGACGCGAAGCCGCTCCGCGGATCAGCTTGCAGCCGACCGGGGCGTCTCAACGGAAGCCCTTCACGCGGATCTCGAAGTGATAAGATCGCGACTGCTTGACGCGCGCGACAGGCGGGAGCGGCCGGCTACCGACACCAAAGTTGTCACTGAGTGGAACGGACTCATGATCGACGCCCTTGCGCGCGGCGCGGTGCTGACGGGGCGCGAAAAGTGGCTCGAAGCCGCTCGCCGAGCTGCGGACTTCGTCCTCGGGCCGATGCGCGACTCGGACGGCGAGCTGGTGCATAGCTGGCGCGAGGGTCGTTCCGGCGGCCCGGCGTTCCTTGAGGATTACATGGTGATGGCGCGCGCCGCGGTTTCACTTTGGAATGCGGACTTCGATCCCCAGTGGTTGGAAGCCGCATGGTCGCTCACCCGAACCGGGCTGGATAGGTTTGGCGATGACGGCGAGCCAGGAGTCCTACTGCGCAGGAGCGGGACGCTCCACGAGACGCTGATCATAGAGGAGCGCGAGATCGGCGACGGATCTACACCGAGCGGCAATGCGCTGGCAGCAGACGTATTGTGGCGCCTTGGCGCTTTGCTCCAGGATCCTGGGCTCATAGAACGCTCAGAGCGGATCGTCGAACACGGACTCGCCATCGCCGCAAACACTCCTCTGGCGGTCGGAGCGTCGCTCAGCGTCGCGACTGAATTGGTCGACGGTATTCGCGAAATAGCGGTGTTCAGCCCTGGCGGCCATGACGACCCGCTACTCAGAGCCGCGCGCGGGGCGTTGACTCCCGGTGTGGTCGTGGCGTGGTCGCCGGGACCGGTAGAATCGCATATGGTGCCCTGGCTTGCCGGGCGTCCGATGCCGAACGGCAGACCGGTCGCCTATGTTTGCTCAGACATGACTTGCGGACCGCCGATCCATGATACGCTCGACTTGCTGGCAGCTCTGCGCGTGTAAGCGCGAGACGGCAGCGTCGTGGGCGGTTCAGTCGTCGAGGTCATCCAAAAGCCGGATAATCTCGCTTTCCCGGCGCCCGGATCTGGACCTCATTCATCCCAGTCGTCGTCCAAGTCCGGGTCCAGATCCTGATCGTCACCTAGCGGATTCGACCAATAGTCCATATCGCCTTCGCCGAGCGCCACGGTGGCCAGAGCTTCGTCGATCGCGTCGACTTCATCCTCGTCTAAGGCCTCCTTGGCTAAACGCTCTAGGATTCCGCGTGCGGAACCGCCTCCGATCTCGCCGAGCGCCCAAATCGCTTCCATCCTGAGCTCATGGTCTTCCTCGGAGGCGAGGCGGGCAAGAAGCGGGGTCGCCTCTCTCAGTGCCAGCTCGCCCGCCGCACGAGCAGCTTCGAAGCGCAGCTCGGCGTCATCGTCGTCGAGCCCCAATAGAACGTCTTCGCTCCACTTTTCATCCGCGGAATGACCCATCGCCCGCAGCGCGCCGGCTCTGAGCTCGGCCTCGTTCGATCGAACACCGGCTTCAATGAGCGGCGAGACCACCGACTCCCCGGAGTAGCCAAGCGACTCAAGGGAGCGACGCCGGACATCGACGTCCTCGCCCTCGTCCTCGAATGCATCGACAAGGGCCACGATGGTCGGGGCTATCCTATCGGCCGAAATCAATCCGAGCTCGGCCCTTTCGATGAACGCGCCGAGCGCCGCGCCTGCCCGCGCGCGCACTTTGGCCGCGGAATCGCCCTTCAGCATCGCGACGAAACGCGGGATGAGTCGCGGCGCGGTGCTCTCCCACAGCCCATCGATAGCCGCGGAGCGGACGATATGATCGTCATCATCCAGCAGAGAATCGAACAGCGGTGCGAACTCTAGGTGGACGTCCGCCTCAGCAGTCTCTACAAGCGTCTTGGCGATGTGCTGCCTGATTTCGGGCTCGAAGGCGGGCATGAGACTCCGCCATCGATCGAGCTCATCCGCGGTGGCGTGCGATAGATGGCCGACGATCCCTGCCGAACCTACGCCTGTCCGCTCACCGAGCTGTGCGATCGCGCCATCGAAATCGCGCTCGGTCGAAAGCTCGTCCCATTCGCTCATGGGCTTCCGACCGACCCGACGCCGAACACCTCGCTGACCGTTATCCACAATACAAGTCCGATCACGACAACGATGCCTACGATATGAACAAGCTCCTCGCGTCGCGGTTCAAGCCGCCGGCCTCGAAGGGCTTCCATGGCGATGAAGACAAGGCGACCGCCGTCGAGGCCGGGAATGGGCAGCAGGTTGAAGATGGCAAGGTTGATCGAGAGCATAACCATGAAGCCGAGCAGCGGCGCAGTGCCCGCCTCGCCGGCTTCGCGTCCCAGGCGCGCGATGCCGACCGGACCAGCGAGATCCGCTTCGAGCGACCCAGTTATCATCTGTCCCAGCCCGTCGATTATCAGCCCCGTGAGCTCGATAGAGCGGCCGGCGCCGTAAGCTAGCGCAGCGAAAGGACCAAGTTTCTCCTGGAAGCCGAGCGAATCGATATAGACGCCGATCGTGCCGTCATCCGGAGTCACTTCGACCTCGATAACCTCGACTGCAGCGCCGGCTTCGGACCGCAGAACGATCGCCTGCTCGCCTGCTTGGGGTCCAACTTCTGAGTCGACGACGAGGTCGCCGGTTCTCAAAGCGTTCTCGCTACCGGCAACTTGAACGCTGCTTACCTGCCAGGCATCGAAGCCACCGAGTGACGTCGGCTGAGTCTCGAATTGGTCCGGCACATCGACATACAGTGTCGAATCGAGACCGCGAATCAACGTGAGCTGCAACGCCGATGCACCAGCCCCCTGTGCCGCGTCCATCAAGGCCTTCATCGCGGGCGTCGCGCGCGAGTCTTCTTCGACAGGTATGGCCGCGAGCGGCTGGCCATCTATGGCTACGAGGATATCGCCTTCGAGGACTCCGGCCATCGCCGCCGGCTGATCCTCGATGATCCCTGCGATCCTGACGGTCTCATCGGACGCGACCTCGATCGGGGAGCCGTACACCCAACCCAGGCCGGCGAGGAGAATGGCGGCGAACAAGATGTTCGCGATCGGTCCCGCCAACAGCACTATGGCCCGCCCGCCGGCACTTGCGGATAGAAATCCGCCCTCTAGATCGGCATCGTCCATCCCGGGCAACTTAACGAAGCCGCCTAGGGGCAACCAATTGAGCGTGTACTCCGTCTCACCGATGGTGAAGAGCCGGGCCATCCGGGGAGGAAAACCAATCCCGAATTCTTCAACTCGAATGCCGTTGAGCTTGGCCAGGACGAAGTGGCCGAATTCGTGTACGAGGACTAGCGGGAACAGTGAGACAAAGAAATAGAGCGCTGTGATCAGAGCGTCGGGCATAAGTTCAGGAGTCCTCGAGCACGTCAGGGCGCTGCCGGTCGAATCGAGCAATGATACCAGCCCCGCCGCGACCGAGAAAAGACGCGCATGCTATACTTTTCGCCCTCACCCACAGGTGACCACGATGACGGATGAACTACCGCGCGAGCGGCTCGAACGTGCAGAGGCGCGTTACGAGGAATTGATTACGTCGCTCGGCACACCTGAGGTGGCGAGCGACTCAGACCGTTTGCGCGAGATCGGACAGGAGCAGGCGACGCTAGAGCCGCTCGTCGAGCGGTGGCGCTCGTTTCGTTCTCTGGAGCAGGAGCTAGCTGAGTCTAGACAGCTCCTTGGAGATGCGGTCGACTATGACATGCGCTCGCTGGTGGAAGCTGAGATTGAAGCGCTCGAGCCGCGCCTTCTTGAACTTAGCGAGGAAATCGCCGAGCGCCTGATCCCAACCGATCCCAACGACGCTCGTGATGTGATCGTAGAGATCCGCGCCGGCGCAGGCGGCGACGAGGCCGCTCTCTTCGCGTCCGATCTTCACAGGATGTACATCCGATATGCCGAAAACACAGGTTGGAAGGTAGAGACTCTCAGCTCCAGCCCGATCGGCATCGGCGGCATGAAGGAGATCATCTTCTCGGTGCAAGGGCGCGGTGCCTACTCCAAGCTCAAATGGGAGAGCGGTGTCCACCGTGTGCAGCGGGTTCCACAGACGGAGACTTCAGGCCGGATTCACACTTCTACGGCTACGGTCGCAGTCTTGCCGGAGGTGGACGAGGTGGAGGTCAATGTGCCTGAGTCGGACATCCGAATCGATGTCTTCCGTTCGTCGGGCCCAGGCGGTCAATCGGTCAACACAACGGATTCGGCCGTGCGCTTGACCCATCTCCCGTCTGGAATAGTAATCAGTTGCCAGGACGAGAAGTCTCAGCTCCAGAATCGTCGTAAGGCAATGCAGGTGCTGCGCGCCAAGCTTCATCAAGTCGAAACCGATCGTCAGAACGCGCAGCGGGGCGATGTCCGCCGGGGCATGGTCGGTTCGGGCGATCGCTCCGAGAAGATCAGGACATACAACTTCTCGCAGAGCAGAATCACGGATCATCGTATCGGATTCTCGACATATCGCTTACCCGAGGTGTTGGCTGGGGACATTGCCGAACTCATCGGTGAGTTATCGCTGGCGGAGCGGGCGGAGCGTCTCGCGCAGGCGCGCGAAGGCGCCGTCGAAACCGTGCCGGCCCAGGGCTAAGGTCGGGCGATAAACCCGGAAAGGCATGCGAGCACGGCCGTTTCCGGCGACGGTGAACTAACCGTGGCATCCGTCGTGCGTCGAGTGCGAACACAGCTATCGCGCGACGGTGCCGATTACGGTGCTGATACCGGCGAACGGATGGCCGAATGGATCGTCGGACACGTTCTCGAAATCGAACACAGCGACTTGATCGTCCGCGCCAACGAGCTGTTCCCGCCCGAAGCTTCTGCCCAACTCGAATCTCTCGTCGCACGATTGATTGAAGGCGAACCATTCGCTTACGTCGTGGGCCAGACCGACTTCCTTGATCTTACCCTCATGGTTGGGCCTGGCGCCCTCATCCCCAGGCCGGAGACGGAAGGGCTGGCGGAATGGGCTATCGGGCGGACACCATCCGTTGGCCAGCCGCGTGTCCTCGACGTAGGGACAGGCGTTGGCCCCCTTGCGCTCTCGATCGCGCGCGCGCGACCCAACGCGATCGTGCATGCGACCGATCGATCACGGATCGCGCTCGATTTAGCGGTTTCGAACGCAGAACGGCTCGGACTGACCCGGTCGATAGCCTGGCACCATACCGATCTCTTGCCTGAAGGGCACGAACTGTATGACGTGGTAGTGGCCAACCTTCCCTACGTGGGATTCGATGAAATCGCGCTCGTCGCGCCCGAGGTGCTGCTACACGAGCCCCATGAGGCGTTGTTCGCCGGTCCGGATGGCCTTGCATTAATCGAGCGCCTGCTCAACCGTCTACCCGATCGGATCGCCGCCGAAGCGGCAGTCGGACTGGAGATCGGCTGGCGCCAAGGACCGTCCGTGGTAAAGCTGGCGAGGGCGGCCTTCCCGTCAGCGCGCGTTCAATTGCGCGCCGATCTTGCAGGACGAGTCCGCTACGTTCTCATAGACATCGACCCAAAGGGCGCTTTTGACGACGCCCCGGCCAGATGAATCGAATGCGCGGGCTGACGATCGGCATTGACGCGAGCCGTAGCGCAACCGAACGGCCGACCGGCACTGAGCGATACTCGACTGAAGTCGTCAGGAACATGCTCGAGATCGGCGAACGGCACAGCTGGAGACTCTATCGAAGGAACACGGCGGAGTTCGAGGATAGCCTATGTGTCGGCAGGCCGAACGTCGAATTCGTCGTTATGTCCGCGCCTCGTTTCTGGACTCACACCCGACTTGCATGGGAGATTCTTCGCCGGCCGCCCGATGTGCTCTTCATCCCGGCTCACGTGATGCCGTGGCGGGTATCAGTCCCGACTGTCGTGACGGTCCATGATCTCGGCCATGCCGCATTTCCTTCGACTCACACCCTCACTCAACGTCTCTACCTCGAGATGACGACCCGGCATCATGTTTCCAGAGCAGCACACCTGATCGCCGATTCAGCCTCGACGGCGGAAGATCTCGAACGCCGCTACGGCGCCGATCCGGCGCGCGTGTCGGTGGTTCACCTAGGAGTCGACCCGCATTTCTCACCGGCAAAGTCGTCAGAGATCGAGGGGATAAGGCACAAGCTCGATTTGCCTGAAGGCTCCGACTACATCCTCCACGTGGGCACGCTTCAGCCGCGTAAGAATCTGTTGCGTCTGCTCGGAGCTTTCGCCCGCATTGCGACCGATTATCCTAAGCTCTCGCTAGTCCTCGCCGGCGGTCCGGGCTGGGGCGCCGAGGACTACGTCGGCCATGCGCGGCTGCTGGGCATCGAAAGTCGCGTGCTCTTCCCGGGTTACGTCGCCGAAGCAGATCTGGCGGCGCTTTACTCGGGCGCGCTGATCGTGGTAGTTCCCAGCCTCTACGAAGGCTTCGGTTTGCCGGTCCTCGAGGCCATGGCCTGCGGGGCGCCGGTGGCGACCGGAAGGGGTTCGAGCATACTGGAGGTGGCCGGTGACGCTGCCCTCTTCTTCGACCCGCTGCAGGTGGAATCGATTGCTGCGACTCTGCGCGAAGCGATCGAAAGTCCTTCGGAACGCAGCCGCCTCGCGCGCATCGGCGTCGAGCGCGCCGCGAGCTTCACCTGGCGTCGCTGCGCGCGGCAGACGCTCGACATACTTGAGCAGATCGGTGGTTCAGGCTACAGAAGTCGAAGGGCGTCGTGACGCGACCTTCCGACGAAGGCGCGAAACGACTGCTCGTCGTCAAGCTTGCCGATTTCGGCGACGCGCTTCTGACTACGCCGGCGATCGCCGCGCTACGCGAAGCCTTTCCCAATTCAACCATCGACGTCCTGACAACGCCAGCCGGTGCCTCTGTCTTCGGTCACACCGGCTCGCTCGTCGACGACATCATCGTCTTCGAGTCGCAGCCCTTCTTGCGGCGGTTGCCGACTGCCGCCGCTATCTTGCGCGCTTCAAAGCTCGCACGCGTGCTCCGATCGCGTCGCTATGACGCTGTGCTTTCCATGCACTCGCTGGTCACGCGCCGCGGTGCTTTGAAGCACGCGGCACTGGCGATCGTGAGCGGTGCGAAGCGCCGCGTTGGACTGGTGGCGCCCGGGTCCCTGCGTGGATGGTATCTGACGGATAGCGCGGTCGATGCGGGCTATGACAACTCGCACGTCGCATCCTCCATGCTCGCGGTCGCCGGCGCGCTGGCTCCGTCCATCGAGCGTACAGAGGCGCTGTGGCCGGCATTGTTCGAGCCGGGAGAACAGGCGCACGGCACCGCGGAAGTGCTGATTCAATCGCTGGATGCCGGCGATAGGCCCATTGTGGCAATCCATCCCGGCTGCGGTCCTTACAGTAAAGCGCGGCGCTGGCCCAAAGAGAGGTTTGCCGGGCTTGCCGGCCGGCTTGCCGAAGAAGGAATTCTGCCGATTGTTATCGGTGGACCTGATGACGAAACGGCCGAAGTGGTCAGCCTATGTTCGGCGCCGGTTGTCGATCTAGGAGGTCGAACCGACCTCGCCACGCTGGGCGCATTGCTGGGTCGCGTGGCAGCATATGTCGGCAACGACAGCGGGGTGTCGCATCTTGCGGTCGCGATGGGCGCACCGAGCGTTGTGGTTTTTGGTCCATCGAACGAAGTTGCGTGGGGCCCATGGTCGCCGCGTGCGCCTACCAAGGTCGTTTCGATCGCCGTACCATGCCGTCCGTGCATCTACGTCGGGCATCGCCTAGGGGAGCCCAAAGGCTGTCCGACACGGGACTGCCTGCGTTGGCTTGACATCGATGCCGTGCTCGACGCCGTGCACGCGGTGACCGGATTCACAACGTCATCCATTGCTCAATGATCTTGACATAAGGAAATTATGACTCCGATTGCCGGTGGCGCACCAGAATCTCACGGACGAGAGCTCGCCGAATGATCTCATCCGAGCGGGCGCTGACGATCTTCTCGGCGATCAGCCGCCTTCGCGTGTTGGTGGTCGGGGATCTATTTCTCGACGAATACTTGATCGGGCGAGCGGAAAGGCTGAGCAGGGAAGGCCCAGTTCCGGTGTTGGCCTTCGATCGCCGTTCGATCATGCCGGGCGGCGGCGCAAACCCGGCTCGCAACACTGCCGGATTGGGCGCGCGAACCGCACAAGTCGGCGTGATTGGAGACGATGTCGCTGGCTCAGAGTTGCGCCAGGCCCTAGAGGCGACGGGGGTGACAACGTCCGGGATCATTGTTGATCCTTCGCGGCCGACTACGCAGAAGACAAGAATTGTGGCCGAGGGTCTGGCGGCGCCGCAGCAGGTGGCTCGGATCGATCGTCGTGACCCGAGGACACTTGCACCAGATATTCAGCGCTCCGTTGTCGAAGCGGTCGTTGAAGGTTCGGCGGAAGCGGACGTCGTGATAGTCTCGCATTATCGCTGCGGAGTAGTCACTGATTCCGTGGCCGACGCCGTACGCGCTTCTCGCTCCAAGGATGCGCTGATCTGCGTTGATGCCCAGGGCGACCTAGAACGATTCACCAGCTTCGATGTCGTTCGCATTGGACGGGCGGATGCCGAAAGCGCGCTCGGCCGCCCTCTGGAGAACGAAGCGGCGATAGCCATGGCCGCGCGTGAGGTCCAACGCTCTTTGGGAGCGCGCCTGGTTATGCTCGGCCGTGGCTCGCTTGGCACGAGCATCGCCGAGGACGTTGGTTACGCCTTGATCCCGCCGCTCAACGTGAGTGAAGTCTTCGACGTATCGGGCGCGGGCGACACGATGATCGCCGTTTCCGCGCTCGCGATAGCGGCGGGAGCGTCGACACGCGAGGCTGTCGATCTCGCCCACGCCGGAGCCGCGTCCGTAATCCGCCGACTCGGAGTAGCCGCTCCCAGCGCCGCCGAGATAATGTTCGAGATTCATGCTGCGCGAGCGAACGGCTCATGACGCTAGGCTCGAACGCCGGAGATTACGATCCAACCATGCCGATTCCGGCCGCCGGTGGTCTCCGCAAACGCATTCTGAGCCTTGAAGAAGCCGTAAACAGGCGGGAGGAGTGGCGGCGGAAAGGTCTCCGCGTCGTCCTTACCAACGGTTGTTTCGATTTGATTCATGTGGGCCACGCTAGATATCTCGGCGCGGCGCGAGCACTCGGCGATCGTCTCGTCGTCGCGCTGAACGACGATGCCTCCGTTGAGGTGCGCAAGGGGGTCGGCCGCCCGATCATCGTCGAAGCCGAGCGAGCTGAGCTCCTGGCCTCCCTTCGTATGGTCGATGCCGTCACCATCTTCGCGGACCGAACCGCTGAAGGCGTAGTTGCAGCTATCCGGCCCGACATCTACACCAAAGGCGGGGACTATGGAGGGTGCGCAGGGGAGCCACCGGAGGCGCTCGTCGCGGCCGCGCTTGGCGCCGAGATCCGCTATCTCGAATTCGTGGAAGGCCGCTCCACCCGCCAGTTGATCGAACGTATCCGAGCTGGTCGATTGTGAGCGAGACGGAGTACACGGCCGCACCTTCGGAAGTATCCCCGCCCCCCACTGCGTCCCAAGGAATTGTCGCGGCCGCATCGGTGCTCGCGCTCGGCAATCTTGCGAGCAGATTGTTTGGCTTCATTCGTGATCGGGTGCTCGCCACTACCTACGGCCCCGGCGAAGCTCTGAGCACTTTTCTGATCGCGTCGAAAGTGCCGATGCACCTCTATACTCTTTTGATCGGCGGACAGCTCAGTGCGGCGCTCGTGCCGGTGCTTGCCGGATATCGGGATCGCGATAGGGCAGCGTTCGGCCGGGCGGCGAGCGCCATCCTGAGCGCCGCCGCTTTGGCCACGGGCATCGCGATGCTCGGCATAATAGTCTTCGCCGAGCCCATTGCTTCATGGTTGGCAGTCGGATTCGGCGAGGCGGGAGCGCAGCGGATGGCGCTGATGCTCAAACTGATGGCGCCATCTGCGGTTCTCTTTGGCGCCGGGGGCGTCCTAACCGCGCTCTTACTATCTCGCGAGCGCTTTGCTGTCCCGGCCATCGCGGGCGCGATTTACAACGTCGGGATGATAACGGCAGTGATCGCGTTGCGCGGACGGCTCGGGCCGATGGCGATGCCTCTGGGAGTCGCGTTCGGAGCGGCCGGCCAACTGGCCATCCTCTGGTACGGCGTTGGGCGGTCCGGCGTGAGCCTTCATCCCGCGGGTCCCGCACACCCTGCCGTCCGCCGTATCCTGGTGCTCTATGCTCCGATCGCGGCAGGACTTGTCGTGACCGACATCTTCCTGCCGTCGCTGGACGGGCGTTGGTCGACGCTTGCCGGACCGTCGGCGCGCTCCCTGCTCGAGCTCGCTACTCGCCTTGTTCAATTTCCCCATGGTTTCATCTCGGTGGCGATTTCGCTCGCCATCTTGCCGGCCCTGTCGGGGGCGCATGCTCGCGGCGACGAAAAGCGGTTCGCAACGACCCTAGCGCGCGGAGTGCGCCTTGTCCTAGCGCTGTCCATCCCAGCCGCCGTCGGCCTCGCGGTGCTCGCGGAGCCTTTGGCAGGTGCGGCGTTTCAGGCCGGCGCCTTCGGCGATGCCGATCGGACGGGAGTTGCCGTCGCGCTGATCGCATATCTGATCGGCTTGCCGTTCGCCGCCGTCGATTGGCCGTTGAACTACGCCTTCTATGCTCGCGGCCGAACTTGGATTCCCGCGCTGGTCGGCGTGTTCAGCGTCGGCGCATGGATCGGCGTCGCGTGGGCTATCACAGTGCGCGATTTCTTCTCACTGCCGCCGGAGTATCTGTTCGTGGGACTCGCGCTGGCGGACAGTGCCAAACATGCCCTGCATGCTCTCGTCATGTTCGCACTATCCCGCAGATTGATCGGCGCTGACGCCACGCAGGGAATCTGGCGGACAATCTCTCGGGCAAGCGTGGCTGCTGCTGCGATGGGCGTCACGGTATGGTGGATTGACGGCTGGCTGATGACTGTGCTGCCTTCTGGGACTGTAGGCTGGTTGACCCGCAGCGCCGTTGGAGCGTTGATCGGAGGCGGCCTGTACGCATCCCTTGCGGTAGTGCTTGGCGATCGCGAGATCATCGGCTTGGGCCAAGTCGTCAAGGATCGGTTCCTTGCTCGATCCGCTTCCGACGGCGTATAATCGCCCTGTTTGCGATCGCTCGCCTTTCTGGTGTCAGCGCCGTCTTCGGAGAAACCATGTCCCGCAAGTCGTCTCGACAAAGCCGCGCTCCCCGAAAGCCGGCTGTACCACGCGCGCCCGGCGCTACGGCCACAAGCGCTCGTTCGGCGCGGCCGATCGCGGCTGCAGCCCCTGTTGCCGCGGCGACATACGACGATAATCTTCCCGCGACATACAAGCACGTCGCGCGCGATCTTCGCCGCATCCTTGTCCTTGGTGTGGCGATGTTCGCGTTGATCTACGCTTCGACGCTCGTCGCGAACTCGCTCGGCTCGAATTTCGTCATCGACATCTTTCGCTGATCGCTAGCCGACGACGATCGGCTCCACAACCGTGTGATCCAGATCGGCTTGGCCGACGCAGTTAACTTCAGATTCGTCGAGTTTCGCCAGCGCGAACCGGGCAATAATCTGAGCGATCAGGCCCGCCAGGCTGCTGCCGGATAAAGCGAAGGCGAGGGTGCTGGTCAAGGCGAACGCAGCCGACCTCGCAGCCGGTCGAGAGTAATGCCGTGAGCCCACCGATTCCCTGGTCGCTGGGTTCGACCAGCCCTCAATTCCGAGCAGGACGACCGCCAGCCACATCGCCGGACCGACGCCGCCGGATTCGGGCGAACCGAATCCCGTGTCGAGCGCAGCAGCCCGAAACAGAGCCCAGTGGAGCTCGAACTCGAGAGCCCGCCTGAGAAGCTCGACTAGCTTGTCGCGACCGATGTCGCCCTCGCGCGCCGCTTGTAAAAGCCTCGACGCTCCTACCGTCGGTCGCCAATCGTTCTCCCACGCGGAGATGAGCAAGCAAGCTAGTAACCCCAGTATCACGCCCGTACCGATGGGGACCATAGGTCGAGCAGGAACGTCGAGCCCCATATGTCCGACGCTCGGAACGACTCGGAGCGAAACGGCGGCGATAGGAATGCCGGCCAGATAGAGTGTCTCAGCCCATCGGCGGATCTCTGGCCTGTCGCCGCTCGGTGACCGGCCTCGGGTCCACTGCCAGGCACGGGCGGCCGAGTGAAGCGCCAGCATGAGAAGTATCCAGGCCATAGGGTGCATCAGCGCTTCAGAGATCATGGCGCGGTGGGGGTGCGAGTTCCGACCACAGTCGCCGTTCCAACCGTTCTTGATGAGTTCGGGGAGGCGGCGGACTCGCTGGTCGCGTCGGGCGTTGGCTCACGCTCGACGACAAGCCTGGCCAGAACCCAGCCCTCCAATCCGGTGGCGGCTATCCGAACCTTTAGCCAATCGCCATCCGGGTTGCGTTCCAGAATGAGCATTCGATCCCCGCGCCGAAGGTCGGATACCTGTGCCGATGAAGTGTCCGGCTCAGACCTGAGCGCAGCCTGAGCGAACTCTACCTCCGCGTCCCACTCCGCTTCCGGGATGACGGTACCGGCACCTGCCTCGGTCGTTGCGCCGATACGGATCGGTGCGCGCACTACACCGACCTCATCGCTGGGTGGCGGAGATGTCGAATACGACTCAGGCGTCGGGAGAACTCGTAGGACAACCGTGGTGGGAGTTGGGCTCGGCGGTGGCGCCGGCGCGACCGAGACCGGCAGCGGAACTCCTATTGCCGCCAAAGCGCCCTCTCCCGTAACTAAGTCGACGCGAAGGCCGTACTCGCCTTCGCTTGAAGGCGCTTTGAAATTGAATGAAGCATCCTCGACCGGCTGAAGCGCTTCCTCGACAACCCGGCCTTCGGGATCGACGAGCTGCCACCTGAGGAGATAGTCGATCTGGGCCGCTTCGGCCTCACCGGACTCCAAGAAATTCGATACGAGACTCCAGACCCGTGGATCTCCCGCAGCGCTAACGCCGTCGAGCGCGAGTCGACCAAGCCGATAGTGAGCTGCGACTTCGAAGGCCGGCGCAAGTCCTTCGGCATCGTTGAGCCAAACGACGTGGCGCCTTCGGTTGGCGTCCCAATAGCTGAACCGCCACATTCCTGTCGCCTGATCGCGGCCAAGCTCAGCTGCGCCGATCGCCGGAAGCTCAACAGTGGTTTCGACGCCTGGCGAGAGCCTGCGCGGAGCGTCGGAACGAGCCATATCGAGCACGTGCGTCAGGGCCTCGCCGAAGCCGACTCTGACCACTTCGTCCTCGTACGTGTCACGGCCCCAGACCGGTAAAGCTAGCTGCAGGCGCCGTCGATCCACTTGTTGAAGTGCCCATCGGACCATCGAATCAAGAGTCGTGACTTCAATTGGTCTATCGTCGGGGAGTCGAATGCGCACGGAGGCGACCGAGCCCAGACGGCGCCAGTCGACGGCGCCGGGGTCCCAGCTTTCCCCATCGAAGCGCGGCATCGGGACGACGACCACCAGTTCGATGCCGCGCTCTTGGAGATCTCGGCTCAGCCGGCCGACCATGTCGGCGTATGCTCGAAAGAGGTCGTCCGGCACGCCCTGATAGTCGAGCACGATCCCGTCGACCCGATCTTCCAACGCGATGCGCACGACCTGCTCGCGGTGTCGGCGCCGAGCTTCGGGCTGGATAAGCATGTTCGTCACAAGGTCATCCCGAACGCGCGGCCCGTCCATGTCGTCGATAAGCGCCGTTCGGCGGACGGAGATAGGAAGGGGCGGATTTGGCCTGCGCTCCACTGTCCCCTGATCGTCCGCGAGTCGATAGCTCCTGAGCTCGACGGAAGGCAGCTCAGCGGCTGCGGCCGGCATGCGGGCAGGAGGCGGAAGCAGTACCGCGCTCACCTCTGTCGCACCGCTTCTGGCCATCGTCACTACGACCGGATCGGGGACGAAATCTCCGAGCGGAAGCAGAATCCGGATCCGATTCGCCGAAGTGAACTCCGGCGCGAGCCAACGCCAGTGCTCGCCATCCCACCCGTAAGGATCTACGAAAGGTTGGGCGTCAGCCCCGATTGGCAAAGACGCACTGAGGCGAGCCTCGACTGGCGCAGGGCCGCGCACATCCAATCGGTATGCGACGCTGATGGGCATCTGCCCGGCTGGGAGCGGATCGACGCCTCGCGGAAGGTCGCTTCGTGTCCAAAGTGAGATTCGGCTCTGGCGCAATATCGCGCGACTAGAGATCTCCAAGCTTGCCGAATCATCGCCGCGCACCGGGATTTGGATGCTCGCTCCGCTCACCACTCGAGCATGGCCACGAGCCGCTATGCGCCGGACGAGAGAGACGGGCGGTAGAACCAGCGAGGCGATAACGAGAATCGGAAGAGCGATCAAAGCGACGCGACGCGCGATTTCAGGATTCTGCAATTTGTTGAAGGCGCTCTCCAAAGCGCCGCGCACGGCGACGATTGCGCTCCCAATGCCACCTGGAAGACGGCTCAACTCCGGATCGACGCGCTCTTCGCTCACGCAATCACCCTTTTGGTGGAACGAAACGTTGCCCTGTCTCGGCCCAAGTTCGACGAACCCGCCGAGGCTTCACCGTCGGCCGACGCATACGGCGATCCACCGCACACCTCAATGTCCGAACCAATAGCACTCTCGAGCGCCGCGACGCCTGTGCCGGCCGTATTCATTGCTTGGCCGCAAGCGCTGCAGCGATCACGCCAACGATCCAGCCGGCGACCACTCGCTTGGGGCCGCTTAGAGAACGCGAAGAACCGTCGGCGCCCAACATGAGCACGTTGGTCTCACGGTCGCCGAATCCGGCAGGAATTTGGTTGGCGATAACAAGATCGAGGTTCTTCGCTTCAAACTTCCGCCTGGCTTCCGCCTCAAGATCGTGGGTCTCGGCAGCAAAGCCTACTATGAACGGTCGCAAAGTGTCTGCAGCCCGTGTTCCCATCTCTTCGGCGATGGCGCCGAGAACATCCTGCGTCCTTTCGAGCTCGAGAGTCAATCGGTCGCGACCCATCTTCTTGAGTTTGCCAGGGTGCGTGACCGCAGGGGTGAAATCCGCGACGGCGGCCGCCATGATGATCACATCGGCGGAGCTTGAGGCCTCGAGAACAGCTTCGGCAAGCGATTTGGCGCTTTCGACATCGACGACTTCCACACCGCGAAGCGACGGCCGATCAACCGGACCGAGCACGAGTACGACATCGGCGCCGGCATCGCGCGCCGCTTCCGCGAGCGCAATCCCCATCCTGCCGGTCGATCGGTTCGAAATGAAGCGCAGCGGGTCGATCGACTCACGGGTAGGGCCGGCGCTGATAAGAACCGTTCGACCATCGAGCACTCCGCCGCGCGATAGTCTCCAGCGCAGCGCATCGACAATCGCTTGAGGCTCCTCCATTCTGCCCAAGCCCATCTTACCCGATGCGAGACGACCTTCGACCGGGCCGACAAAGTAGACGCCGCGTGAATGCAAGGTTGCGACGTTGGCTTGTGTCGCCGGGTGAGACCACATTTCCGGCTCCATCGCCGGGGCTACGACGAGTGGTGCATTGAGCGCGAGCGCCGTCGTCGTAAGGGCATCGTCGGCCCTGCCGAGTGCTAGGCGCGCGATCGTGTCTGCCGTCGCGGGCGCGACGAGCATGAGATCAGCTTCGCGCGACAATTGGATGTGGTCCATGCCCGACGGATCGGCCGGCTTCCAGAGATCGGCCGAAATCGGGCGGTGTGTAATCGCCTGGAAGGCGATCGGGCGGATGAATTCTGCCGCGCTACGCGTCATAACGACGTCCACCACAGCCTTCGCGCGAACGAGGCGGCTTGTCAAGTCGATGGCTTTGACGGCGGCGATAGAGCCGGTGACGCCAAGGACGATTGACATCCCCGCGAGCGGATCCGCAATCGGGACCACGGCAGGATCGAGCTCGTCGCCGCGACCAGGGGATGAGTTCCCGCCTGCCTCATCGTCGGCCCCTTCACGACTCACTGTGATTCGCGTTCCATTTGAGAGATGAGCCGCAATCCATTGAGGACCAGGCGCGGCTCGATCGCATCGATCCGAGGCACGAGCGGCGCCAGGGTGCCCGACCATCCACCGGTGGCGACGACCGTTGCACGGCCGTCGTCCTTGGTCTCGAGCTCTCTATCGATCGCCCGAAGCAAGTGGTTGATTGCCGCGGCATGACCTAGAAGGGCGCCTGAGCGCATGCTTTGGGCGGTCGTCCGACCGATCAACGCTATATCGCCCGGCTCCAGCGCAATTCGAGGCAGCCGAGCGCCGGCACGGGCGAGCGCATCGGCCGCAATCCCGACGCCGGGCGCTATCGCTCCGCCTATCAGCCGATCGGCAACGTCGACTACGCTGATTGTAGTCGCGGTGCCGAAGTCGACGACGACGACCGGAGTGCCGAATTGGTCCCGCGCCGCAACGCAAGCTGCCAGACGATCTGGGCCGAGCGAAGTCGCAGGATCGTAAACGATTTCCAAGCCGCTCTTGACTCCCGGACTCAGAAGGATCGGCTCGACGCCGAACTCGGAGCGCGCAAGTTCGACCATTACGGCGACGAGTTCCGGCACGACGCTTGACAGAACGACGCCGTCGACCTCACGGAACTCATGGCCGTCGCGCTTGAGGAGCGCCCCGAGCAACACGCCGTATTCGTCAGCCGTTCGACGCCTATCGGTTGAGATACGCCACTCGCCGATCCAGTTCGGGTCGCGCCACAAACCGGCCGTGACGTTGCTGTTGCCGACATCCAAGATCAGGAGCATATCTTCTCGCGGCACGTTCGGAACGACGCCGGATGCAACAAGGGCGCGCCGGATGCGGCGCGCCCAAGTTCAGGTAGCGGGGGCAGGACTCGAACCTGCGACCTTCGGGTTATGAGCCCGACGAGCTGCCTCTGCTCCACCCCGCATCGAGGAACGGGAAGTATACGGGCCGCTAAGGGTTGGTCAAGCTCAGGCAACACGCAGCCTCACGCCATTTTTCGGGAAGCGTTCGGCTCGATGTACTTGCGCCAGCGCTCGTCGCCTTCGCTGATCGCGACGAAGGCCACGGCGACATAACGGGGCGGGCAAGGGGTTGAGCGGAGCTGCATCCCGGCTTGTGCCGGCGTCCGTCCGCCCTTCCTAAGATTGCAGCGCAGGCAAGCCGCGACGAGATTTTGCCACGTTCGCCGTCCGCCGTGTGAGCGCGGCACAACATGGTCGATAGTGAGCTCGTTTCGGGCGGTTGACGCTCCGCAATACTGGCAAGCGTAACCGTCCCGAGCGAGGATCCCGCGACGCGTGACCGGGAATGGGAATCGATACGGCACGCGCACATAGGCCACTAGTCGGATGACAGTCGGACGCGGCAACGAAAGGGATTCGGAGCTTATCCGACCCTCGCGCGCTTCGATCAGCTGCGCTTTGTCCTTTATCAGCAACACGATCGCACGCCGTTCAGAAACGACGTTCAACGGCGCGAATGAGGCGTTGAGGACCAGAACCGACATCGCTCACGGTCTCCACGATGTAGATAACGCCCTTACGTCCCAAGGGCGTGTACTTCGATGATGACGCGCGAAAGTATAGCGTTCTGATCGGGCCGTACAACGAACAACGCCGCCACCAGAAATGCTGGCGGCGGCGGTCGACTGAGGTGCTCAAAGTAACCGGTGCAGAATGGTGCCGAGGGTGGGACTCGAACCCACACGGGTATAACCCCACGCGAGTTTGAGTCGCGCGCGTCTGCCAGTTCCGCCACCTCGGCCGATTGTGAATGGCGATCGGCGCCGCAAGTCCTGCGGCATCGACGTAAGCCCACGGGCGGGATTGAACCGCCGACCTCGTTCTTACCAAGAACGCGCTCTACCACTGAGCTACGTGGGCAGTGCGGTGCTGCCGGATACTCAAAACGGCACCACCATGGTCGGGGAGAGAGGATTTGAACCTCCGACCTCGTCGTCCCGAACGACGCGCGCTAACCGGACTGCGCCACTCCCCGAAACGCATACGTGACACCCCCCTTGCAGACGTTGGTGTCACAGTGGGCGCGAGAGGACTTGAACCTCTGACCTCACGGATGTGAACCGTGCGCTCTAACCAACTGAGCTACGCACCCTCGAATCTTCGAACACTAAACCGAATAAAGTGGACAAGAGCGAACACAGACTCCGGCTGAGTTTCCAGCCGAATGGGCACTGGACTTCGACGAGCGTTCCGAATACCGAACTATCTGATGCCAACCGCCGGTCCATCTTAAGGTCGGGGCGAGAGGATTCGAACCTCCGACCTCTTGGCCCCCAGCCAAGCGCGCTAACCGGACTGCGCCACGCCCCGTTTTTCCGCTCCGCCTGCATGTAGCTGTGTCGTTCTCAAGCTGTGCCGTAGTTTAGCCGTGTTGTGTTGTCGTGCCATGAAACTGTGCCGCAAAGATCAGATTGGCGTCGATCCTACGCTTCAGAGCGGGCGATGAGATTCGAACTCACGACCCTCTGCTTGGGAAGCAGATGCTCTACCACTGAGCTACGCCCGCATGCCGCTCTAGGATCCGGTCGCTGTCACGATCTCCGATGGAGCTGAGGGGATTCGAACCCCTGACCTCTTGAATGCCATTCAAGCGCTCTCCCAGCTGAGCTACAGCCCCGCTACTTCTGCATCACGCACCCTAGTCAAAACCGATGCGTCCGCGAGGGAGACCAACGGGGCTCGAACCCGCGACCTCCTGATCCACAATCAGGTGCTCTGCCAACTGAGCTATGATCTCCGCGAAGTGGGCGATCCAGGATTTGAACCTGGGACCTCTCCCTTATCAGGGGAGTGCTCTAACCAACTGAGCTAATCGCCCTAACGCCTAGGCTCCACCGACTGGACTCGAACCAGTAACCCTCCGGTTAACAGCCGGATGCTCTGCCAATTGAGCTACGGTGGAAGGTGCGTGGCCACGTCGTCTCTGGAACGTGTGGCCACACGAGTGCCGAGGCCCAGACTTGAACTGGGGACTCCCTGATTTTCAGTCAAGTGCTCTACCAACTGAGCTACCTCGGCCCAAGGCCACGGCCGGAATCGAACCGGCGATGAGGGTTTTGCAGACCCTTGCCTTGCCACTTGGCTACGTGGCCGGGAGCGGAGAGGGAGGGATTCGAACCCTCGACGGGCTTGCGCCCGCAACGGCTTAGCAGGCCGCTCCATTACCAGGCTATGGTAACCTCCCCACGATCTTCTCTTGTTAAGGTCACTGATGGCTGGGGGACAGGGACTCGAACCCCGACCTACTGATCCAGAGTCAGTTGTACTACCGTTATACTATCCCCCAAAAAAATCGCGGCTAGCCGAAGGTTGGCCGCAAGTAGCCCCTACGGGATTCGAACCCGTGTCTCCGCCTTGAGAGGGCGGTATCCTAGGCCTCTAGACGAAGGGGCCAAGACCTGACGATCCAACATGTTGGCCCGCGCCAAGGCCGGAGATTCTAATGCGCGACCCGAGAGTGTCAAAGCTGCCGGGTCGCGGCAGGTGGCGGCGGTTGGACTTGAACCAACGACCTAGCGATTATGAGCCGCTCGCTCTGACCACCTGAGCTACGCCGCCATGTGAAGCAATCATATACCCCCGGCAGGACTCGAACCTGCGCACCCGGCTCCGGAGGCCGGTGCTCTATCCTCTGAGCTACGGGGGCGCACCCGGAGGCGATGGGATCATACCCCCAATTCTGTCTAGTCCGCCATCTATCTCAGGGCGGACGAACCGCCCCGGCCGGTCCTGGCCTGGCGTGTGTCGCACGCCTTCACCGGACCTGCTGCGGCGGGACCGAACGTCGGTTCCGCGAAGCGGAAGCGGTTTGCCCGGCCCACCCGCCTTGCTGCCGTGGTCGCCTCGCCTGCGTGCGGCCGTTTCCGGCACGCACCCTCACCTTCCCGGCGAGCTTTCACCCTTGCCGGCCTTTCGGCTGACAGGTCTACTCTCTGTTGCGGCTGTCGTCACGCGCCCTTGCGGGCAGCGCGCCCTCACTTACGGTTTCGTGAGGCCCACATTTACGTGGCAGTTGGGAAGTTCCTCTGGCCGTAACCAGCGGCGGATCACCCATCGCCTGATTGAAAAGGTGCCCAGCAACTTTTTGCGGCTGCAATTCCCGTGCCCGGTACTTGCGACCGGTACTTGCGACCGGTACTTGCGACCGGTGCTTGCGTACAAAGCACGAGAAGTGCGGAAGGGGAGACTCGAACTCCCACCCCGTATAACCGGGACTAGGCCCTCAACCTAGCGCGTCTGCCAATTCCGCCACTTCCGCCGATGCCGAGAGCGAGACTCGAACTCGCACGGGCCTAAGCCCACAGCGTCCTGAACACTGCGCGTCTGCCAATTCCGCCACCTCGGCTCTGGTATCCCCGGGAGGACTCGAACCTCCGACCTTCTGGACCGCAACCAGACGCTCTAATCCACTGAGCTACGGGGACCCGGCTGTCCCGGCTGCGCCTTCTGACGACGCCGTCACGACAGCATGCCAGTCTACCACTCCGACTACTAGCTGTCAACGCTTTGGCGGCGAGGTGTTGGACTCTTTGGCGGCGCGGTGTTGGTCGAGCTCGGCCGCTCTTGAGCGCTGTACGGGACTAGTCATGACGGCAAAAGCGCAGGATGCTGGGTCTCACGACCGATGAGTCGCGTTGACGGCGTCTCAGCCCGCGTCTAGAATCCGCGATCGCAAGTCGGAATGTCAGACCGCGCACATCTAGGCGGCCAAGCGAGGAGAGCGAAGTCGTGGCAAGAGCGAAGAAGCAGGGAATGTCTTGGCAGCTCATCGGCATCGCCGCGGTGCTCGCAGTGCTGGTCATCGGCGGCCTGATCGCGATGCTCGGCTCGCCGGGTGGAGACCAAGTCGTGCCGCCGATAGTCACAACGAAGGATGAGTCGGTCAGCGAATGTACTGACCCCGACGGGCGTCCGTGTCTTGGGAATGACGATGCGCCGGTGACGCTATACGAGTTCGCGGATTTCCAGTGCCCGCACTGCAAGGACTACAGTCAGATATATTCTCGCTCGATCAAGCGCGACTTCATAGCGACAGGGCAGGCCAAGCTCGTATGGGTTAACTTTGCCTTCCAAGGGGACGAATCGAAGTCGGCCGCGGCGGCGGCCTTTTGCGCGCATAGCCAGGGCGGCTTCTGGAGCTATCACGATTGGCTGTTCGAGAATCAGGCGGCGATCGCAAACACCGGCGGCTTTTCAAGGCCCCGTTTAGAGATGATCGCGTCGGAGTCTGGGCTAAACCTCGACGACTTCAAGGCGTGCCTTGCGGATGCCGCCATGATCGAGTTGGTCGAAACTGATATCGCCTTCGCCCGCGAGAGCGGTATCGAAAGCACGCCAAGCTTCATCATCGGCGAGTCGAAGATCGAGGGCTCAGGCGACCAAGCGATCGAGGCGATCCGCAGCGCGATCGAGGCTGCCAGCGGCGGGTGAGTTCTCGCGAAGTAATCAACAGTTCGAAAATCGACTCTTGCGTGGCACGTGGTCGGGCGCGCTTCAATCTGGGCGATCACTGGGGTGCTCACGAGGCGCTTGAACGCGCCTGGTTGGTGGTTGACGGGCCGCCTAAGGTCCATCTTCAAGGCATGATTCAAGCCGCCGCAGCGTTTCATAAGCTTATCGTCGAGGACAATGCCATCGGTGCCGAGCGCCTGTTATCTAGGGCGCTGGCTGCACTCGAATACGCCCCCGAAGATGCCTTCGGTTTGGCGATCGATCAGCTGCGGGCGGAACTCAAAGCGTGGCGGAACCGCTTGCCGTCAATGGTGCCGGTCGACGATGGCCGCGTAGTCGGCGTCCCTCGATTAGAGTGGGCAGCTTCGTCACTCGAAGCGGAAATATCCGTCGATACCGTCCGTCTTCATCGCGTGTCCGGCCAGTCGCGCAAGTCGATCGTTGTGGAGATCCGAGCTGGAAGTGCCCAGGGCTGGGGAGAATGCCGCGTGCCTTGGAGGGATCATGGACCCTGGACCGCCCTGAAGGACGCGCTGGCGCCTGCCCTTGTCTCCGAGAAGTTCAGGGCGCCGTCATCCCTCCCGGTTCACTTCGAAGAGTTGGCGTCCGAATCGGCTGCCGTTGCCGGGATCGAACACGCCGCCTGGGATCTCTGGCGCCGCGTCCGCGAGATCTCGCTCGATGCCGCGCTTGGAATCGCGGCCAGGCCCCTGTCTGAGGCAAGGCGATTCCAGGGCCACGATCTCAAATCGATAACTAATTTTCTTGCCGGAGATGAACCTTCCAGTAACGGCGACCCGCTGGTGATCGAACTCCGGCCGAACGCCGATCGCCGTATTGCTGCGGCCCTAGCGGAGATGAACATCGACTTCGGTCGGCTAATCCTCGACCTCGGCGGGGCATACCGGCCCGCCGATTCGAAGGTCATCGAGGCGCTGGACCGACTAGGGCCGATGCTGATCGCTCGGCCTTATCCGGCTCACGCCCTTGCCGAGGGCGTTCGTCTACGCTCATGGTTGAGGTCGCCCCTGGCGATGGGGCCGTTCGCCAGCGAGCGCGAGGCAGACTCCGCACGGAGGATCGGAGCCTGTGACGTTTTCATCGTCGATCCTCTGGTCATCGGAGCAACGGCGACCATCGACATCGCCGAGATGGCGGAGACTTATGCAATCCCCATATGGCTCGCGGGATCCGCAAGCACGCCTTTCGGCGCGCAGCTTGAACGTGCGCTGGCCATGCACTCGGCATTTGCGCTGCCGCCGATGATCGGAGGCGCCGGTGAATTGACGGGATTCGAAGACACCGATACGAACCAAGTAAACCATGCTGAAGAAAGGGATGTAGCCGCTGAGCCCTCTGAGCACCCGGATGCGGTCCTAATTTCGACGGAAGACGGCCCTACTCCGAAGTGGCTAGTCGATGTCGTTTCGGAGACATGGACGTTGAAGGCTTGAGGCGCGCATTCTCGCCGTTCAAGTCTAACGACCGAGGTCAGGCATGTGCGGTAGCGGTCGCCGCCATCATCCTGGCGGTGTCCGGCGGCCCGGAGTCGGCCGAGCCCATCTTCGCGCAGAACGCCGATTCCGCTGGCGCCGAGCGGCCTCTCCTTGGAGTCAACGCAGATCTAGCTTCGATGACGCCCGAAGCGCGTGAACGCGCGCTGAAGCTTCTCGAGGATGCCGGGGTTACTGCTCTCCGCTTACCCCTCGATTGGTCGCGCATCGAGCCCACACGCGGCGACATGCACTGGGCCCAGATCGATGTCGTTCTTGAAGCTGCCGCGCGCTTCAACATGCGCGTGCTCCTCACGCTCGAAAGGGCTCCGGCATGGTCACGTCTTGATCCACCGCCTCCAGAGCACTTCTATCGTTGCACTCCGTCGGCGACCGATGCCGAAACGGCACCGCCGACGGATGAATCCGACCTGGCTAGGTTCGCGGCCGAAGTAGTCCGTCGCCGCCCCGAGGTTTGGGCCATCGAGGTCTGGCGCGAGCCCAACCTCCATCCGCATTGGCGATCTCTCGGCCCGGATCCCGAGGACTATGCGGAGTTGCTCGGCGCTGTGGCGGATGCCATTCACGCGGAGCGCGAAGATGTTCTGGTTGTTTCAGCCGGCCTCGCCCCCACAACCGATCTCAGTCCTTGCGCCATATCGGACGTTGTGTTTCTGGACCGCTTGGCGCGGACCGGCGTCCTAGATTCCGTCGATGCGGTCGGCATCGAGCCTTTCGGGCTGCGCGAGGGAGCGGACGATCGGCGGTCCGATCGGGAGATCCTGAACTTTGCGCGCGCGCACGTCCTCGCCGAAGTCTTGGAACGCCACACTATCAGCGCACCGCTCTGGGCAGTCGCCTGGGGTTGGCGGGCCAACGCAGGTGATCAGGAGGATCTCCCTTCGCCCTGGGGAGGATATCCTCCGGACGAAGCGGCTCGAAATCTGCGACGCGGGTGGGCGATAGCTCGGACCGAAATGCCCTGGATGGGTCCGATGTTCGTCTGGCATCTGAGTCCGACCGCCGTATCTCGCGACCTAGAGATTGGATTTGCGCTTGTAGACGACCAAGTGGAACCGACGCGCCTCTTCGATGCGCTAGCCGCGATCGGATCCGGTGCGCCTGCGCCGTCGGCCGAGACCGAATCGATCGAAGTGGTTGAGAGCTTAAAGCCGCGCTACTCAGTTCTTGCGGGACTATCTGCCGCTGTGGCGGCCCTCTCGGTTCTTGCCGGCCTCGCCTTTATGGGCCTGCGGCAACTTCCGCCTGTGCAGATTCGGCGAGTCGTCGGTCATGGCGAGCGTGCGTTTGAACGGACATACGTTCGGTTGGCATGGTTCGGCGCGATCGTCTTGAACGCGCTCTGCGTTCGAGCGCTCGGCCAAGATGTGACGCAAAATGCGCTCATCGTGGCGATCGCACTGTCCTCGAGCGGCGTTGTCATCGTTCTTGGGCTCGGCTTCGCCCTGTTCAGGCCAACGACCGTTCTTGCATCGATTTTCGCGATGGCGCCCTTCTTCTACGCGATTCGTTTGTCGATCGGTACCCGGGCCGTCGGTCCCGTGGAGCTGCTGATCGCGATCGCAATAGTCGGTGCGCTGGCGCGATCGGCGGCGAATCAATTCGTGGGTCCACCTGCGAGACGAGCCGAGACCCGATCGGCGATACCTTGGTCTGGCCGATGTGAGCATCTGGGCTCCCCGGAGACGGCGTCGACGGCGCAACCGACGCGCGACAGAGCGATGGGCGAGACACCGGTCTGGCAACGGATTGAAGTCGTCTTGGTCTGTGCTCTCGCTGTATGGTCCGGAGCGAGCATCACATGGGCCGAGGTGCCTCAGCCGGCGTTCCGTGAGTGGCGAACCGTAATCCTCGAGCCGATCCTCGTTTACATTCTCATCCGTTCACAGGGGCGGGTCGGACTCAGGGCCGCCCTGGATGGCTTCGTTTTCGGCGCGGTGATCGTCGCGACCGCCGGATTAGGCGGGGTTTTGTACGCGGGTATCGTCGGGGAGGGAGCGGTAAGGGCCGAAGGTGTCGTGCGCGCTTCCGGACCCTATTCTTCGCCGAACAATTTAGCGCTGTGGCTCGGGAGGGCGGTCGCGGCAACGGCCGCCTATGTAGTCGTAGCGCGGCGCAGTGCGGACGGAGTTCTCGCCGGTCGGGCTCGACTGTACCTGTTGGCGCTGGTTCCGTTGTCGCTCGGGTTGTTCGCGACTTTTAGTCGCGGAGCCTTCATCTTCGGAATGGTCGCTACCGCGGCCTATCTGATCGCTCTTGCGGGCGGCGGCAGGCTGCGTTGGCGTCCGATTGCGTTCGCAGCTGCGGCGGTCCTATGTATTGGCTTTGCAATTCTGCCGTTCGCGGGCACCGACCGCGTTCGCGAGACACTATCGATAGCACCCGGCACGACCGGCTACATCCGGCTCCACCTGTGGACTTCTGCGTTCGAGATGGGCCGCGATCATCCCTGGCTTGGCGTCGGCCTAGACAACTTCCTGCCGCTCTATCGCGATCGCTACGTTCACCGGGAGGTGATCGAAGAGCGCTTCCTTGGCCTCCCTCACAACGCGGTCCTTGACTGGTGGACGCGCCTGGGGGCGATCGGTATCTCTATGTTCGCAGGCCTGGCGTGGCTCGCCTTGCGCCGGTGGAACGCGATCATCCGCCCTTCCGGTCTGGGCGTCCCGGAAGCGGCCTCGGGCCTCGCGCTGATCATCTACGCGCTCGCCCACGGCATGGTGGACGTCCACTTCTTTCTTGTCGACCTGGCGTTGGCGTGGTGGCTGGGACTAGCCCTTGTCGTCGAGAGGACAGAAGTGGACGCGACCTCGCTTGGCGAGCCCGACGCTGACTGAGTGGGCCCACCAGGATTTGAACCTGGGACCTACCGGTTATGAGCCGGCTGCTCTAACCGCTGAGCTATGGGCCCGGAGTGAAGAGAAGCGGGCGGCGGGAATCGAACCCGCATAACCAGCTTGGAAGGCTGGCGCTCTACCATTGAGCTACGCCCGCACGTGTCGGGGCGAGAGGATTCGAACCTCCGACCTCGGCGTCCCAAACGCCGCGCGCTAGCCGGACTGCGCCACGCCCCGTAGAGACACCGTCGCGATTATAGCCGAGCCACCGTCGCGGTGTCACGCGCACCGATGTAAGGTGCGACTCGCCGCAGCAAGTCCACGCGCAGCCGGATCGGTCTCAACCCTTACGGCCAGCGCAGGTTCGCGCACTCCAAAGACAGCGCTATTTCAGCATAGATCGCAGCGAGTTCGTCGGCGGTCGGAGCCACGTAGAAGTCGTCGTCCGATGTCGTTATCTGCCTCAGGAGATCGACGTCCAGTTCTTCAGGGCTGCCTAAACCGATCACGAAAAGACTCTCGGTGACCGTGGCCGCTTCTGCCGCGACCGCGAGAACCACCTCGTCATCGACACTGCTCTTGCCATCGGTCAAAAGGACAATGACCCGAGTACTGCCTTCGACTTTGCGTTCGCCCTCCAGTTCAACTATGGCCTCTCGAAGCCCGAGGTCGATGCGCGTACCGCTCTCGGTTTCGATCGAATTCAGCCGATCCGAAAGAAGACCTGTGTCCGAGGTAAGCCCCTGGACTAGAACGGCCACATCGTGGAAGACGACGATCGCTGCCCTGTCGCTGGTCCGCATGCGCTCGACAAGCGCCTTGGCGGCCGCCACCGCCGCTTCCATCTTCGTCGGACCGTCCTCGCGCGTCGACTCGTTCATACTGCCGGAATTGTCCATGACCAAGACGACGTCCGTTCCTATGGCCTCGTCGATGCATCTCTGCTTCACCACGACCGGCAAAAAGATCGGACGAGGCGGAAGCGGCGTCGGAGTCGCCGTCGGGAAAGGCGTCAGTGTCGGCGTCGGTGTCGGACGAAGGTCGAGCACCTCGATCTCGGGCACGGGGAAACGCAGCCGCCCCTCCCGCTCCAGACCGTCGACGTACTCTGCGTTGGCCTCGACGTTGGTCGGTTGCTCGCCACGTCGCAGCGGTTCAACGCCGTATCGAAGGCTGATGCCGCCGAACGGGATATCGGTGAGCGACCAACGAAGCGTGTTCCCCGTCACTATGGGATCCGGACCGTCGACCATACCGAGGTAGCGCATATTTGCGGGCAGGATGTCCACGACGTTCATGGAGCGGGCGAGGACATCGGCCGAGATCCGAGAGGCGATCTCGGCATAGATGGCTGCCAAGGTGGAGGGATCCGCCGCGAAGTAGGCATCCTCCGGAGAGCTTGCCGAAAGTGCCATTATCATCGGGTCGATATCTCCGAACCCGATCATGAAGATCCGCGCCCCGCGCGCCTTGGCCCGTTCCGCCGCGGCTAGAGTCTCTTCCGGCCCATCGACCGGTCGTCCATCGGTAAGGAAAACGATCACCGGCTTGGAGTCGCGCCTGCCCCGCTCACCGAACAGCTCGGCAGCACTTAGATCGAGGGCCGCGCCCAGATTCGTTCCGCCGATCGCGGTGAGCGAAGATATCGCGCCTCGGGCGGCTGAAGCGTCGTCGCCAAGCGGCGACAATAGCTGCGCCGAGTTGTTGAATGCGACGACGGCGATGCGGTCCTCGACGAGGTCCAACCCGTCGAGAAAATCCAGCGCCGCGGCCCGCGTGGCTGTGATTCCTCCGTTTTCGTTCATTGACCCGGAGCGATCGATCGCCAACACGATATCGGCACGCGGCGCAGTGTCAGGGCACTCTCCGCCGATTTCGAGCGTCACCGTAACCCGCTGCCCTAGCATGATGGATGAAGGCGCGGCACGCTTGTCGCCCCTTACACTGCACGCGCCGGCACGGGAGATCGGCCGGTCCGCTACACCTTCAGGATCCACCGCCCACACGCGAACCGTATTGGCCGCGCGATCCAGCGTGTAAACCCGTTCTTCGTCGTCTACTGTGAGGTCGACGACCTTCGAAAGCCCTGCGGAGAAAGCTGAGGCATCCCAGCCCGCGATAATCGCGCCGATGGTGTTGTGGCGCCACACAATCCCATCGGTGTTGAGGACGAAGACATCGCCGGACGGACCGACATCCAAACGGGTCGGAATGCCGTCAGCCGGCCAGCGCGCCACGCGCGAGCCGCCCTCGAAGACATCGATCGTTCGGCGAGATCTGTTGGCGACATAGGTCAAAACTCTGCCGTCGCCGGTCTCAAAGGTCTCAATATCCCACAGGAGATCCCAGCCTTCGGCGTCGATGTCGAGGAGAACGTGTTCTGACGTTGGTTGAAGTGTGTCCGTAATGCCGAATCGGCGAGCCAGAACGGCTTGAATGCCGCTCAGTGACACGCTGGGCGCGGCATCGAGAAGAGTGACTTCCTCCGCCCCCGGTTCGAGAGCCAAGCCCGCGATCCAGTAGTCGCGACCACCTCGCCTCAGAGCGATTGTGCCCGAGAGTACTCCTCCCGAAAGGAGTCGGTGCAACCGACTGCGCTCCGCGGCAACGATTTGCCCTCCGGGCGTGACGGTCAGGTCGACGGCACGACCCGGAATCGAATATTGCACCTCGGATCGGCCGGCCGTGCTGAAGCCTTGAATTCTCGGCCACCCGTCCGCAATCCAGATCCTCCCATCAGGGCCTGCGTGAATAGCGTTCGGCGAACTCAATCGGCCGGGCGGAAAACCCAGCAGGGGCCATTCCCGTTCCGCCAGGCCATCGCGAGGTCGCCATGCGTACACGACAACGCCATGGAAAAGTCGGGTGTCAGATGCGACCGTGGCCAGAACCCCTAGGCGGGACGATACAGCGATCCCGCGCATCGCCAGGTAGTAGAGCGCTAAGGTGCTGCGATCTTCGCCGGCTTTGTACCACAAGATCGAGTCCCCGGTTTGGATGTAGAGATCGCCGTATTCGTCAACACCGATATCCAAGGGCGCGGCACGTGTGGCAATCCGCTTGACGATCACCCCATCCGGATTGATCCGGGTCACCGCTGATGCCCCGCGCTCCGCAACCCACAGCTCGCCGGCCGGACCGACATCAAGGCCCATTGGCTCGTCGAGGCTCGTCCAACGTGCGACTACGTCACCGTCCTCGAAGACAAATACTTCTCCGCGCTCCGGATCGCTCACGTAGATTCGATCGCCTGAAGCTGCGATTCCCCACGGATTCTGAAGCTCGGGGTGCGACCACGGCGAAGCCGAGCTCCCGTCTGTTCGGAAACGGGTCAGACGAGCATTGCCGCGGTCTGTGACGAAAACCATCCCGCCCTGGACCGCTAAGTCCTGAGGCGAATCGAGCCCGCCGTCACCTGATCCGAGCCGTCCCGCCGACCTCAAGAAAGCGCCCGCGCCATCGAAGGCTTGTATACGGTTGTTGCCGGCATCTACCAGCCAGACAGTGTTGCCGTCGATATCGATGCCTGTCGGAGCCACGACCGACCCTGGGGCCGACTCACCTGTCCCTGCCCAAGTGTCGACCAACGACCATGCCTCTGTTAGCGGCGGATCATCAGTTTGAGCGCCGACCAACCCAGCGACACCGATTCCGCGAAGAGTGAAGAACGCGCTTGTGAGCAGACACAGAGCGACTACCGCGCCCACGGCGGGGCGAAGGAGACCAATAGATTTCATCGGTGTGGCTCCTCGAGCGGTCATCGGGTCGCGCGGGACGATCTGGAAGTGGACTTCATGAGCCGGAACACGGCAATTCACGCGCGATAGAGAGATAGATGCGCGAAAGATCCTCGCCGTCTGGGGCTAGGATGCTGCGTGCGGGCGCGCCCGCGATTCGTCCGAGAAGATCGGCGTCGATGTCGCCGCCTAGACCGACCGTGAAGAGCGCCGCGCCTCTCCGCCTAACCGCATCCGCTTGAGCGATCACCGCTTCATCAGTCGTGCCGGTCGGCCGGCCGTCCGTGAGTAACACTACTGCGGTTACCAAATCCGGTTCCAAACGCGCATCGTCGAGCGCGATCGCTGCGACTTCTAGGCCGAGGTCGATCCGCGTTCCTGCAGCGTGATCGAGTCCCGCGAGGGCGCGAAGGAGGATAGAGCGTTCGGATGTCAGACGTGAGTCGATCCGTCCATCGTTGTCGAACGACGCGATCGCCGCCCTATCGTGATCAAGGTCCAGCGTATCGATCAGCGTCCGAGCGCCGTCCTGCGCAGCGTCGAGCTTGGAGCGGCCTCCGGAAGTCATTTCCCGCATGCTCGTGGATGTATCGAACACGAGCACGACGTCGACGCGCGCGCGACGGCTCCGGCACAAGTCTTTGCGCCCGATCGGCAAGAAGATCGCGATCTTCTCGGGGGTCGGCGACGGCGACGGCGTTATCGTATTCGTGGGAGTCGCGGAAGGGGTGATTCCGGGGATCGGCGTTGGGCTCGGAGTTGGTGCTTCGACCACTACGATGGGGACTGGGAAGTTCACTCGGCCCGCGCTTCCCAAACCGTCGGTGCCCTCGCCGATCGCAAGGACGTTGGTCGGATGAACACCTGTTTCGCGGGGCTCGAGCTCATATGTCAGATCCAATCCCACGAAAGGGACATCGGAAAGTATCCAGACGAGCCTACTGCCGTCGAAGGTCGCGCTGGGTACTGCGGAATCATCGACATAACGCATGTTGGACGGCACTTCGTCTGTGACGGTCAACGTGCGAAACAAGACGTCGGCGCTGATGCGTTCGGCGATCGATCGATAGATTCCGGCGAGATCCGCCGGATCGGGAGCGAAGTAATGGTCGGCCGGTGCAGAAGCAATCCGTTCGAGTAGTGCGATGTTTGCCCCGACGCCGAACCCGATGGTGAAGAGACGCGCACCTTCTAGTTTTGCCAGATCGGCAGCGCGCAGCGCGCTGACTTCGTCGGAGCCTCCGTCGGTAAGGACGATGATCACGCTGTCCGCGCTTGAACGCCGCCGAGGCCCGGTGAGTTCACGTCGCGCTGCGTCGATCGCCAACGCGATGTCAGTGCCTCCGCCGGCTACCAAGGCCTCGATCGCGACCTCAATGTTCACCGGATTGGCGGTTAGCGTTTGCTCGACGATCGCATCTTGATTGAACGCGATCAAAGCGACGCGCGAATCTACGAAGTCGATCGCATCGATGAAGGTCAGAGCCGCAGCCTGGGCCGCGACGATCTTGTCGCCGATCATCGAACCGGATCGGTCGATGACCAACGCGATGTCGGTCGGCCCGCGCGACGTCGCGCACACACCGGTAACGCCGAGATGTATGCGTGTACTCTCACCGAGAACGAGGCGGGTTGGGTCTGCCCATTTCTCGCCTGATGGCGTGCATTCAGGGTCGAACGATGGGATCTCGCCCGGCACGCCGTCCGGATCCGGCGACCAGACCTCGACTTCGTCGCGCAAGCTGTCTACCACGAGGACCCGACCCAGGTCGTCGACGTCGAGATCGGCGACGCCCGAGACTTCCCCTCCTCTTTCGCCGGCCCGCCACACCGCCCTGAGTTCGCCATCGGGCGAATACTTCCACACCCAGCCATGACGATTGAGCACATAGGCGTGATCGTCGCCGGTTGCTCCCGAGGATACCCTCAGCGGCTCACCTGGCACACGCCAAGCGTTTCGGACAGCGAGGCTCTCGGCGTCGCGGAGTTCCAGCGTGCCGGCAGTTCGGTTTACCGTGTACCACCCGCCGGGCGCAGGCGCGATATCCCAGAGCGATGTGCTAGCGCCCAGTCCCGGCCGGAACGTCGGCTCGGAGAGCACAGTGCCGTCTGGTGAGATCATCCGGATGCGTTGACGTCCCAAGTCGAGCACCGCGATCCGATCAAGCTCAATTGAGTGCGCACTGGCGACCGCCCAAGGATAGTCCGCCGTGGTGACGGGCAGCTGGGAAGTCCACTCGGTCGAGCCGTCACGCATCAGGCGCAGTGCGCGATCATCTTGGACGACCAAAGCACCTCCGCCAGGAAGTGACTCGACGTCGTTGGCGGCACCTACCCCGATCTGATCGACTGCCCGTCCGTCCAGCGCAAAGAACTGAACTCTTCGCCATACATCGACTACCAAGGCCTCGGCGTTGGCGGCGATCCGCGTAGGACCGTCGATGCGACCAAGTGGCAGGGGAACCTCGCCCCACTCATCGACCATCACCGAACGTTCCCAGTGCTGAACGCCGTGGAGCGGACGCAAGTCATCCTGGAAGGAAACATAGAGCGCGCCGAGTGGATCGACTGTCAGCCCGGCGGCGCCAGGGATTTCGAGCGCCGTGCCGATCGTCGGCAGACCGAAGAATCCGGCCTGATGACGGCGAAGATAGCCGTCGGCGTATGTCGCCCACAAGTCGCCGGCGGAAGACCAAGCCACGTCGAGCGGCGCACTGGGTGTGCTCTCGCTTACATGCTTGACCTCACCGTCGACAAGGTCGAAAGCGGTAAGCCGTCGATGGCCGCTGTTCGCGATAACAAGCTCGCCGTCTGAGGTCACTGCGGCGCCTTGAGGTCGGTTGAGATCGTTCGGGCCGTCGCCGAACCGCCCCCAAGTCCCGCCCTTTATCGAACTTGGAGTGCCATCAGCTCGGAAGACTCGAATGCGAGAAGAGCGGTTTTCGACGACATATACCTGCGTCCCGTCGAGCGAAGTCGCAATCCCCCACGGGCCTTCCAGGCCGGACCATTCGCCGCCGTAACTTCCGTCGACGGAGAAGATCGCCACGCGATCTCGCGCGCTGTCGGTCACGTATACTCGACTACCGCTTACCGCGACGTCACGCGGCTCCTCGAGCCCTTCGGGCAACGGCCCCGGGCCTCCTATGGTTCGAACGAAAGTCCCGTCAGGCTCGAAGACTTGGACACGGTGATTTCCGGAGTCAACCACAAGAACAGTGCCGTCGAAAGGGTCGAACGCAAGTCCCAGAGGTGCCATGAAGGCGTCGGGCGGTATTGGAAGATCGCCGCTACTCCAGATCGTTTCAAGCGAATAGGCCTCTCGCGCGAGCTGCACGCCGTCAGAGCGTGCCGCCGAAGCGGCACGCCCTGATAGCACCGTGAGCAGCAATCCGACGGCTAACGCGCCGCGGATGCCGTGAGCATTCGCCGTGATCAGATCACGGGCAGGGAATTTCCCTTGCGATCGTCTCATAAATCAGCACAAGCTCCGAGGTATCCGGCGCGGCGCGGTAATTCTCCGGCACGGACGCCACCTGGCGCAACAGATCACTGTCGATATCCCCTCCGAGCCCGACCGTGAAGACGACGAGACCCAACGATCGCGCTCGAGCAGCTGCGACTAGAACGGAAGCCGAACCGCCAGGCCCGGAATGCCGTCCATCGGTGACGAGAACGATCGATGCCGTGCTGCCGACACGCCTGCGAGAGCTTGCAAGCTCGTCGATGGCCGCGCTTAGGCCGATGTCGATTTGTGTGCCGGTTTTCGTCGTTCCCGGGAGCGCGTCCAGCGCTCCGAGAATCGTCGCTCGCGAAGTGGTCAACTCGGTCAACTTGGTCACTTCCGAATTGAATCCGATCACGGCGGCTTGATCGCCATCCAACGTATCTGGCAGCTTGAGGAAGCCGACCAAGGCCTTAGATGCCTCGATAGCCGCGGCGAGCTTGGTGCCCGAAGTCCCGGGTTCGACTTCGGACATGCTCGTCGATGTGTCAACGACCAGAGCGACGTCGATCTTCTGCTTTTCCGATGTGCACTCTTCCGGCCGAGGCGGTTTGAGGGCGTGCATCTTGTACGCTACCGGCAAATACCTTGCTTGCGGGGTCGGCGTGGGCGTCAAGGTAGCCGTCGGGGTCGGTGTCGCCGTGTCGGTTGGCGTCGGGGTATTCGACGGCGTCGCCGTTGGCGATAAGACCTCGATCACAGCCGGTGGGAACATCGCGAACCCCGGAAGATCTTGAGTGTCCTTCCAACGCGCGAAGGCATCATAGCTGACGAAGTGCGTTCCAGGCTCCAGCGGTTCGATCTCGTAGCCTAGCGTAATCACCGGTGAGATAGTTATGCGAGCCGTTGTCGTGATCGGGTCGCCGGCCGGCGAGCCGTTCCACCGGATGGTCTGCTCGTCGATCGTCGATGGAACCGGAAACACCGATCCCGGCACTAGCCGCATGTTCTCGCGCAACTCGTCCTGGAAGATCAGTTGCTCGATTTCAGGCTGGTCGGTGGTTGCGAATTCGTCCTCGTACATCTCGATGAATTCCTTCATCCGACGCGCCTCGAAAGCGTAGCGCCTCTCGCTCGCGATCTCGGCCAATCGCCTTTCCCAACCCGTCCTGCCGAAACTAACCGTGGCGATCTCTATTCCTTTCGACTCTCGCACTCGGCGCATGTCGCGTTGGCAGAAGGCTCCATCGGAAAGGACGACGACGTATTGCTTTCGGCCGCTGCGATCGCCGATCAATTTCGTCTTCTGCGAGAGCTCGGTCGTCGCTCGTTGGAAGCCGATGTCTACCCGGGATTCGTCCTGCCCCCGGAGTCGCGATGCAGCCGTGCCGACGCGATGGGCCTGACCGAACTCCGACAGTTTCACAAGCGTGAGTGCCCGCTTGTTGAACGATACGAGTCCTAGCCGCAATGCGCCGGAATCTATGTCAGCCTTGATCCGCTCGTCGTCCATGAACTTGCGCAGCCAACGCTGCGTCTCGCGGACGAGGTCCTCACTACCGGCGGGCTCGCCTTCATCAGGATCGGAAGTAGGCACAGGACCAGGCGGAACTGGGGTCTCTTTTCCAGGTGGTGCGGTAGGTCCTCCGGGCGGAGATGTCCTCATAGGGACCGGTGTCGCTGTCTTCATCTGGAACACTCCGGCGGCCTGATCGATGCCGGATGGGATCAAGACGCGGAGTGGGACAGGACCTGGCCCGGGCCCGGGAGGAATCGGTCCCGGCGGGTCGCCCGGACCGCCCGGGCCGATTGCGTCATTACTCTCGCAGCCCGGCGGATCCCCTCCGATCGGTTTGGGATCCCCTGGGCTCGGAGGCGGGACGCCGGGATCTTGATCAGGTCCGAATGCGATCTCCGCCAGCAGTTCCCTTTCGAAACCTGCGACTTCACTAAGGGGCGGCGGAGTCCTCATGGGGACTGGAGTCGCTGTTCGGCCAGGATCGCCGGGATCACCTGGATCGGCGATACCGCCGCGATCGTCCCGCGTCATCGAATTGGAAGCGTCGACGAGGAACATGATGTCGACCGGCTGCTTCTTACCTGGGCATGTATTGGTCATTACCAGCGTGACACGCGCCGTGGCACCCAAGAGGAGGCGATCGGGTGTCACGACTTTGGTCATCGTGGCCTCGCAGCTGCTCGTCGTCGGCTCTTCCGACTCCTGCCGAGTCGAAGCCGCGCTTGCGAGCGCAACGAAAGCTAGAACAAGGAAGCCGACGGGCAATAGTCCCGCGGCGAGGAGCGTTAGTCGGCGCATCATGTGCTCCTTAAAGTCGAAAGGAACGCGGACCGCAAAATCTGATCTGGTCTCTACTGGAGGCCATACAATCACCGTCGCGGCAACGGTGTCCTCTGTATCAATGCGCGAGCCGAGAAAAAGTTCATGCCCGCCCGCAGATTCTACATGCCACTGCCGTCTCTTTCACTATGCGACTCGCAGACGCTCCCTCGGCAAATCAATCCTTGCGTGGAACTCAATTGCAGAAGTAAGGCTGGGGGCGCACGCGCCCCCAGCCTTGAAAGAACTCTT